>JAJZHW010000001.1 GCA_021810805.1 Nitrospirota bacterium
CTCTGCATCGCCCGGGCCCTGGCGGTGGAGCCGGAGGTCATCCTTCTCGACGAGCCGGCCTCGGCCCTCGACCCCATCTCCACCGCCCGGATCGAGGAGCTCATGCAGGATCTCAAGGACAGGTATACAATAGCGATTGTGACGCACAACATGCAGCAGGCCGCCCGGGTGTCGGACTACACCGCCTTCTTTCTCGACGGCACGCTGGTGGAGGTGGGGGAGACCACCAAGATCTTCACCAATCCGGACGACTCTCGAACGGAAGACTACATTACGGGCCGGTTCGGCTGAGGCAAGGGAAGGGACGGGAGTTGCAGAGACATCTCGATGTGGAGCTTGAGCAGCTCAAGGGCCGGATCACGGAAATGGGCCGCATGGTCGAACTCCAGATGCAGGAGTCCATTGACGCGCTGATGGCCCGGGATCCCGAAAAGGCTCGCCAGGTCATCGACCGCGACCACCAGGTGAATGCCATGGAGGTGGGGATCGACGAGGACTGCGTCCGGATGATCGCCCTTCACCAGCCGGAGGCCCGGGACCTGCGCTTTGTCATCACCGCCATGAAGATCATCACCGACCTCGAGAGAATGAGCGACCTTGCGGCGAATGTTTCCGAGCGGGTGGTGGAGCTTTGCGACGAGCCTGCGGTCGCGATCCCTCCGGCCATCGTGGAGATGTCCACCATCGGGCGCGCCATGTTGACGAATGCCCTGGAGGCCTTTGTCAGCCGGAACACCGCCATGGCCAAGGAGGTGACCCTCGAAGACGAGAAGGTCAACGTCCTCCATCGCGCCCTGGTGCGGACCATCGTCGAAAATCTTCGCCAGCATACAGGGGAGACGAGCCCCATCATCCGGATCCTCTTCATCTCCCGCTCTCTCGAGCGCTTTGCCGACCATGCCACCAATGTGGCCGAGATCATCATGTACATGGTGGAAGGGAAGATCATCCGCCACATGGTCTGAGCCCGGAGCCTCCCCATTATTCCTCCCGGGGGAGGCTCTTTCCCGCGTCATCTTTCTTCGCAATCCCTCCCTTTCCCTGCGGCTTTCCCCCTTGGCGTCTCCTCTTCGCGTCGCGCCGCTGTCTTCTTTGAGGACCAAGTCTCTGTCAATCCATATATTTGTTTTTAAACAACCCTCGGTGGGAGCGTCATGGGGCAAGGGCTTGACTCTGGATCTAGGTCCAGGGTTTATCCTTAAAACAGGATCGAAGTCGGCCTCCGATTCCTCGAAGACCCACAGGTGACCCGGGAGGGAGCAGATGGAAAAAAACAAGACGGAACGCGGCGGGAAAGAGCCTCTTGCTCTGGGGACAACGGTGGCGGCAAGCATCGTCTCCCTTGTGGCGGTTCTTTGCTGTCTGGGGATCCCCTCGATGCTCTCCTTCATGGGGGCGCTGGGGCTGGGGGTCCTCGTCAAAAAGCATCTTCTCTTTCCCCTGATGGTGGGATCCCTCCTTCTGGGGGGCTGGGGGGCCTATGTGAGTTATCGCCGACGGCGGAGCGTCCCCATTTTGGTGGCCTATCTTGCTTCGGCACTGGCCCTTCCCCTCGGGATGAAGTTCTTCCATCCGGCCATGGATGCCGGACTTGCGGGGCTGCTCCTGCTGACCGGAGAGGATCTTTGGCGGCGGATGGTCTCAGCCCGCTCCGGGGCCTCGTGCAAGAGGGAGTCCCTTTAAGGGTTGCAGGAAAGTCGTGGGAGGGAAGGTCGTGTCGGCCAAGGAGAATCGAGAAGGAGGAAGACAATGGAGACCGTGAATTTTTTTGTCGAGGGAATGACCTGCGACCACTGCGCCCGAAGCGTGGAGAAGGCTCTTCGGGGGGTTCCCGGGGTTATCTCGGCCGAGGTGGACTATGAGGCCAAGTCGGGTGAGGTCAAGGCGGAGACCGGAACGGACTACGAGGCGATGCAGAAGGCGGTGCGCCAGTCCGGGTACGACCTTCGGCCCAAAGGGGACGGTCCGGTCCAAGGGGCCCAAGTTGGACAGATCGACCCCCGATCCGGAGAAGGGGGATCCTCTCCCCGTCACCTCGTGATCATCGGGGCGGGCTCCGGGGCCGTCGCCGCCGCTCTCCGGGCCACCGATCTCGGCGCCCGCGTGACTCTGGTTGAGCGGGGAACCCTGGGGGGGACCTGCGTCAATGTGGGGTGCGTCCCCTCGAAGATCCTGGTGCGCCAGGGCCATCAGGCGCACACGGTCAAGAACCTTCCCTTTTCGGGGATCGCGCCGCACTCTCCCACGATCAATCCAGGTCTCCTTGCCGACGAGCGAACCCGGAGGGTTCTCGAGCTTCGGGAGGAGAAATACTCCCGGATCCTCCGGGAGACACCGGGGGTCGAGCTCCTGAGCGGAGAGGCGAGGCTTGAGGGGGCCCGGACGGTGGTCGTAAAGGAGGGCGGTGGGGGAGAGAGAAGGCTGACGGCCGACGGGATCCTGATCGCCACGGGCTCACAGCCTCATGTTCCGGAGATCCCCGGTCTGGCCGAGACCCCCTTCTGGAGCTCGACCGAGGCGCTCTTTGCCAAAGAGCTTCCCCGACATCTGATCGTCTTCGGAGGAGGCTTTGTGGCCCTGGAGATCGGTCAGGCCTGGCGACGGCTGGGGGCCGAGGTGACCCTTGTGATCCGGGGAGAGCGGATCCTCTCGAAAATGGAGGAGGATCTGGGACGGGATCTGGGGGATTCTCTGGAAGGGGAGGGAGTGAAGATCGTCTCTCGTGTGACCCCCACCCGGGTGGACCATCGGGACGGGATTTTTTCCGTGACGCTGTCCAACGGCCGAGTGCTGGCAGGAGATGCCCTTCTTGTGGCCACGGGGAGGCATCCCAATACGCGTGGGCTTGGCCTCGACAGCGTGGGCGTCAGGAGCAATGCGGCAGGAGAGATCGTGGTCGACAGCCGTCTTGAGACCAGCGTCCCCGGGATCTTTGCCGCGGGAGACTGCACGACGCTCCCGAAGTTCGTCTATGTGGCGGCGGCGTCGGGAACCCGGGCGGCCACCCACATGATGGGGGCGGGAGAGGATCCTCTGGATCTTGCGGTTTTGCCCGAGGTCATCTTCACCGACCCGCAGGTGGCCCGGGTAGGGCTCACCGAAGACGAGGCCCGGGAGAGGGGGTATTCTCCGGTAGTCAGGACGCTTCCCTTCGACAAGGTCCCCCGGGCGCTGGTCAACTTCGATCCCCGGGGGTGGGTCCGGATGGTGGCGGACGAAAATACCGGAAAGCTTCTGGGCTGCACCGTGCTGGCTCCCGAAGGGGGGGAGGTCGTCATGTCGGCGGCCATGGCCCTGGCCTCAGGGCTGACCGTTCAGGAGATCGGCCGGATGTTTTTTCCGTATCTCACCATGGTGGAGAGCCTCAAGCTCTGTGCCCAGTCATTCAGCAAGGATGTGGGACGCCTCTCCTGCTGCGCGGGGTAGGGAAGTCTTTTTATACGGGGAAGGAGGCGGACAAGTGGGGCTTTCGATCGGCAAGGTGGCACGCGCCGCGGGAGTGAGCGTCGATGCGGTCCGTTTTTACGAAAGGGAAGGGCTGATCCCGCCCGTTCGGCGAACGGAGTCGGGCTATCGCGACTACGGCCCGGAGACCGTACGCCGGCTCCAGTTCATTCGCCGGGCCAAGGAGACGGGATTTTCCCTGGAGGAGATCCGGGAGCTTCTGGATCTACGCACGGAGCCGGGAAGTCCCTGCGCCTCGGTTCTGACCCTGGCCCGGGAGAAGCTCGACCTTGTCCGGGCCAAGATCCGGGATCTTCAACGAATGGAGGAGGCGCTGGAAAGCCTGGTGGCCGATTGTCTTCTTCCCAACCACGGGGAGGCGTGCCCGCTTCTCGAGCGGCTGGTCGGACATAGTGACCAACCGGACAGGCGCCAACTCTGACTTTGTGGTCGAATCGACCACTGACGAAGACACCGATCGAAACTCGTCGATCAGCATTTTGAATAACGTAGTCGTGTTGTCTTGAGAGCAATCACGAAATTCAGATTATGGAAGGGGGCGCCGGATCCTGGTGTTGGGGGGAAGACCGAGTCATCTGTCGAGGCTTTTCCACTCCTGGGCCCCGGGGATGAAGAGAGAAACAGTCCGGAAAGAAAAAAGAGGAAGGGCGATGCCCAGATGCAAGAGCGAGAATCAATGACGGTCAACGTTTCTTGATTGCACAGGAGTGAGAGTGGCTGTTAGGATGGAGGGTCTGTTTTTCGACAGGAACCTCTATCCGTTCAGGGAGCATTCTCGCATGTCCAACCCCATTCCAACTCAACTCAACCGGAGACAGGTCGTGGCGGCCGTCCTTCTCGCGGCCGTTCTTCTCGTCCCGGGGGGGAGAGTGGCGGCCTTGGCCGATCAGCTCTCCCAGGGAAACCCAAGCCCCCCCGCTTCCGCCGCCGCTCCCCAATCTCCGCCTCCGGCTTCTTCGACATCTTCGTCGGGAGGGCTGGTCGACCACCCCGGAGCCCTCTCGCCCGGCGGCAGTCCCGGCACGACCACCGGGATGCTGGCCAGCGGTCTGGCCCATGCCGGAAACAGGATTTTTCTTGAGCCGATCATCGTCAAGGACGGAGACATCGACAACCAACTCACCCTGATGCCGGCCTACGGGGGCATGCCGGGGCAGAGCAGTGCCTTGACCACGCCGGTGATGCTGGAAAAGCGGCTGACCCACCACTTCAGCCTGCGGGTCGATACCCATTACATTGCCCTCTGGACCCCCGGAAAGACGTACGAGGGACTCCAGTATGCGGGTCTTCAGGGAAAGCTGCTCCTTTACGAGAACGATCCCCACGAGATCTTCACGACCTTCATCATGCGGGGGATCACTCCGGTCGGCGGCTCCGCGGTGGGACAGGGCAACCCCTTCACCCTCTACTCCTATCTGGTCTTCAACAAGGGGCTGGGCGACCTCTCCTCCCGCTATCTCCGGCCCTTTGCCCTGCAGACCGACATTGCCGGGATCGTTCCCTTCGGGGACGGCCCCATGCCCCTGTCCGACTTCATGGGAACCACCGATTACGGGAACTCCTTCCGCTTCGACGGAGCCCTCGAATACAGCCTGATGTATCTCCATGACATCGAGGGGGTCAAGATGCCCGACTTTTTGGCCCATCTGACCCCGGCGATCGAGTCTCGCACCCTCGTCAACCTCTCGAACAACGGCTACTACGGACTGACCGAGGGGTATCTCTCCTACGAGATGAACTACCAGGCGGACTGGTACCAGGTGAGCGTGGCCTATCAAGAGCCCTACGGAGCGGACTCCTCCTTCATGGGGCAGCGGTATGTCCTCTACACCACCTTCTTCTACGGCTGGCTGCTGAAAAAGATGGGGTACCACGCCACGCCCTATTGATCGGCCCAAGGTCTCCGAAAAGGCTTGTCTTGGGGTGCCAAAAGAGGGAACGACGACAGGGAGTGTCAGTCCGGGGCGTTTCCGGCCTTTTTGTAGAGATCGGAGAGAAGGGGAAATTTTCGGGCGAAGAGGTCGTAGGCGGCCCGGGCGTACTCCCGGATCTCATACTGGGCGTTTTCTTTGGTGCGGAGGTCGAAGAAGTTCATGAGCGAGCGGAAGTTGACGGTCCAGTAGACATCGCTGTAGGCAGAGACGGGCATCGCCGAACGAAGAAGCTCCCGCGCCCGAGCCCGATAGGGGTTCCGGGCGGCGGGATCTTTCTTTTCTCCGGAGAGCCTCCCTTGGAAGGCCGCCTCGTCGATGCGCCGGCAGGACTCCTGGTACTCGGCTTCGTAGAAGGCGAAGATCTGCTCCATCAGCGCCGCATAGCGCTCGATCTGGTCGGGGGTCAGCACGGGAAACCCCTCTACCGTCACGGCCGCACTGTCCGGAACGTAATAGGCGGAGATGGGCTTTCGGTAGCGCATGGAAAACTCGTTCCAGGTCGAGATCCTGTGTTTGACCCACTGGCGGAGGACGAAGATGGGGGCGATGAAGCGGAAGCGAAAGTAGACCGTTTCGAAGGGGGTTCCGTGGTGCTGGGAGAGCAGGTGAAAAAGGAGGTTGCGATCCTTTTCGGTCAGATCTTCCACTCTCCGGATCCGTCGGTTGGATGTCGACACCCGGGCGGTATTGAGGATGGTTGTCTCGTCGCCCCACGTGTCTTCAAGTTCGATGAAGCCGAACTCTCCCAGGCGTCTTGAAAACTCAGGGTTTTCCCGAAGCCGGGCGTCGATTTCTTCGGCGATCTCCCGGGTTCCTTCATTGAATGTGGCCATCGCGCTCTCCCCTGACGTTGACATCGAACGAATCTTCGGGATGAGATCCTATCACGATTGCCGGGTTCGGACAAAATGAAAAGGGGGACCTTTCGGATACATAGACTCTGCAGGGCTTTGTGAAAAAGAGGGGGAGAATCGGCTGCGGATCGAAGCCGTCTCTCCGGCATATCCTTGGAGAGTACGGTGTCGCAAAACAGAAAAGATCTCGAAACGAAAACCCTTGATGAGGTGGGAACTCCATCCTGACCTCCGCCCCCCCCTTCCGAATGGAAGGGGGCGGTCGGGACGGCAGGCCAGGATAGAAGGAGGGGAGAGTCAGGCAGGCTGTCCAGGGTGTGCCGAGCGGGAAGCGGGCAGAAGGGAGTGTCCGCTTCTGTTTTTGCTTCGGGGCTCCGACCCTTTCCAGGTAAAGGGCACCGCGCCTTTGGCAGGGGAAGTCCGTGCCCAGAGTTCGACGAGCCCCTTCTGGAACTCATCGGTTTTCTTTGCCATGAGAGAGCTGTCTTCTATTGAGATCGAGGGCTCAATCTTGCTTTGTGCCAGATCGATGTCATCGGGGGCGACAGTGACGCACTCTCCCGGAACGATGTTCCGGGGGGTGACGTCTCCGGGGGATTCCATCACGATCATCGAGCTCTTGAGACGTGCCTTGTCGGAGAGAAAAATGCCCCCCACGGATTCGACGGTAAGAATGCGACCGGTGGGCGCATTGCAGATCGGCTCTCCCCCCTTGTCCATCCGGGTCTCCCTGATGACAAGAGACATGTTCTTGCTTCCCGGAACATGGTGAACGGTCAACACGACCCCTCCCACAAAGACCGGGGTCTTTTTATCGGGGGCTGTTGCTCCCGAGAGATCTCCCGCCGAGGCCACTTCCATCCCGGACAGCCCCGAGAGGGTTGACCCGACCCAGAGTCCCACGGCCGCCATGATCTTTCCCATTGTTCCCTTCAGTCTTTCCACGAGTGATATCTCCTTATCGAGCTCATATGGTTCTTGGGTGCGGACATATTTTTTATTTCAAGCTATTCGTATTCAAATCAAGCAAATCTCGTGCCTAAAACAAATATCTTTTTTATTCTAAATACTTAATTGTTTTTGTCTCGAGGGGGTCTCGGGAGTTTTGTTCAGATTTGTGACACTTGTGTCCACCGGTGCGGACAAAAATGTCAATTGACTGTCGTGGGGATGTGTCCGGGAACGTCTCATGAAAGAGGCGCCCCCGGGACGTAAGGAAACGATCAAAGATAATAGTGGAATCCTAGCATCACATTCATGAGGGAGCCCATGAAAATGACGCTGGTGGCATTGGGGCCGCCGGAGGGAAAGTTCCAGTTGAGGGAGACGGGGTTCCACTGGGCAAACCAGGCAAGCCTCGGGATGTCGGTGATCTGGCTTTCGATGCCGATCCCTGCCGACAGTGTCAGGGCAGAGGGAAGTCCGGCACCCGTATTGAGTGCCGGGACGAGATCGACGTTGGCGTAAAGGATCGAGTGCTGGCGAGTGACAAGCGCGAGCATGGGCTCCACATTCATCGTCACAAGAAGGCTCGACTGGGGGGAGACCTGGGGAAGGCCCAGCCCGATCCCTCCATCGATGCCAAATTTGTCGTTGAACCAGTAGCGGGCATCCACGAATCCCGTATTGGTGAAGACATCCGATCCCCCCTGCACCATGTCCATGGGGGCCCAGGCCAGGCCGACGCCAAACTTCCCGGTATCGGAGTAGGTAGTGTTTGACGATTGGGCGTCACCGCTGTCGGCCAAGGCCCGATGGGGGAAGGGGGAAAGGGCGAGAAGGGCGGCGAGGGCAAAAATTCCGAAGGCTGAAAGGACAATGCGCGAGCGATTCACGGTCGGACCTCGATGCGATAAAGGTTTTTGAGAAAAGTTCTGACTCTGTTCATTTTCGGCGAATTCCCACTCCCGGTCAGTGCTCGTCCTCACGGGGCGATGTGTCGGCAATCACAGGGAGAGGACGGTGTCGGGAGAAAGGTTCCGGATATGGCCGACGACGAGATCGGCCTGGGCGAGATCGGCAAGCGGATAGGTGTGGCCAATCCCGATGGCCTTGAGCCCCGCTCCTTTGGCCGCCTCGATTCCCTGCACGGAATCTTCGATCACGGCAATGTGTTCGGGGCCGCCACGATGGAGGCCTCGCCGGAGAAGCTCTTGCCGGGCCAATAGATAGCCGGAGGGGTCGGGCTTTCCTCGCGGAGTGTCCTCCGCGCTGATGATAAAGGCAAAGTGGGAGGCGAGCGAGTGTCGTGCCAGGGCGTTTTCGATCTCGGGACGGAGGGCGCCCGAGACGATCGCCAGGGGAACCTTGCCTGCCAGTGCCCGGATCAGCTCTGCGGCTCCGTCGTAGAGGGGAAGCCCCGCTTCCATTTTCTTTTCGTAAAGGGAGGATTTGGCCTCGATCAGCTCCGCCAGCGTCTTCTCGGGAATTCCGGATCCCTTTGCCGCACTCCAGGCTGCCGAGAGACATCCTCGATCATCCATTCCGAGGTAGAGATGTTCGTAGTCTTCGTTCGAAAGCGGGACGCCTAAGGGAGCGAGCACCTGAATGAAGAGGTCCCGATGGATGGTTTCGTCGTCGATGATGACCCCGTTGAAGTCGAAGATGACCGATGAAATCATGGGGATTGGGTCCTGTCTGAGAGGATTGCGGAGAACATTTCTTTCTGGTTCCTGAAGGGGGTGAGGGCAAAAAAAGGGTCCCTGACACGACCAGGGACCCCGATGAGGATATGGATGAAGCGAGAGTCCTAGAGCTCTTTGGCGTGCTTGGCCAGGTAGTCGGCAACGCCGGCGGTGGAGGCCTTCATGGCGGGCTTTCCTTTCTGCCATCCTGCCGGGCAGACTTCGCCGTGCTGCTCGGTGTACTGGAGCGCATCGACCATGCGGAGCATTTCGTCCACATTGCGGCCCAGCGGCAGATCGTTGATCACCTGGTGGCGGACGATGCGGTTCTTGTCGATCAGGAACGATCCGCGAAGAGCCAGCTTGTCGCCGATGAGAACATCATAGTCGCGGCTGATGCTCTTGGTCAGGTCGGCCACCATGGGGAAGTTCACATGGCCGAGTCCGCCCTTTTCCACGGGGGTGTTCTTCCAGGCGAGGTGGGAGAAGTGGGAGTCGATGCTGACCGAGATCACTTCCACGTTCCGGGAATGAAATTCCTTCAGGCGATGCTCGAAGGCCAGGATTTCGGAGGGGCAGACGAAGGTGAAGTCGAGAGGATAGAAGAAGAGGACGCCATATTTCCCTTTCAGCACTTCCGAGAGGGTAAACTTGTCGTTGAAGGAGTTGTCGCCCATGACGGCGGTGGCGGTAAAGTCGGGTGCAGTTTTTCCAACAAGAACGGACATGATATTGGTCCTCCTGAAGATCGGCAGTCGATCATTCGTTGAGTGTGAAGGATGGATGGAAGAATCTCGGTCCGGCCTTGCGCCCCCGGCACAGACTGTCTGGCAAGGGCAGGACCAAGGTCCCTAATGCCCAGGCTTCTTGGGTCGGAGAGTGCTAAGGACGAACCGGACGCGGGTCAAAAAACCTTTCTACATTATACGACAGCCCCTCTCCGGAGTCGACAGCCGATTTTTGCGCTTCGGAATCTCTCATCGTTTTTTCCCGACGAGGTGAAACGGCTTCGGGAGGACTTCGGTCATATCTGAAGCATTCGCCCTCCCCAAGGGCGAGGGATGAACCCAGGATCCCTGTCGGGCCAGGGGAGCTCCGTCCCTGCCCCTAGTGAGGGAGCATTGGTGCGTTCAGATTGAGGGAGGCCTCGCGGACGAGACCTTCGATGAGTGGAAGGTCCGGCTCGAACTGGAGCTCCGCCTCCGTCCCGTGGTCGTCAGAGTCGGGCAAGACGATCCGGCCGTTTTCCCGAAGAAGGGTCGTCCTGTATCCGCACTTGCGGCAGTAAACGAATTCTCCCGTCTTCTGGTCTCGCCTGACCACGATGGTCGGGCCGCATTCGGGACACTCCTGAATGGGAATCCCCATGTCGGTGTGCCCCACGATGTGGTCAAGGGCTCCTTCCTTGCCCAGGGTCAGAAAATATGCGCCGAGCCTTCCGTCGAACTGGCGGTCCAGGGCTTCTTCGATAATGGAGAGGGCCTTGACTGTCGGCATCCCCTTCCTGTACGGACGGGAGCTCGTCATGGCATCGAAGGCGTCCGACAAAGAGACGATCCGGGCGTCGAGCGGAATGCTCTCTCCCCGAAGGCCGTGGGGATAGCCCCGGCCGTCTGGCGTCTCGTGGTGGCAGAGGACGGCGGCCCGGACGAGGTCCGCCAGCGGGTGGCCGGATAAAAGCCGGTGACCCACCTCCGGATGGGTCCGGATGACGGCGTACTCCTCCTCGGTCAGTCGCGATGGCTTGTTTAAAATGGCATCGGGGACTGCGACCTTGCCGAGGTCGTGCAGGAAGCCTCCGAGACTGATTCGGGCCACATCGTTGGGGGGGAGTCCCAAGGACGTTGCCAAAAGGCCGGAAAACTGGGCCACTCTCCATAAATGTCCCCCAGTGTAAGGGTCCCGGGCCTCTACGAAGGAGGCCATCATAAACAGACTCTTGAGAAGCTCTTCAAGATAGCTCATCCCGTGCCCCACTTTTTTTGTGGGATCAAGGCATTTTTCAAGGATGTCCCTCCCTGTCCTCTTTCCCGAATCCGGCGGGAGCCGGAAGGGTCACGAGAGGAAGAATGTCATTTCGCGAGAGACCACCCCGTCACGGAGTTGTAATGGTATCCCGCGGCTTCAAGTTCGCTTTTGGGGTGGAAGACGTAGGCGCCGGAGCGAAGCATCTCCGTCATGGAGTTTTCATCCTGCTGGATGATCGCTCCTCCCAGCGGCCCCCGGGCCTTGGCCGGGAGGGTGACGGAGTGTCCCCGGGCACTTTCCCGGGCGGCCTTCTTCTCGCGCTTGATGGCTTTGCGATGCTCCCAGGCCTTTTCCTCTTCCCAGTCCTTGGGGAAGGCGACAAATTTTCCGGTGTAGAGGTACCGGTAGGGGCGCCCTCCCATCGGCCGGATCCAGCGATAAGGCCTCTCCGGCTCCCCTTCGGCATAGATCTTCTTTCGACGGAAGTCCATGAGGTAGAGCTTGCCATAGTCCCTGTAGGGACGAGGCTTGGCCTCCCGGATGAAGTCGAGGGCCGACATCCGCACCTTTGTCTCGAGACGGACCTTTTTCACGATCACGAGGCCTTTGTCCGAGGATGGGACGGGAATTGTGTGGACATAGTTGGGTTCGGAGCGGGCGCTGATCAGATAGTCTCCCTGCCTGTCATCCTTGCCGGAGCTGTAGAGGTGGCAGGAGGCGAGAAGGATCAGCGAGGCGACCGGAAGAGTTCGGAACGTTCTGAACATGCGTCAGCTCCCTCAAAAGAGAGGCGGTGAGTGGGGGACCGTCTCCGTCCGTCGGCGGATGGGGGGCCTGATCCCGGGTCATTTAGATTTGGGGCGGTATGGGGCAAAATATGGGGGATAGTTTTTCTCGCCCGTCAGTCAGTGTCGCAGGTCAATGTTAAGACAGTCTCAAGATCGAGAAAAGGGGGGGCCATGTTAAAGTCCTGGAAGGGGATTCGTCCGAATGTCGATCCCACGGTCTGGGTTGCCGAGAACGCCGTGATCGTCGGGGATGTGACGATCGGATCCGAGTCGGGGATCTGGTATGGAGCGGTCGTGCGAGGGGATGTGAACAAGATCACGATCGGAACGCGAACCAATGTGCAGGATCTCTCCCTCCTGCATGTGACCCGGGAGAGATTTTCCCTCTCGCTGGGAGACGATGTTACGGTGGGCCACCGGGTGATCCTTCATGGGGCCTCCCTGGGAAGCCGGATTCTGGTGGGGATGGGAAGCATCGTCATGGACGGAGCCAACATAGGAGATGATGTCATCATTGGCGCAGGCTCCCTCGTGACCGAAGGGACGGAGATTCCATCGGGAATGCTGGCCTTCGGATCCCCCTGCCGGGTGCGGAGAGAGCTGACGGAGCCGGAGCGCCAATGGATTCGGGAGTCATCCCGGCACTATGTTCTCTACCGGCTGGAGCATGCCCGGGAAGAGAACCGGATCTCCGGATAAGACGGATGGTGAGCCGCTCTCCTGGCATCCGGATTCTCCTGGCGGTCGCCATCGGATTGATGGTGGTGATCCTTGTGGCCGTTCTCGGGGCGGTCGACGAGGTCCTCGTGCGCCACAATGCCTTCAAGACCCTGTCCCGGGAGGGGCGGCTTGTGGCTCAGGAGTTTGCCTTCGGGATCGAAATGCGCCACGAGGCCGATCGCTTCCTGACCTCTCTTCCCCCCTCCACTGCCAACAGTGTGGCCCAGGTCGGCGAACTGGTGGCCATCCGCCGAGAGATGGCGGCAGTGCTGGCCATCCGGCACAATGTCACCCGGGTCGACCTGCTCTCCCGCCAGGAGGGATTGCCCCAGCGGGTCTCGACATCGGGAGCCGAGATGACGGCCAAGGAAGGGGAGGCCCACCGTCAGGTGGTGGCCAAACGACTTCCCTGGGTCTCGGTTCGATTGGGAAAGGGGCAAGGGGTTTATGTCGTCGTCCCCTTTCTCCACAAGGGGACGATCCTGGGGACGGTGGGGGTTCGTCTCTCGACCTACGAGGCCAATCGCCTGGTCAAGGACGAGAAGCGGCGGATGGCCCTGATCCTTCTTGCAGGCTTTCTCGCTCTGGTGACGGTCCTGAGCCTTGTGCTGAAACGGTGGCTCATCGATCCCCTCGAACGTTTGGGGGAGTCGATGAAAGAGGTGGGAATGGGCGCGTTGGATCAGGATCTGGAGGTGAGCGGCTCCGTCGAGGTGAGGAGCGCAGGGGAGGCCTTCAACCGGATGGTGGCGATGCTTCGGGAGCAATCCCGGGAACGGGACCGGCTTCTCAAGGAGATTCGGGACCTCAATGAAGGTCTCAAGGACAGAATTACCGACAAGACCCGGGAGCTTGAGGAGAAGAACAGGGCTCTGGCCACGACCAACCAGGAGATGTATTTTCTTCAGCGGCGACTTACGGAACTGGAGCGGAGGGCGGCCCTCGGAGAGGGGTTGGCCGTCGTCGCCCATGAGCTGGGGAATCCCCTTCACTCCATCTCCGGCCATCTCGAACTTCTTCTGGAGGATCCGGCCCTTCCGAAGAAGGTCAAGCGTCCCCTTCAGATTGTCTCCAGCCAGGCCGACCGGATGATCAAGGTGCTGAAGACCCTCCTGGCCATATTTCGAAGTTCGGAGCCGGCCCGAGAGCCGGTGGATATCCTCTCCCTTGTCGAGGAGGTGGCGGAGCTCGCCGAACCGAGGCTCAGGGCGGCAGAGGTCTCCGTCTCCATTGTTCCGGTTGGGAGACTGCCCAATGTCATGGCCGATCCCCATGCCCTCCAGGGACTCTTCATCAATCTTCTGGAAAATGCGCTCGATGCCATCGGACAGGGAGGGAGCGTGTCGATTCGCCTCGAGGCGGGAGAACGGGGGATCACCGTTCATGTGAGGGATTCGGGACCCGGGATTCCCGAGTCGCTCCAGAACCGGATATTCGATCCATTTTTCACCACAAAGCCGCGGGGGACAGGGTTGGGGCTGGCGGTGTGCCGAAAGATCGTGGACGATCTGGGGGGAGAGATCCACCTGGGGGATCTTCCGGGGGGACATCTGGTGGTGCAGCTTCCCTACGGAGTCGAGCCACAATCTTCCCGGGTGCGAGGCGCTTCCCTGTGATTTCCCCGAGCCCGGGGCGCTCTTGAACACGGGCGAGAGGATCTGTTACTGTGAGTCATGACTTCAAATTCTGGCAGAAAATACACAATGCATCTTGTCTCGGATGAAAAAACCGAAAAGAAGTCGATTCTCGTCGTCGAGGATGACGACGTGGCTCTCGATCTTCTGGCCGAGATACTTCGTCGGCATCATTTTAATGTCTTGACGGCCTCTTCGGTCGTCTTCGCCCTTGAGCTCATTAAAAAGACTCCTGTGGATCTTGTCCTCTCGGATATCCGGATGCCGGAAAAAGGGGGAATGGATCTGCTGAAACATATTCGGGAAGCGCATTCCCGGATTCCTGTCGTTCTCCTCTCGGCTTTTGGCGACGAGCACCTTTGGGTTGAGGCGCTCTCTGCCGGAGCCGTTGATCTCATTCCGAAACCCTTCAAGAAGCAGGAAATCATCGACGTCATCAACAAGACTCTCGCCGGATAGGGGCTCCTCCGGGACCCTTCTGTTCGGCCCATTCTCAACGTTCCATTCAGAACGAGGTGATTTTCTATGGTGCAATCTGGCATTGTTGGATCCTCGAGACAGTCCTTCCGCAAGCTTGGTCTCTCGGCGCTCCTGTCCGCGCTGCTTCTTTCACTGACCGGGGCTTTTCCCGGCTTTGCGCGGGCCCAAGACGCTTCTCCTGTTCCGGAAAAGGATGTGGCGGCCGGATTGGCCCTCCAGAAAAGTTTTGAAGCGGTCTCGAAGGCCATTCTCCCTGCCGTGGTGAATATTTCGACGACGGCCCTCGTCTCGAGCCAGCCGCATCTCCCCCCCATGTTCGATGATCCCTTCTTCAAGCGCTTCTTTGGAACGCCTCCTTTCGGGAACGGGAACCAGGCCCCCCAGAAGCATGTGGAACGAAGCCTGGGCTCGGGATTCATCATCAGCTCCGACGGAACCATCGTGACCAACAACCATGTGGTCAAGAACGCCACCAAGGTCACTGTCCTTCTGAACAATCGCAAGTCCTACCAGGCGAAGGTGATCGGAACGGACCCCATGACGGACATTGCCGTCATCAAGATCAATGCCCGAACACCCCTTCCCACGGTCACCTGGGGTGACTCCAAAAATGTGGACGTGGGAACCATCGTCCTGGCGATGGGCTCTCCCTTCGGACTGACCCAGTCGGTCACCATGGGGATCGTCTCCGCCCTCAAGCGAAGCAACATGGGGATCGAGCAGTACGAGAACTTCATCCAGACAGATGCCGCCATCAACCCCGGGAACTCCGGAGGCCCTCTCGTCAATCTGCGGGGTGAGGTTGTGGGAATGAACACGGCCATCTACACCACCAACGGGGGCTATGAGGGGATCGGATTTGCGATTCCCGTCACCATGGTCCGCCAGGTCGTGCAGGATCTCCTCACCAAGGGGAAGGTGGTCCGGGGGTGGCTGGGAATCTCCATCCAGAACGTGACCCCTGTGATTGCCAAGCAGTTCGGGCTCAAAAAGAACTCCGGTGTGCTTGTGAGCGATGTCCTTCCCGGAAGTCCGGCGGAGGCCTCCCACCTCAAACGAGGGGATGTGATCACCGCATTGAACGGAACCTCCGTCGAGGATGCCAACGATCTTCGGATGCATGTGGCCCGGATCCCGCCCGGCAAGACCGCCACGCTGACTCTTGTCAGAGAGGGGAAGGTTCGGACCGTCGACGTGCAGGTTGGGGAACTCCCCAAGAAGCTCGCCATGAACCAGGAGCGTCATGAGGGCAGCGCCGGGAACTTCAAGAATGTTCTCCGGGGCCTCAGAATCCTCGACATCAACGGGGACATTCGCCAGCAGCTGGGGATCCCCGAAAGCGTCCATGGAGTGGTCGTTCAGGCGGTTCAGCCCGGATCGGCCGTGGAGGCGGCCGGCCTTCGCCGGGGAGATCTCATCGTGGAGGTCGACCGCAAGCCTGTGCGCTCGGTCCGTGAGTTTGTCCGGGTGGCCCGGAAGATTCCGGCTGATACGGAAGTGTTGCTGACGATTCTCCATGATGGCCGTCACAGCTATGTCTCTGTCTCCCCCTGATGGCGGCATGACAAAGGAGAGGGGCGCCTCGGCCCCCTCTCCCCCAATTCGTCCCGTCCGCCGGATCGCGGTCATGGGCATTGATCCGGGTCTGGCTCGCACCGGATGGGCGGTTGTCTCCGGAGAGACCTTCCAGAGACTTTCCTTCGATGCCGGAGGGACGATCAAGACGGCGCCGGGAGTTCCACTGCATGAGAGAATCGGGGCGATCGCTCAAGAGCTCGAAGAGGCGATCCAATGCCACAGGGTGTCGGCTTTGGCCGTCGAAGACCATTTCTCCCGGCGCAACGCTCCGGGGGTTGGTCATCTTTTGGGTCCTGTCATCGGGGCCGTGGCCCTTCTTGCCTTTCGAAACCGTCTCTCCTTTCTTCTGATTCCCCCTCGGGAGCTCAAACATCGGGTGACCGGAACGGGGGCGGCAGGCAAGGCCGCCCTGATCCATTCCCTCTCTTTTTGGTTTGGTCCGGGTCTTGAGATCGGGACGACCCACGAAGGGGATGCCCTGGGACTTGCCTTTCTCGGATTCGGGAGACTCGACCGCCCATGATCGCCAGACTTTTTGGAACCGTTGAAGAGACAGGTCCTGACTGGGCAATTCTCCGGGCCGGCTCCGTGGGGTACCGTGTTCTTCTCTCTCCCCATGCCATGTCTCAGATGTCTCCGCGGGAGCGCGAGATCTCCCTTCGGACCTTTCTCCTGTGGGGAGAGCACCAGGAGTCTCCGAGCCTCGTTGGATTCCTCGATGCCGCAGAAGAGGATCTTTTTCATGAGATCCGGCGGATCGGCGGGTTGGGGCCGACCAAGGCCATCCGAATGATTTCGATCCCGCCCCAGAGCTTTTGGGAGGCGATCGCCGCGGGGGATGTGGGACGACTTCGCAAGCTGAAGGGAGTCGGAGAGACGACCGCCAAGAAGCTTGTCTCGGAGCTTCGTGATCGCGTTCCCTCATCGTTTTCAGCCCCATCTTTTCCCGAATCCCCCCTCTCCGGAGGGGCTGGATCCTCCGAGGGAGGCTCCTCGCCCCGGGGAGCCGTTGCGGCCGTTCGGGAGGTGCTTGTCTCCCAGTTTGGCCACTCTCCGTCCGAGGCCGATACCCTGATTCGCCGCGCACTGTCCCGAAACCCGTCTGCCCGCACCGAGGAGGAGCTCTTCCATGAAGTTTACCGACACGGAGTGGACTGACCCCGCTCCGGGTCCTCTCGACCTTCCCGATCTCCCCTCTCCCGAGTCCGGCCCCGGAATCCGCCCTCGTTCCTTCGATGAGTATGTCGGCCAGGAGACTGTCATCGAGGGGCTCAAAATCAGCATCGAGGCGGCCACCGCCCGGGAGGAGAGTCTCGACCACATCCTGCTCCATGGGCCACCGGGGCTGGGGAAGACCACCCTCGCCAGCCTGATTGCCGGGGCGATGGATGTCCCCTTCCTGACGACCTCGGGCCCTGTCCTGGAAAAGGGGGGCGATCTGGTGGGAATTCTCTCCCGCCTGGCTCCCCGAACCGTTCTCTTTATCGACGAGATTCATCGGCTTCCCCGGCCGGTGGAGGAGATTCTCTATGGGGCGATGGAAGACTTTGCCATCGATGTGATCTTTGACCGGGGTCCGTCGGCCCGCACCTTCCGCCATCAGCTCCCCCCCTTTACCCTCGTGGGCGCCACCACCCGGGCGGGGCTTCTCTCGGCCCCCTTGCGGGACAGGTTCGGAATCTTTCAGGATCTCGATTTCTACCGCCCCGACGAACTTGTCAGAATTCTTCTCCGCTCCGCCACCGTGCTGGGATTTCCCCTGCCGGAAGAGGCGGCCCTCGAGATCGGCTGCCGGTCGCGGGGGACCCCGCGGATAGCCAATCGCCTTCTCCGTCGGGTAAGGGACTATGCCCAGGTCCGGGCTCGGGGCGTGGTGACCCGGGCTCTGGCCATCGAGGCGCTCCGCATCGAGGGGATCGACGATCTGGGGCTCAATCGGGTGGACAGGAAGGTCCTGTCCACCATCGGGACGGTCTACGGAGGGGGCCCTGTGGGAGTCGAGGCGCTGGCGGCCACCCTTCAGATCGAAGTCGACACGATCATCGATGTGGTGGAGCCCTATCTCCTCAAGGAGGGGCTGATTGCCAGAACGCCCTCCGGACGCAGACTCACCGAGTATGGACAGAAAAGGCTCTCGCAATCGGAGTTTGCCGGGGAAGGGTGGTCCTGAGCCTCAGGCCTGAGCCTCAGGGTGGATCCTTGGGCGCAATCGGGAGGGGGGAGATCTCAGGGCTTTGCGGGAATTCCGTAGTTGTAGGTCACCCCCACCATCACCGGAAGGGTCCACATTGACCCGGAGGAGACATTGGTGCCGGTGGCCACGTTCTGGGAGGAGACGGGTCCCTGAATGAGGGTGGGGAGCACCTCGGCATAGACGGAAAACATGGGAGAGAGGGGGTAGAGCGCTCCCACGCCGGCATCAACCGTCAGGGAGACGGAGCCGGCATTGCCCGAGTTGGCCGAGAGGGTGTTGAAGGAAGGTCCAATATCGGCCGCCAGATAGGGGACGATTCCGCCGGTGGCATATCGGGGGTCGACAAGGGGAACCGTCGCGCCGGCCGTCAGCGGAAGGGCCGACAGCCCATGAAACCCCATGCTCGGGGCAAAGGCCATATACCCCACGGAGAATCGGAGCCCCAGATGGGGAGCCACCTGGGAGCTCCATCGAAGATGGAAGTCGAGTCCCGTGTTTTCCAGGTCTCCCAGACTCTGCGAGGGAAGGGGGCTGCCGTCGATGGTTCCGCTGATGGGACCGGAGAGAATGGGGGCCACGCCCCCGTCGAAGGACAGGCTCTGCCAGGAGAATGGTCCATCTTGTGCGGCCCGGGCGGGAGAGGCCCCGAAAAGAAGGATCAGGAGGGCCAGGCAAAGGCCCATCTGACCCGCTGCGAGGCCCTTGCCGGTGGCCTTCTGAGGTGTGTGGGAGGAATTCATGGGGGACATTTTCCGCGCCCCGACGAAGAATGTCAAACGCCATCGTCCGGGGATCCTTCCGACGGCGTGTTGAGGAGAAGATCGTGCAGATTGGAAATCTTCTGTGGCTGTTCTTTATCGTCCTGATGCTCCAGCCCGTGATTTCGCGGAGGATGCTCGAATATGCCCGGGCCCAGGCTCTTCGGAACCTCGAGCGCTCTCGGGGAAGTCGCGCCATTGCCCTGGTTCACCGACAGGAGACCATGAACCTCCTGGGTTTTCCCATCCTCCGATACATCAATGTGGAGGATTCGGAGGAGATCCTTCGGGCCATCAAGCTGACCGATCCCCAGACCCCCATTGACCTGATCGTCCACTCCCCCGGAGGGCTGGTTCTTGCGGCCATGCAGATTGCCCACGCCCTGGCAAACCGGAAGGCGCCGGTGACGGTTTTTGTTCCCCACTTTGCCATGAGCGGAGGAACATTGATTGCCCTGTCGGCCTCCCATATCGTGATGGACGAAAACGCCGTTCTCGGCCCCGTCGATCCTCAGATCGGAGAGTATCCCGCGGCCTCGATCCTCCGGGTTCTCGAACGGAAAAGCCACGACGAGATCGACGATCGGACCCTGATCCTGGCCGATGTGGCCGAAAAGGCCATCCGCCAGCTGGCGCTGGGCGTTACGGCCCTTCTCTCCAAGCGTCTGCCGGGAGAAAAGGCCCAAAGGCTGGCGGAGCTTCTCGCCACGGGTCACTTTACCCATGATTACCCCCTGACGGTGGAGGAGCTCCGTCGCCTCGACATTCCGGTCTCCACGGAGATGCCCGAAGAGGTGACTCTCTTCATGCGGCTCTTCCCCCAGCCCAAGCAGCTGACGCCCTCCGTCAGCTATTTGCCCACTCTGCCGGGACGACGGGCGTGAGGCCCTTTCTCTCCTGACCCTGTCGTTTTTTCCGGCCTTGGGCTGGTAGAATGAACGGGAGAGATTTTGTAGATCCTCCCCTTTTAGAAAGGATTTTTCGATGGTTGTTGTGGCCAACAGAATTCGGGTGGCTCCCGGATATGAAAAGGACTTTGAAGAGCGATTTAGAAACCGCAAGGGAAAGATCGACGGCTTCCCGGGCTTCATCCGGAACCTCATCCTTCGCCCGGTGGACTCCGAGTATTACTCCGTCATGACCTTCTGGGAGTCGGTCGAGGCCTTTGAGGCCTGGACCCGATCGGACTCCTTTAAGGAGGCTCACAGCGGGGAGCGTCCTCCCCGGGAGATGTTCTCCGGCCCCAATGTTCTGGAGATTCATGAGGTGATCATGGATACGGCAGGTCATGTCTAAAGGCGTCCTTCTGCTCTCGGGAGGCCTCGACTCTTCCCTGTCGGGGCTCCTGCTCAAACGGATGGGGGTCGACCTTGTGGCCCTCCACCTCGAAAGTCCCTTCGGATGCGACTCCATGGCGGAGACGATGGCCCGGGAAATTGGGGTTCCCCTCGTTGTCCGCCCGAAGGGCGAGACCTTCCTCGAGATGCTGGCCCACCCCCGCTACGGTTACGGCAGTGCCATGAATCCCTGTGTGGACTGCCGGATCCACATGTTTCGCCTGGGACGCGCCTTCATGGATGAAGTCGGGGCCTCTTTTCTCGTGACGGGAGAAGTTCTGGGGCAGCGTCCCATGTCCCAGAAAAAACGGGCGATCGTCTCCATCGATGCCGATTCCGGGATGGAGGGGCTCGTGTTGAGACCGCTTTCCGCGCGCCTTCTTCCCGAGACTCTCCCGGAAAAGGACGGGACGGTCGACCGGAAAAAGTTGTTCGGGTGGGCGGGCCGCTCCCGGAAGCCTCAGCTGGAGTTGGCGCGGCGTCTGGGGCTTTCCGTGGTCCCCTCGCCCGCCGGGGGATGCCTGCTCACCGATTCCCACTTCAACGATCGCATCGAAGACTTCGTGAAGATCGACTGGTCCTCCGGAGAGGGGGGAGGGGGCCGACGCGAAGCCATGGCGGGAATTCTTCGTTATGGCCGGCATTTTCGCTTTGAAGAAGGCGAGTGGGTCGTGGTGGGAAGATCCCTCGAGGACAACCAAAACCTCGAGCGTCACATTCGGGGGGCCGGGGTGGCCTTTCGCCCCCAAGGCTTCGATGGTCCCCTCGTCTGTCTTCTCTCCGATCCTCCGGTCCCCGTCTCCCGGATGGAGGCGCTTGCCGCGGGAGCCCTCCATGCCTTTGGCGGGGGAAAGGTGCCGGACGGACCCCTTCCGGTGACCCTTTTGACGTCGGAGGGGGAGCGCTCCCACACCCTTCCCCGGCTCTCCCCCGATCTCCATCACCTTCGGGACAAGACGGTGTGGATGGCCCGGTGGAGAAAGTGATGGCCACCGTCCGGGAGCTTGTCGCCGACCACAGTCGACAGTATGTCCTTCGGGGTCGTCCCTTCGTCTCGGTCTACCCGGTTTTTTCCCGGCGCGCCGGAGGAATCTCGGTGGGCGTCAACCTGAACCTCGATCGAGGATGCAATTTCGATTGTATTTACTGCCAGGTGGACAGGACGGGTCCCCTCTCCCCCCAGATGCCGTCCTTCAGGGACCTTCCCGGAGTGGTCGAAGAGGAGCTCTCCCTTCTGTTTGAGTCGATCGCCTCCGGAGAGTTTTTTTCCTCGCCTCCCTTCGAAGATCTGCCTGTGAACCTGAGGAAGGTGAAGGATATCGCCTTTTCCGGCGACGGCGAGCCGACCCTCTCTCCGGTCTTTGGCGAGGTGGCACTCCTGGCCCGAAACTTTCTCTCCCGGCATTTTCCTTCCGGAGACTCCCCCCTTCTCCGACTGATCACCAACGGGACCGGTCTTTTCGGACGGGAGCTCCGGACAAGGACGGAGGAGATCTTTCTTGTGCCGGGAGCGGGGGAGGTCTGGCTCAAGCTTGATGCGGCCACCCCGGCGGCCTTCGACCGGATCGATCGCTCCCGGATCCCGTTTCTCCGGATGATGGAAGGGCTCGAAGAGATCGTGATGAGCCTGCCCGTGACCCTTCAGACCATGGTGCTCGACTTTGGGGCTCCCGGGACTCCGGGGTCCTTTGCCGCCGACCGGTCCTTCTGGGAGCCCCTTCTTGACCGAGTCGAGCGCTGGAGCCTTCAAGGTGCAAAGATTCGCGCCTGGCATCTCTATGGGGTGGCGAGAACTCCGGCTCTTGCAGAGGTGAGACGGGTCGATCCTTTACGCCTGCAGGCCTATGCCGGAGAGGCCAGGGTGCGCCTCCCCTTTCCCGTCGAGGTTTTTTGATGGCCTCGGTCCTCCCCGAATTTTTTGCCGGGTATGCCGGCCTCTCCCATGACAGCGGCCCCGGCCACCCCGAATCGCCGGGACGCCTTTCGGCGGTCTTCGATGTCGGGGAGCGGCTGGTGGCGGAGGGGAGGGCGTGCTTTGCCAGTGCGAAGGCGGAAGAGGACCTTGCCCTGGCACGGACCGTCCACGAGGGAGGCTATGTCGATTTTCTCGAAGGACTCTCTCCGGGCACGCCCTCCCGGGCGATCGACGGGGACACGCGCGTGGGAGGCGCCACCGTGGCGGCATTAAAAGAGACCCTGGGAATGGTCAGGGCGCTGGCGGCGACTCCCCACGGAGCCAATCGGCAGACATTTCTGGCGATGAGGCCCCCCGGCCACCATGCCCATTCGGGGGGCGGGATGGGTTTCTGCGCCGTGAACCCCCTGGCCATCCTGTGTGCCCTCCGCAGGGAGAGTGATCCCTCTGAACGCCTGGCTGTTCTCGACTTCGATGTGCACCACGGCAACGGGACCGAGGAGATTCTTCGGGGTCTCCCCGGACGGGAGAGGCTTCTGTTTGTGAGTACCCATCGCTATCCGTTCTACCCCGGTACCGGGTCGGGCCAGGAAAACTGGGAGGGAGGATCGGGAGAGGGAATTCTGGATTTGCCCCTTCCTGCGGGAACGGACGATGAGGCCTATGGACAGATTCTGGAGGAGATTGTCTTTCCGAGATTTTCGCATTTTTCCCCCCAGACGATACTTGTCAGTGCCGGCTTCGATGCCCACCGGGACGACCCCTTGGGAGACATGGCCCTGACCGAAGAGAGCTATCAGCGCCTTGGCGCCTGGCTCAAGGGGTCGTCGGCCGGCCTGTGTGCCGCCTTCCTGGAGGGCGGGTACGATCTTGGAGCCCTTCGCCGGTCGACAATGGCCTTTCTCTCGGCATGGTTCGGGAAGTGAACGGAGAGGACTGTGGCGGGGGAAGCCGGTGTGCACAAGTCTGACGGAACGGAGTAGAATAGGGGGCAGACCCGGGGAAATCCCGGGGGGAGCCCCACGGAAAATCGCATGACCTCAAAGGGGTGTCTTTGGAGAATTTAGTTTCGGACCTCACAGAGGGGACCCGGCAGCTCGTTCGAACGGTCCCGGTGGTGACGGTCAAAATGGAGGACGGTCGCGACGAGTGGTGCTTTGCTCCCCAAGAGGAGCATCATCTGGAGATGTCACGTCTTGAAACCCTCTTTGACCGGTGGGAGAAGGAGTTTCTTCCGGCCATGGCGGAGCGTCATCCCGGTCGGGAAGGGGAGATCCGGGAACTCTTGCGGATTGTCAGGTCAAAGATTCTTTTGAATAGGTCCAATAGACATTTTCTGGGATATGTTCCTCGAGGCGGGACGGTTGAAGATGGCCGGGCCTTCTATCTGACGACATTTGAGAGGACGTTTGTTCACTTGACCGGTCTTTTGTCCCAATCGACGAAGCCCGGCCTGTCCGGAGACCCCTCCGGACGCACCAAAGGATCTTGAGATGGAACCCTCACACGAAAGCGGCCACTGTGATTCTTGTGGGAGAAGCAATGTCGTTCTCTACAAGGTCTCTCTTGGCCACGACTTCTTTGAACGCCCCTACGACAGGCTCACGGCTCCGGGAGACCTCTTCCCTCGCTGGTACTGCGAAGAGTGCTCCCGGGAGAAGGACTTCCAGCGAGATGTGCGAGCCATCAGGGAAGAATTTGTCAAACTTCGTTGCGGGCAGCGATCCCTGCTCGATCCTCCTTCGGTCTTCTCCCGGGCCCGGCGACGGATTGCCGAAATCGACCAGAGCGTCAAGAGGGGGCGGAGCCCGCATGTCATTCTCGCACCGCGAGAGGTTGCGCATCTTCTGATGGAGATGGATTCCTGGGCGGAAGCGCACGACTCTGGGGAGAATGGGGTCAAAAGCGAAACGGTCGGCAAGGGGGGGTGATGGACGATCGGGTGAGTCTTGATGATCTGGTGAAGGGGGCAAAGGGTCTTTCGGCCGAGGAGAAGACAGCGGCACGGCGGATCCTTCTGGCAATTTCCTCCGGTGGCCGTGAAATGGCGCAGCTTCTGGCCACCGGTCCCCTGCGAGGACTGACCGGAGCCGCCGGAGCGGTCAATGTTCAGGGGGAAGAGGTTCAGGCCTTTGACGAGATCGCTCAGGAGGTCTTTACCCGGACACTTCGGGAATCTGCCTCTGTGGCGCTTCTCGTGTCGGAGGAACGGGCGGACCCCGAATCCCTGGGCGGGGGAACCGGCTCCTTTCATGTGGCGATGGATCCTCTTGACGGATCCTCGAACCTTGCCGTCTCCGGGCCCGTGGGATCGATCTTTTGTGCCTATAGGCCTGCCCCCTCCAAGTCCGCAGATCTGGCCCCGGAAGTGCTGGCCTCTGTGGCGGCTCCCGTGATGGCCGCCTATGTGCTCTACAGTGTGTCGACTCTTCTGGTGGTCTCCTTCGGCTCAGAGGTTCGCCAGTATGCCCTCGATCCCTCCCGGGGAGAGTTCCTCCCCCTTCCCGGAGCGGTAAGGTTCCCGGAAAAGGGAAGCCGGATGATCAGCCTCAACGCCGGAAATGCGTCCCGGTGGAGGGAGGGGGACCAGCGATATCTTCGCTCTCTGGACGGCACATCCTACACCGCCCGCTATGTCGGAGCCCTTGTGATGGATTTTCATCGGAACCTGCTGAAGGGAGGCCTCTACCTCTACCCGGGAGATCTCCCCAAGGAGTCCAAGGGTGCTGGGACAGCTCACCCTGAAGGAAAGCTCCGCCTTCTTTACGAAGCGATTCCGATGGCGTTGATTGCCCGGGCGGCCGGAGGGGAGGCTGTGGACGGCCATCGCCCTATACTTGAGGTTCCCCCGGTCCATATCCACCAGCGCGTTCCCCTCGTTGTCGGAACCGCCTCCTTGGTGGCCGAGTATCTCCGCATTGTCTCGTCCCCCTGATCCGCCTCCTTCTCAATATCCCCGTGAAGGAGGAGCGCGTTAGCTCCCGGAAGGAAGCCGCAGGGCCAAGAGCCGTGGCCGGCTCATCTCCTCCATGGCATAGCCCACCCCCTCAAATCCGCTTCCGGACTCCTTGACCCCGCCATAAGGCCAATGATCAAGCCTAAATGTGGGAATCTCATTGATGAGAACACCTCCGGCATCGATCGCCCGAGCCCACCCAAAGGCTCGATCAATGTCCCGCGTAAAGATTCCCGCCTGAATTCCGAACCGTGACCGGTTGATCCGATCGATTGCCTCCTGAGGGGTGTCGAAGGGGTTCACTGTGGCCACGGGCCCAAAGACCTCCTCCTGTTCGATGGGCCAATCGGCCCCGGTCTTTGTCAAAAAAACCGGAGATAGAGTTGCCCCGTTTTGTCGAAGAGGGGTAAGCGGTTCGGCTCCCGATCCAATGGCCGCTTCAATCTTTTGTCGTACATTGTCCGCGTGGGCCTGAGAGATCAGGGGACCCACCAGTGTCCGGGGGGAATCGGGAGAGCCGATGCGCCCCTCGCTTTCAAGGGCCAGGGACTTTTCCCGGAGCCTTGTACACAACGTCTCAAAGAGGGGGCGGGCCACAAGGATCCTCTGGATGGAGATGCAGACCTGTCCCGAGTAGGCGAAGGCCCCGGCAATCAGTCGGTCCGGAAGGTCTGGGGTCATGCCATCTTCGAGGATCATGACCGCGGCCACCCCTCCCAGCTCGAGCAGGACTTTTTTTCGGGGAACCCGGTCGCGGATCTGCCAGCCGACGGTGGCCGATCCGGTAAAGGAAATGACGGGTAGGGCCGGATGGTCGATCAGGCGCTGGGTGTCGGGCAAGTCGCACGGAAGAATGGAAAGGGCCTCCGGGGGGAGCCCAGCGGCGAGAAGAATGGCCCCCAGAACGAGGGCCGTTGTCATGCCCCGAGGGGCCGGCTTGACGATGAGCGCGCTTCCTGTGGCGATGGCCGGCGCGACCTTGTGGGCCAGAAGGTTCAACGGAAAGTTGTAGGGGGTGATGGCAAGGACGGGACCGGCCGAGACCCGCTCCACAAGACCGACCATGCCCACCCCCTGAGGAACGAGGGACCCCGGAAGAAAGCCGTAGCCACTGGTGGCGGCAAGATCGGCGGCGACCCGAAAGGTGGCAATCGCCCGGTCGACTTCAAACAGGGCCGCCGAGGCGGGCTTTCCCACTTCGGCAGTGATGAGATGGGCGAGAAGGGACCTGTGCTGCTCCAGCCCTCGGGCGGTCTCTTCAAGGATCGCGCGCCTCCGATGGGGGGGAAGGGTTGAAAGGATCGCCTGCCCCTTGGGGAGGACCGCAAGTGCCGACTCTATCTGGGTGGGGGCCGGTCGGGCGACCTTCCATCCGGAAGGGGCTCCTGAAGGGGAGAGAAGGGGCGAGGGATTTTGCTCGCTAAAGCTCTGAATGTCGTGAGGAGGAAGAGTCCCGGACTCCCAGCGGCCTCCGACGAGAAAGGGAACGGGGGTGCGGGAAAGAAGGGTCTCTGGCATGAGAAGATCCTTTCGGTGGGGAGAGGGCTCGTGAGGGGTTCGTGATGGCTAGAATACCACTGGAAGAAATTCCCGAAAAGAGGGAGAGGTGTCAGGGAGAGAGGCGAAGCGAAGTACGCGGAAGAAATTTCCTACAAGGGCGAGAGGTCAGGAGAAAAGGGGGAGCCGGTGACCCGTCGCACGAAGCGGGGCGGCTCCCTCTTTGCCAATCAGAAACCTTTGTGGGGATGTTTGCTGCGGGAATCGGTCATTCCGAAAGCGAAGGCGAGGCCGCTTGAAATGAGGAAAAAGGCAACGATAACAAGAACGATCATTGCCGGATTGGCAGAAGGTCCCAACATGTGTGTTGTCCTTTCGTGTGAGGGTGTGTTCGCCGGTGAAGTTCCAAAATTTATCCCGGTATCTATGAGTCTAGGGCAGTCTACTTTTTCTCTTCAAGACAATGATTTATTAATCACAAACTAACCATGGCGAGCCGAAGGAAGGCGTTCCGTGCCGGAAAACAATGTTCCTGTGAAAATGAGGGACTTTCTCCATTTCCGGCAAATGACGGGGGAGGGAGTCAAAGAAAGAAGGTCTGTGATATAGTGACCTTCAAATTCTTTCCATTCTCGGGATTGTCTTGACCGCCAACCCTTTGACCTGGAATGTGCCGTGTTCCTCTCCCGACTGATTTTGCCTTTCTCTAGGACCGCCCAAAAGGCCCTTCTGGCCTCTGTCATTCTTCCGGCAACGATGGTGCCGGGTCAGGGGGCCGTACCTTCTGCTGACTCTCATCATCTCGCGGCTCTCCCCCTTCCTTCCGGAGCGCAGATTCGATCTTCGGATGTCTTTGGGGCCGGGGCTCCCGGACAGTATTATTTTCTGGAGCGGGGCGACCGACTCCGTCTCTTTCGCCTTGATCTTGCCCACCCCATGGGTGCACAGGATCTCTGGATGGAGACTTGGCGCTCGATCCGCGTCCCCGCCCTTTCAGGGCAGGAGCATCTTCGGACGGCCGCGGTAGGGATGCAGCATCTGTTCCTTGCTGGCGAGGTGGCAGGCGGTGCCCCCTTTATCCGAAGCTACCAAATAGGAAAAAAAAGGGGAGAGGGTGGCGGGTCTGTTCCGACATTAACCGGCCGTGTCGACTATTTTCCCGAGTCGGATACCACGCCCATTCGACGCCTGTATTTTGATGCAAAGTCCAAGACACTCTGGCTTGCCTATGACAGCGGACGGATTGAGTCAGGGCGTCCTTATCTTGTTCTTCACGATCGGATCCTGTGGTCCGACCCTGCCGGATATCTTCCCCTGCCGGACGAGACAGCACTTTCCCGAGGACCCTCTCCCCTTCTCACCCCCAGGAGCCTTTCGAAAGCCTCCAATAACTGTTTTTCTTGCCGATACTATCTGGTCTCCCGGCAGGAGCCGGAGGGGGGAAATCGCCCGAGTCTTCCGGTGCGCTCACCGGAGAATCTCGACAGTGCGCTGGGGATCCTTCCCATGGGGTCGGGGCTGGGGCTTTTTATGGGAAGAGATGCCATGGTGTGCAGGGTTCCCCATCCGGGGCCCCATGCCCGACTCAAGGACTGCGCGGGCGTCCCCCTCAAGGACTTGCCTGTGGCCGCCTCCTGGTGGGGCAATCAACTCGCCTATCTTTACCCTCCGGGGAGATTTTCCTGGAGCCGGCATCGGTGGACGATCGTCGCCATCAATCCGGCTCTTATCGACAATGCCCGGCTCAAGCTCTCCCCCGGAAAGCCCTTTGCCTTTCGGGATCTCCTGTCCTCATCCGGCCAATACTATCTTCTTCCTGAAGGCTCACGACCGAGGCCGAAGACATTTTTTACCGACGGCCACCGACTGATTCTTTTCGGAGCTTCTCACCTCTACTTTCTGGAGTCGCGGGCTGTTTTACGTAAGACTTCGAGGAAGGAGGAGGGAGATTAGCTCCTTCAGAAGGCAAGAACGACTCTTGTGGAAGGCGTTTGTTGCGGGTGGGGAAGACCGTTGCATTGAGGTTCAAATATCGATACAATCAAGCTCATTTTCAGACGAAATCTTAACATGACCATGGAAGCCCCGTTGCACCGCTGACCGGGAGTGAAGCTTCTGCGCTTCCCTTCTGCACCTTTCTGCCGGAACGTTATGCGGAAGGAGTTGGGGTGTGTCCCCTCTCCCTTCAAAATGTAGACGAAGTCCCTCCGCCAGGGAAGACAAGGGCAGTCAGTCGGGAGTCGAATCGAAATAAACATTAAGATCTGGAGGGTGTTTATGGAGTCATATGTGGGAGGAAAGTCGGGTTCGGGAAAAGGGATTTCCCGGCAGGTCCTTTCGTTGGCCATGGGAGGCCTGTTGGGCCTTCTGACGCTCGCTCCGGTCACGAAATCCGCGCCGGCTGCCTTGGCCGCCTCCGCAGAGAACTGGCAGTTTGCCGACTCTCTGGGGATCGGAGTCCCCTTTGACGGGGTCTATTTTTTGAGTGCCACCGAAGGGTGGGTGACGGGAGCCTCCGGGGTTATCCTCCACACCTCAGATGCCGGAAAGAACTGGACGCCTCTGAGCACGGGAACGACCCATTGGGTTCACTCCGTCGATTTTCTTGACGCCAATCGTGGATGGGCTGTCGGCAACAATGGGCTGATTCTGTCGACGACCGACGGGGGGAAGAGCTGGTCGACCCAGAACGCCGGAATCCCTTTTGATCTTTATTCGGTGACCTTCTTGGACAAGGATAATGGGTGGGTGTCGGGCTTCGCCGGGACACTCCTTCACACCACTGATGGCGGGGAAACATGGTCGAAGGTCTCCATCGATACGGCCCAGTGGATCATGAAGGTCACCTTCCTGAAAGGCGACGCCTCTCACGGTTGGGCTGTCGGGCAGGATGGACTGATCCTGACCACCACCGATGGGGGGGCCACGTGGAAAAAGCAAAACAATCCCGTGCGCAAGGATCTCTACGGTGTAAACTTCATTGATGCCAGCAATGGATGGGTTGTGGGGACTCACGGGATCATAGAGTACACATCGAATGGCGGACAAAGCTGGGTCATCCAGAATGGTCCCGGCCGTCCTCCCCTGAACTGGGGTGTGGCAGGGATGGAGAGAGAGTCGAATGACCTTCACTCTGTTGTCTTTGTGAATAAAAATGTCGGATACGTGACCGGTGTTCTGGGGATCTTCCTGAAGACCACAGACGGGGGAAATACCTGGACCCGGATCAAGAGTGGAACCAATCTCGACCTCTACGGACTCACCTTTCCCGACAATTCCCACGGATGGGCCGTCGGTGTCGGTGGGATGATCCTTCATTCCTGACGTTTTCCTTCCAATCATTCCGGCGGGGAGAGAGAATCCTCTCTCTCCCTTGACGGATCTCGAGGCTTTTTCATGATCAGCTATATCCCTCTGACATTTTTTGGCATTATCGGTGTTGTCGGACTTGCCTTTTTTGTCCACGGATTTGTCAATCGGCAGAAGATCTTTGCCGCTTTTTCGGATCTGGCGTCAGGGCTGTCAGGCAGTGCGGGGCGTTCGGCCATCTGGGCCTACCCCTATCTCTCCGGATCCTATGAGGGACGCCCTCTCAAGATTTTCTTTCATACTTCAGAAAACCACACCGTCAGTGTTCTCAACCTCGTTGTGGAGATGGGCCTCTCCTCTCCCGACCGCCTTCTCCTGCTCCAGAAGGAGGGATTCCGGGAGCCGAAGCCGGAAGGAAAGGCTCGTCTGGAGGAGGAGGTGGGAACGGTTGTCCCGGTCTCCGATCTCGCATTCGATGTTCGAGCCAAGGATCCCTCCCGGGCGCAGGAACTCCTTGCTCCGCAGGATCTTCGTCGCGAGCTTGCGGGGTTTTCTCCCTATAATCAGATCCTTCTCTGGGATGGGTCCTTGATCGCCGGAAAGCAGTTTGAGGGGGTCTCCGAGACAATGCCCCAGGCGATGATGGAGACATTGGGTCGCCTTGGAAAGCTGGCCCGGCATTTCGAGGCGCTGGCTCCGAAGAATTCATCGGGGAGAAGTGACGGGACGGGAGATTCCCACTCCGTCCGACAGGGGACATGACGGACTCTCCGTCTCCCCGCGCCTTGATTCTTCTGCTTCGAAGTCCTGAATGGACCCCCTACCATACGGTTTTGCGCTTGGCGGATGCCCTCTTGGACCAAGGTTGCCGTGTTACACTTTTTTTGATGGACGATGCCGTTCTCGGCCTTGTGGCTCCTCATGGCAAATCTCGGGACTCTGCCCCAATTGCTCCGCTTCTGGCCCGGGGGGCGGAGGTGGCGGTGTGCCAGTCAACGGCAGAGATCCGTGGTTTGGGTTCCGACGACCTTCCCCCGGGCGCTCGCTTCGAGACGCAGGTTCAGTTGGGGCACCTGGCCGGAAGCGTCGATCTCTTTCTCCCCTTTGTGAATTAAGGGGGGCCTCTCCGTGACTCCAAAACATGTCCTGTTTGTTTATTCGGCCTCTCCAACGACCCATCTCCGTTTCTTTGAGGGGCTTCGCATGGCCCTGGGATTTTCTGTCTCCCATCGGCCGGTCACCCTACTTCTGTTGGGCGAGGGAGTGAGGGTATTGATGCCCCTGAACCCGTCCGTCCTGGGTCTCCCGGGAGAGATCACCGAGGTTATTCCCCTTTTGCGGGAGCTCGGTGTGAAGGTGTGTGCCGAAAGCCAGGCTTTGGACTCTTTTTTCCTTGATCGCCCCTTTCCGGACTTCGTTTTGCCCGTCTCCGGCAATGAGGTGTCGGGGCTTCTTTCGGAGGCCGAAATCGTCCTTCCCTTTCTCCGGAGGCTTGAGTGAGCACCGTGGCTTCCCCGACCACACTTCTTCTTGTCGGACTTTCGCCCCTCCCGGACATTCTCCTTCCACTCGTCTCCCGTCCCGGAACGGTGGTGATCTTCTACGGGGAGGGGGTCAACACCCCCTGGAAGGGGGAATCCCATTTTTACTATCTCGAATCCGATGTCCTGGGACGGGGTCGGTCACCATTTTCCCAGTGCATTGACGAAGGAGAGGTCGCACGGAGACTTCTCTTGGCCGAACGAGTCCTGACCTTTTGAGGAGAAGGCGTTGATCCGACAAGGCCCGATCTTGAGCCGGTCTTTTTGGAGTGCGACCCTTCCCTTCCTGTTATTGTTAACCTTGGTTCTTTTGGCTCTTCTTCCCTCCCGCCTCACAGGCATTGACCCCCTGAGCCAGCATGCCCGACTGGTCCTGGCCCCCCCGCTTACATCCGGCCACCCTCTCGGATGCGACTTTCTTGGACGAGACCTCTGGTCTCGTCTTGTTTCGGGCAGCTTGGTCTCCCTCACCGCCGGCCTTGGCGTGGGACTTCTGTCCACTCTTATCGGGGGGATCTGGGGGATCCTTTCAGGCTTTCTTGGTCGTCCCTGGGATCCGGTCATGATGAGAACGCTTGAGATCTGGTATGCCCTTCCGGAAATACTGATCGCCACCTTGCTGATGCTCTTTCTCGGCCACGGCCTTTTGGCCGTCGTTGTCGCCCTGTCCATCGGGGGGTGGATGGGGGTTGCCCGTGTGCTGCGGGCCGAGACATTGCGTCTCCGGGAGGCGATGTTCATGGATTCGGCGAGGGCCACAGGAGTCTCTCCCCTGCGCCTGGTTCTTCGCCACTTCCTTCCCAATGTCATGCCGGTTGTTGCGGTCATGGTTCTCTTCAGAATTCCGGGGGGGATTCTGGGGGAGTCCACCCTTTCATTTCTGGGTCTGGGGCTGGCCCCTCCCCAAGCGAGTTGGGGCGTGCTGGTCAACGAGGGGTGGAAGGCTCTGCCAGTGTCGGCCTTCATGCTTGTCTGGCCCGCCGCCTTTATCGTCCTCTCCCTTGTGAGCTTCCAGCTTCTGGCCGATCGTCTCGGGCGGCGATTCGGGGTGGGCCGATGAGAAGGATCCTTGGGAGACTTCTGTCATCGGTGATTCTTCTTTGGGCGGTCTTTACCCTGACCTTTCTCCTGACCCGATTCGCTCCCGGCAACCCCTTTGCCCAGGGGAGGCACATGCCTCCCGAGGTCATGGCCAACCTCATGAAGGTTTACCACCTGGACCAGCCCTTGTGGGTCCAATACCTTCTGACGTTGCGTCAAACGCTGGAAGGGGATCTGGGAGTCTCCTACAAGGCGGCGGGCATTCCGGTCTCGGAGATCCTCCTGCAGACCCTGCCCGTCTCCCTCACGCTGGGGGCCGCCGCCCTTCTTGTTTCCGTCCTTATGGGGCTGCTTGGAGGTCTTCTGATCGGGATTGGCTCCCCGATCCTGTCGCGCACGCTTCGCTGGACAACGACCCTTCTTGTCGGACTCCCGTCCTTTCTTCTGGCCGCTGTTCTGATCGATCTGCTGGCTCTCCGGGGAGGCTTGCTTCCGGTGGCACTGTGGGAAGGATGGCGTTCGGCGGTGCTTCCGGTGATCGCGCTCTCTGTGGCTCCGGCCGGCTACCTGGCCCGAGTCTTTGCGGCTTCGATGGAAGAGACCCTTGATAGCCCTTTTTACCGGACTGCGGTAGCCAAGGGGCTCGATCCTCTAAGACGAATCGTCTTTCACCTGGTTCTTCCCTCACTCAATGCGGTCCTCTCCCTGCTGGGGCCCCTGGCGGCAGCATTCCTGACGGGATCCTTTGTGGTGGAGACGGTCTTTGCCATTCCGGGAATGGGACGGGTCTTTGTCCTCTCCGTCATGAACCGGGACTATCCCCTTATCATGGGAACGACGCTGGTCTACACCGTCTTCCTCACGGTGGCGGTATTGCTGGGAGACTTTCTTTCGGAGGCCGTGGATCCCCGGGTTCGGGCGGTCTAGCCGCGAGCCCGGGGCACGGTCAGGACAGGAGGCACTAAGAGGAAAAGGGGAGCCATTCGGAGGGGGTGGTTTTCTTGAAAAGGGCGAGAACCTGGCGGTTGAGCCCCTGCCGCTCGCATTCGGTGGAGACCTTCCGGAGCAGATCCCCGAAAAGTTCCTGGGTTGGGTTGCTATAGATCACGACCTCTTCAAGGAGCATTCTCACAGCGGTGAGAAGAGCATTTTCGCGGGTTCCCAACGGGAAGTCCGGGGGGGAGATCATCCCCAGCAGCTTGGTGTGGGTGACCTTCTTCCTTCTTGAAAGGTGAGGAAGGACTTCGTCGCTGCCGGCAGCGGACGTGTTGCGGGGAAGGTCGTGGAGAAGGATCCAGAAGGTCACCAGCTCCTGTTCGTCGTCGTCGATCCGGAGTTTCTTGCCCATTTTTCGGGCCGTTTCGGCGGCCGCCTTGCGGATGCCTTCGGGCTCGTGGCGGGTGCGTTCGAGGAAGGCGGAGATATGGTCGATGGCATCTCCCGGCAGGTTCTGGACGATGGCCACCATCGTGGGCAGAGAAAGGCTCTTGTCGAGAAAGTTGCGGATGGAGAAGATCGGTCCCCCACAGATTCGCGCGGCCTCCCCTGAAAGAATTGCCGTACTCATCAGGTCGTCGGCACGATAGATCCCGTCATCGATCCCGCTGATGCCGATGTAGAGGTTCTTGATCGGTCCCGAGGGGCGGACAATGTCCTTGACAATGCGTCGGGCCATGACCAAGGCGCCATCGGGCATTGTTTCAGGAAGCAGGATAAAGGAGTGGCTCTCCGTATCCTCTTCGACGGTGTCGGTGCTCCTCAGATGTTTTCTGAGAAGGGTTTCCATCTTCGATGTTCCCGAGCTGATTGCAGTGGTTCCCGAAAAGTCTGCCGACACGGAAAGCAGGGAGAGGGGGCGACGGTAGCGGAGGGCTCTCAGAAGCTCCTGCTGGATGGCGGTCCCGTTGGGTTGCAAGAAAGAGGCAGTCTTTTTCATCGAGTCCTCGGTAATAGGGGGCAGGGCCTGGGGGTCAAAAATTCCTTGAAAAAACATCAAAGATCTTCTCCCCTAAAGGATCCTTGATGTTTGAGACCGGAAAATTTCATATTCGTATGTCGGTGGCAATAATTGGTGCCATCCTTCGCATTTCCTAGAATCGAAGAAGCACATCACATGATAGCATAAATATTTTGTTCTTTGATACGGCTTCCTGTCGATGGCTCGTAGAGTCATCCCGTTGACGATAAAGCATTCGCTTCATGGAAGGACGAAAAAGAGAGCCTTTCACGGCGCTGATGGCAAAGAGAGGGAGAAGAAATGGAAAAAAAGAAAAAAACGGAGGAGCTCTCAGATGGTTTTGAGACGATGGCGATTCACGGGGGGGATCTCGAGGATCCCTTTCGGGCCCTGACCTCTCCGTTGTATATGACCTCGACCTATACCTTTCCGAGTGTGGAAGAGATGTCCTCGGTCCTTTCCGGGGAGCGGTCCGGTTATGTCTACTCCCGCGCCGGAAATCCCACAGTCGGGGCAATGGAGAAGCTCGTGGCCAGACTCGAAGGAGGGGAGGCGGGAGTCGCCTTTGCCTCCGGGATGGGGGCCATTGCGGCCGTTCTCCTGCACTTTGCCAAAAGTCGACGTCCCTTGATTGTCTCCCGCCATATCTATACGGGAACCCGCCACTTTATTTCGGGGATGCTCGAACCCCTGGGGCTTCCGGTCAAGGTCGCCGACCTTCGTGCCACCGAAGGGTTGGGAGACTTCAGGGAGCTCCTTCGGGCAGGGGCCGGAGGGGTCTTTTGTGAGACCCCGTCCAACCCCAGCCTCGACATTCTCGACCTGAAGGCCGTGGCCGATCTCTGTTCGGAGTACGGAGTTCCCTTGGCCGTGGACAACACCTTTCCCTCGCCGGCACTTCAGAAGCCCCTGCATCTTGGCGCGACACTCGTTGTCCATAGTGCCACCAAATATCTGGGGGGCCACGGAGACCTTCTGGGAGGTGTGGCGGTGGGGAACGCGGAGGTGGTGCGAAAGATTGCCACAGTGGAGGGCCCTCTCCTGGGCGCCACGCTCTCCCCCATGAATGCCTGGCTCATTCTTCGCGGGATCAAGACTTTGGCTCTCCGCATGGAGGCCCATACCGCGAGGGCCACCGCCCTGGCTCTATTTTTCAAGGAGCAGTCGGCGGTGGTCGATGTCCGCTACCCTGGGCTTCCCTCCCACCCCGGCCATGAGGTCGCCTCCCGGCAGATGGCCGGAGCCGGGGGGATGCTTTCGGTGGTCTTCGACGGAGCGGAAAGGGCACGGCGCTTCATGAATGCCCTTCGAGTGATCCGGATCGGCGTGAGCCTGGGAGATCCGGCCTCGCTGGTGGAACACCCTGCCAGCATGAGCCACCGGGGGTATTCTTCCCGGGAGCGGGAGTTCATGGGTGTCCCCGAGGGGCTCGTCCGTCTTTCTGTGGGACTTGAGAGCCCCGACGATCTCCTCGGTGATGTTGAGCAGGCCCTTCGGAGTCTTTAAAACCGGACCCCGGTGAGCCCCACGCCCTGAAGGAAGACGAGCCGCTCGCCCAGAAGGGCCGTTCCCAGGAGAAGAAGAAAAAGCCCCAGATCCAGCCCCGCAAAAAGATGTCGGAGCCGGAGCTTGTCGGGCCGAAGGCCTGCAAGAACCCGCCCGGTGATCCCTGCCAGAAGAAGCAGCCCCATCCCGCCATGAATCGATCCCAGAGAGATCTCATGGCCTGCGTTTTGAAGGATCCGATCGTTGGCCAGGGCGATCCATCCCGTGCCCACCCCCACAAGAACGAGCCCCACGATCCCCTCTCCGAAAAATCTCTCCCCCGGAAGAGTCGACTCAATTTTTCCCGTGAGCTTCCCGAAATCCCAGAGAAGGTAAATCAGTCCGAAGCCCACGGTGAAATGGATCAGGGCGGGGTGGAGATGGGACCAGACCATGGGGGCCTCCATGAAATGTCAGTGCATGGACAAAAATGTTTGTCTTGACGTGGACAAAAATGTTGCGATCTGATGGCTTTGTTTCTGTCTTATTTTATTTAAATTGTTATATTGTAACGATATTAGATATTGGCACGCTTCTTGTATATCATGGGGCGTCCTCCTCCTTGCCCGCCTGGGGATCTCCCGGGCGGGAAGGAGAGAGACACTCCTCCGGAACAGTACTGTTCCTTCAAAGGATCTTCTCGCCGACGAGATTTTTCCAATATTGCGACGGACCGTACACTCTGCCGCGATCATCTTCTCCTGTTTCTTAATGACATTATCGTGACGATTGTTGTGACGGGATCGGCGGGATCGTTTTTCCCCTCCCCACACTTACTCTCCAAGGAGATTCCATGCGAGAAGAACTTCCATTATTGCGTCTTGGCCGAACCCTTTTGGCCGGTGCCCTTCTTTTGACGGCGGGGGAGCTGTTCGTGGGGATTCATTCCGCCCTGGCGGACTCTTCCGCGCCGGCGGCCTCCTCTTCACCCAGTACGACGACCACCCCGGCTCCGGCAGCTTCTGCCGCGGCTCCCGCGGCCACCCCGGCCCCGACGGATCTCGTTCTCCCCGCCATGAACATCCATATGAAGGGCTTCATCGATGTCTACGGGCAGTACAACCCCACAAGCTCGGGGTATTCGGACTTCCGGGCCTACGACTACGGGGCGAACTCCTTCAACGTCAACATGGCCCAGCTGAAGATCTGGCGTCCCGACGACGACGGGGTGGGATTCGTGCTCCGGGCCGACTTCGGCCCCGGCGCCTACGCCTCGGGACAGCTCTTTTCTCCAGGCTACTACGGAGCTCTCGGGGGAGGTAATGCCCAAGCCATGCCTTATACCTCGTTCTGGCTCGAGGAGGCCTACATCAACTTCCTCGTTCCCCATACCAACAAGGAGCTCGAAGTCTACGGCGGGCAGTTCCAGACCCTGGCCAACTTCGAGGTGATCCAGCCCTACGGGAACTGGATGGTCTCCGACGGCTACACCTTCTTTCTGGGACCCTACACCCACACCGGCGTCCGTCTTCACTACGCCCCCAACGCCACCACCAACTTCTACCTGGGGGTGAACAACGGGTGGAACTCGAACTTCCAGCAGAACCAGGGCTACTTTGCCCAGGATCTCGAGGTGGGGGTCGTGGCCAATCCGATCAGTTGGCTCAACATCAACTTCTCCGGCTACTTCGGACCCCAGGTCAGAAACAGCTATTTCGATGCACTGAGTCCGATGGGTGCCTGTACGACTGCAACAGGCATCTGCGCCAACGCCAACGTTCCCACCTGGCGCAACTACGGGGCCTTTGTGGTGGAAGTGGGGCCATTCGACCACTTCACCCTGGTCACCGACGACTCCTACGGAGGCCAGTCAGAAGGCACCATCTCTTCAACCGGCACCCCCACCGGGTATGCGGTTTGGTACTCGAGCGAGAATTTCGTGCGCTATGACATCAACGACACCATGGATCTCGTGGCCCGCTACGAGGTCTACTACGATCCCAACGGCTTCATGACGGGGCTTTCCGGGACGGCGATCAACGATGAGTCGGTGGACTTCCAGTGGAACTTCTACCCGAACCTCATCAGCCGGATCGAGTATCGCCACGACAACGCAAGCACGGCGCTCTTTAATAACAGCGGCGTCAATGGCGCCAACCACGGCTCCCCGCTCAATTCGATGGACACCGTCGATCTCGAGCTGGTCTACACCTTCTGATCCACGAAAGACTCTGCCGGGGCCGGAGAATGTTCTTCGGCCCCCTTTATCCACCTCCTGTGAGGAGATCATTCCATGAACATAGGAAAATTGCCAGGAAAGATGCTTCTTTCGGCTGTTCCGCTCCTGCTTCTTGCCGGGACGGCCAGCGCGGCGGCCGGGCCCACTCCGGCGGCGATCGCGGCCGATACCATCTGGACCGTTGTCGCAGCCGTTCTCGTCATGTTCATGCAGGCCGGGTTCGCCTTTCTCGAGGCCGGGCTCACCCGGGCCAAGAGTGCCGGCCATATCGCGGTGAAGAACATCGTGATCTTCTCCATCGCCAGTCTGGTCTTCTGGGCGGTGGGATTTGCCGTCTGCTTCGGAACCGGCAACGCCATCTTCGGAACCTCGGGATGGGGGCTGGCCGTTCCTGACAAGGATATCAACACCGTCTTTGCCTCGCTGTCCTTCTCGGACATTCCGTTGGCTGCCAAGTATCTCTTCGAGGTGGTCTTCTGCGCGGTCAGCCTCGCCATCGTCTGGGGTGGCATGGCCGAGCGGACAAAGTTTATCGTCTACCTCGTTTTCGGTGTCGTCTTCTCGGCGGCGATCTACCCCGTCGTCGGGCACTGGATCTGGGGGGGCGGATGGCTGTCGACCCTCGGCATGCAGGACTTTGCCGGATCCACCGTCGTTCATCTTCAGGGAGCCTCGGCAGCCCTGGCCGGTGCCATCCTTCTTGGGCCCCGTATCGGAAAATACACCAAGGACGGCAAGTCCAATGCCATCGTGGGACACAACATTCCCTTCGTGGTGCTGGGAACCTTGATCCTCTGGCTCGGGTGGTTCGGATTCAACCCCGGATCCACCATGATGGCGACGACTCCGTCGGTCGGTTATTTCGCCTACGTGGCCATGACCACCAACCTTGCGGCCGCCGCGGGAGCCCTGGCCTCCATGTTCATGGCCTGGAAGCTTCTGGGAACGCCTGACATGTCCATGATTGCCAACGGCGCCATTGCCGCTCTTGTCGCCATCACGGCCACCTGTGCCTTCGTCGACCCCTGGGCCTCTATCGTGGTCGGTGCCATTGCTGGTATTATCGCGGTGGTGGGCGTTCTCCTGGTTGACCGTCTGAGAATCGACGATCCTGTCGGGGCGGTGGCAGTTCACGGCTTTGCCGGAGTCTGGGGAACCCTGGCCAACGGTCTCTTTGCCACACCCGATCGTGCCAAGCTCCTGGGCGTGGGTGGCCCGGGCCTCCTCTACGGTGGAGGGTTTCACCAGCTCGTCGTCCAGATCGAAGGCGTGTCAGCCTCTTTTGCCTATGTCTTCGTGATGAGCTTCCTGGTTCTTTATGTGCTCAAGATCACCGTCGGGATCCGCGTGACGGAAAAAGAAGAGCTTCAAGGGCTCGATATCAGCGAACACAAGATGTGGGGCTATCCGGAGATCTTCAACCCCTCTTTCGGCGGTTCGGGATCCATGGGGATGCCGTCGTCGGGAGCATCCGCTCCTCGCATCGAATCGGTTCAGGCCACAGGACAGACTCTTCGTCCATAGTTGAGGGTTCTGTTCAACCCGCCATCCTTGCAAGGAGGACTCATGAAAAAGGTTGAAGCCATTATCAAGCCGTACCGACTAGAGAGGGTCAAGGAAGCTGTCACCGCTCTGGGGGTCTTTGGAATGACGGTGACGGAAGTGAAAGGGTATGGCCGTCAGAAAGGCCATACCGAGCAGTATCGGGGGGCAGAGTTTCAGGTTGACTTCATCCCCAAGGTCAAGATCGAGATCGTCGTTACCGATGCCGATGCCAACCGCGTCGTGGAGGCAATCCAGAAGTCGGCCGGAAGCGGAGCCATCGGAGACGGGAAAATCTTCGTCTTAGCCATCGAGAATGCCGTCCGGATCCGGACGGGGGAGAGCGGAGAAAACGCTCTCTGAGTTCAAAATGTGAGGTTTTTGTCAGGCCGGGGCCGGGGTCCGAAAGGATTCCGGCCCTTTTTTTGCGGAAAAATTTCCCGGAAGAGTTTCCGGGTTCGTCGGACTTCAGGAAACGGTCAGGTCCAGACGACCTCCCGAAACGGGAGGGCACCAGTAATAGCCCCCGGTGACGGGGGTGGAAAAGGTGAAGAGGGCATCCCTTACCCCGTCGTCAGCTCCGGCCATCCGGCGGAGGATCCGCTCGAAGGGGTCGAGGGAGCTTCCGAAGGCAATGAATTCCAGCCCTTTTCCTTCGCCTTGGGCCCAGGGCATGGACTTTCGGTAGATAAAGGCGTCGGGAGAGAAGCTCTCCTGGGCACTCCGTTTGATGTGGGCCGAAATGGGGGCGTCATCGATCTCCCGATTCGACTCGATCTCCCGCCCTATCATCCGGTCCTGTTCCGATCTCGAGTGCTGATGGAGAAGATCGAGGTCATGCTCCCATCTCTGGACGGCCGCGAAGGAGGATCCGCGAGGAGCCGAGGTCCCATTGGAGATGGCCACCGAGAAGGCCCGCTCCCCGGAGGGGTTTTCCGTGCCGTCCACATAGCCGCTCAGATCACGCCCCTCCCGGTAGGTAAAGGTCTCCATGCGATCTTCCAGGACGAAATCATGGGCAAATAGAGCGGCGAGATTCTCCGCAATGTCGAAGATTTCCGATCGGCTCGGGGCGGTGGCAAAGGCCCAGAGGGATCCTTGCGATGACGGAATGGAGACGCCCGGTCCCGCCATTGACGGGAAGGGGCGAAGGGAGGGGAGGGTGAGGGAGAGAGACTTGAGGAGAGGGTCGCCGATCCCAAGAGTGCCCATTTTTGCATCGAATTGTGATGAGAGGGTTTTTCGGGCGCGAAGGGGATTGAAATCAGACGATTCTCTCCACGTCATGGAGAGCCCATAGGAGAGGTTGGCGGAAAGAATGCACGGCTGAGGAACGCTTCCGGACACGGAACACTCCTTTTTTGGAAAATCCTCAAAAAACAGGGCGATTTGTCACTCGAGCTCACTCGTAGGCCCTTTATTACGGGCCAGCCACCCCGTCCGTTTCCTTCCGGTAGTTCTCCACGGCCTTTTTCGTCAGGATCTTTTTTCCATGGATCATGGAGGAGAAGAGGTCGCTGGCGAATGTCAGCTCGTACTTGACGAGCCCCAGGAGGTGGAGGGCGACAAATCCCAAAACGGCATAGAGAATGGCCGCATGAGTGTTGGAGACGATCCATTTGGTGGCGGCAAAGGCCGGGTGCGGCAATGTGTGAAGAAACGGCAGGGGCAGCCATCCGAACTTCAGTGAGGCCCAGAGAAGGCCGGTGACCGCCTGCAGCGGAAGGATGACGGCGAGAAGGGGAAGATAGATGTAGCGGCCCAGACGATTGTGTCCGGGATCGGAATCCGGGATCGGACATCCCGCCGCATCGGTGGCCGGTTTCACATGAAGGGCGACCTCTTCCCGGAGGACGGTGGCGAATCCCTTTCCCTCGTGGCGGGGATCGAGATCCTTCCACCGGGAAAAGGGGGCGCCCCTGAAGGCCAGGTGAAGACGGGCAAGAACCAGAAAAACGAAGAGGTAGCCCAGGATGATGTGCGTCTTCTGGAAAAAGACCGTCTGAGGCTTGGGGAGGCCGAGGAGCTTATGGTTGTCGAAGATGAGGTAGGAGAGGATGAGCAGGGTGATGACGAGCAGGTTTGTCCAGTGCCAGAGGCGCAACCGTCCCTCCCAGACGGGAAGTTTTGCGCTGTAGCGATCGGGGTCGCTGCTCAGGAAGTTCCGGTCGTTCATAATCGTCGTCAGCTCCGGTGATGGGGCATTGGGGGTTCGGCATTCTGTGGTAAAATGAATCCGGTCCATCATACCACAAGGGTCGGGTGACGAATGATCAAGGGGGTGAGCATGGTCAGTATCGGAGGTCGCGCTTTTCGGGGAGCGGCTGCAGGCTTCGGATGTCTTCTCTGTCTCCTCGGGTCCTCCGTCGGGGAGGCGGCGACCCTGAGCGTCACCTCTCCGGAGTCGGATCATCTCACCATTTCCCGCCTCTCCATCGACAACAATCTCAATCGGGTGATCCTGCCAATGGAGAGGCCGTCCTTTACCGGAGGACAGAATCCCCCCCTGGAGGTGACCCCCGGCAACCGCTTCATGAAGATCCTCGCGGAACATCTCAGTCTTTGGACGGCAGACCAGACGGGGCTGGCGCTCTCTCCGGACCAGAAGAAACGCCTTCGGGAGATCCTGGTCGCCACCCGCTCCGACATCATTGGAACCGATGCACAGGACTTTCGTCTCGTCGAGCTCTTCGAGGCCGCGCTCATTCAAAAACACCTCTCTCCCGAAGCCCTCTCCTCCCTCAATACACGCATCGGGGAGATCGAAGGGCGGGAGGGAATGAGATTCGTCGCGGCTCTCAAGGAGATGCAGGCGGTCCTGACCGAGCCCCAGATCGAGATCCTTCGGGAACGAAAAACCATGGTTCTTCCCACCTCGAACGTCTCCCTGACTTCGGCCTTTCTCTTTGCCGACAGGCTGCTGGCTCTCCGGTGGCAAATCCTGATGGACCGCCCCCTCTCTCCCGCCACCCGCACCGAGATTGACCGGCGCTATGTGAAGGCCCGGAACTGGCTTTTGAGCCTTGCCGCAGAGAAGACGGTCAATGATCGCATGGTGGAGGACATCCTGAATGAACCCTTCGTCGACATGGGGGCCTTCGACGACATGGAAAGAAAGGCCGGTCCCTTGGAGGGAAAGTTCTGGGGGACCTTCCTCCGGATCGTCAAGCTTCTCTCTCCCCCCGAGCCTTTTTCCTCCCGTTGAGCCCTGAGTCCCCCCGATCGACCCTGTTGTCGAGACTTTCTTCCGGGCCAATGAGGAAGGGGACTCTGGCGGCCTGGGTGGTGGTTCTCCTCTGGGGATTTCACTATGTCGTCCTCTATCGTCCCCTGCGGCTCATCGACCCCGAGCGATATCTGATCCTGCGATTTTCCTGGGCGGCGCTTCTTGTTCTCTTGTTCTCCCTTTTCTTTCCTGTTCTGAAGGGGATTTCCCGGGAGAACTGGCGAAAGCTCCTTCTCCTTTCCCTCGTGGGGATCGTGGCGTACCAGTGGGTCTTTCTGAAAGCGGCCTCGCTTCTCGATCCGGTCACTCTCGTCCTCATCCTTTCCCTGGGCCCGGTCCTGGTGGCCTTATATGGCCATGCCAAAGGACATGAATCCTTCTCCCCCCTGCAGTGGGGGGCCATGGCCCTGATCGGCGCCGGCATCTATCTTGTGGTCCATGGGGAGCTTCCCCAGGACGGGTCGGCCCCGGCGAGTCTCCCGGGGCAGGGGGAAGGGCTGATCATGGCCGTTCTCTCCCTCCTTTTCTTTACCCTCTGGACCCTTATGACCCGCGAAATGAGCGGACGGGTCTCGACGCTTCAGCTGACTCTCGTCCCGGTTCTCCTGGGAGGGGTCATCCTGGTCCCGCTCCACCCCTCCTGGGTCCTACCCCCCGTGGGTCCCCACGCCGGACTGGTGATTCTCTCCCTGATGTACTCCATCGTCTTTGCCCTTTTTTTGGCCTATTACCTTTGGAATGTGGCGGTGGCCGATATCGGACCCGCCCGGGCCGGCTTGTGGACCAATGGCCAGCCTGTTGTGGCCGCCGCAGGTTCGGCCCTTTTCTTGGGACACAAGATGGGATCTCTGCAGCTGGTGGGAGGTTTGGTCGCCGTAGTCGGCTACTGGCTTTTCTTTGGGAAGGAACAGTCGGCTCCCCGAAGGAAGTGACATTGGAGAAACGGAGGGGAAGGGTAAGGCTTTCAGAGGCTAGAGATGAAATCCGATGGAGAGAGGGACGATGAAGAAGGGGTTGGTCTTCCCCCCGGTGCCCTGAAGTCCTGTGGTGCCGGTCTGAAGAGGGTTCATGAGCGCGCCATAGGAGGCTTCGAACTGGAGGGCATAGACGTTCAACCCCACCGATCCCTGGGCGTAGGTTCCCCATCCTGTTCCCACAAAGGCATTGGAGACATTCATTCCGTTGGCGGCAACCCCGCCATCGGCGGCGACATAGAGATAGACCCTGTCTCCTCCGAGCACTCTCACCTCAAGGCCCAGGAGGATGGGAATCATGGAAAAGTCCTGCCTGAGTCCCGGCCGCGAGGGGAAATTCCAGACATCGGTCTGGAACCTCACGGCAAGATTTGGGGCGAGCCATCCTGTGATCTCGAGTCCGCCCCCGTATCCGGCAAAGACGCTTTGGGAGATCAGTGGAAGGTTCTGTGAGACGGGGATTCCGAAGGGATTGTCGGCGGTGAAGGGAATCCAGAATCCCAGGAAGGTGACGCCCACGCCGGGAAGGACCGTTGAGGTGTCATCCTCTCCGAGAGTCGGGGGGCAGGGGTGTTCGAACCAGCTCCACACCGTCCCCTCCCGGGGGGTGACCGAACCGAGTGTATCGCAGGTGGGATCGTCTGCCCGCGCCACCCCAGGGATCAGGAGCATTCCGGAGACGAGGAGCACCCCGCCGAGAAGCACCCCGCCGAGAAGCATTCCCGCTCTCCACGCCGATGTTCGGACGGCATTTCGCATTTTTCTCACCACTCTCCCCTCCTCGAGACGTCATGGATATCCTCTCATCTTCTCTCATCGGCGAGATGAGACGATCGAAAGAGGGTCATCAGTCCCGTCGCCGGCGGGGGCGTGAGAGATCCGGTGTCCAGGGAATGTTTCCATGGCGATCGGAGCGCGCGAAGATCCTGTCAAAGGTTTTTTCAAAGCGGGAGAGCTCTCCCGGATCCCGTGTGACAAAGAGATTGTTGTCCTGCTGGCTCCAGTGGGCCCGCCTTCCTCGCCGGCAAAAGGCTCCCACCCCCGGGGGAGACCAGTTGGCTGAACCGGTGCGAAGATAGGTGTTGTCGACGGCAAAGGCCTTCAGGTGCATGATGTTGCGGGTGGAGTTGTCCTTGACCCGTACGGTGATGTGAGAGCGTCCGACCTGGGTTGAAAGGAGAAATCGGGTCTTGTCCCCCCGGTCATGGAGCTGGGTCCTGTCCCGATAGATCCTGATCCGGACACCTCTTCTGGCCGCCCGGAGCAGGGCCTCGGCAATGTGCCGGTCGGTAAAGGCATACATGGCGATGTCGATGCGGGTTCGGGCGTGGTCGATCAGGCCGACATCGATGTCCTCGAGGTTCTCTTGGGGGGAGTAGTGCTCGCCCAGGTAGCCCCGGGGAAAATGGCGGGGAGGGGAGGTGGGGCACCCATGGGAGGCGCCATGCTCCTCCCCCCAGCGGTGGCGAGGCCAGGCGCTCGCGTTCGTGGGGGGGAGAAGGGAAAGAAGAAGGACTCCCACAAAGAATATGGGGGGGCATAAGCGGGGAAGGATCGGGGGCATGGGAGATTCCTCCGGCAATGGGGGGCTCGAGGCTCGGGGATCCCCGGTCCGGGGCCTCCGGCTTGGCAGGATCCGTGGTTGGCTGACATCCTACCACGTTCGGGAGGTCTCTGAAATCTCAGGAGCGTCTCCCACTCTCAAGGGCGCGTCGGGATGTGCCACCTTGCCGTCCGACGGGAGGGAAGGATATCATCAGAGGAGAGAAAAGGACCCCTCCCGGACCTGTCGTGAAGGCTCGAGTGGCGACGCAGTGCCGTGAGATGGATCCCCCCGAATCTTTTCTCCTGGCTCCGTACCTAAAAGACGCAGGAAAAAATTTTGTTAACGAATTCTTACATGTTTTTAAGGAGGAGCTCTCCGTGAGCGAAGGCTCGCCCGTAGTCAGGTGTCCGGTGTGCGGGACACTCAACAAAGTGAAGACGGGAAGAGATTTGGAACAAGCCCGTTGCGGCCAGTGCCATGCAAGCCTGACGGGGGCTGTCGCCGCAAACTCCCATGCGCCGTCGGCTCCGGTGACGGTGACCGATGCCGATTTCTCCGAGCGGGTCATCCACTCCTCCCTCCCGGTTCTGGTGGACTTTTGGGCTCCCTGGTGCGGCCCTTGTCGACAGGTGGCTCCCGTCCTGGAAGAGCTGGCAGAAAAATATCGGGGCCGTCTGATCGTGGCAAAGCTGAACGTCGACGAAAACGGATACACTGCCAGTGAGTTCCGGGTGGCCAGCATCCCCACCTTGATTCTCATCAAGGATGGGAACGAGCTCAATCGCATGGTCGGGGCCGAGTCCCCTGCCCGGATCGAACAATTTCTCTCCATGGTGGTGTAGTCCCGGGAGTGCCTTTCCCCACTGTTTCGGTCACCTCAACCCTTCCCTCGCCCCTTCTTGTCTAAAGGATCATTCATGGATACAGAGAGTCTTTTTCAGCTTCCCGACGACATCTTTCCCCGCCATTACGACCTCTACCTCGCCCCCAATCGGGAGTTTTCCCACCTTGATGGCACTGTCTCCATTGAGGTGGAGATCCACCGGAGCACGATCGAGTTCGTTCTCAATGCCAAAGATCTCCGGATCTCCCGGGCCGTGGCTCGCTATGAGGGGGTGGACTTTCCCCTGTCGGTGAGAATGCTCCCCTCCGAGGAGCGGGTCGTGCTCTCTGGAACGCGGCTCTTTGAGTCCGGAAAGCGGGCGACGCTCCTGCTCGACTTCTCGCGGGAGGTGGACGATCTTCTGGCCGGCTTCTACCGTTGTCGGGGACTCTCCTCCTCCGGAGAAACCTTCCTTATGGCCACGACTCAGTTTGAGGCCACCGATGCACGTCGGGCCTTCCCCTGCTTTGACGAGCCGAGGATGAAGGCCACATTCGCTCTGTCTGTCTCGGTGCCGCCCGGTTATTCGGCCGTGTCCAACATGCCGGAGGAGGGTCGGGAGGAAGAGGACGGGGGAGGGTACCGCCTTGTCTTTGCCCGATCCCCTCGCATGTCAACCTATCTTCTTCATCTCTCCATCGGCCGCTGGGACAGGGTCTCGACGGTGGCGGCCGGGGTCGAGATCTCCGTCTATGCCCCGCCGGGGCGTTCCGGAGACGGAGAGTTTGCCCTTGAGGTGGCCCGACGGCTTCTTCCCTGGTACAACGACTACTTCGGCACCCCCTATCCCCTTCCCAAACTGGATCTTCTCGCCATTCCGGACTTTGCGGCGGGAGCCATGGAGAACTGGGGAGCGATGACCTTTCGCGAGACGGCGCTTCTGGCCCCCCATGAGGGGGCTTCCGCCCGCAACCTCCAGCGGGTGGCGGTGGTGGTGGCCCACGAGATGGCCCATCAGTGGTTCGGAGATCTGGTGACCATGGCCTGGTGGGACGATCTCTGGCTCAACGAGGGATTCGCCTCGTGGATGGAGGTCAAGGCGGTCGATGCCCTCTTCCCGGAGTGGGGAATGTGGGAGCTTTTCCAGAGCGAAGACAGGAATGAGGCGCTGGAGATGGATGCCTTGGCGGAAACCCATCCCATCGAGGTTCCGGTGGGAGATCCCGGAGAGATCAACGAGATCTTCGATGCCATCAGCTATACCAAGGGGGGATCCCTTCTCCGGATGCTGGAGAGCGCTTTGGGAGTCGAAAAGTTTCAGCGTTCCCTGGCGGCCTATTTCAAGCGCCATGCCTATGGGAATGCCACGACCGCGGACCTCTGGAGGAGCCTGTCCGACCCCTCCTTCGATTCTCTCGGGGGATTGGGGAAGGTCATGAGCGCATGGACCACCCTTCCGGGCTACTCATGGGTCTCCGTCGTTCGGGAGAATCGCCACCTCAAGGTCACGCAGCGCCCTTTCCGGATCCGGCGAACCGATCGGGAGTCCCTGGAATCGGCCTCCGACTCTCCCGTCTGGCCGCTCTTTCTCTCGGTCTCCCTCAATGGGGAAATGCCCATACGGCATACGGTGTCTGAGCGCTCTTTCGCCCTCCCCCTTCCCGACCCGGCTCCCTCTTGGGTCAACATCAATGAGGGGCAGACAGGATATTTTCGTGTCCTCTACTCGGCCGAACTCCGTCTGGGAATCCTGGAGGCGATGGAGGGGGGAAAACTCTCGGTTCTTGATCGTCTGGCCCTGGAAAACGACATGTATGCCTTCTTTCGTTCCGGCATCGTCTCCGTTGACGACTATCTGAACCTCGTGGAGCGGTTCGGAAAAGAAAGTGCCTATGCCGTCTGGGCCGATATCCTTGCCAACCTTCTGGAGATCGATGCCCTGTGGGCCGGGGATCCGGATCAGGGCGCCTTCCGGAAATGGGCCATCGCGCTCATTCGTCCGGCCTTTCTTCGTTCGGGCTGGGAGCCGGCCGCCAATGAGTCCCATCAGGCTCGACTCCTCCGTTCGGCTCTCTTGGGAGCCTTGGTTCGATTGGGCGACTCGGAGGCCCTTTCCGCCTGCCTGCCCCGATTTGAGGACTATCGACGGGATCCCGCCTCCCTTCCGGCAGACCTTCGCCTGGGGGTTTTCTCCGGGGCGGTGGCCTCGGGTTCCCCGGAGGTCTTTCGTGCCGTGATGGATCTCGCCGCCGTTCAAGGCGACCAGGAAGAGAAAAATCGGCTGCTGCATGCCCTGTCGCTCACCCCCGACCCGACGCTTCTTGATCAGGCCCTTTCCGCCACGCTGACTCCGCTGGTGCGGATCCAGGATGCCGTGGGTGTGGTGGGATCTCTGGCGAGAAATCCCGTCGGACGTCGTCGGACCTACGACTTCGTGACGGCGCATTGGGAGGTGTTCTATGGACGGTACGAGTCCGGGGGCTTTGCGCTCAACAGGCTCATTCGGGGGATCTCCGACCCCTTCCGGACCGAGGAGGAGCGGGCGATGGTCGAGAGGTTTTTTGAGGCCCACCCTGTTCCGGCGGCCCGGCGGGCGGTGGCACAGGCCCTGGAAACCATCCGGGCAAACGGGGAGATTTTTGATTCCAACCGGGAGGCGCTTTCCCGGTGGCTTGGAAAGATGTCTACCCGATAAAGACCGACGGTTTCCGGAAGTGGGTCGAGGTGTAGTGTTCGACCATCCGGTCAAGGAGGGCTGCCGGAGAGGAATCCTTGATGATTGTGCTCCCGGTGGGCTTCGCCACCGCCTCCACGACCCTGTCGAGGATGGTGGTGATTCCTCCACTTCCCTCCACAACCCCGATAAGTTTTCCTTCGTCATAGGCAATGGAGAACTCTCCGAGGGTTCCCGAGTGTCCGCCCAAGATCACGACAAAGTCGCTCGAACGGATGTTGATGACCTCGCGGCCCATGAGTCCTGAGCCGGTGAAGATGATCATGTCGTAAAGGTCATTGGGAGAGTGAAATCGGTGAAGGTGTTCCTCCTCCGAAAGGGCGGGGGAGATCCCCACTGAAAACCCTCCCACCTCCTTGAATCCTCGGCAGGCCTCCCAGGGAAGCCCCGGGCACGCTCCCGTAATGAGTCCAAACTTCTTTCGGGCAGTGGCTCGTCCCATCTCCCTGGCGAGCTCCGTCACCTCCGGCGAAAATTGTCCGGAGGCGGCTCCCATGACTCCCACGGTGAGCGTACGTCCCGGGGAGTTGGCGATGTATTGTTCGGGGTTTTTGTCGAAGGTTTCCCGACAGGCGAGGCTATCGAAGTAGTAGAGGTGACCCCCAAAGATACGAATGGCCGGGGCGGCATGGTGTTTTTCGATGGGACGCTTGCAGACGGGATCGATGGTCATGGGTCTCCTTAATGATAAATTCTGCGCGGGGAAGTTTCTGAAACTTTGGACGATTGCCCCGGGCTCTGTCAAGCCAGGACGAAGGGGATTCGGCGGGGAGATTGGGCAATGACTGGAGAGGGGCAACGGCAGTGAAGATCGTTATCTTGATGGTGCTCTCGGGGATCCTTGAGGTGGGGGGAGGCTATGGAGTCTGGCGATGGATGAGGGAGCATGCTCCTGTGTCCATCGGGATCCTGGGGCTCGTTGGGCTCATGCTTTACGGGGTTGTGGCGGCCCTTGAACCCCTGCCGTTTGGCCGGGCCTATGCGGCCTATGGCGGTGTGTTTGTCCTCATATCGCTTCTCTTTGCGGCATGGGTCGATGGCTTTCGTCCGGACCGGTGGGATCTCTTGGGAGCAGCCTTCGTGGGGGCAGGGGTGGTGATGATGGTTCACGGAGCCGGACGATGAGCCCGGAGAGGGGGCCGGTGCGTCAGGGGACGTTTCGCCTGGTCTCCGACTATGCCCCGTGCGGAGACCAGGGCAAGGCCATCGATCGCCTGACCCGAGGGGTCACGGACCGCGAGAGGTTTCAGACGCTTCTTGGCGTTACGGGTTCCGGCAAGACCTTTACCGTGGCCAATGTCATTGCCAACGCCGGAAAGCCGTCACTTGTCCTGGCTCCCAACAAGACACTGGCGGCGCAGCTCTACCGGGAATTTCGGGAGTTCTTTCCCGACAACCGCGTGGAGTACTTCGTCAGCTATTACGACTACTACCAGCCGGAAGCCTACCTCCCCACCACCGACACCTACATCGAAAAGGATTCGGCGGTCAACGACCTCATCGACCGCATGCGCCACAGTGCCACCACGGCCCTCCTCGAGCGTCTCGACACCATTGTGGTCGCCTCCGTCTCCTGCATCTACGGCCTGGGATCTCCCGATTCCTATCTCAAAATGCACCTCTATCTCGAGCAGGGAATGGAGATCCGCCGCCAGCGCCTTCTGGAGAGGCTTGTGGAAATCCAGTACGAGCGCAACGAAATCGACTTTCACCGGGGAACCTTCCGGGTGAAGGGCGACGTGGTCGATATCTTTCCCTCGTCCTATGAGGAGCGGGCGCTTCGGGTGGAGTTCTGGGGTGATACGGTGGAGCGCATCCGGGAGATCGATCCCCTCACGGGAAAGGAGCTGACCCAGATTCCGTCGATCATCATCTATCCGGCAACCCATTATGTTCTCCCCCCGGACAAGCTCGAAGGGGCCCTGGCGGCCATCGAGGAAGAACTGGTGGAGCGAATCGACTATTTCCGGAAGAACAACAAGCTTGTGGAGGCCCAGAGAATCGAGCAGAGAACCCTCTTCGACCTTGAGATGATCCGGGAGGTCGGCTTTTGCCACGGCATTGAAAATTATTCCCGCCACCTCTCAGGACGCGCCCCGGGAGAGCCTCCGCCGACCCTTTTCGACTACTTTCCCCAGGATTACCTTCTGGTCATCGACGAAAGCCACGTTGCCGTTCCCCAGGTGGGAGGAATGTACCAGGGAGATCATTCCCGGAAAAAAAGTCTGGTCGACTACGGCTTCCGTCTTCCTTCGGCCTTCGACAACCGTCCATTGACGGCCCAGGAGTTCGAAACGGTCATGAAGCAGGTGATCTTTGTCTCGGCGACCCCCGGGCCCTACGAGCTTGCCGCCTCGAAGGGGGTGACCGTGGAGCAGGTCATCCGGCCCACCGGGCTCGTCGACCCCGAGGTCGAGGTCGTGCCGGCAGTCCATCAGGTGGACCATCTTCTGGGTGAGGTGCGAAAGACCGCCTCCGCAGGAGACCGGGTATTGGTGACGACCCTGACCAAACGCATGGCGGAAAATCTGACCGAGTATCTCGAGGAGCGGGGAGTGCGCGTCCGTTATCTGCATTCGGAAATCGAGACGATCGAGAGGATGGAGATCATTCGGGATCTTCGGCGGGGCGAGTTCGATGTGCTGGTCGGCATCAACCTCCTGCGAGAGGGTCTGGACCTTCCCGAGGTCTCTCTGGTGGCGATCCTCGATGCGGACAAGGAAGGCTTCCTGAGGTCTCGCCGCTCTCTCATCCAGACCGCCGGACGGGCGGCCCGCAATCTTCGCGGTCGGGTGATTTTCTATGCCGACAGCGTCACCGGGTCGATGCGGGAGGCGATCGACGAAATGAAGCGGCGGCGCGAGATCCAGCTGGCCTACAACAAAGAGAACGGGATCGTCCCCCAGGGGATCCGCAAGAACATCCCGGAGGCCCTCTATCATGTGTCCGAAAGCGACTATGTGACGGTCGACGTGGCTTTGGATGAGCCGGAGGAGTCCTTGCCCCACTCCCTGGGAGAGGCGGAGATCCGGGCCCGCATGGTGGAGGCGGCAGAGGCCCTTGATTTTGAAAAGGCTGCTTATTTTCGCGATCTTCTTCGGGCCCGGGGAGAGCGTCCCACAGGGGAGGGAATCGAGATCGGTTCCGGGAAGGGACGAAAGCGAAAGGAGCGGGGGAAGGGAGCGCCGGGGGGAGGGTCGTCAGGGAGACGGCGCTAAACCCCTATTTCCGAGAAAGGTCCTTGGGGCGGGAGGAAGGACTCGAAGATGGGACATCCGGCCCCAGGAGCCATCGTTGTGAGGAGAAGTCAGGAGTTTCTGTAGATGTAGTATCCGAGAAAAAGACCAAGAATATTCAGGATGTTGATGTGAATGGCCAGCCCCAGGGAGAGGTCCAGAAGGACCAGGTGAAATGTCGCGGGGGAGGCGCTGCCGATGGAGACGCTGGAGAGAAAGATCCGGGCCAGGGGACCTGAGGGGAGAAAGGCATTGAAGATGAGGGTGAGCACAGATCCTGCCACCGTCCCCGCAAGGAGGAGAAAGAGAAGAAGTCCGGTACCTTTTCTGATTTGTGCCACGGAGAACCTTTCCAAAGACGTTGTCTGACGGAAGTGCCCGGGAGAAGCCGGCGGATGGTTTGATCGGGAGCCCTTTTGCCCGATTCATTCTAGATGGGAGAGGAAGGGAGGGTCAAGTTTTTCCAAGGCGCAAGAGAAAGTATTGAACTTGTCGGTCGCATTGCGGAGCCACACCGCGTCTCTTCTCGGCCAATGCCCGGCTCGTGACCAGCAATTTTAAATTTGCCCTCTTCCTCGGCGGGATCACACTCGGAGAGGGGGAACGGCTCCCCCTGACCGAGGAAAATGTGGTCACATCCTCATGTCAACAGAGGGGGCCAAAGGGCGCACGATCCCCGTGGCAGGCTTTCTTGGGGCGAACCCCCAAAAAAACCGCCTGTTTTCTCGGGGAACTCTGTGCGAAGACGCAGGAAGAGTGTGGACGTGGAAAGTACGAGGATTCTCTTCAGGACATCAGTAAGGGGGGTCAGCTGGTATCGATGCGGAGTTTGGCGAACATGACGGCGATGACATGGTCCCAGTTGTCGAAGAGGAACCAATTCAAAAGAGTCGTCAGTTCCTGGAAGAAGGAAACGCGGGAGCCGTAGCGAAAGCGGAGGGTGCGATAGCGCGCATCAAGAAGTTCCAGGGCCGTATGCAGGAGAAAGGCCAGAATGTTGAGGGAGGCGAGCAGATTGGAGAGGTGGCGCTTCCCATGGCCGAAGTTATGCTCGAGGTGATAGCCCCCGAGCTTGAGCGTCTGGATGGTCTCATTTTCGATCTTCCACCTTGCCCGTCCGGAGAGGGCCAGCGCGACGAGCGAGTCGGGGGAGAGCGGATGGGTTGTGATCCACGAGTTGTGATAGAGACGCGTGCCCGCCTCGAGATCCGTGACCGTGAGTTCAAGCCAATTCGCCGTCATGGCATCATCGGTATCCCGAAGGGGAACGGTTTCAAGAAAGCGGAAGGCCCAACGTTCCCGGATGACTTTGGGGATCCTCTTGCCCTTGGGCTTTCCCTGGCTTCTCTCAATCACCGTCTCAAAGGTTCCCAAGGTCCGGGTGCGTTCGAAGTCGTCGACCCACTCGGCAATGGTGGGGTGAGAGGAGAGCTTGCAGGTGAAGAGGAAGTGGAACCCGGCCTCCGTTGCCTTCTGGCAAAAGGGCTGATGGGCATAGAGGTCGTCTCCGAGAAGCGTGATGCCTCGAGGGGCATAACGGGCCCCCCAGAGGTCGATCCATCGGGAGGCGGCCCGGATCTCGCAGTCCTGCTTGCCGGGACCATCGGACTGGACAACGAACTCGGGAGGAAGAGGAATGACCCGGGAGATTCCCGGAGCGACCAGGGCCGGGGTGACGGCGATATGGCGATGCTGGACGCGTCCGTCGGAGTGGCGGGTGACATGACACGCCGGGCAATGAATCCCGCTCTCCGAGGAAAAGGTGTCGGTTCCATCGAGAGCCAGAAGAAAGGTGCCATTCAACACCCGATAGTCGGCAAGACAGTTCTGCTCCCACAAGACCTCTCCCACGCGCCCGATGAGAGGCGCCACATGGCCGGGCGAAATGGGGTCGAGGATGTTCCGGATCTGAACATCCGTCGGGACATGATGGATGCCGAACAGGGAGTGGACGTTGCTTCGACCGGTGTTGCGTTCCAGGGTCCGCTGAAAGGACAGAAAGGACGGAGACTGGGTGAAGAAGACCGAAAAGGCGGAACAGGCGGCATCGGATACGGAACACTTTCGGTTGTTCCCGGGTTTTCGTTCATCGGGAAACGACTGAAAGGCCACGGAGATCTCGTCGATCAGTCCTTGAGCGGCTGTCTTGGCCATCTCGGGGGTGGGGTGAGGGATTCTCAAGGGTTCCATGCCCCTAGACTACCTCAAAAAACCCTGCATGTCCAGCGAACACGTCGGGATGGACTAACTCTTCATCGCGAAATCAGTTTTTAAATTTAGAATTGCTGATGGAGGGGCGGGACCAGGTCAAGAAAACAGCCATAGGTTGTCCGGCGCCAAAAACAGGCATGATGTGACAAAACGGCCAAGTTAGGGCTTGTTTTCACAGTCCCGGCCGATACCGCCTCCCCATGGCGACCGACCATCGGGGAATCGCGATCTCCCTTCCGCCATTTCTTCCGTGAAATGAGCCTCCTCTCTCAACAAAAAATTGAGAGTCATCCGTGGTTTTTTCTCTCCAAACGGGGTAGTGTGAATCATGCGGGCTTTCGGCCCGGACTGAGGTCGTGGTGAGGTTTTCTGCCCCGATCTTCAGCCACTTGGAATGCCTTCCCCGAAAGGACGATCTCGTGAACTTTTCCTCCCATATTGACCCCTCTGATTCTCCGGCGGGAACGGGCTGCGTCGAAATGCTTGCCCATTGTCCTCTCTTGAGGGAGGCAATCGACCACGAGGTGGGGGAGAGTTCAGCGCCTTCTGTCCCCTGCACCCTTCTCTCGCTCCTCCCCTGTTTTAAGGGGGCGCCCGAAGAGAGCTCCGAAAGCCTTGCCCCCGAGGCTCTGTCCGGGAATGCGACATCTGCCTCCTTTCTCTTAAGGTGTGAAAAGGACTGCCTGACGCCATCCTCCTCCGCCTCCCAATCCAGAAGGAGCAATCGATGGGAGAAGTGGATACTCGAGAGCGTCGGGGGGCAAAACCGTCTTCTCGAAGATCTTTTGATGGCGGAGACGGAAGAGCAGATCTTTGCGTCCTTGGCCCACTGGTTTTCTAAAGAGCCGTCTTTTCTTGTTCTCGAACTGGTGACGGACCGTTTGGCCCGACGCGCTCGTCCTCGCCGGGATGCGGGGGCGGAGCACCTCCCTCGCCGATCCCTGGTGTATGAGGCCTATCGCTCGGGTGTCTTTCAGCCTCTCGAGCGATCTGATCCAGCCGCGGCTTCCTTTGTTGAAGCGAACCGCTTTCCGGCCCTTCCGGATACCTTGTGCCTGGCCGCCTGGCCGATCGGACAGCCGGAAGCCGACCCCCTCGCCATCGTTCTCCTGGGAGGACGGGAGACGGCGCCCTTTGAGGATCCCCTGTGCCGTGAACTCCTTCTGAAGGTCGGCCGATGGGCGGCGATCGCCCTTACAAGAATCAGAAAGAAGGCAGAGCTCGAAACCCTGTGTATCCGGGATCCCTTGACGGGGCTCCTGAACCGGTACGGTCTGTCGGTAGCCTTCGAAACATTTGTTGGCCACCTCCGACGCCAGCGCTTCGAGGGACTTCTTGGGATCCTGGATCTCGATGACTTTAAGCCGGTCAATGACACGTGGGGACACCCGGCAGGGGATGCGCTCCTTGAAGACGTGGCCATGCGGTTGCGAAAGACCTTTCGCGGGAGTGACCTGCTCGGAAGGCTGGGGGGAGACGAGTTTGTCTTTGTCGCTGAGTCTCCGAACAGGGGATCCTTTCCCTTACTTATGGAGAGAATTTCCCGAGCCTTCGGTCGCCCCTTTGTCCTGCCGGAGGGGCAGGAGATGCATCTTGGACTTTCCGCCGGACTTCACTTGTTCTCTCCCGAATCGCCCCGTCTTGAGGATCTCCTGAGAGAGGCCGACACGGCCCTTTACACGGCCAAGCGGAGAAAGGGGAATCGGGACTCCTTCTTCGTTCTTTGTGAGGGCCCTCCAGGAGGGGGAAGATGAACGAGTGGATTGAAAGTCGACTCGACGATGCCATCTTTGAGTCGGCCCTGCTGCCCCTGCTGGGACGGTCCCTGGAAAAAGCCTTCTTCGGACGGGAGGAGGGACAACCGCATGACGGATCCTTTCTGGGAGGCATTCTCATTCTGCACCGCCATCTTGGCCTGATCCTTCAGAATGGGGAGTCCCGGCGGATCTACCCCAAGACCATTCCTGGACTCTCGGTGGAGGAGATGGAAGCGATGGTGGCCGCCACCCTTCCTCCCTCCTCGCGTTCATCCTTTACGGCCCTCTGTGCCTCGACGGATCTCTCGATCTCTGGCGGATTTCCGGTCCTCCCTGACCGGATCAGCGACGCCGGAAGTCTTTTCTTTTGGGAAGGACGATTCGATTGGGGAAAGGTTGTCGTACTCCGGACGGGAAGGGGCGACGACATGGAATCCTACCAGGCACCGTTTCTCAAGGAAGGGGATGACCCGGACTCCTTCCTCCGGAAGATCCTTGATGCCTGGATGTTTGATACCACGATGGAGGTCTTCTGGGGACGGATCCTGGCCCACATTCCCTCAGAGTTTCTTCCGGCGGATGATGGAGTCTCTGCCCAGTGGCGCCGACGTGTGTTCATCCCCCTCGGCACAGAAACCGAAAGGGAAGACCGGTGCGTCGTGGCCGAGTATCGGAGGGATTTCGAGAACGGATGGAGGCGGAGCCTTCGCTACGAGAAAAAGGGGGGAACGATAACTCGTCCTCTTGCCCATCGGGGAGGGAAGGAGAAATCTTCTGCACTGGATGTTCCGGTGGGGTTCTGGGGATTTCTTCCTCTCGGGGTTGTCCGTTTTCCCGAAGGGCTTGTTCGCAAGCTTGATGTTTCACAGTTTCTCGGCCGTCTGCGATGGGGCCGAGCCATGGCGCTTCGGACGCTCTATCGCCATCTCCTGTATCCCGGCCCTCTGGAAATTCTTGGGGCATGGGTGCCGGAAAACGAGTGCTTTGCCCCTGAGGTACTCCGACAACTCCCCCTCGTTTTGGGCGAGTCGGTTCTGGAGGATGCCCTTGTCTCTCTGAGGGTGTCATCGCCGGGCTATCGAAAAAGTGTGGAGGGACGGATTCGTCCGGAGGATATGCTGGTGTCCGAGACCCGCCATACCAGTCGACTCATGCTTCTTCTACGCTCCTGCCCTCTTGAACAGGCAAAGAGCGCGGTCTTTTCCCGACTCTCGTCCCTTGAAGGGGTCGAGCCCGATACCTTGGATGCCACCTTGTTGCGGGACCACCTGGCGGCCTCGGGTGTGGGGGGCCATGAACCCTCTCCCGCGTCTGCTCATGCCTCTGAGTGATCGGGAATCTTTTCTCTTCTCCCTCTTTCCCTCTGCCTCGCCGCCCTTCCTCTTCCCCGATCGATTGATGGAAAATCATATTTTGTAGGGTCTTGCGTTGAAGATCCCGTGGCTTGATGGCGGGACTTTTGGAGACTTGACAAACATTCTAATATTTTAATATTCTAATATCATGGATATTGAAGAAAAGCTTGATGAAAAAAAGGTGATGCGGGGGGCCCGGTGTTTGAGGGTCTTGGGGCATCCCGTCCGCCTCCAGCTTCTTCTGGAGCTGATGGAAGGGGAGCGGAGCGTAAACGATCTGGCTCGGGCCTTGGGAGTCACCCAGTCGAACCTCTCCCAGCATCTCGCTCTTCTTCGGGAAAAAGGGATTCTCGCTTCCCGGAGAGAGGGGCATCAGGTCTTTTACTCCTTGGGCGACGCTCGCATTCCGCATTTCTTTTCCCTTATGGAGGAGATCTTTTGTCGATGAAAAATCTGGGACGCACACAAGCCGTGGTCTGGTCGATTCTGTGGGGAGGGCTGCTGTCTCTCTGGAGTGCAAGCAGTGGAGCGATGACCTTGACGGAGGCGATCGACCAGGCGCTCAAGAACAATCCGGGACTTCGTTCTGAAAAGGTTCGGGAAAAAATCGACGAGACGCGTCTGGTCGAGGCGGCGGGAAGCTATCTGCCGGTGGTCGCCGTTGGTGAAAGCTTCATCTCGACAAACAATCCTCTCAATGCCTTCGGGATTCTTCTCAACGAAGCGCTGGTGACATCAAGCTCGTTCTCCAATCTGAACTCGCTCAACAACCCGGCCAATACCCAGACCTTTGGATTTCAGGCCCAGGTGTCGGAGACGATCTTTTCCGGGGGGGGGAGGTTCCACCGGACCCGGTCGGCCTCGCATGCCACGAAGTCGCGGCGGCTGGCAGTTCGATGGAAGGAGGAGGAGTTGGTTTTTCAGACCTCCCAGGCCTTCCTTGACACCCTTCTGGCCGCTGACCGAGTGGAACTCCTCGATGAAATGGTCCAGATGGCTCAGGAAGAGGAAAAAATTGCCCGGGATCATGTGGCCACCGGACGTTCCGTCCGGGCCGAGCTTCTCTCGGCCGACGTTCACCTGAACCATCAAAAGACCCGACTGCTGGAGGCACAGAAAGAGGCGGAGCTCTCCAGGGTCCGTCTGGCAAGGCTGCTAGGCGGAGAGAATCTTCCCGGCGCTCCCCAGCCAGATGCAGCGCTTCTCGCTCGGGCCCAAGTTGTCTATCAAAACCTTCGGGAAGAAAGCGTGAAGAGCCTTGTGGCAAAAGCCCTCGAGAGCCGTCCCGATTACCTTTCCTTGAGCCGGGCCATTGCGGCGAGAAAGGAGATGGCCAGTGCCCAGTTGGCGGGATTCCTTCCCCAGGTCAGTGCCCAGGGGCTTTATAACGAATACAATCCCACGCTGGCATGGGGGAAGCAGGACTATACCGTGATCGGGCAAGTGCAGTGGAACCTTTTTAACGGGTTTTCCGATCGGGAAAAACGGCAGCGCGCCTCTCTGGCAGTTCTGGAGTCGCTCTATCGGCAGCAGGACCTCAAGAATACTCTGGTATATGAGGTGCGCTCCGCTCGGGCGGAGGCTCGCACCCTTCACGATGCACTCAAGGTCGACAAAGAAAGAGTGGCCGAAGAGGCGGAGGAGCGACGGATTGTCCATGAGCGCTACCAGGTGGGTCTCGTACAGATGGCCGACATGTTGCGCTCTGATGTGGCCTATCGTCGGGCGCGTCTGCGCCTCCTGACCGACAGGACCCGATTTGTCGAGGCCGTTCTGGCAGAGCGCCGGGCCATCGGAGAGCTTTCCGGAAACGACCCGGTTCTGAGAAGCACCGCCAACCCGGCAGCCTCGGATAACGCTCAGGGGAAGGTCCACTCATGACGGCATTTCACCAAAAAAGACTGACGACAACACGCGATGGAAATGACGGACCGGAGCAGGAAAGAGGAGAGAGAATGAAGGGTGTGAAAGGGACGGGTCTATGGTTTGTTCTTCTTGCATTCATCACCCCCTTGGGGCTGATGGGGTGCCGCCACTCCTCCTCGCCTCATGCGGGGAAGGCTTCCGCTCCCATAAGCGTTCAAACGGTGCGACCGGAGAGCACGGGGGGGACCCGTGAGATGGGGGTGGCCGGCGTCATCCGGGGAATCCATGAAGCCCTCCTGTCGGCGCGCGTGGCGGGAGAGGTTCAGAGGGTGAATGTGCGTCTGGGGGAGAGGGTCGTTAAGGGCCAGGCGCTTCTCACGCTCTCCTCGCGAACATTGGGGGCCGATCTCTCCCAGGCCGCGGCTCGGCGGGACTTTGCTGCCAGCAACTATGCCCGCATCGATCGTCTCTATCAGGACAAGAGCGCCTCCCGGGCCGAATGGGAGGCCGCCCGCCAGTCCCGCGACGAGGCGGAGGCCGCCTATCATGCGGCAAAGGCCCGGCTTGGCTGGACCACCATTATCTCCCCCTTTCCCGGGCGCATCGTCTCTCGGGTGGCTCAGGAAGGAGAGGAAGTTCAGCCGGGGACCCCTCTGTTGACGGTTGCTGACGACCGGAGGCTGGAGGTGGTGGCTCATGTGCCGGATGCCTTGGTATCTGGGCTGGCCCCCGCCTCTCCGGTGCGATTTGTCTCTCATGGCCATGAGTATGCCGGGCGTCTGGTGGAGATTTCGTCGGGCTCCGATCCGGTCACTCATACCGTTCCGGTGAAGGTGCTTCTTGCCCGCACACGGAAGGCGACGGCGAAGGATCGAAACGCTGGCCTGCGTCCGGGGGGCTTCGGCAAGCTCTACATTCCTGTTCCCGGTCGGGCTGCCATTCGTGTGCCGGCCAAGGCCCTCATTGACCATGAGGGCCTCCATGAACTCTTTGTCGTCACATCGGGCCATGCCGAACTCCGTTATGTCAGGGTGGGGCGATCTGTCGGCGACATGGTGGAGATCCTCTCGGGCCTGTCTCCGACAGAAGAGGTCGTGTTGGATCCCCCCTCCACGCTTGTTGACGGGATGGCCGTTTCCGGGGGAGTGCGATGAGTCAGGACGACGTCTCTTCGAGGAAAAATCAAGAAGGTCATCCACCTTCAGGGAAAATCGGGATTGCCGGTACGGTTGCCCGCTTCTTCATCGACAGTCGTCTGACCCCGATCTTTGTCATCGTCGCCCTTCTTGTGGGAGGGCTCGCCGTCATGAGGACGCCCCGGGAGGAGGATCCTCAGATCCGGGTTCCCATGATGGATCTCTTTATCCCCTATCCGGGCGCCTCTCCCCGGGAGGTGGAGAAGAGCGTCACCGAGCCGATCGAACGCCATCTCGACCGCATGAAGGGCGTCAAGGCCGTCTACTCCCAGTCCATGAGGGGAGAAGCCCTGGTGACAGTCCGCTTCCGGGTGGGGCAGTCCATGGGAGAGAGCCTGGTCAAGGTCTATAATGAAGTGATGAAGGCCCGAGCCTATCTGCCGACGGGAACGGGCTCCATTCTCGTCCGTCCCAAGGACATCAATGACGTGCCGGTCCTGGCGGTGACCCTCTCTTCCCGGACACTGTCGGACTTTGACCTGACCCGCATTGCCTCGCGGATCGTTAGTCGCCTCAAGAGAATTCCCGGGACTGGTTCGGTCTACACCATCGGAGGCCGCCATCGGATGATCCGGATTCGGCTTGATCCGTCGGCCATGAAGGCCTTCGATCGGTCTCCCCTCGATGTGGCAGGGGCCCTGGCCCGCTCCAATGTGAGCCTGGCCCTGGGAAGCTTCGACCGAAACGATACCTCCTTTCGTGTGGGGCTCTCCGGCAGCCTCAAGACGGCCGATGATGTGAAGAATCTCGTGGTAGGGGTTTCGGACGGACACACTATCCGGCTTTCCCAGATTTCCCGGATTACCGACGGACCCGAGCCGGTCTCGCACTATGTCTGGAAGGGATATGGCGGAGCACGCGCCCCTCTTCCGGACGAGACGGCGGTGACCATTGTCTTGGCCAAGAAGAAGGGGATCAATGCGGTCACCGTGGCCCATGCGGTCCTCCGGAAGGTCCACGACCTTCAGGGAACGATCATTCCTTCGGGGGTCACGGTCACGGTGCCCCGAAACTATGGCCATACGGCCAACGAAAAGGCCAACGACCTTCTCCTTCACCTGATGGTCGCCACGGCTTCGGTGATCCTTCTGATCGGGCTGGCCCTGGGGATCCGGGAGACGGGGATCGTGGCGGTGGCCATTCCGGTGACACTGTCCCTCACCCTGTTCATCTCGATGATGATCGGCTACACGATCAATCGGGTGACCCTCTTCGCCCTGATCTTTTCCATCGGAATTCTGGTGGATGATGCCATCGTCATCGTGGAGAACATCTATCGACACTTCCACTTTCTGGGGGGCCATCGGGATCGCCAGACCCTTATCGACCGTGCCATCGTGGCCGTCTCCGAGGTCGGCAATCCGACCATTCTGGCCACCTTCACGGTGATCGGGGCGCTCCTTCCCATGGCCTTTGTCAGCGGGCTGATGGGGCCCTACATGCGCCCCATTCCCGTCAACGCCTCCCTGGCCATGATCGGATCCCTTCTGGTGGCACTGATCGTGACCCCCTACATGGCCGTTCGCCTGATCCGGCCAGGAGTCCACGCGGCGAAGGCCACCGGGAAGCTCGAACTCAGGATTCGCCATTTCTATCGACTGCTCATGGAGCCCCTCATCGATTCCGGGAAAAAGCGGATGCTCTTTCTGGGAGGGGTCGTGGTGTTGACGGTAGGGTCGATGCTGTTCTTCTATTCCCGGACGATCCTGCTCAAGATGCTCCCCTTCGACAACAAGAGCGAGATCGATGTCGTGGTGGACATGCCGGCGGGAACGACCCTCGAGCGCACGGCCGCCGTGGTGCGCGATCTGGAGAGGATTGCTCGGGAGAATCCTTCCGTCCAGGGTTATGAGGCCTATGTGGGCACGGCCGCCCCCTTCGACTTTAACGGGTTGGTCCGCCATTACTATCTGCGGGCAGGGAAGAACGTGGGAGAGCTTCACCTCGATCTCCTCCCCAAGTCCCGAAGAGAGAAGGGGAGCCATGCCATTGCCATGGAGGTCGAACGGAGTCTGGCCGTCCCCTCCCGGCAGCTGGGAGCCCGGATCAAGGTGGTTGAGGTTCCCCCGGGTCCCCCGGTTTACGCTCCCATCACCGCAGAGATCTATGGCTCCGACTATGGGCGCCTCACTGCGGAAGGTCTTCACATGGCCGATCTCTTCCGTAAAACGCCGGGAATCATTGATGTCGACACCTCGGTGCGCGATCCCCAGACCCGATATCGGGTGGTCGTCGATCAGGAAAAGGCGGCCCTCTCCGGGGTGAGTGCCGTAGAGATCGGCCAGGCCCTCTCCCTGGCCCTGCACGGAGAGAGCGGGACCCTCCATACGACCACCGGGAAGGGGCACGTGCCCATTCTGCTCGAGTATCCCGAGCGGGACCGTTCGAGCATTCGTGACCTTGCCACGGTCTTTGTGCGCGGAGGAACCGGACGCCTCGTTCCTGTGCGCTCCCTTGTCCATGTGGAAAAGGTTCCCACGGAGCAGCCCATTAACCGTAAAAATCTTCGCCCGGTCGTCTATGTCACCGGGAATACCATTGGTTCATCGAGAAGTCCTGTCTATGCGGCGGTGGACCTCTCGCGGGTCGTCGCGGCAGATGCCCGCTCCCGAGGGGTGGAGCTCCGACAGATCTTCACCGGATATCCCTGGTCCACCGACCACATGACGGTGCGGTGGGGAGGGGAGTGGCAGGTGACCTTTGTCACCTTCCGGGACATGGGGATCGCCTTCGGGGCGGCGATCATTCTCATTTACCTTCTCATTGTCGCCGAGTTCGAGAGCTTCATCACGCCCCTTGTGATCATGAGCCCCATCCCCCTGGCCCTTATCGGAGTCATTCCGGGCCACATTCTTCTGGGGTCGAACTTCACGGCGACCTCGATGATCGGATTCATCGCGCTGGCCGGAATCATGGTGCGGAACTCGATTCTTCTCGTGGATTTTCTTCATGCGAAAAAGGCGGAGGGGGTGCCGATTCGCCAGGCCATCCTCGAAACCGGCGCCGTGAGGACCCGTCCCATCCTGCTGACGGCTGCGGCCCTCATTGCAGGCTCCTTCGTCATTCTCTCCGATCCGATTTTTCGGGGTATGGCCATTGCCCTGCTCTACGGATCGGTGGTCTCGACGCTTCTGACACTCTTCGTCGTCCCTCTTCTGATCCTGATGGTGGAAGGGCGCAGCTGGCCAAACCGGAGCCATGAATCCGGACAACGATCATCCTGATTCTTCGGGGGAAGCCTTATCGGATTCCCCCACCGACCCTCTCGACGCGAGAGAAAACTCCCAAGGAGGTACCATGAGTATCGAACGCATGATTCGGGCACTGGCTGGAACTCTTGTTCTGACCAGCCTTCTTTTGTCGGTCTATGTGTCAAAGTATTGGCTTTGGCTTGCCGCCTTCGTCGGAGCCAACCTTCTTCAGTCCTCGCTGACACGCTGGTGCCTGGCAGAAAACATTCTCCGGAAGGTCTTGAATCGACCGGCCCGGGATGGGGAAGGCTGCGGTGTCTAACCTGCCTTCCTCCATGAAGGCCTTTGTGGTCCGTCGCCACGGGCCTGTAGGGGAGGGATCACTCGAGCTCGTCTCCCGTCCCCTCCCGGAGCCGGGGCCGGGTGAGATTCTGGTCAGGGTCCTGGCCTGCGGCGTCTGCCGTACCGATTTGCATGTGGTGGAGGGAGATCTTCCTGTTCTTCCCGGGGAGACCATCCCGGGACACGAGGTTGTGGGGGAGGTGGTCGCCCGGGGAGATCATGCCGGCGGCCGCTTTCGTCCGGGAGACCGGGTGGGGGTGGCGTGGCTCTATCGCTCCTGCGGTCGCTGCCCCTATTGCCTTCGCGGGGACGAAAACCTTTGTTCGGAGCCCCTTTTCACCGGCTATCATCGCCCCGGGGGCTATGCCGAGTATCTGGTGGCGGAGGAATCATTTTGCTATCCGCTCTCCTCCGCTGAAGACCCCCTGCTTCAGGCCCCCCTGCTGTGTGCCGGCATTATCGGCTATCGGGCCTTTGCCCAGTCGGGGCTGGGGGCGGGCCAGCGGCTGGGGCTCTACGGCTTCGGATCCTCGGCCCATCTCGTCCTGAAGCTCGCCAAATCCCAGGGTCTCCGGGTCTTTGTGGTGACGCGGGGGGAGAGACACCGTGAGTGGGCTCGCGATGCCGGAGCCGACTGGGTGGGAGAGGAGGCCCTCTCCCGCCCCCCCGTTCCCCTCGACGGGGCCATTCTCTTTGCGCCTGCCGGCGATCTTGTTCCGGGAATCCTGTCGAGCCTTGACCGGGGAGGGATTCTGCTCACAGCGGGGATCCATGTGACGGATATTCCCCCGATCAACTACCAGCGGGAGCTGTTCTATGAGAAGCGGCTGCGTTCTGTGACGGCCAACACGAGACAAGACGGAATGGCCTGGCTCTCGCTGGCTTCCGCGCGCTCGATTCTTCCCGAAGTCACCGTCTACGACTTCCCCCGGGCCTTGGAGGCCCTCGTCGACCTGTCCGCCGACCGGCTTCGGGGCGTGGCGGTCTTGCGCTTTCCCTGAAGAGATGTCTCGTCGTGCGAAGAAGGCCAAGACTCCAAACCAAACGGAGGGCTTCTGCGAAAAAAAAAAGGCGGGAGAGTCTTCCCCGGCGCCCGATGGGTCCGGAGAAGATCTACCGCCTTTGTCGTTTTTTCGATGCCAGTGGGGGGCAATGGTCCCGGGCCCCCCGCGAAGTTCCGCAGCTATTTGACCAAAACGTCGACCTTGGCCGTGGCATCGAGGAGATCATGATGGGCGGTGGCGGCCTGAAGAAGAATTGTGTGTTTGCCCGAGGGGAGCGTGACCTTGACGGGGCTCTTGCGGGAGACCATGAGAAATTGTCCGTCCACCATCACATGGATGTGATTCGCCTTCCCCTCCTTGTGATAGCGGTATTGAACGGTGACCGGACTCTGGACAGACGCATCCTCTTTGGGGGAGAGAATCTTGATGGTGGTGTCGGCCCAGGCGGGGAGGGCGGAAAGGAGAAGGCTTCCGGCCAGAAGGGTGGATGCGAACCACCGCGAGGGGGAGTGTCTTAAGTGACGTGGGCGTGCCGAAGTGGCGAGAATGGAATGTGCCTGCATGTCGGACCTCCTTGTTCGATCGGTTGATGATGACTCTCGTTTTCGTCTCCTCTACGCTCTGAGGGTCGCGTCGAACCCCTGCGGGCTCCCTCCCGGAGAAAAATCACAGAAAAGACTCCACGTTTCGGAAGGGGGCGGAGAGCTTCCTGGAAAAAACTTTCTTGTTGAGGTGAGAATAAGTTAACCTTACCATCCGTCCGGAGGTTCGTAAAGGGATTTTCCCCGGGACCTCCGGAGCCTTCAGGGAAAAGGGCGGCAATATTCTCATTCGATTGATTGGCCCTTTCTGCGCCTCTCTATGATCGTTATCATGGACGGGGGGAAGAATGTGCGGGATTATTGAAGTCGGGTAAAACATTTTTTCTTGGAGAGCGGGGTCGGGTGAGTGGACGGGGAGTTTTTGTCATTGTGGGGGCGCTCTTTCCCCTTTTCTTCGGGGGCTTTTCGCACCTTCTTCTGGGGGCCCCTCTTCCGTCGTCCTTGTCGCTTTCGCCTGTTTCTCCCGGGGCTTCGCCTCCTTCGAAAGCCTCCGCTCTCCCTCCCGTCTCAAAGCCTCCGACCGCGTTGGCGCCCTCTCAGGCCTTAAGCTCTCCTCCGCTCTCCCTCAACGGTCCCGATGCCCTCTCGGCCTACCGAAAGTCTTGGAATCCCTTGACCTCAGGACCGGACCTCATGCCCCAGGCGGATACCCTCCCCGAGGGCGAGTTCAATGTCCGGTTTTTCATGTATGGCCGCCTTACCCAGGCCCAGTATTCGGATTCGGGGGGGATCACCGGGTTGCCTCCGGGCTTTTCCCAGACCCAGCTGCTGGACCTTTTTGCCATGTTCTACGGCCTCGAGCAGAACACCGAGCTGGTCTTTCTTCCTTCGGTGGTGACCACCTTCTCCACGGATAACGGGAGCTCCCTTAACGGGGTGGGGCTTAACGACCTGTCCCTGGGGATCAAGCACCGATGGGTGATCCAGGACCCCGACGGCCCCCGCCCCAGCTTTTCCACAGCCCTTCTAGCCACCCTTCCCCTGACCTCCTGGCTGGGAACGCCGGTTCCGCCGGGGGGACTTCCCCCCATCAACGTGGTTCCCTCGACCCACTTCGGAAGCCCCTCCCTCACCGCCATCTCGATGGTCAGGAAGAATCTCAAGCCTCTTCGACTGATCGGGGACCTGTACTACACCTTTTCCTTTCCTAGCTCCCTTTCCGCCTCCCCCGGGGCCACCCCGGCTTACTCCCAGTTTGGCGACCTGGTCCAGTACCGACTGGGGATCGAGGACGTTGTCGACGACAAGAGCGGGCTGGGGTTCATCCTGGAGGTGGCGGGGCTTTCGGGTCTGCCATTTTCCGTCGACGGGCTGGCCGTCAATACCCGCCCTTCCACCTTCAATCTCGTCGGGGTCCAGCCCACGATCGAATACAATCTCACCCCCCGCCTGGCCGCCTCCTTCGGAGTGCTCCTTCCTGCCTTTGGCAACAACGAATACCTCGCCACGACCCCGAACTTCTCCCTTTGGTACTATTTTCAGGGGGGCCAGAAGAGCCTCCTTCCCCGCTAGCCGGCCCCCTTTGTTCCGGGAGGCCCCCTTTCTTGACGCGGGTCGCTTCTTCGTGGTGTAGAATAAGAATACGGATACAGGCGATGCCACCGGACGAATGGGGACAGCTCCCTGGGAGGGCGAGCCTCTGGTCCGGGATTGTCCGTCCTAAGGGAGGAGTGTTCCATGGATCTTCGCGACACCGTCTCGGAAAGACGGTTCCGACCGCTCGCCGTCGCCGCGCTTCTGGCGCTCGGGAGCCTGCTTTCATCGTGTCAGACATCTCCGGCCGTCCCCTATGTCCCCCCCTCTCCCGGTCCTGCGACCCTGCAGGGGGTTCCGGTAAGGGCGATCGTCGCCGATCTCGACCCGGCATTGCAGGGGCTTGCCAGAGGACGAGGCAAGCCCCTGCGGGTGGCGGTCATCCGCTACACCACCCCATCGGGACTCTCCCGAACCTTTGGCCGCTATCTTTCGCTGAAGGTGGGAGAGGGGCTCTCCCGGACGCCGGGTCTCGCCCTCATCGATCCCGGACAGGTCTATGAGGCCCTCCACCGGATGGGAATCGAGCAGGGCCTTCTCGATACCCGAACCCTTCTCGATGTCGGGGAGAAGGTCGGGGCCCAGGTCCTGGTCGTGGGCACCTACACCGATCTTGGACAGACAATTGATGTGGAATCGCGGGTTTTGACGATTCCCGGGGGAAAGCAGCGAGGGATTTTTTCCCGAACGATTCCCAAAACGCCGGCCGTGCTGAGCCTGATCAAGGTCGGACCCTAAGAAGACAACCGCTTCAGAGACCAAGGAGAGAGAGATGACTGGCAACAAAGAAGTGTCTACGAATGTGATCCGGCGGGGAGCCAGAGGGCGAACAGGGGCCTTTTTGGCCGCTCTCTCCGCCCTTTCGCTCCTCACCGGATGCGTGGAATCCATCGACCCCGGCAAGGCGGCCGTCTTGTGGACCATCAGCCAGGGCACGGACACAAAGACGATCTATCGCGAAGGCGTCCAGGTCATCGCCCCGTGGAACGAGCTCTATATCTATGACCTCAGGACCCAGGAGTCCCGCCTCTCCCTTCACGTCCTGTCGGTGAACGGCCTGGCGATCGAGATGGATTCCTCCATCCTCTACAAGGTGCAGGGCGATGCGCTGCCGACCCTTCATGAAAAGGTGGGGCCGGACTATTATCATGTTCTGATCGCTCCCTACGTCATGAGTGAGGCCAGAAAGATCGTCGGCCGATTTACCCCCTCAGAAATCTACTCAAGCCAAAGGGAAACGATCGAACGTCTGATTCTGGGGGGGCTTCGGGAGAAGCTCCGGGACTATCCCATCACGGTGGAGGGCTTTCTGATCCGGGACGTTCGTCTTCCCCGGATCATTCGGGTGGCCATCGAACGCAAACTCACCGAGGAGCAGAACTACCAGCGCATGGAATATGTGCTTGATGTGGCCCGAAAGACCGCCCAGAAGAGGCGGATCGAGGCCGAGGGAATCGAGGCCTTTCAGAAGATCGTTCAGGAAAATCTGACCCGGAGCTATCTGACATGGAAGGGAATCGAGGCCACCGAGAAGCTGGCCAAGAGCCCCAATGCGAAGATCATCATCATCGGGGGAGGAAAGAATGGACTCCCGGTGATCCTCAATGCCGACCCAGGGTCAGGACATTAGGCCACGTCATGGGGGGCTGTCGCCCACGGAGGGCGATCGCCTCCTCCCTAATGGCTCCATCACCCTCGTCATCCACGAATTTGCCAAAGGAGAAAAGCTGTGGCCAAGGAAAAAAGCGCGGAGTCTGCCGGGGCAGGGCCCTCGGAGGGAGATGCGGCACCGGACTTTCGTGAGGTAATGGCTTCGGGGGCCACCACCCCTACCGTTTCCCTGTCCGATTTCGCAGGAAAGACGGTCGTTCTTTATTTTTACCCCAAGGACGACACTCCCGGATGCACCACCGAGGCCTGTGACTTCCGGGACAACATGGGTCTCCTCGCCAAGCGCGGGATTGTTGTTCTCGGCGTCTCAAAGGACGCTCCCTCAAGCCATGACAAGTTCAGGAGCAAGTATCAGCTCCCCTTCCCCCTCATTTCCGACAGCGATGGAGCCCTCTGTTCCGCCTATGGGGTCTTCAAGGAGAAGAGCATGTATGGGGTCAAGCGCATGGGCATCGAGCGCAGCACCTTTGTGATCGGCCCCGACGGCAAGATCCTTCGGGCCCTTCGGGGGGTGAAGGCGACCGGCCATGTGGCCGCCCTTTTGGCCGACCCGGCGCTCTCCGGAAAGAAATGAGCCGGCTTTTTTCCCCCTGGTCCCTCCGGAAGGTCGTTCTCCGAAACAGGATCGTCGTCTCCCCCATGTGCCAGTACATGGCAACGGAGGGGGTCGCCGGGGAATGGCACCGGGTTCATCTGGGCAGCCGGGCCGTTGGGGGCGCGGGAATGGTGATTGTGGAGGCGTCGGCCGTCAGTCCGGAAGGACGGATCTCCCCGGGGGATCTGGGGCTCTGGAACGAGGAGCAGGAGGCGGCACTGAAGCCGATTGCCGCCTTCATGCGCTCCCAGGGGGCGGTTCCCGGGATCCAGATTGCCCACGCCGGAAGAAAGGCTTCAACCGCGGCCCCCTTTCTCGGAGGAAAATTTCTTCCCCCCGGGGCGGGGGGATGGCAGACGGTGGCCCCCAGCGCTGTTCCCTTTGCCGGGTACGGTGTCCCGGCGGAGCTTGACCTAGTCCAGATGACCCGGCTGCGGGAGGCCTTTACCCATTCCGCTGTGCGGGCGGCCTCCGCCGGATTTGAATTTCTCGAGATCCACATGGCTCACGGCTATCTCCTTCACAGCTTTCTCTCTCCGCTCTCGAACCGACGCACCGACAGTTATGGAGGACCTTTAAGCCATCGCATGCGCTTTCCCCTGGAGGTCGTCGACTCCGTTCGGAAGGTCTGGCCGGATGATCTCCCTCTGGGAGTGAGAATCTCCACTGTCGACTGGGTGGAAGGAGGGTGGGATCTTCCCTCCTCCATCGCCCTGTCTCAAGAGCTGGCGGCCCGAGGAGTCGACTTGGTCGACTGTTCCAGCGGCGGGATTGTCCCCGATGCCAAGATACCCCTGGGACCGGGCTATCAGACGGCCTTTGCCGAGAGGATACGAAAGGAGTCAAAAATTGCGACGCTGGCGGTGGGGATGATTACCGATCCGGTCCAGGCGGAGCATATCCTTGTGACCGGCCAGGCCGACGGGGTCGCCTTGGCCCGGGAGATGCTGCGGGATCCCTACTGGCCGATCCATGCGGCCGCACGACTGGGAGCCGAACCTCCCTGGCCCGCTCCCTATTCAAGGGCCAAGGGCTGATACTCCTCTCCGGGGAGCTTTTCCTTCGGAGAGGGGGTTAGGGTTGTCAGGAGGAGATCGCAGGAGCTTTGGGCAAGGGTTGCGGCCCGGACAAGAGCTTTTCGGTCATTTCTGAGGGTTTGGGTCCAATGTCCGACATAGGCGGCGTGGTTTTCAAAATGGCGCTCGTCGGGGCTGATCCCTGTTCTCATGCCGACGAAGAGGCTCGAAATCTCGGCCACAAGCTCTTCAAAGGCATAGCTCTCCTCTCCCCACCGTCCAAAGACCCGATTCAGCCGTTTTTCATGGCCGGTGGCGTGGGCAAACTCGTGAAAAAGCGTTCCCAGATACCCCCCGCAATCCTCGAAGATCTCTTCGGGAGGCAGGGTGACCTCATCGCGCTCCCGGTTGTAGAAGGCCCGATGGCCTTCATGGTGAACGGCAACGCCCATCCCCTCCGAAAGCCGGGTTCGAACCTTCTCCGTTCTCTCACGCTCTCCCCAAAGCGTCTCCCTGGGCAACTCGGATTCCTTGCCGGGGGAGAAGGGAGGGATCCCCACCATGTCCGCCGAAGAAAAGACATAGTAGATGCGGGGAATCAGGCGCTCGAACCTCTTGGAGCCTTCTTTGATCGGCTCTTTCCCTTCAATCTCTTCTCCCTCACCCCCATTGTGAGAGGCCTCGTGGAGATCCCCTCTCGAGGCAGCGCTCACAGCGGCGAAGGGGCGCGGGGAGACGAGCTTGATGACCGGCAGGCCGCTGGCCCCCCGGCGGATCCCCCATCCCTTTTCCTTGGCCTGCTTGAAGGTGGCGAAGCGCATGTCCGTCGTCCCCAGGGACAGGGTATGAAGGGCGAGGGTGAGGGCATTGACTCCCTGGTAGGGGCGTCCCGTAACCGCATTGACGGGCTGTGAGGGGCCCTCCTGTTCCGGTGTCCTCCACGGGCGGGTCCAGGGTGCTGTGCCCCGTTCCAACGCCTTAATGACCCGCTCCGTCACTCGTTGGTAAAACTCTGTCGCCTCCATCTTCCCTCCTTTTGGCTCCCCACTCGGGAAGCCCCTGTGATCTTGTTCGATGCGGATCAATGACGTTTGTCTTTCGAAAGGACGAGCCGAAGTCCCGAGGTGCCGGGTGTCGCTGTCGGAGGGGCCTTCAGCAACTTTTTTGCCAAAGGGGAGCGAGCTCGGGAGGGTTGGCGCCAAGGTGTCTTCAGGGAGAGATATTTGTCGATCCTCTTCATGAAGCGGCGGAATGGTTTTGGGAGGAGCCTCTTCCGTCCCTGGGAGACATCTGGGGGAGGGGATGTTTTAAAAACAAAGAGTCGTATGAAGTTATTGTGTATTCTTTGTGGTGGGGTTCGAGAATGAAAGTTGATCTCGGTCTGTCGCTTTTGGAGGGGGGGAGCGTGTGAGGGAAAATGTCGAAAAAGTATTTTTCCTGAATATGTTTGAGAGTTTTTCCTGACGGGGTTGGTTTGACCATGATTTTTAGGGGGTGATATACTTTGAACTCGGGGGAGACGCTCGGCTTTCTTGGCGCCCCCCCGCGACGACCCACCTGTTCGAAGGCATTCCGAGGGCTTCTGCCCGGAATGTTTCGCTGGACCGCTCCCGAGCAGACAAAGCGCTCCGGATCGGTGTGGACCTCTCGCGGAAAAGGAGACTCAAGATGAAGGAACCGGCCGGAGGCGAAGAGCCCTGGAAGGAGATCGCTCCCCCCCGAACGACCTCCTCCCGGAGCGATGAGATCGGAGATCCCGGAGAGACGGAGATCCTTCGTCTCCGGAGACGCATCGACTATCTCGAGAGGATCGAGCGGGCTCAGGAAGAGACCCGTGAGATGCTTGAAAGCTCTTCGGAAATGAACCGGAAGCTTGAAGAGACCCTCAAAAAGGCCCGAAAGGAAATCCAGTCCCTTCGGGACGAGCTGATCCGCCTTACCACCCCCCCCTCAAGTTATGCCGTTGTCCTTGCCGTCAACATTCCCCTGCCCGGGGCCCTGACCCCCCGAGGGACCCCGGTAGAACCCTCCATCGACATTGTGGTGGCCGGCCGCAAGATGCGGGTGATGGCCGACCGGGGCATCGATCCCGAAACGTTGAGATCGGGAGATGCCGTCCTGCTCAACGAGGCCTTCAATGTCGTGGGGATCGCCCCCGATGAGCGCATGGGAGAGATCATGGTGCTCAAGGAGACGCTCTCCTCCGACCGGATTCTTGTCACCGGGGAGGGGGGTGTCGACCGAGTGGTCCTCCTCTCTCCCGCTCTGGTTGGGGAGGCACTCTCTGCAGGGGATCCCTTGCTGATCGATCTCAGATCCGGCTTTGCCCTGGAGAGGCTTCCCAAGAGCGAAGTGGGGCAGGTGGTCATCGAAGAGATCCCGGATGTGACCTTCGAAGAAATCGGGGGCCTCGATCTTGAGCTGGAAATGGTTCGGGATGCGGTGGAGCTTCCGGTGCTCCATCCCGAGCTCTATGCCCGCTATCGGCTGGCTCCCCCCAAGGGCGTTCTCCTTTATGGCCCCCCCGGATGCGGAAAGACCCTCATCGCCAAGGCGGTGGCCAACTCCATCGGACGACGGATGGCCGAGCGGGGAGGCGACGCCCGCTCCTTCTTTCTCCACGTCAAAGGGCCGGAGCTTCTGAACAAGTATGTGGGCGAATCGGAGCGCCAGATTCGGGAGGTCTTCTCCCGGGCTCGGGAAAAGGCTCGGGAAGGCTATCCCGTCATCGTCTTTTTCGACGAGATGGACTCCCTTTTTCGCACCCGGGGCAGCGGCGTCTCCTCTGACATGGAGAGCACCATCGTTCCCCAGTTTCTCGCCGAGATCGACGGGGTCGAGCGCCTGAAAAATGTGATTGTGATCGGTGCCTCCAACCGGCAGGACCTTATTGACCCCGCCATCCTGCGACCTGGCCGTCTCGACGTCAAGATTCGTATCGATCGACCCGACCGTAAGAAGGCCCAGGCCATCTTCCGGCGCTACCTCACAGGGGAGCTTCCCCTCTCCCCCTCGCTCCTGGCCGACCACGCGGGTATGTCTGAGGCCCTCGGTGCCCTCATCGATCGCGTGGTCGACGAGATGTATGCCGATACCCCCGATAACCGATTTTTGGAGGTCACCTACGCCAGCGGGGAAAAGGAGGTCCTTTTTTTCAAGGACTTTGCCAGCGGGGCAATGATTGCGGGGATCGTGGCCCGGGCGAAGCAGACGGCCATCAAGAGAAGCCTCTCTGGCTCCGGCGAAGAGGGTCTGACCCTCGATGACTTTTTGAAGGCGGTGCGCCGGGAGTTCCAGGAAAACGAAGACCTCCCGAACACCACCAACCCCGACGACTGGGCCCGGATCTCCGGGCGCAAGGACGAACGGATCGCCAGCGTCAAGACGCTCTCCTCTCGGGAGGCCAGGGAGCGCCCGGTGGAAACACTTCCGGTGGGACATTACCTGTGAGCCTTTCCAACCCCTCCTCGGGTGAGGAGTTCTCTCCGGGGAGACCCTCCTGCCGGGTCGCCGGAACGGAGGTCGAGTACGGAATCGCCTTTTCCACAGGAGAGATCGGCGATCTTTCCGCTCAGATTTCCCACGAGCTGGTGGGCAGTCTTCCCGAGACCTACTCCGGAGAGGCGCTGTGGGACTATGAGCCGGAGGATCCCTTTCACGACGCCCGGGGGTTTTATGTCGACGGGCAGAGGGAGCGTCCCGACCGGGGGGAAAACCGCCGGACAAACCGGGCCCTCTATAATGGGGGACGTTTCTACGTTGACGGGGGCCATCCCGAGTACTCGGCCCCCGAATGCCGGAGCCTGAGAGATATCCTGCGCTTTGAACGGGCGGGGGATCGTCTGGTGGAGTCGGCCATGGTCCGCTGGGAGAGGCAGGATCCCAAAGGCCGCTCTCTCCGAATTTTTCGAAACAATGCCGACGGTTTCGGAAATTCCTGGGGCTACCACGAGAACTACCTGGTGGACCGGGCGATCCCCTTTGAGAGGATCGTTTCTGGGCTGACCGCCCATCTCGTGAGTCGTCCGGTCTTCTGCGGTGCCGGCAAGGTCGCCTCCGACCGGGGAAGAAATGGGGGATTCCAGATCTCCCAGCGGGCAGAGTTCTTCGAGATTCCTGTGGGCCTTTCGACCACCGCCCGGCGGGGGATCATCAATACCCGCGACGAGCCCCATTCGACCCGTGAGCGCTACCGAAGGCTTCACGTCATCACGGGCGACTCCAACTGCTCGGAGGTCTCGACCGCCCTCAAGGTCGGAACCACGATGCTGCTCCTGGCCGCACTGGAGGGGAGCACCGACCAAGACCAACGGGCGGGACTTCCCCTTCTGGAGGATCCGGTCTCCGCCTTCCATGCCGTCAGCGGAGATCTCACATTGAAGGGTCCACTGGCCCTGTCGGACGGCCGAACGATGGGAGTCCTGGATCTGGCAGGGGAGATCTTCCGGTTTGTTCAAGGATTTTATCTGCGGGAGGGGATGGGGTCCGAGACCCGGGAGCTCCTCGACCGATGGGACTCGGTTCTGCGGCGCCTTGGGCAGATGGCAGACGGGCAGGGAGAGACTTATGGGCTCGAATGCGAGATCGACTGGGTGATCAAGAAGGGGCTTCTCGACAAATATGCCGAGAGTCGCTCCCTCGACTCCGGGGATGGACGCCTCCGGATGATCGACCTCCAGTACCATGACATTCGGAGCGACCGGGGCCTTTTTCGTCTTCTGGAGTCCCGGGGTGAGGTGGCTCGCATCCTTGACCCCCAGGAGATCGAGGAGGCCCTTCTTTCCCCTCCGGCCGACACCCGGGCGTTTTTCAGGGGGACACTGATGAAGCGTTTTCCCCGGGAGGTGGTGGCGGTTTCTTGGAGCAGCGTGGTGGTGGACGACGGATCCTTTTCCCTCAAGAGAATTCCCCTGGAGGATCCGTGTCGGGGGACCCAGAAAATCGCCGGCGCCCTCATTGAACGCCATGCTTCGGCGACGGAACTTCTCAGCGAACTCGTCTCCGGACAGGCTCCGAAGGCGGGTCCGGTTCATGATGGAGGAAAGACACGATGAGTCAGAGGACAAAGCATACGCCCAAGAGGGAGGAGACCTCTCCGGAGCCGGAAGAAAAAGGGGGCGAGGCTGCCACGGAGCGCGCAAAGAAAGTGCGTGAAGAGGCCGACGACATCCTCGACAAGATTGACGAGGTCCTCGAGAAGAATGCGGCAGGTTTCGTGAAGTCCTTCATCCAGAAAGGCGGGGAATAGGAGTGGACAGAACCTCTATGCGTGCCGTATCTCCTCCCTTCGACTCTTCGTCCTTTGTCGACTGTCTCAGAGCCTCCGGACGACTCCCGGAGGCTCTTTCGTATGATTCTGCCGCCATGGGCGGCGTGCCCCATGCCACCACGGTGCTGGCCCTGCGCTTCGAGGGAGGAGTCGTGATGGCTGGGGACCGCCAGGCCTCCGAAGGCTATCAGGTGGCCAGCCGTGCGATCTCCAAGGTCCTTCCCGTGGACCGTTACTCCTGCGTCGCCATTGCCGGCGCCGCGGGGCCGGCCATCGAGATGGCCCGTCTTTTTCGTGTGGAGATCGAACACTACGAGAAGCTTGAAGGCGTGATGCTGTCCACCTCCGGAAAGGCGAACAAGCTGGCTCAGATGGTGAGAGAGGCTCTTCCCATGGCCATGCAGGGTCTGGTCGTGGTCCCCCTCTTTGCCGCCTACGACCCGGAGGCGCGGAGGGGTCGCATCTACAAGTATGATCCGGCAGGGGGACGCTATGAAGAGGAGACCTACCATGCCAATGGGTCGGGCGGTCTCTTCGCCCGGAATGCCCTCAAGATGCTCTACCGCGAGGGCATGAGCCGGGACGAGGCGGTGGAGGCCGCCCTCCGCGCCCTCTACGAGGCGGCGGACGAAGACCTGGGGACGGGGGGACCCGACTTCGTCCGGGAGATTTACCCCACCGTCTTCACGATGGATGCCGACGGAGTCCGGGAGAAGACCCAGGATGATGTGGCTGCCTACTACCGCGCCTTTGTCGCGGGTCTCAGGAAAAAGGAGTAGACGTTGGCCGCACTTCCCTTTTACGTCTCGCCCGAACAGATCATGCAGGACAAGGCGGAGTATGCCCGGAAGGGGATTGCCCGGGGCCGGTCGGCCGTCGTCTTGCGCGTTCGGGAGGGGATTCTGCTGGCTGCCGACAACCCCTCGGCAGGGCTCCACAAGATCTCGGAGGTCTACGACAGGATAGCCTTTGCCGGAGTGGGCAAGTACAGCGAATTTGAAAACCTCAGGAAGGCGGGGATCCGCCATGCCGACCTCAAGGGGTATACCTACAGCCGGGAGGACGTGACGGCAAGGTCTCTGGCCAATGCCTACTCCCAGCTTCTGGGGACCGCCTTCAGCCAGGAGATGAAGCCCCTTGAGGTGGAGATTGTCCTGGCGGAGGTGGGGGACAACGGCCGCTCCGACGAGATCTATCGGGTCAGCTACGATGGCTCGATCTTCGACGAACCGCTCTTTGCCGCGGTGGGGGGGAAGGCCGAGCCCCTCGCAGGACTCCTGAAGGACCGCCTCCCGGAAATTCCCCCGCTTGCCCGGGCGGTAACCCTTTTGCGAGAGGCCTTCGCCGAGATCTCGGGGGCGGCAATGCCCCTGTCTCAGATGGAGGTGGGGTTCCTCGATCGGGCGGGGAAGGGGAGAGTTTTCCGGAGGATGGGGGCCGACGAGATGGCGGCACTCTCCGGGGGGCCATCCTAGACCAAAGTCCTGGAGGACTTTATGCACAGGCGGATCATTGGGCTTGAGAGCGAGTACGGCTTCCTGTTCATCAACCGGGGGGAGAGGATCTTCCCTTCGGAGAGAGCCCTGGAATATCTTTTCCAGGGGATCATGCCCAACAGCTGGTCGCGGGACGCCTTCCTTCCGAACGGGGCCCGGATCTATCAGGATACCGGGAGCCACCCCGAGTACTCGACGCCAGAATGCGACAGCGTTCGCGATGTCGTTCTCTTCGACAAGGCCGGGGAGAGGATCCTCTCCAAGGCGGCGGAGAGGGTCGACCGACTCCTCCTCCGGGAAGGGATCGAGGGCGAAGTCCATGTTCTGAAGAACAATACGGACTCTGCGGGGAACTCCTACGGCTGCCACGAAAACTATCTGATCGACCGGAACGTCACCTTCTGGCGTCTCTCCCGGAGCCTCATCCCCTTCTTTGTCACGCGCCAGATCGTTTCCGGGGCGGGAGGTCTCGTCCGGGATTCCGAAGACCATGTCCGCTTCGTCATCTCCCCCCGGGCCCTCCACATCCGGGAGAAGATCTCCTGCTCCACCACCTCGAGCCGTCCGATCATCAATACCCGGGATGAGCCCCACTCCGACCCCCAAAAATACCGGCGGCTCCATATCATTGTGGGGGACTCGAACATGAGCGAGGTGAGCGACCTTCTCAAGGTGGCCACAACGTCCCTGGTCCTTGAGGTCGTCGAGGCCGGCGGGATCTCCGACAGGCTGAGCCTCGAGGATCCCATCGCCGCCATTCGGACGATTTCCGAGGATCCCTCCCTCTCGGCCCGTGTGAGGCTCGAGTCGGGCAAGGAGATGACGGCCATTGAAATCCAGAGGGCCTATCTCGAGGCCTGTCAGGAGTACTTTGTCCGGGAGAAGACGGAAGACTCCGTCCGTGATATCCTGAATCTGTGGGAAAAGATCCTAGGAGAGCTCTCCCGGGATGACGAGTCCCTGGGACGGGAGATCGACTGGGTCATCAAGCGCCGGCTTCTGGAGCGCTACATGAAGGGCCGCCACCATGGCTTGGACGACCCGGAAACGGCCATGCTCGACTACCAGTACCACGATGTTGACGAGAAGCGGGGGCTTTACAACCTTCTTCTCCGGCAAGGTGAGGTGGCCCGTATCGCCAGCGACCGGGAGATCGATGCAGCCATGGTCTCTCCCCCCCGGACCACCCGGGCCCGACTGCGAGGAGAGCATATCCGGGCGGCGCTTGCCGACCATCGGTCCTTTACTGCGGACTGGACGTACATGAGACTCAACGATACCCCCCAGGAGACTTTTTTCTGGATGGATCCCTTTTGCGCCACGGAGCCCTGATGAAGCGGACCTCCCCCTTTGATATCTTCCTGCTGGTCCTCTGGGCCCTTCTTCTCGTGCTTGCCTCGGGACGACCCGGGGGACTTCTCGGGATGGGCGGAGGGGATCCTGCCGGAGGCGATCCGCATTCTTCGCCGGGGGGAGCCTTTCATCATCCGAAGCAGCATGTGCCCCTGCACCCTCAATTTACTCCCATCGCCCAGCCATTTACGGTGGCCCCCATTGGAGCTCCGCCTCTGGGGTCGGTCTCCCTTCCCTCTGCCCCGAACCTCCCGGGAGCCTTCGGTCAGGGGTCGGCGGCCTTTGCCCCGCCTCCCCCCGCGAATGTGGGGGTGGCTCCTCCCACGGTTCTCCTGATTCCCCAGGTCGGGTTGGGTGTTTCCAGTACCAATGCCTTTATTCCTCCCAGCCCACAGATGCCACCCCTCTCGGTGGCGGGCAATGCTCCCCAGGCCGCACCGGGTCAGGCGCCCTATTTTGTTCCCTTTGCCTTGGGTCCCACGGCGATCCTCAACCAGTTCGTGCAGCCTCCCCTGGTGCCCTTCGGGCAGGTGGGTGTTCCTGCCCAGAACTATCTTCCGGGATTCTTTACGGGCAACTCCAACCCCTTCAACCGCTCCTGCAACTACTACTTCTTTGCCGGCTGCGGGAGCTCCGGCGGCGCGGTGGCCGACTTCAACTTCTCCACGCGCTAGCCTGCCCTATGGGGAGCCGCGCTTCCCCTTTCTTCACTCTCCTCCCCGATCCCATCATCGCCCTTTTGTCTCCCGCCGCTGTCGGAGCCTTCTCCGCCAAAGTCTTTTCGGTCGCAAGTTTCTGCATCATCCCGAACCTGGAGCCTTGTCTGCTTAGGACGCTTTCTTTGGCGAGTCCGATGGCATTCTTGTCCATAAACCAGGAGAGACTTGCTAGGGATGGGGCGATTCGGACTTTCGTTCGAGGGCAAGGACAAGTCCCCCGGATGCCGCCATGAGCCCCACAAGCCCCATCCCGATGGGGGCTTCTCCCGTATTCCACAGGTGGGCCTCGATTGGCCAGAGGAGCAGGGAAAACAGTGCGGCCATCATTTCGAAAAGGGCAAATCCCCGGCTTCTCGTCGGGGAAGGCCAGAGGGCCGCTCCCCGCACCTTGAGAGCCACGGTCGCAAAGGCCTCTCCCAGCCCCCACAGTGCCATCGCCGCCATGTAGCCTGCCGGCAGGATGTGGTCGGGGGCCAGAAGAAGGGCCGACAGGGGGAGAAGAAGGGCAGAAAGGAAGAAGAGGGGGCCGGGAGATCCAGCGAGGATCTTTCTTGCGATCAGGAGATTGCCGCAAATGGTCGCCACGCTCGAGAGAAGAAACCCTGTGGCGGTGATGGAAAATCGTCCATCGGTGGCGGCAAAGCGGAACATGAGAAGTGTGGCGGGAAGAAGTCCGGCTCGAAGAAGAAGTCCTCCCAGAAGATAGCGTCGGACTGAGCCAGTGGCCAGCCGCTCCTTCATGGCGGGAGAGAAAAAGCCTCCCTCCGAGGGCGGGGGAGGGGAGGAAAGAATGGCAACCTGCCGGGCCTGAGAGGTGGCGCCGATGGAAAAGGCGATGCACAGAATGCCCGGGATGGCGGAGAGGGCCAGGAGGGAGGGAATGGAGAGGGAGCCCGCCAGGACGAGGGCCGCCATGGGTCCCAGGAATCCTCCGGTCTGGTCCAGGGCCCGGACGGTCCCGAAGGCGCTGGCGTGGAGGGAGGATGGCAAGGCCCCGGTAAGGAGGGCATCCCGAGCCGGTCCCCGGAGCCCCTTGCCGAACCAGGAGAGACCTTTGAGAAAGACGATCTCCCAGCTCGCCGCAGCCAGGGAAAAAAGGACTGTAGCGACTATGGTGGTCGCGTATCCCACCCTGACAAGACGGGATTGGCTCTCTGGCGATGTACCGCTTCGTCCCGCGATGAAGAAGCCTCCGATGCGGGCCAGATCGGCGAGCGACTCCATCATGGCCGCCGAGACGGCGGTTCCCCCCAGGGCCAGAAGAAGTCCTGGTAAAAGAACATGGGCCAGCTCGTAGGTCATGTCGGCAAAAAGGCTGGTCATCCCGAAGAGCCAAGGAATCGATCGTTCGGGGCGAGAGGGGGTGTTCGGAAGAGTCATGGGCGGGACGGGGTTTTCGGGAGGGATCGCCCCCGCTTCCAGGAGAGGAGAAGAAGCGCTCCAAGAAGGAGAAGGAGCGTCTCCCCGGCGCTTCTGGCCGCCTGGGATCCCCTCCAAGGCGAGGCTACCAGCCCCATGGCGATCGACAGGGTGGTCTGGAGGTGAATCGACCCCCACAGGATGGCCAGGCCTTCTGACATGCTTCGTCTCTTGAGAAAGTGCAGGAGGGTGAGAAGCTCGGGTGCCTCCGTGGCCAGTGGGGCCAAGATAAGGGCAGACCAGAAAGGAGAGATCCCATGGGAGGACCGGAGATGGTCGATTCCCACCAAAAAGAGCTGGCTGCCTCCTCCCATCAGAAGGGATCCCCCTGCCACGGAAAGGGCATCGAGAATGCCCCAGGGAGATCCGCTTTCCTCCTCCTGGACCTCTTCATGGTCCACCGTCGAGAAAAGTCCCCAAAGGTAGAGGCCTGCCAGAAAGAGTGAGAGGATAAGGCGCAAGATCAGGGAGTGGTCAAAGAGGAGAAGTCCCAGGGCCACTCCCCCGAGAAGAAGGGGAAGCTCCCTGGCGAGACTTTGGCTTTCCCTCTGCGTCAGAAAAAAGGCCAGGGGGAAGAGAAAAAGAAGGAGAAAGAGCGGCGGGCCAAAGATTGCTCCGGTTCCTGCCTCGACCCGGGATGTTCCGGCGCCCGGAGCGAGAAAGGCAATGAGCGGCAACAGCAGTTCGGGAAGGGAGAGGGAGATGTTGCCGAGAATCCTGAGGCCCCGATTCTTGTTGTTGAAGAATCGGAGGACGGTCCTCTCGAGGGATCGGGTGAACAGGGAGGAGCCCGCCACGATCAGTGCAAATCCCCCGGAAAGCAAAAGGAGCGGGCTTAGTGCCATGTGGTCAGGGGCCTGAAGGAGGGTGGAATTTCAAGGGAAACTTGCCGGGTCGGAAGGGCTCTGAGGGGTCCATGGCGGTATTCTAGACGATGGGCTCCCATTTTTCCATAAATATGGTCTGAAAGAAGAAAACATCAAGGTTTTTTGCTCTTGTCCCAAGATTCTGGGGGTCTGCCTGTTACTCTCCCGCCTCTTTCGGATTTTTTCTGACCTCCTCTCGGAGCCGTTCAAGCTCATTCCGGTAGCGCTCTCCGTCACCAAAATCAAAGAAATCGCGGTATCTGTCGTGAGTCCCCAGAATCTTCCGTGCATGTTTGATGGGGCAAAAATACTGCTCTGTCCGGGATGCGACCTCCCGGGCATAGGCCATAAGGCCGTTGGCGTACCCACAATAGTTGCAGTTGAACTGTTCGATAAAATTGAGATAGGGCAATCCTCCCCGGTCGAGAACGATAAAATCCGAACGACGGACTCGCGGTATGTTGTAGGCCCTGAAGCATACGGCCTGATAGAGGGTGATCCACAAATCGAGGAGGGCCAGCGGAATGTAGAGAGAGTAGATGACGGGGGCCACAAGAAGGCTGGTGATCGGAGTCGAGATCAAAAAGGAGACGATCCCTTGCCGGATTTGTCGGTTGACCCGCTTCACATTCTCTTCGAAAAGGACCTTCTTCTTTTCAATGCGGTATTGAAAGTCTCTTTGTTTGTCCTTTACCTCTGATGCCAGTGCCGCTTCGAGCTCCTGTTCTATCCGGGCCAGTTTTTCCATCAATCCGCTAATGTGCGCATTCATGCAAACTCCTCCTGCTTTACGATGGGGTTATCCGGAGAAGCCTCGGAAATTTCGAAAGGGCAACCATGTCCGGATCCTTGACTGATTGAATCATGGGTGTGTTCTTTGATCTCTCTGATCAGATCCTTCGGAGAATCGCGAAAGGCTCCGGCCAGAGGAGAAATCAAAAGAACGGAGATGGGGGGAGAGTGAACCGCTTCGATGACATTTTCCTGCCATGATGGCCAGAGAAGATTGGGAGATGGAGGGAATGGAGGCGGCGGGCGGGATTGAACCGCCGTATAAAGGTTTTGCAGACCTCTGCCTTACCGCTTGGCTACGCCGCCGAGGAGGGATTCGAAAGCCACATTCTAGCAGAGGCTCTCTGATTCGGCAAGGGTTCGAAAAATCTCGGAAACTCCCTGAAAAGGGTGATCAGACAGGTTCTTCGCCTGCCCCCTCTGTGAAGAGGGAGGTTCCACGTAAGCCACTCAAGACCCTGAAACAAAACTCCATAAGCTCGATATGGCGAAGGGCATCCTCGAGAGTGGCCCCCCAAACGGTGGTGCCGTGATGGCGGATGAGAAGGGCGGGGAGAGGTGCGGAGAGATTGCGAAGACGGTTCTCGATGCATGCGGCAATCCGTTCGACGGCGGGATCGTTTTCAAAGATGGGAATTGGAGGGGCCTCTTCCGGGTGAGGAACCCCCATCCCCTTGAGAACTTCCAGGGGAGGAAGGCGAAGATCATCTTTTGCCAGAAGAGAGGCCAAAATGGCGTCGGGAGTGTGCACGTGGATGACGGCATGCGCCTCGGAAAAGACGCGATAGATGGCGCGATGGATGGATGTTTCTGCCGAGGGATTTCGTGTTCCTCCTCCGATGGGAACTCCCGATTCATTAATCTCAAGGATGTCGTCTGCTCGGATTAAACCCTTGTGGGCTCCGCTGGGGGTAATCAGGATCTGCTTCCCGACCCGAATGGAGAGGTTCCCGCCGGTGCCCTCCATCCAGCCCTTCCGGTACAGGAGGCGGGAAAGACGGGCAAGAGCCCTCTTTTTATCTGTCATCGTCGAGATTCCTTGAAGGTTTTTTTATTTAATTCGAGATAATTCGAAATTTCGAAAAATGTCTCAAACGGTCTGTAATCTCTCCCCTCTTCCTGAAGTTTCCTGGCAAGCAGGCTTCGGGCAAAGACAATGTCTCCCATGCGAGCCATGGAGAAATCCGTCACGGAATCCCCCACGACGATCCTTGTGGGGACATCGAAAGAAAGAAGAATCCCTGGCTTGTAGACAAGCTCGTCCCGGTCCGCATACGGCGAGGTGATCTTGAGAAAAGGACCGGAAAGGTCAACCTTCGCGGCCACGATGCGGGCGATCCGGTTCCTGTAGGGGCGGAGTGCCGCCATGATAAGGGGCTCGATGCTCCCGGACAGGACGACCAGGGGGATCCCCAGACGGTCGAGGGTGTTCAGGAACTCCTCAAATCCCGCCCGAAGGGGGGCTTCCTCCATCCGTTTCTCCATGGCGGGAAAAACGGAGGAGGAAATGGTTTCAAGTACGGCCGGGACGCCGTCCCGGAGGGTGACCTCGCCGGAGAGAAGGCGGGGGACCATTCTTTCGGAGGCCTCCGGAGCAAACTCCCTCATCAAAAGGGAAAACGTCTCCTCCTGAGTGATGGTTCCGTCGAAGTCGGAGAAGACGACCGCAGGGGGAGAGGTGTTCATGTTCCCCATTTGAGAACCGCCGCCTTGAGGGGGCCTTCGGGAAGGGCGTCCGGAGAGAAGGATTCTTGGTTTTGCCAGCGGGCCCAGGCTTCGTGGAAGGCCTTCACGCCGGCAGCGGGGCCTTGAGGGTGATCCATGATTCCGGTTCCGGCATTGAGGATGATTCGGGTATTTCTGTCGGGAAGGAATCGGGGAAGGGCGCCGGGATGAACGCCGGCTGAGGGGACCGGAGCCAATCCCCCGTGGAGGAGGGTGTTACGAATGTCGGATTCCGTGTCGGCGGAGATCGGAAGGTTTCCGGCACTGGTGGGGTAGAGTACGGCGTCGGCTCCTCCGTGAACCATCAATGTGCCGAGAAGGACGCTCATGTCGAAGCCGTAGTCGGGGGACCCGCCGAGAGCCCCGGCCATGGCCGGATGGGCAAAGATCGGGAGATTGGTGTCGGGATGGGAGGCGAGGGCCTCCATGACGGAAAGCCCGTAGGCAAAGGGGGAGAGAAGGTAGGCATTGGCTCCGGCCTCCCGAAGCCTTCGGGCCGAATCGAGAAGCTTGTCGGCCCTGCCGGAGAGGGTCACGGCATAGAGCATCGTTCTCTTTTGGGTCCGTTCGATCTCTTCGAGGATGGGACGACAGGCCCTGATCCGGGAGAGGGCCGTCGATGCGGGAGTATCGGGGAGAATCTCGTCGTCCTTGATCAGGTCGAGTCCCGCTTCGCCCACCTCGCGAAGAATGCGTGCCAGGTCATCGGGAGAGAGCCCCAACGCCGGTTTGAAGATGCCCATGAAGAGAGGGCGACCGGAGACCCGAGCCAGGCGGGCGATCCCGTCAAAACCCCAACGTCCCCGGGCTCCATAGTCCGAGGGCAATTCCAGTCTCCGAATCTTGGCCGGACCGGCCAGAGAGTATTTTCCCAGAATCATTACGAGAAGAGATCCCAAATCGCCCGAGACATTATGGGAAGGATATCGGACCCACGCCTGTCCCCGTCCGTCGGAGAGAACATCGGACGACTCCAGTGTTCCCTGATAGGAGGCAATCTGTGCCGCCATGCCGGGAACAAGGGAGCCAACTGTTTGGCCCAGGGCGAGATTCTGGCCCTGCCGTTTGGGGTCTACCCCCGGGGGAAATTCGTAGAGGACGCGGACGACCGATTCCTGGCGGGACTGGATCATCATGCGAAGGCGGGAGAAAGCGGGCGCCCCGTATAGAGAGGAACCCAGCCTTCCCGGGAGGTGAAATATCGGACGGCTTTGATGCGTTTCGGGGCAGTGAGGCGAAACCAGTGTTCGGCTCCCCTTGGGACGTTGATGTAGTCTCCGCTTTCGACAAGAAGCTCCACCTGATCGCCGTCCGGCAGGACAAAGCCAAAGATTCCCTCGCCTTCCACGATGTAACGGATCTCATCGTCGTCATGGGTATGGATGGCCCGGAACTTGTCCTCGAGAGCCCCAAGTCCGGGAAGGTCAGGATCGAGAACCACGAGATCCTGGGTCTGGTAGCCCAGAGTCTTCCTGAGGTGCTCGAATCGAGGAAGAAAGGCATGGAGAACTTTTTCATGTTCCGTGGGGTCGAGTCGGGCCTTTCCCAAAAGATTTTCAAGGTCTGTGTTCCCGGGAATTGGCCAGGATTCGAGCGTGACTCCGATGGGAGTGAGAAGGGCGGAGATCAGAGGCAACTCTTTTAGTTGGGTCTTGTCGGTACGAAAAAGTATGGCCATGGGCAGTGTCCTTGCTGAGAGCTAGAAGACTCGGTAGAACCAGCCTGAAATGGAGCTCGAGAGCCAGATGACGAGAAAGACGGGACCCAGCTTGGAGTGGAATCGGCCCAAAGGATGTCCTTTTTTTCTGAGAAATCCCAGGATGCCAAGAAGGACAAAGAGCCAGAGTGCCCCCTGGGCGGTGATGAGGTGAAACCAGTCCAGGGCGGGGGGCACGGGGTGAAATCGGATCCGCCCCTGAATCCTCTCATACTCCATGATTGCCGTTCCCGTCACGTCGCAGGTGAACCCTGCCAGCCCGGCAAAGATATGTCCCCGCCGGATGCGAATGAAGTCGGGGGTGTTGGCGTTGGAAAAGAAGGATCCGAGCCAGCGCCCGGCAGGAGCTCCGTAGCGGGTCCGGATGAAAAGCGCGGTCAGGTACCCTGTAAGGGCCAAATAAATGAGAAGAGACATGGAAATGACATAGGGATTCACGGGAGCCTCAAACGGGTTGGAGTGAATATTCCTTCCGGGTAGTCTATCAGCCTCCTCCCGCTGAAGTCATCCTGTGGAGGGAGGAGCGGAGGGAGATCCAGTTCCGGAGGGGCGCTCAAAGAGCAAAATGGGCCCCAGAAGAATGAGCGCAGCTACCGCCACCGCGGTATAGACATCGGAAAAGGAGAGAAAGAGGGCTTGGGAGGAGACCTCTTTCTCAATGAGTCCAACGGCTAGTCGGGAGGCCTCCCCTGGGGGAATCCCGATGGAGGAGAGGTGGTCGATAATTGTTTGCTGGGCCTGTTCCGTCTGAACTCTGTTGGCTGTGAGATTGGCGGTGGTGAGATAGGCATGGTGGATCTGCTGGGATCGTTGAAGAAGTGTGGCAAGAAGGGCGATTCCGATGGATCCTCCCAGTTGGCCGATCATCCCCGAAACGGCAGCTCCAGTGGCGAGCATCCGGCGAGGAAGCGTGGCCAGTGACATGGTCATGAGAGGGGGAAAGAGAAGGGCAAGTCCAATGCCCCGAAAAATATTTGGCCAGAGAAATGAATGAGGGTTTGCCGTGGGTCCAATGTGGCCATATCCCCAAAGAGCAATCTCGATCACGGCAACGCCGGGAACCATAATCATCCATATCGGCACCTTGCCCATCAGAGATCCGGAGATCATGGTGGCAAAAGTAAAAGAGATGATGCTCTGAAGGAGGACAAAACCTGTTTCGAGGGGGTCCCAGGAGAAGAGTTCCTCTCCCATCAGGGGAATGGTAAAGAGTGTCCCGAAGTAGACGGATCCCAGCAAGGCATAACCGGCCGACCCTGCCCAGAGGGAGCGGTTTCTGAGTACCCTCAGGTCAAGAAGGGGGTGCCTGGCAGTAAGCTCCCGAACCACAAAGAGGATCAGAAAGAGAGCCCCGGAAAATGCCGCGATTCGAATGGCCGGAGAGGAAAACCAGTCGTAGCGTTGACCGTTTTCCAAGGCAAACTGGATTCCGGGGATGGCGCCCACAAGAAGAAGAACCCCGGGAAGATCAAGAGGTTCGTCCAAAACGGAATGGTGGGAGTCGGGAACATAGCGGTAGGAAAGATAGGTAAGAAAGATTCCTGTGGGAATGTTGATAAAAAAAATCCATGGCCATGAATGGGTATAGATGAGATAGCCCCCGACGACCGGGCCAAGGGCCGGTCCCAAGCTCACGCCGATTCCAAAGATGGCATTGGCCATGGCGACCTTCTCCGGAGGGAAGGCGTCGATAATGAGGGTTTGGCTTGTGGCAAAAAAGGCGGCTCCCGACATTCCCTGGAGAAGGCGGAAAATGACGAGGGGAAGAAGATCTCTTGAGAGTCCGCACAGAAGCGAAAAGAGGGTAAAGAGGACGATGGATAGAGTGAAGTAACGCCTTCGTCCGAGTCGATCCGAGAGATACCGGGTCATGGGGATCATGAGGACATTGCCGATGGTGTAGGCGGTAATGACCCAGGCGATTCCGTCGATGGTGGTGTCGAGACCTCCCATCATGTTGGGCAGACCCACGTTAACGACTGTGGAGTCCAGTGTCTCCAGAACGGTTGCCCCCACTGCGGCCGTGACGACCAGTCGGGGATTGGTTAAGGGAGGAATGTCGCCGCTTCGCTCTACAGGAGCACCGGGTTCCATCGTCTATCGGGTCTTGTGGGCGAGAACGACGGGAATTGCCGACATTCCGATTCGCAGACGATGGTCCGGGTCGGATCCGGGGTCGATCAGGATCTTGACCGGAACGCGCTGGACCACCTTTGTAAAGTTGCCGGTGGCATTTTCGGGGGGGAGAAGCGAGAGGACGGCTCCCGTGGATTGGGCAATGCTGTCGACATGTCCATGAAAGGTCTCTCCGGGAAGGGCGTCGACCTTGATGTTGACGGGGTCCCCTTGCCGAATGCCTCGAAGATCGGTTTCCTTGTAGTTGGCGACAACCCACATACTGAAGGGAACGACATACCCGACAATCTGGCCGGGGGTCAGAAAAGTTCCCATTTCGATCGTTTTCCCCGTGACTCGGCCATCGACAGGGGCGAGGACCTTGGTATAGCGGATGTTGAGGGTGTCGATGGCGATTACTGCTTCATCGCGATGGATCGTCTCCTTCAGGACCTTCATGGCTTCCGTATCGGCCTTGGTTTGAGCCTGGGCCATGCGGTAAGCCGACATGTCCCTGTCGAGCCGGGAGGCCGTTGCAAATGACTTTTTTGAAAGATTGAGTGTGCGGCGGCTCTCTCTCTTTGCGAGGTCTTCATTCGCCTGGTCCCTCTCGATTGTGGCGGAGAGGACTTTCAGTTGGGCCATGTCTCGGGCAAGGGAGGCCTTGTCTTTTTCATAGGTTGACTGGAAAAGTCGGGAATCGATTTCCATGAGAACATCGCCACGATGAACAATCTGGTTGTCCTTCATGAGAACACTGACAACCGGTCCGGCAATTCGTGGGGTAATAGGGTCGAGATGTCCTGTGATCTGGGCGTCATCGGTGCTGACATGAGTCCGGATGTATTGCGCATAGATGAGAGAGGCTGCCCCTACGGCGATCAGGGTTGCCGATATGGCGATGGCTGCGGTTTTTTTCATAAGGAGGGGATATCCTCAGTATCTGGTGTCTGTGGGTGATTTTGCGATTAATTAATTAATAAATTAATGGACAAAATGGCCGGGGTCAAGAGCCACCGGTGGGATCATGCCCTTGGTTTCGCCAAGAAAAGAGAGAAACGGGATCTGGCGAGTTTTGTCGTCACACTGTATTCTTGCAGAATTCAAGGAATTTTTGGCTATTTGCAAAATCTGGCGGGAACCAACCGGGTAATCCCATCACCTTTTCAGTGCTCGATAGAGGTTTTCGTGGGTGCCCACTAGAAGCAGAACTCGCGTTGAAGGGGCAAACTCGTAAGCCAGAAGATAGAGTTGGTTCACGCAATCAAACTTGTATATGAATACGCCAGAGAGGTCACCCTTCTTTTCCTCTCCGAGATTGGGATTCTGAATGATTAATGCAACTGCCTTATCAACAGCATCCTTTTGGTTTGAGCGAAGTTTCTTATATGCACGGGCAAAAACATTCGTTTGAAGAACTTTCACTTCTTTAGTCACGGAATTGGCCCGGCTTGAAAGAGGAAAGGCTGCTGCGATCTTCTTTCTTCGCCACCAACAGTTCGCTTACGAACTCAATTGGAAGATCTGGATTATCCAATGCGGCCTTCCCAACTTTGGCCCAAAACTCAAGTTGTCCGGCAATTGTGCGACATTCTCCCTGCGATGCGGCCTTCGCTTGCTGATACAGATCATCTTCAATTCTTACAGGCATACTCATTTTTTCTCCTTTGCTACATTTGTAGTAAGCAGGGTATTGCATAATTATGTTCGCGTCAATAGCCCTAACCGCTCTGTTCTGTGCAATTTAGGGTTGATTCCAACCAGATTTTGCAAATAGCCGAATTTTTGGACTTCGCCGGGGACAAGGAGAGATCAGAGTGAAAAAATGGCCGGTTCCGATCGAGGTGTCATTTCGGACATTCGTCGCGATCACCTTTGCTGGTTCGATATTTTTTCATGTCATTGGCTTGGGGATACACTCCTATCTCAATGGGCAGAAAAGAACGCTGATCGGGAAGATTGAATCCTTGGCGGAGGCCGAGAGCCAGGTGTCGGAAATTGACGCGAGCCTGTCGGCCTTTCATGAAGAGCTTCTGCAGAGCATAACCTTGGGGGAATCTCAGGGAGAAGGGGCGAGAAGGCTTCTGATTCAGGCTCGCCTGATCAGGATTCTTATTCAGAATCTCGATCATCTCGATGCCCGGAATCATGGCATTCTCCCCTCGGGCTGGGTCGCCATCGAAAAAAGTGAAAGCTCCTGCCTAAAGAATCCGGCGGTTCAGGGAAGAATGTGTGTGCAGAGGCTACTCTCTCAGGTGGGAGATTTTCAGCACCGCGTCACCCTTTCCCGACGGGATGAGGTCCGGCGACTCTCTCTTGTGGAGCGTCGTCAGATGCACCTCGAACATCTCGATACCTGGCTCTATTGGGGGACGACCGTTCTCGGACTTCTTTTTATGGCCATGGGCTGGAGGAATGTGGTCCTCCAGGTGGGAGAGCCGATCAAGGATGTCGCCGGATATCTCCAAACCTTTGAGGAGAATAAACCCAAGAAGTCTCCCCCCCTCATTCCGCCGCTCTTTTCCATCAGCGAGCTCGCAATTTTGCTGAAAAACATGTCCAGAATCTATCGGGATCCCCTGACGGGGGCCTTGGTGCGACGCGCTATCATCAAGATCCTGGCCAGGGAAATAGTGCGTTCGAAAGAGGAGGGGTTTGCATTGGCCGTGGGGGTTTTTGACATCGATGGCTTGCAGAGATTCAACCATGAGTATGGACATCTTGCTGGAGATGAGATCCTTCGTCAGGTGGCCTCCCGGATTCAGGAGTCTCTCGGGGAGGGAGAGTTTTTCGGACGATTCGGCGGAGAAGAGTTTCTCGTCGTTTCTCCTCGGATCAAAGAAGACCGTGCGTCTGACCATTTCGAGCAACTCCGACGCATAGTCGCCCAACCCGTCCGTCTGGATTCAGTGGAAGATGTCCCCGTGGCCGTGTCGGTCGGCATCGCCATTTTAGTGGCTGGGCAGAGCGAGGATGACCTTCTCAGGCTCGCCGAGAGTTCACTGCTTCGTGCGAAAGAGGCGGGGGGAGAGGGCCACTTCTTGGCAACTCGGCTTGGCCAATGAGACGATCGTTTCCAAAATGATAAGGGGTGGGAGCCTGACCTGAAGTTCTTGGCTTCAGAAAATCGCAAGACGGCCTTTCGGAAATGGCCCGTCTCAAGCGCTAAGAGCCTTCGGTCGAGGCTGTGCCCCTTCTTCCGTCTGTTTTTTGGGGGATGAACGCTTTTGGGCTCGGTTCTCCTGCTTTTTCCAAGATGTGTTGACTGTTTTTGTTATTTTTAATATATTTGAATAGTTGAAGTGTTTCTGGAGGCAAGGACAAAAATGCTGAGGAGGATGAAAAATGGGGAATGATAAGGGCCTCAAGGGAGATATCCGAGAGGTTGTGAGAGAGCGATATGGAAAAATTGCACAGGAGGGAGGGAACGGGAGCTGCTGCTCTTCCCAGAGCGCCTGTTGCCTATCGGAGGAGAGTGAAGGTTTGAGCTCTCTTAAGCTTGGGTATTCGGCCGAGGAGCTCGACTCTCTTCCGGAAGGGGCAGATCTTGGGCTGGGGTGCGGCGCTCCATTGCGTGAGGCTCGCGTGGAGAAGGGGATGACTGTTCTTGACCTGGGATCCGGGGCCGGAATCGATGTCTTTATGGCCTCCCGCCTTGTCGGCGAGAAGGGACGTGTGATCGGTGTCGACATGACCCCTGAAATGGTAAGTCGGGCCCGAAGTGGTGCGCGAAATGCCAGAATTGCCAATGTGGAGTTTCGTCTTGGGGAGATCGAAAATCTCCCGGTGGAAAACTCTGCGGTCGATGTGGTCATTTCCAATTGCGTCGTGAATCTCTCGCCCGACAAGCCGCGCGTATTTTCTGAGGTTTTTCGCGTTCTCCGGCCGGGGGGGAGAATGGTCATTTCTGACGTTGTTGCCCGATTTGAACTTCCGGAAGAGGTCAGACAAAACCCCGATCTCTATTCGGGGTGCATGGCGGGCGCACAGGTCCCGGCTGTTATCGAAGCCTTCCTGAGGGCGGCAGGATTTGAGGATGTGGCAATTGAGTTGAGAGAGGAGAGTCGAAACTTTATTACCAGTTGGGCTCCAGGGACGGATATGGCCGACTGTGTCGTCTCGGCAGTCATTTCTGGCAAAAAGCCCCATTGAGAAAAGGTGTTTGGAACATTATTCCTGTTGGTCGGATTCTTCTGCCCGCAAAATATATCGACAGATCTTTTCTAGGTAACGAACGTCGTCAAGCAATTTTTTGGCGTCTTCGGGGGTCGATGGAGGAGCGCTCCCACTTGTAAATGGCTCACCAAATGTCATGAAGTCTCCTCCCCCAAAAGGCGAGGACGCCTGATCGGTTGGGGTTTCATCGAGAAGGCCTTCAAGACGTCGCCAGTCGGTGTTTTCCGGAAAGGGGATTCTCTCCCGCAAGGAAAGGATCATGGGTCCCGGAGGCTGAAATCTGTTTCTTTCTATGCCTGAGAAGAAGAGGAGTGCCTGGGAGATAAAATCGATCGCCTCTTTCCCTTCCCGTATGGCATCGCTCCAGTCTTTCTGAGAGAAAAAGATTTCTGCGGAGCGAATTCGTGTGCCCGCATTCCAAAAATTTCTCGTCGCAAGGCTGATTCGTCGCTTTTCCTGGCGGCTCATCAGGGAAATGTCCCCACGACCACTGCCTCAGCGCCCTCTCCAAAAAGGTGGACCTCAGAGGCCATTCCCACCGCATGGAAGGCGTCTGCAATTTCTTCGGGGCGAAGAAGGTGGTTCCCCTGGACATGTTCCCCCAAATTTTGAACGGCCAGTGGGCGTCGGCGAACCTCTCTCAATTCCTGAATGCTTTTCGGCCAGGCGGGCTCCCAAATGACCACCGCACCGTTGGGCTTTAGGTGGTTTTTAAGAATGTTGAAGACGACTTCTTTTTCATCCCAGACATGGTGGAGCGCCCGGTTCATGGCGATTATATCTGCTGGTCCTGCATGGGAAAAAGATTTAATGTCCCCGACCTGAAAGCTTAGTCGGTTTGTGAGCCCTTCTTTTTGTGCAAGATTCTTTGCCCGCCGGACATTTTCGTCAAATCCGTCCCATCCAATCCCTTGAATTTTCTGGCATCTGCGTGCAAGAGAGCGAAGGTACCATCCATTTCCGCAGCCAAGGTCGACCACCGTACCTCCCCGTCGATCAACCTCTGAAAAAATGTTGATGGCAGGACAGATCTCCTTTTCAAAGATTCCTGAAAAGCTGGCTTCAAGCATTGCGCCAAACCAGGGGAGAATATTCTTTCGTTCGGCCAGGACCTTTTCTCCGGGACGCTCACCGGTCAGCATCAGCTCGGCCGCCCTGTCGGCCATATGTGTGGACAGAAATGATCCGATCGGGATGTTGAATTGGGTTTCCGGATGGGTAGGGCGCATCAGGTCACCCAAGAGGGTCAGCTTAAAGCGATTGTCTGTGATGTCCAGGTAGCCAAAGGCAAAGGCTGCTTCTGCCCAGCGGCGGACATAGAGCGAATCCATCCCAGATTCGCTTGACAGTGCTTCAACAGTCCCTTCAGCAAGAAGATGGAGAGCCTCAAAGAGGTTGCTCACAATTCCTATAAAGGCAACATTGAGGCTCATTGCGCCTTGGGATTGCATGCGAAGTTGACGGGCGATATCTTTCGTTGAGTTTTCAATGGAGGGGGATTCAGTCATGCCGTGTGGTCTCCTTCACGGGTTTTTGGAATTGAGGATTTAAGTTTAGCATGTCGGGTGTTCGTCCGTCAGTTGCCGATCCCGACCACACAAAAAAGTTTGACTCTCGATGGAATGTTTGAGTATGATACTGCGAAATTTGTGTGACAGTATCCGGAATCACCTTCGCCCGGAAAATCTCCCTAAAAGACCCCCAAAAGGAGTCAGACGAGAATGAAGCTTTACGAGCACGAGGCCCTAGGAGCAATCTTCAAAAAATACAAGATTCCGGTCCCCCGTTATATCTTTGCCACAGAAATGAATGAGGCTGTCTCTCAGTTTGTCGAGAAGGAACCCGGCGTTGTTGTGAAGTCGATGGTTCTTGTGGGCAAGAGGGGAAAAGCGGGTGCGGTGAAGGTTGTCTCTGACAAGGCGAAGGTGGCGGAGGTCGTCAAGGATCTCGCGACACGGGATGTCTACGGAGAAAAGTCCATCGGCGCCCTCGTCGAGGAAAAACTGGACATCGAAAAAGAGTTTTATCTTTCAGTGACATATTCCACGAAGGATCGTGCGCCGGCCATTATCTTCAGTGAACATGGCGGTATGGATGTTGAAGAGATCGATCCCAAACTCATTCACACCCATGTCATTGCCGACGTTCGCTCTGTCTATCCTTACCAGATCCGCCAATTTCTGACCAATATCGGATTCTCTGACAAGGATCTTCTTCGTCCGCTGTCTGAGGTGATTGTCAATGTTTATAATGCCTTTGTGGGTGCTGAGTGTCGCCTTCTTGAAATCAATCCGCTGGTCGTTGCCCGATCGGGCGACAAGCGAAAGATTGTTGCGGCCGACGCTGTGGTCATTCTCGATGATGACGCGTCTGTGAACCCCGCCATTGCGTATGGGGCGAGAAGCGCTCAGGGCCGTCCTATGACTCAGCGGGAGCAGGATGCCATCCTGATCGATCAGGGTGACCACCGCGGAAAGGCGGGGTCCTATGTCGAGCTTGAGGGTGATATTGCCATGATGACCTTTGGTGGTGGCGGTTCGACGGTGACGGCCGAGACGGCGATCGAAGCGGGTCTAAGAATTGCCAACCTGACCGATATCGGAGGCAACCCTCCTGCGGAAAAGATGTACCGTATTTCCCGCATCATTCTCTCCAAGCCTGGACTCAAAGGAGTTCTTGTTTGCGGGGGAACTGCGAGCAACACAAGAATTGATGTGACTCTCGGAGAGGGACTCGCCAAAGCCCTTGACGACATGAATGCCGAAGGAAAGCTAGACAAGAATCTGGTTTGGGTTGTCCGCCGATCCGGTCCCGAGTATGTTAAAGGCTTAAAGATGTTGCACGAGTGTTTTGAGCGGAATGGGATCCGGGGTGAGATCTATGATTCCCAACTCCCCATTACGGAAGCGCCGATCCGCTTGAAGGAACTTTTGATCAAGCATACAGGATATAAGCCTGAGCAGGTTGTATAGAACTGTCCCCAAACTGGAGGAACACACTTGAAAGGTACCGTTTATCTGAACGACAAAACTGGTGTTGTGGTGATCGGCGCAACCGGACGAGAGGCATCCCAGGTCATCAAGGAGTCTGAAGCGCTCTATCCGGGAATTGTCAAAGCCGGAATCACCCCGGGAAAAGGTGGAAGTACTGAGCTTCCCGTTCCTGTCTTTGATACTCTGGCCGAAGCGGTGAAGGATCCTAAGGTGGGAAAGCTTCTCAATACTGCCCTGATTTATGTTCCCCCCGTTTCAGTTCTTGATGCAGTGATGGAGTGTCTCGACAACGGTATCAAGGTCCTGTATATTATCACCGAGCATGTTCCAATTCGTGACTCCGAGATCATTTTTCAGGAAAAAGAACGCCGTGGCGCCATTATCGTTGGTGGCACAAGCCTCGGGTGTTTTGTTCCCTCGGTGGGTCGAATTGGAGCAATCGGAGGAAAAGATCCTTCTGTCGCATTCAAGGATGGCGGGATTGTCGTCATTTCCAAGAGTGGAGGTCTCACCGTTACCACGGCAGAGATGTTCAAGCGCCGTGGGTGGGGGACCTATATGGCTTTGGCCATTGGCGGCGATATCATCTCGAATACGACCTACTCTGATGTGCTAAAGCAGATCAAGGGCGACCCGAAGGTGAAAGCGGTTGTCATGCTAGGAGAGCCGGGCGGGGCGTACGAGGAGCAGGTTGCTGATCTGATTACCTCCGGCGGATTTGATAAGCCTGTTGCTGCATTTATCTCAGGTCGTTTCCAGGAAAGAATGCCCGAAGGCGTGGCCTTTGGACATGCTGGAGCCATTGTTGAGCGGGGGATGGGGAAGGCGACCGATAAGATTTCCCGTCTCGAAGCTGCCGGAAAGAAACATCCGGTAAAGGTCGCCTTCTATTACCATGACTTGGTGAAGGCGATCGAGTCGCTCGGGGTTCCTCGGGATTTCGAGGACAGCACGGCCGAGCACGTTAAGCCTCTGTATTCAACAATCCAGAGGTAAGTACGTCACAACTGAAGGGGGGTGAAGGCAAATGGCAGAAGAAAGAGCGCAGATGGCAACTGGTCCCGCAATCATTGGTGGTATTGCGATTCTTGCAGGGCTTCTCTTTTTCATCATCTTCCTCGGACAGGGCGCCGAGAGTGCCAACCACATGAAGGGATGGCTTCCTGGATCCTCCACGCACCTTTGGCCGTAAAGCACTAATTCCCAATTTCTTATTCCGGATTTTATTTGCCCCTTTCCTCCCCACACGATCGATGGTGGAGGCAAGGGGCTTTTTTTTTAGTAAATCCATGCTATAGTATTAGAACGCAAATCCTTGATGTGTGAATTTTCCGATTTTGCGGAGATCCCAGAGGATTTCCGGGACGACTCATAGTGTGAGCCGAACTCCCTCCCGGAGAAATCAGACCCAATTCCCCCCCCTAAGGAGATTAAGCAATGGCGCTTAACCTGACCCAGAAAATCTTCAAGAATCACTTGGTTTCCGGAGAAATGGTTGCCGGCAAGGAAGTGGCAATCCGCATCGATCAGACCCTGACCCAGGATGCGACCGGCACCATGTCCTATCTTCAGTTTGAAGCCCTTGGACTCGATCGCGTAAAGACGGAACTTTCGGTCTCCTATGTCGATCATAATATGCTTCAGACCGGTTTTGAAAATGCCGATGACCATCGGTATCTTCAGACGGTTGCGGCGCGCTACGGCATCGTTTTCTCCCGCCCCGGCAACGGAATCTGCCATCAGGTTCATCTTGAGCGTTTTGGTAAGCCCGGAAAGACGCTTCTCGGATCTGACAGCCACACCCCCACTAATGGTGGACTGGGCATGATTGCCATCGGTGCAGGAGGTCTCGACGTGGCTCTTGCCATGGGCGGAGAGCCTTTTTACACGGCCATGCCAAAAGTTGTCTTGGTCAAGTTGACCGGTAAGCTTCAGCCATTTGTCTCCGCCAAGGATGTCATCCTTGAACTGCTTCGTCGGCTTACTGTCAAAGGTGGCGTTGGCCGGATCTTTGAATATGGCGGAGAGGGTGTGGCGAGCCTTTCTGTGCCTGAACGCTCAACCATTACCAATATGGGCGCTGAGCTTGGTGCAACAACCTCCATCTTCCCCTCGGACGATCAGACTCGGAAGTATCTGAAGGCCCAGGGACGGGAAGGCGACTATGTTGCGATGGCGGCAGATCCCGGTGCCACCTACGATGAGACAGTGGAAATCGATCTGAACACCCTTGAGCCGTTGATTGCCCAACCGCACTCCCCGGATAACGTGGTTAAGGTTCGGGAGATTGCCGGAATCCCAGTCAGCCAGGTGGCGATTGGCTCCTGCACGAATTCTTCTTACAAGGATCTTTTGGGAATTGCGGCCATCATGAAGGGGAAGACCGTTCATCCCTCTGTGAGCCTGGGCTTTTCGCCAGGATCCCGGCAGACGCTGGAAATGATTTCCCAGAATGGTGTTCTGGGCGATCTGATCACATCGGGAGCCCGCCTCCTCGAATCGGCCTGCGGACCCTGCATTGGAATGGGTTTCGCGCCCCCTTCCGGTGGCGTCTCCGTCCGGACCTTTAACCGGAATTTCGAGGGCCGGTCCGGGACCAAGGATGCCAAGGTTTATCTTGCCAGCCCTGAAGTGGCGGCAGCGTGTGCCATTACCGGTGTGATCACCGATCCCAGAGACTTGGGGGTCGCTCCCAAATCAGTCGATCTTCCGGAAAAGTATGTCCTTGATGATCGCATGATGATTTTCCCCCCGAAGGAGGGGACCGGAATCGAAGTTCTTCGCGGGCCCAACATCAAGCCGCTTCCGACGCGGGACCGAATCTCCGAGACGGTTACTGGCTCGGTTCTGCTGAAGGTTGGGGACAATATCACAACTGATCACATCATGCCTGCTGGTGCGAAAGTTCTCCCACTTCGCTCGAATGTGCCGGCTATCTCTCAGTATGTTTTCGAGTCTGTTGATCCCACCTTTCCAAAGAGAGCCAAAGAAGCCGGTGGAGGTTTCATCGTTGGTGGCACAAACTACGGTCAGGGATCGAGCCGTGAACATGCGGCGCTCGCCCCGATGTACTTGGGCGTCAAGGCTGTCATCGTGAAGGGGTTTGCCCGTATTCACCTTGCCAACCTGATCAATTTCGGCATTCTCCCTCTGACCTTCGTCAATGAGGCAGACTACGACAAAATCGATCGGGACGACCAGCTTGAGTTCAGCACCGCTGGCATGGAAAAGGGATCACTCGTTCTGAAGAATCTGACAAAGAAGCTCGAGATCCCCGTCAAGCACGCCCTTACCACCCGCGACCTTGAAATTGTCCGGGCAGGGGGAACGTTGGCTTATGTCAAGGGCCGCAGCCGTTAGGATTTTATCGTCACACTTGGGGGACCGTGAAAGCGGTCCCCTTTTTTTGCCTTTTTCCCGATAACCTTAGAGAAAGGATTCCGGATGAGCAAGGAGCCTCAAGGAAAAGAATTGAACTGGAAGACCCGTGTGGGAGGTCAGGTCGATGGAAAGCCTGTCGTTCGGGGATATCCTCTCGACGATCTGGTGGGGAGAGTCTCCTTTGCCGAAGCCATTTTTCTGATTCTCAAGGGAGAACTTCCCTCCGAGCGTGAGAAAAAGATGATGGAAGCGATGCTCGTGGCCTGTATCGATAACGGGATTGGTCCTCCGTCGGTGGTGGCGGCAAGAACGGTCTTTTCTGGCGGGAACCCCCTGAATGCCGCCGTTGGAGCGGGTGTTCTGACCCTGGGGGATTCCCACGGGGGAGCCATCGAGCAATGTGCCCGGATCTACCAGGAAAACTTTCCTGCCGATGTTGTGGACGTCCGCGCCCATGCGAAGGCTGTGGTGGAAGATTTCGACAAAAAGAAAAAGAGGCTTCCCGGATACGGCCATAAGCTCTACAAGCGTGACCCTCGGACTCTTCGCCTTCTTGAACTTGCCAAAGAGTATGGGTACATGGGGCGTTTTGTCGAGTTTGCCGTGGCTGTCCAGGATGAACTGGAAGCCAAGAGCGGAAAGAATCTTCCTCTGAATGTGGACGGGATGATTGCCGCCGTGATCTCCGAGATGGGGCTGTCATGGAAAAACGGAAAGGGACTGTTCATTATTGGCCGCATTCCGGGGCTTGTCGCTCATGTCGTTGAGGAATGGGAGCGAGAAAAGCCATTTCGACGTCTCGAAGAGGGGACCTATGCCTACGATGGCACCCCTGTTCGTCCCGTTCCGGGAGCGCGCTAAACTTTCTCCTCTGGAGGGGACGCTCGTCCCCTCCATTTTTGCGATCCTGAGCTTCCCGAAACAGGCCCATGTCATCCTATCAGCATGGTTCCTGTCTTTCTCTTTGTCTTTTCCCGATAATCCCTGTAAATGAAGGAGCTTCGCCTTGTCCGAAGAGCCCTCTCCCAATCCCGCACTCCCCCCTCAGCTGGAAGAAATTGAGCAGAAATTTCCCTCATGGTACCTCGGAGGCGTCAAACTCGTTCTTCTGACGCTTCTCCTCATCCAGTTCCTTGCCATGGTCTGGGGGATTTGGGAGACGATCGAGCAGGCGTTCATCCATGCCCAGAGAGGCCTTCTCTCCCTCCTTAAGTCAATGATCGTGAATATCCTTCTTCTTCTGGCACTTCTTGAGGTTTCGCGAACGATCCTGACCTATTTCACTTTAGGACGAGTGAAGGTGACCTACATCGTCGACTCGGTGCTGGCGGTTCTCCTTTCCGAAACCCTTGTGACATGGTTTTCCAATGAACCTCTGTCAAGGTATGTCGAACTTGTCATGGTGCTCCTTGCCCTGACGATCCTCCGGGTGATTGCCATTCGCTACCATCCCTCCAGCGGGACCAAGGAAAAGAAACCCTTTCTCGATCCGACACTTCCAGGAGGCTGGTACCGTAGACGCAAGGATGACGGGGGAAAACGTACAGGAAAGTCTTCGACATAAAGAGTTTACCTTGTCAGGAAATTCCTTCTCGACACGGGTTTTCTCATTGAATTGTCCCGGGATACTTTGGTAATATTGACCATCAACCTCCTTTCACAAGTGATTGCAAGATCCATCGAGGATATCGGGAGAAGAGGTTTTTCCGCGAGACATACCTTCCGGCGTTAAGAATTTGGGGAAAAAGGTCCAGTAATTCAGGTGTTTTTTGGAGGCAGCCATGGAGAGTCGGATAGAAGGACCTGAAACAATGGTTCGGGTCTCGATCAACGGGCGAGAATATAGCGTTCATCAAGGGTCCACCATGGTCCAGGCAATGTGGTACACCGGCCATGAGGTGATTCATGGGGTGGGCTGTTTGGGCGGAGTGTGCGGCGCCTGTGCGACAGTGTATCGCATAGAAGGTGACTTTCGACTGAGAAATGCCCTGGCGTGCCAGACGCTTGTCTCGGAAGGCATGAGCTTTTCCATGCTGGACTCCTATCCGATTCAGCGCGCCCATTATGATGTGGCGGCCCTGACAGATCCGAAGGAAGAACTCTTTAATTACTACCCCGAGTCTGCCACATGCCGAAACTGTAATGCCTGCACGGAGGTCTGCCCCCAGGGAATTGATGTGCGGGATTCGGTCTGGCGGGCAAACTTTGGAGACTTCAAAGCAGTCGCTGACATGACCTTTAGCTGTGTCATGTGTGGTCTTTGCGTCTCTCGTTGCATCGCCGAAATGGCCCCCCACGAAATTGCCCTCTATGCCCGTCGTTCTTATGGTGCGAAGGAGCTTCCATTTCCTCCCAATCTTCGCCACAGGCTTGATGAAATCCATTCCGGAACATTTACGGGAGATCTCAAGCGCCTTGAATCCCTCTCTCCTGACGAACTCAAAAAAGAATGCGAGGTCCGTTCCTAGATGGCTGATCTAGTGGAATCCTTCTACGCCAATACCCCAGCCTTCGATGATTCTCCTCCCTCTTCACTTTCACCGGAGGACCGCTCTCGCCTTCTTTCCTCTTATTATCCTGACTACCGCCCCGAAGGGAAGGCGACATTAAAAGTCGGTCCGAATAAGGGAACGGTTGTTCCTCAGGAGCTGGCCGATGTTCTAGAGTCCAGAAGCCGACTTCCTTCTCCCCGCCACCTTCCCGATCACCCGGACCACGATGTCGATATCCTGATTCTTGGAGGCGGAGGCGCGGGAATCACTGCGGCCTTGTTTGCCGCGAAAGAAGGGCGAAGCGTCCTTCTGGCCACCAAGCTTCGTGTGGGTGATTCGAATACGGTGATGGCCGAAGGAGGGATCCAGACGGCCCTCGGAGAGGACGATAGCCCCGTTGTCCATTTTCGGGATACCTTCCGAGGTGGCCATGGGGCAAACGATCCCTCCCTCCTTTCCGTGCTGGTCTCCGAAGGGCCAGAGATGATTGAGTGGCTCGTGTCCCGGGGAATCCTCTTCGATCGTGATCCTCAAGGGGGCCTTTCTCTGAGAAAGGGGGGAGGAACCTCCAAACCCCGTCTCATTTCGGCGAAGGACTATACCGGCCTTGAGCTGATTCGGGTCCTCAAGGAAGACGTGGTCAATGCCCCGGTGGAAATTCTTGAGTTCTCCCCAGCCATTGAACTCATTGCTGGTCCGGAGGGGAGCTGCGCCGGGGCGGTTCTCTACGACCTTGACAGCCGGCGATATATTTATGTAAAGGCCAAATCGGTCATCCTGGCGACGGGCGGAGCCGGAAGACTTCACTTGGCGGGATTTGCCACATCGAATCACTTTGGTGCCACGGCTGATGGTTTGACAATGGCCTATCGCATGGGAATCCCTCTTGTTCATCCGGAGAGCTTCCAGTTCCACCCCACCGGGGTGCTCTTTCCCTCCGAAATGGCCGGGATGCTCATCACCGAGGCGGTCAGGGGAGCGGGTGCCCGCATGTATAACCGCCTCGGCAAGCGGTTTGTCAATGAACTTGAAACCCGCGATGTGGTGGCGTCGGCCATTATTCGGGAGTGTGCGGAGGGCCGCGGGGTGAAGACGCCTCAGGGGGCCTCAGGCGTCTACCTTGACCTTGTCTCCATTGACCGGGATTCCGGAGAGGGAACGGTGGAGCGGCGCTTTCCGAACATTGTCAAGCTTATGAAACGCCACCATGTGGATCCGACAAAGAAGCCGATTCTTGTCTATCCCACACTTCATTATCAAAACGGGGGGATCCGGATTGATGCCCGCACCCGGACGACTGTCTCCCATCTGCTCGTGGCCGGCGAAGCCTCGGGAGGTCTCCACGGCACCAACCGCCTTATGGGGAACTCGTTGCTCGAGCTCTTTGTTTTTGGACGCCGTGCGGGATTGGAGGCGGCGGAACAGTCACTCCATCGCCCGGCCTTCTCCTGGAAGGAGACGAGCCTGTCGCACCTCGACCGCTTCGAGAAAGAGCTGACCTCTGCCTTTCCCGCCACAGAACGTCCCATGGCGCCGGTTCTCTTTCCCGACTACCGTCGCAAGGAATCCTGAAGGGAAGACTTCATTCACTTTAACGCCAGGAGAATCGTTTGAACATCCATGAGTATCAGGCCAAGGAGCTTTTCAGAAGCTATGGCGTGGCCGTTCCTTCGGGGGTCGTCGTCGACTCCCCTGAAGAGGCGCGCCGTTTGATTTCCGAAAAATCAGGGATTTTCTCTGGAAATTCCTCCGTCTATGCCGTCAAGGCGCAGATTCATGCGGGAGGACGGGGAAAGGCGGGGGGAGTCAAGATCGCGAAAAACGTCTCGGACATTCCCGGCTTTGTCGAGTCGCTTTTGGGAAAGACCCTGGTCACGCATCAAACCGGACCGGAAGGACGTCTTGTGCGAAAGGTCTGGATCGAAGAGGGTGCCCAGATCGCTCGCGAGTACTATTTGAGCCTTGTTCTTGACCGCTCCAGCCGCAGGATTTCCATTCTTGCCAGCACCGAGGGGGGGATGGAGATTGAAGAGGTCTCCGCCGCTCATCCCGAAAAGATCCTGACCCTTGCCGTCGATCCGGAGATGGGTTGCAAATCCTTTGTGGGTCGGCGAGTGGCCTCTTTTCTGGGCCTCCCGGTGACACTCTTTGGACAATTTTCGACCCTTTTGGCCAACCTTTACCGCTTTTTCGTCGAAACTGACTGCATGATGGTCGAGATCAACCCCCTGATCCAGACGGGAGATGGCCGGCTCTTGGCTCTCGACGGGAAAGTGTCCTTCGACGACAACGCCCTCTATCGTCAGGAAAAGGTGCTGGCTCTCCGGGATCTCTTCGAGGAGAATGAGCTTGAGATCGAGGCCTCGAAACATCGTCTGAATTATGTGAAGCTCGACGGATCGATCGCCTGTATGGTCAATGGGGCAGGTTTGGCAATGGCCACGATGGATGTGATTGCTTTGGCCGGAGGCACTCCCGCGAACTTCCTGGACGTGGGAGGAGGCGCCAGCAAGGAAACTGTTGAGCAGGCCTTCCGGATCCTTCTGGGAGACCCCGAAGTCAAAGGGATTTTTGTCAATATCTTTGGCGGAATTGTCCGCTGCGAACGCATTGCGGGAGGCATTATCGCCGCAGCCAAAGACGTGAAACTCCATGTGCCCCTCGTGGTTCGTCTCCAGGGCACCAATGCCAAGGAAGGACGGGAGATGCTTCGGGAGTCCGGCCTTGATCTCCAGGTGGCGGAAGAGCTCTTCGAGGGCGCCCAGAAAATTGTCCAGGCTGTGAAAGGAGCCAAATGAGCATTCTTGTCGACCGATCGACGCGGGTCATCGTCCAGGGAATCACCGGCAAGGAGGGGAGTTACCACGCCACTGCCTGCCGGGAATATGGAACCAGGGTTTTGGGAGGCGTGACTCCGGGAAAGGGCGGAACTGTCCATGAGGGCTTTCCCGTCTGGGATTCCGTGAGGGATGCCGTTGATGCCGTTCATCCGGATGTTTCCCTGATCTTTGTTCCTCCGGCCTTTGCCGCGGATGCGATCCTTGAGGCCGCGGATGCCGGAATCGAACTCATCGTTTGCATCACCGAGGGAATTCCGGTTCAGGACATGATGAGAGTCCGCCGCATCCTCGATATCCGCAACGAAGAGGGGGAAACGGTCCGTCTCATCGGACCGAACTGTCCTGGCATCATTACTCCGGATGGGGCGAAAATCGGGATCATGCCGGGGTATATCCACAAGCGGGGAAAAGTGGGCGTCGTCTCCCGCAGCGGAACCCTGACCTATGAGGCCGTTTGGCAACTGACCCAGTTGGGGTTGGGGGAATCCACCTGCGTCGGGATCGGCGGCGATCCTGTGCGGGGCCTCAACTTCCTCGATGTGCTTGCCCTTTTCGAAAAGGATCCCGAGACCGAGGCCATTGTCATGATCGGTGAGATCGGCGGGGATGACGAAGAGCGTGCGGCCGCCTTTGCCCGCGCCCACATGACAAAGCCGGTGATCGGCTTCATTGCTGGATTGACGGCCCCTCCAGGCCGCCGCATGGGCCATGCCGGAGCCATTGTCTCCGGAGGCAAGGGATCGGCCCGGGACAAGATGAAGGCGCTTGAGTCCTATGGCATCATCGTGGTGGACAATCCTTCGGTGATTGGGAAGACAGTGGCCGAAACCCTGTCGAAGGGCGACTATCGGCGCGTGCCCAGCTGTCACTAACCTGCCTTTCTGCAGGGACGTGCCAACAATGTGATGAATGACGGAATGCTCGCTAAGTAGAAGAACGAAAAAGGAGGATACGATGGCATCTGAGATCAAGGTGGGAGAGAAGGCGCCGGACTTTACCCTGGAGGATCAGGACAAGAACCCCGTCACGCTCTCCTCGTTTCGTGGAAAAAAGAACGTGGTTCTGGCCTTTTATCCTCTGGACTGGAGCCCGATCTGTACCAATGAGAATACCTGTTTTTCCAACGACCTTCCGCGGTTCGACGATTCGAACGCCGTTGTCTTTGGAATCAGCACCGACAGCACCTTCTGCCACAAGGCCTGGAAGGAGGCCCTGAAGCTCAAGCAAACCCTCCTGTCCGACATCAAGAGAACCGTTTGCAAGGCCTACGGCCTTTATATCGAAGAGGCCAACATCAACAAGAGAGCGACGGTGATTGTGGACCGGGAAGGCATTGTCCGTTACGTCAAGGTTCAGGAAATCCTTACGGCTCGCGATGACCAGGAGATCCTGGCGGCCTTGAAAAAGATCGCCTAAACAAGAAGGCGGCGCGGGATTCCTCTCCGCCATCTCGACATGTGACAAAAAAGCCTCCCCATGGGGAGGCTTTTTTTATTCCTTTTTTATTTCTGCAATCAGGGGAGGCCAAGGGTTTTGTCTTAGTCCCCGGAGGAGGAGTAGTGATTGGTGGGCTGGGCGCCACCGGGAAGGGGAACGATCAGTCGAAGCTCGTCGAAGGTCGCAGTCTGGGGGTAGGAGTAGGAAAGGTGAAGAATCAGCTTTCGGGGTGAAGGTGGCGGACCGGGTAGGACGAAGAGAAGGGGCACCACCTTTTTGGAGATGGCGGGAACGATCCAGTCCTGATGGGACATATAGTGGTCGGTCCAGCCGCTTTGCCATCCCGGGGGGTAGATGTCCTTCCAGGGCTTGTTGGCATTCTGGAGGATGAATGTATAGCTCTTCTTTCCCCGAAGCCGAAAGTGCTGATCATTGGCCGTGAGGTCAAGGATGTTCTCCCGAAGATGGATGCGAAGCGTTCGGGAGCCTTTGTCCTCGATCTCAATGGGCAGATAGATATAGGTGATTCCGTTTTTGGATTCAATGATGGGGGCCTGCGGATTGAATTTCAGCGGAGAGTGAGTCCGAATGGTGCAGGCCGAGAGAAGAGCAAGACCGAAAAAGGCAAAGAAAAAGGCGTATCTAGTCTTTTGAGGCAATACCCTGAGCATCAGTCTACTTTCGTTAAATGAGAACGAGGAAAATCAACCGCAGCCGCAACCGCCTCCGCAGCATCCTCCTCCGCCTCCCGATGGGGATGTGGCAGGAGCTGCAAACTCGGAGCCAGGGGCCCCGACCACTGCACTGGCAAAAGAGGAGGGAAGCTTTCTCAGGTCGAGGCTCTGGCATTTGGGACAGGCTGTCTCTCCCGGGCCCGTTCGGATCGACTGAAGCATGGAAAAGACGTTTCCACAGGTATGACAAGAATATTCATAGATCGGCATAAACACCTCCCGCATTGTTCAAAGGTTCTCTCATCATTTTCCCACAGCCTCCTGACTAGTTCAAGCTTTCCTTCCTCTTCTCAATGAGTCTCCTGTTTGAATTTCAGAGTGAGCGAGTGGGGAAGGATTGACAGATCGGATTGTCTCTCTATAATGAGGGGTGATTCGTGGGGAAAAGTGGGGGAATGTGGATGTCATTTTTTCGGGGTCGATACCTTCATAGTCTGGATGCCAAGGGCCGGGTTGCCATCCCTCAACGCTTTCGCGAAGCGCTGGGGGGCGGAGAGGAGGCTTTGCGTCTTGTGATGACGGTGGATCCCGAGGGATGTCTCGTCGTCTACCCCGAAGCCGTGTGGCGAGATCTCGAACGAAAGTGGGAATCGCTTCCCCAGATGAACGATGAGCTTAAAACCTACTTGCGATTCATGGTGGGGTGGGCCTCCGACGGGGCTCTCGATCGACAGGGGAGGATTCTTGTCCCCCCACCGCTTCGAGACTATGCGGGGCTTGAGCATGAGGTCTGGTTTGTTGGGGTACTCCAGAATTTTGAGATCTGGAATGGGGAGCGCCTCGAAAAGGCAACGGGAAGAGACCGGGTCCAATCCGTGACGCAGAAGCTCTCGGGGCTCTTTTGAATGGTTTTGCGGAGAGTGGGGAGACAGGACATCTCCCTGTCATGCTCTCTGAAACCATGGCATGGCTGGATGTTCGCCCGGGACAATGGTATGTGGATGCGAATCTGGGCGGAGGGGGGCACACACGGGAAATTCTCGAGCGAGGTGGCTCCGTCATTGCCATCGATCGAGACAGAGAGGCGGTGCACCAGGCAGAGGAGCATCTGCTTCCGCACCATCCCGGTCGCCTTCTGATCCTTCACGGAAACAATCGCAATATCGATGAGCTCATACGTCAGACCGGCCATTCTGTGGCAGGGATCCTCTTTGATCTCGGATGGTCGACGAATCAGGGCGAAGATATGGAGCGTGGCCTCTCCTTTTCCGGGGAGGGCCCTCTCGACATGCGGCTCGACCAGAGCCAGGAAGAGACGGCCGAAAGCCTTCTGGAGTCGCTAACGGAAGACGAGCTCGAGCGGGTGTTTACCGAGGGGGACGAGCCCCTGGCAGCGCCCATAGCCCGGGCGATCGTCCAGGCCCGACGAGAGGGTCGACTCCCCCGCACCACCACGGCACTTGCGGCATTTGTCTCCGGTGTCTATTACCGCAAAGGATTCCGGAGAAGTCGGCGCCACCCGGCGACCCGGGCCTTTATGGCTCTTCGAATCCGGGTCAATCGGGAATACGAAAATCTCGAGGAGTCGTTAAGGGGCTCCCGAGATCTTTTGAAGGAATCTGGCGGTCGTCTGATTGTCCTGAGCTTTCATTCGGGGGAAGACCGGATTGTGAAGCGAGCCCTTCGGCTGTGGGTCTCTGAGGGTGAGGCCCAATTTCTCTTTCGTCGATCGCTCGTCCCGGGAGAGGCAGAAGTTCGGAACAATCCTCGATCACGCAGTGCCCGCATGAGAGGAGTCCTCTTTGTCGCATCCTGACGAGTCCCTTCCCCTCTGGCGACGACGCCATGTGGCCTTTCTCTTTTTTCTGGGTGGCATTGTGGTGTTGATTCTCGCCATGTCCATCTCGATCGGGACGGTGAGAATCAAGCGGCATGTGACGGGGCTTAACGCCATGATTCAGGGTGAAGAGTCCAGGGAAAAATCTCTCGAAGAGACGCTGATCAGCCTTGGTCGGGAGTCTCGGCTCAGGTCCTATGCCCGGGCCAACCATCTCGAAAGGGCACTTCCGGCCGACGTTCTTTACGTTCCTTAAAACAATAAGTGGGAGCTACCAGAGGACTCTCCGAGGCATGGCGATGAAATCCCGGACAACTGTTGTAATAGCCTGTGTGTTGATCGGATTCGCCGTTGTGATGGGGCGACTCTTTACACTTCAGGTTCTCGATTATCCGCTCTACCAGAAGCTCTCCCTGTCGGAGAGGGAGAGGCTCTCTCCCATCGAGGGAGCCAGAGGGATGATCCTGTCGGCCGACGGGAAGCCCCTGGCGGATAACAGGGTTGTGACCAGCTTGGCCGCCGACCCCGAGCAGGTTCAGAAGACAGGCGGAGCCCGACTGCTTTCTGAGCGTCTCGCCCCGATTCTTGGTGAATCTTCCGGGCATTTGCGACAACTCCTGAGTCTTCATCGCCGTTTTGTGTGGCTGGCCCATGATCTTGATAAACGGAAGCGACATCTGATCGGATCCCGGGTCAGGGGGCTCTACCTGATTCAGGAAAAGCGACGAATTTATCCTTATGGCTCGATCTTCCGCTCCGTGGTGGGAGTTGTTCGCCCGGACGGTTCAGCCGTCTATGGCATCGAAAAGGGATACGACAAGTTTCTCGCCGGCCATCGGGGACAGTTGATCCGAGAGGTTTCGGCTCGGGGACGTTCATACTTCCAGGTGCAGACGCAGAGCCTCGAAGGGCTCTCCGGTGATACGGTGCAGACGACCCTGATCTCGAGCCTCCAATCCTATGCCCAGGATGCCCTTGATGAAGAAGTTGATGCCACCAAGGCGCAGGGGGGGATCGTCCTCGTCATGGATCCCCGGAGTGGAGCGATCCTGGCAATGGCCAGCCGGGGCGAGGGGCGATGGTCGGGGTCAAGCCCCGGAGTCTCGATCGTCTATGAGCCCGGCTCCATTTTTAAGCTGGTGACGGCCAGTGCTGCCCTGAACGAACATCGGGTCAATACCGACGAGACCTTCTTTTGCTACAACGGGTCGATGCACATTCCCGGGGGGATCCTTCACGATGCCGAACCCCTGGGAGATCTGACTCTGGGCGGCATTCTGTCGCATTCGAGCAATATCGGGATCTCTCAGGTGGCCCTTCGTCTGGGACCGCCGAGTTTTGAACGGTATATTCGGGCGTTTGGCTTCGGAGAACGGACGGGTATCGACTTTCCCGGGGAGTCCCGGGGCTTTTTCCGCCCTGCCCGGCAGTGGTCGAAACGATCCATCTACACGATCGCCATGGGACAAGAGATCGGGGTGACCCCCATTCAGCTCGCCACGGCCGTTAGCGCCATCGCGAACGGCGGGGTGCTTATGCGCCCCTATATTGTCTCCCAGGTTATCAATGCCTCAGGCAAGGTGGTGGAGCAGCACCATCCGGTCCCGGTCAGACGGGTCATCTCACCGGAAACCTCCCGCACCCTGCTCTCTCTCCTGACCGGGGTCGTCTCCCATGGAGGAACCGGGGAGAATGCTGCCATCACTGGCTTTGACGTGGCAGGAAAGACCGGGACGGCCGAAGTCTACGATCCACTCCTCCACCGCTATTCCCGGACCCGAACGGTGGACTCCTTTGTGGGTATCCTTCCGGCCTCCCATCCGACCTTGGTTGTTTTGGCCGTCGTGATCCAACCCAAGGGGATTTCCTGGGGGGGAACCGTCGCGGCCCCGCTTTTCAGAAAGGTCGCCGAAATGGCTCTGGTTCACTTTAGGATCCCTGCCGAAACGACCCTCCCGCCGCCTTCCCTGGCCAGGGCGGATCTTCCCGACGGGACAAAGATGGAGACGGGCAAGTGAGATCTTGGGTTGAAGGTGGCCGTGGCTGGAAGGGGCGCCGCAGATGAGTCGGGGGGGTGAGATCGAGAGTCGACGGGGCCAGGAATGGATGGCGCGCTATCTTCCTCCACCCGTGGAAGGGGAGTGGCCCGAGAGCCTTTCCGGACTCTCAGACGACAGTCGGAGCGTCGCTCCGGGGAATATCTTTCTGCTGCGCACCGATGGGGTCGTCCAGGAGAAGTTTCTCGATGAGGCGATCGAGCGGGGGGCGGCCCTTTTGCTTGTTCCCCGAAAACATCTGCCGATCGTTCTGGAGAGACGGGCGGCTTCGGGAAAAAAACTTCCCCTGTGCGTCGTCGACAACATTCAGGAGGCCGCGGGGGTTATCGCCTCCGCCTGGTGGGGCGAGCCCAGCCGGTCCATGAAGGTCGTGGGGGTCACCGGGACGAATGGAAAGACGACCTCGAGCTTTCTGGTTCGCAGCATTCTTGAGGCCAGCCATATCCGGACGGGGCTCATCGGAACGGTGTGGTTCGACCTGGGGGATGGGCTTGCGGAAGCTCCCCAGACGACCCCCGGGGCCCTCTTTCTTCAGAAATCCTTTCGGGAGGCCATGATCCATGGGCTTTCTGCCGTTTCCATGGAGGTCTCCTCCCATGCCCTCGCCCAGGATCGGGTCGCCGGGACCTTTTTCTCCGCGGTCCATTTTACCAATCTGACCCGGGACCACCTCGATTACCACAAAACCTTCGAAGACTACTTTGCCGCCAAGTCCCGCCTGATTCACTGGGTGAACCCCGATGGATCCCTTCCCCCTGCCGTCATCAATGCGGACGACCCCTATGGAAAGGTTCTGGCCGCGGAGGTTGGCCGACAAAACGATCGTCGCCTGTTGACCTATGGCCATGCGGGAGTTCTCTCGATCCGGCCGTTGGAAATCGCCATGTCGCTCGACGGAATCCAGGGGGAGATCGTCGTGGAGGGGCGACGGATTAAGGTGGACTCTCGGCTTCCGGGAGACTTCAATCTCCAGAACATCATGGGGGCGGTGGGGTGTGCCCTGGCTCTGGGGCTCCCTCCTGAGGCGATCGAGGCGGGAATCCGCTCCCTTTCCGGTGTCCCGGGGAGATTTGAACGGGCGAATCCGGGAGGACGATTTGCGGTGATTGTCGACTATGCCCACACCGATGACGCCCTCAAGAACATTCTCTCGGCCCTTCGACCTCTGACCCCCGGCCGGGTGATTACGGTCTTCGGATGCGGGGGGGATCGAGACCGAGGGAAGCGTCCTCGCATGGGAAAGGTGGCGGGGGAACTCTCCGACATGGTGGTCGTCACCTCGGATAATCCCCGAACCGAGGATCCTGAATTCATTATCGACGAAATCGAGCCGGGGCTGAAATCAAGCGGGCGATCCTATGTGCGGGAAGTGGACCGTAAAAAGGCGATTGCTCAGGCCTTATCCATGGCCCGTCCCGGAGACGCGGTTCTCATTGCCGGCAAGGGCCACGAACCCTATCAGATCGTCGGCCACCAGAAAAGCCACTTCGATGATCGGGAGACGGCCCGAGAGATTCTTCAGTCCATGGGGGAGACACTGTGACGCCGATGTTGTCGGCACAGGAGCTGTGTCAGGCCCTGGATGGGCGATGGCACGCGGCCCCCACAGGAGAGGGGCCATTCTGGATCAATGCCGGGACAGATTCGAGAAAAATCGAATCTGGGCAGGTTTTTGTCGCTTTGAAGGGCGTTCGAACCGATGGCCACGATCATCTTCCGCAGGCGGAAGGCAAGGGAGCCGTTTTGGCAGTGGTGGAGCGTGCGGTTCCCGAAGCGCGCTGTCCCCAGATCATTGTCCATGACACACACCGGGCCCTTCGACAGATGGGGGCACTGGCCCTCAAGGCGCATCGGAGGGCTGGCCATCGACTGATTGCACTGACAGGGTCCGTGGGAAAGACGACCACTCGGGAGCTCATCCGGGCGGGACTTCCTCCGGGAGAAAGCCATGGGAGTGCCGGAAACGAAAACAATGAGATCGGAGTTCCGCTAACACTCCTCTCTTGGCCGGCATCCACACGTTGGTGTGTGCTTGAGGCGGGGATAAGACAGTTCGGGGATATGGATGTCCTCACCCCACTTTTGGAGGCAGACACCGGGATCGTGACATCAATTGCCCCCGTCCATCTTGAGACCCTCGGAACCCTGGGGGGGGTTTGGAAGGAGAAGTCCAAGCTCCTTCGGGCTGTCGTGGCAGGGGGGTGCCGAATTTTTCCTGAGGAGGTCCGGGCCCGGGAGGACGGGGACCCTCTCTTTGCCGATGGGTCCCGTCGCCTTCGCAGTGTCGCTCTCGACAGCGATCGGCCGGCGGATGTGTCAGGTGTGCTTTTGGTGGAAGCGGGGAAAATGATCCTTTCGATTCCCCCCCTCTCCCTTCGCCTGCCTCTTCCCTGGCCCTCCCGGGCGCTCGGATGGTGTGCCCTGATGGCCCTTGCGGCATTGCTTGACGAGGACGTGTCTCTCGCGGAGGCTGTCGGCCGGATCTCGGAGTACCGGGGGTATTCGGGGCGGATGGAAAGGCGAATCCATTCCTCCGGGATGCTCCTTTTGCTCGACCATTACAACGCCAATCCGGCCTCGATGGGCGAGGCCCTCCAATGGCTTGCGCGAGAGAGGTCCCTTCGTCCGGGAGCCCGAGGGTATGCCGTGTTGGGAGACATGCTGGAGCTGGGGGCAGACGGCCCTCGTTTTCACCGGGAGATGGGCGAGCGGGCCGCTGCCGCGGGAATTACGGACATCTGGTACCGGGGAGAGCAACGGCCCCAGTTTGTCGAGGGCTTTTTGAACGGCGGTGGTCGGGAGTCCCAGATCCATGAGGCCTCCTCATTCGAGCGTGACCTGAAGGAGGGGAGAGGACCAGGCAAGGACGACATTCTTCTGGTCAAGGGATCACGGGGCATGAAGCTTGAAGAGGTGGTTGCCACCATTCTGGAAGGGGCCTAGCCGATGCTCTATGAGCTCTTTTATCTTCATCACTCCCTTCCCCTCCTGAATGTCTTCCGATACATCACCTTCCGATCGATCTATGCCACCTTGACTGCCCTGGCGCTGGTCTTGCTCCTGGGACCGTCACTGATTGCCACCCTGCGCCGAATGCAGATCGGTCAGGAGGTCCGTGATGATGGCCCCCAAAGCCATTTTTCCAAGAAGGGAACACCGACAATGGGCGGGATCCTGATCGTGGGAGCCCTTCTCATCTCGGTGCTTCTCTGGGCCGATCTCTCCAACCGCTATGTCTGGATGGTTCTCCTGTCGTTGCTGGCCAACGGGGGGATCGGATTCATCGATGACTATCTCAAGGTCATAAAAAAGAGGTCCAAGGGGCTCTCGGCGCGCCAGAAGTTCCTTCTGCAGCTAGGGGTGGGAACCGCCCTGGCCTTGTGGTACGTCGGGATGAACGGGGGGGACGGGAGGATCGGGGTTCCCTTCATGAAGAGCCTCAACCCTGATCTGGGAATCCTTTTTCTTCCCTTTCTTGTCTCGGTGATCGTGGGCTCCGCCAACGCCGTGAACCTGACCGACGGGCTGGACGGCCTGGCCGTAGGACCGACGATCGTCGTGGGGTTGACCTTTGTGGTGATCAGCTATCTCGTGGGACATCATGTCTTTGCCTCCTATCTGAAGGTGATGGAGGTGCCAGGGGCCGGCGAGCTCGCCGTCGTCATGGGCGCCCTGGTGGGGGCGGCGCTTGGGTTTTTATGGTTCAACACCTATCCGGCTCAGATGTTCATGGGGGATACCGGATCGCTCGCCATCGGGGGAGTGATCGGGATGACCGCCATCGTCACCCGGCAGGAGCTGCTTCTCCTGCTTGTGGGCGGGATCTTTGTGGCTGAGGCGGTCTCCGTCATCCTCCAGGTGGGCTCTTACAAGCTCAGAAAGAAGAGAATCTTTCGCATGGCCCCCCTCCACCACCATTTCGAGCTGGGGGGGCTGACGGAGCCCAAAGTTATTGTCCGGTTCTGGATTGTTTCGGTGGTTCTGGCACTCATTGCACTGTCCACATTCAAGCTGAGATAGCAGGGTAGGGGGCGATGAAGGACAGCTTTATTCAGCAGGGAGCCGAGGTCCTGATTGTGGGAGGAGGCCGTTCGGGCCTCCATGCCGCCCTTCTTGCCGGAGAGCTCGGGGGCAAACCCGTTCTGGTCGACGATGATCCGTCCGCCTTCGAAGGGCCCCGGTGGGAGGCGGTCATGGCGTTGGGGGCTCGGGTCATGACGGGAGTCCGGATCGGTCCCTGGATCCGAAGCTGGAAGGGACCGGTCATCATGAGTCCGGGAGTTCCCCCAATATCCTGGTGTGGACAGGCTGTGGCCCCTCCATTTTCCAACATTCGGGGAGAGCTCGAGTGGGCGGCATCCTTGTGGGAGCGTCCGATCGTCGCCATCGCCGGGACCAACGGGAAGTCCACGACGACGGCTCTTGTGGCACACCTTCTCAAAAATGCCGGCTTTTCTCCCTTTGTCGGCGGAAACTTCGGAACGCCATTTTCCGAAGGGGTGAGGCTTATGAGGCGGTCCCGGCAGGAGGGACAAACGGAGCCCTTTGATGTCGGGGTCATCGAAGTCTCGAGCTTTCAGACCGAGTCGATGCAGTCCTTTTCTCCGGAGATTTATCTCCTCCTCAACATCACTCCCGACCATCTCGATCGATATGATTCCCTCCCTCAATACCGTATGGCGAAGCTTCATCTGGCAACTCTCTTTTCCCCTTCGACCACGATCGTCTGGAACTCGGCCCAGGAAGATTGGCGAGAGTGGATCTCGAGAACTAAGGCCCATTCCGTCTTTGTGGGCTCGGATCGTGAACTCCCAGGTCCGGGGATCATCATCGGAGAGGGCACTCTCCGAAGCGAAGGACTGGAGGAGCCGTTCTCCGTCTCCACCCGGAATTACCCCCTGATCGGAGGAGGGAATCTTCAAAATCTCGCCTTTTCGGTTCTGGCCACAGTCCTCTTTTGCAAAAAGCATCACCGGCCCCTCGACATCACGGAGATCGAAGAGGGGATCGCGTCGTTTTCCGGTCTTCCCCATCGCATGGAGCGAGTCAATACCGTTCGGGGAGTGACCTTCGTCAATGATTCCAAGGCGACGAATGTGGGCGCCGTCGAGGCGGCCCTGTCCGGCCTTCCCGAGACGGGACATCCCCATGTTGTGCTGATTATGGGGGGGCGCGACAAGGGAGGGTCCTACCGGCCACTGATTCCCTGGCTGAAAAAACACGTCCGGGAGGTTGTCGTGATTGGAGAAGCCCGGGAAAAGATTCGGGAAGAGCTCGGGGGAGCGGTCCCCATGGAAGAGGCCCAGGACCTTTTTGAAGCCGTGGCGCGAGCCTTTTCCGTGGCCGATTCGGGGGAGATGGTCCTTCTCTCTCCCGCCTGCTCAAGCTACGACATGTTCCATGGATATGAAGAACGGGGAGAGCGTTTCCGGGAAGCGGTCCGGCGGCTGTCGGCGAAATTCGGAGGAGAAGGGAGAAGCCATGGCGCAGCCACAAGCCATTGAAGATCGAACAGTCTCCGAGGAGGCCTGGAAAGAAAATGCGGAGATTCGACCCATCAATGGAACCTTGGCGGTGGTGGTCTTTCTTCTCATGATGTTGGGAACGACCCTGGTGATGTCCGCCCGCCTGGCCATGCATTCTCCCTACCAACTCTTCTGGCGACAGATTGTCTCAACGGTCATCGCCCTCTTCGTCATGCTTGCCGTCAGTCGCGTTGACTACCATCTTTGGGTGAAAAAAAGAGCCCTTCTCTGGGGGGGAGGGCTCTTTTCCCTTCTCCTTCTGCTGGTTCCTCATATCGGGGTGACCCTTAATGGGGCACGCCGGTGGGTCCACCTCGGCGTCTTTACGCTGCAGCCTTCGGAGGTGGCCCGGGTCATTCTGGTGATTCTCATGGCGGCCCTTCTGGCCAGAGAGAAGAATGTCCAGTCCTTCGGAACGGGGGAGGTCTTCAGGATCCGGCCGGACAAGGCCATCGGGTTCGCCCTCCTGATGATCCCCTATCTGGCGCTCATTCTCCATGAACCGGACTTCGGGTCGGATCTCTTTATCGTGATCGTGATGCTCGCCATGCTCTTTCTCTCCGGGGTCAGCTTCCGGCAAATCGGGGTCGTGCTGGGTGTTCTCGGGGTGAGTGCCTCCCTCTTTCTGCTGCATCACGCCTATGCCATTGCCCGATTCCATAATTTTGCCCGTACCCACAACGCCACCCAAACCTTGGGCACACAGCTGGGGCAGAGCCTGGTGGCGATTGGGTCGGGAGGGATCTGGGGGCAGGGGCTGGGCCACGATTGGGTCGGGGGAGGGGTCCTTCCCGAGCCAGGGACCGACTTCATCTTTGCCCTCGTGGGGGAGGAGCTGGGGTTCTTCTGGTCGGTGGCGGTGGTGGTGGTCTTTCTTGTCATCTTCCTTGTGGGAATGAAGACGGCGGCCCAGGCTCCGGATTTTTTGGGACGAATTCTCGTTCAGGGGCTCACGATGTCGATCGCCCTTGAAGCCTTGATGAATCTTGGGGTCGTGACGGGCCTCTTCCCGACGAAGGGGATCCCTCTGCCGTTCATGAGCTTCGGGGGCTCCTCCCTGATGTCCAATGCCTGGGGGGTGGGAATGATCCTTTCCGTCTCGCGGTATCGCAAGCGGACCTCTCCGGCGCCTTCAGAAGGCAATGAAGAGGGAAGGGAGACGGCGGTTGTCCCCTCTCTATGATCCCGGAAAGAGCCTTGTGGTCACCGGCGGGGGGACGGGGGGACATGTCATTCCGGCGATAGAAATTGCCCGGGCCCATCAACGATTGTCCTCTAGCCCCGTTCTCTATGTGGGAACTCCGGGGAGCCTTGAGGAGCGTCTGGCTGCTCGGGCCAATCTTCCGTTTGCGGCCGTGAGGGCCGGAGGGGTTGTGGGAAAGTCCCTTCTCGGCAAGCTGGCGGGGGGAGCCTCTATCCTCCAGGGGGTCGGGGGAGCCATTCGCATGCTGCGAAGGTTTCGTCCGGGGCTGGTGGTCGGGACGGGAGGATATGTTCAGGTTCCCGTGATCGTCGCCGCCGGGCTTTTGAGGATTCCTGCCCTTCTTGTGGAGCCGAACCGGGTGGCGGGGCTGGCCAACAAGGTGCTGGCCCCCTTTGTTTCGAGGGTTGTATACGGATGGGAGCGGGGAGGGGGGATTCCCCTGGCCCCTGACGTCAGGGGCCCTGAGCCTGACGCAAACAGATTCGAGCGGATGCCGCTTCGTCTCCTGATTATGGGGGGAAGTCAGGGGGCTCGAATGCTGAACGAACGTCTTCCGGAGGTCGTTGCTTTGGCCGTGCGACGTCTGGAGGGGCGGCCGGTTGAGATCATCCACCAGTGTGGAGAGCGCTGGTTGGATGCCACCAAGAATCGGTATCAGCAGCTGGGGCTTGCGGCGCGGGTGGAGGGATTCCTTCCCGAGATCTCCAAACTCTTCCGAGAACAGTCTCTTGTCATTGCTCGTGCAGGAGCCATGACTGTGGCCGAAATCACGGCCTCGGGAACCCCGGCCATCTACATTCCCTTTCCCCACTCTGCCGGAGGCCACCAGCAGGAAAATGCCCGGGAGGTCGAAAGGACGGGGGGAGGGTGGTGCTGGGAGGAGTCGAGCCTTATGGAGAAAGAGAATCGGGGCCAGGAACTTGCGGGGCTACTTTCGGCGGGGACATACCTGTACGAAAGGGGTCAAAAGGCATGGGAGCATTCTCCTGGTATTTCCGCATCGGAGTGGTTGACAAGACAGTGAAAAGCGATAGCGTGATAAAAATTTTGAAGCGTTGATTTCTGTCACACGGAAAACCTTGGAAAATTCGAGGAGATCCGCTACAATGAACCCGAAACACTGGAGGACCGGATGAGGAAGGCAAAGGGGGCCATGGTTCATTTTATCGGGATCGGCGGAGCGGGCATGGCTCCGATTGCGGAGATTTTGCTCGAAAGAGGTGTTCCTGTCTCGGGATCGGATCTGGGGTCGAACGATTGTACCCGTCGTCTTGCGGAGAAGGGGGCCACCATCCTCACCGGCCACGCAGCGGCGAACATTTCCGAGTCGGTGGGAAAGCTCGTGATCTCCTCGGCCATCCGCCACAACAACCCGGAATGGATTGCGGCCGTGACCCGTGGAATCCCTGTGCTCCACCGCGGAGAGATGCTGGCCTCCCTTGTGAATCCCGCCTATGGTATCGCCGTTACAGGATCCCACGGAAAGACCACCACCACCTCGATGGTGGCCTCTCTTCTTGTCTCTGCCGGCCTTGATCCCACCTGTGTGGTGGGAGGTCGGGTGGCAAGCTTCCCGGGATGTGCCTTGGTCGGTCGTTCCCGCTACTTCGTGACGGAGGCCGACGAAAGCGATGGCTCCTTCATGAAACTTGAGCCCCGTCTCCGGATCGTGACCAACATCGATCGGGAGCACATGGACTTTTACGGGACCTTTGACAATCTGATCCAGGCCTTCTCGACCTACCTCGATGCCGGAGAGGAGGGGGGGATAGGAATTCTCTGCATCGACGATCCCGGCGTCGCCTCCCTGCTTGATCGGATCACAACCGTTCCCCTGACATATGGTCTTTCCCCCGATGCCCGCGTCCGGGCCGAAAACATTGCTCATGAAGGCATCGGCTCCTCCTTTGATGTGCGCGTGGATGGAGCTCTCTGGGGCCGATTTTCCCTTCAGGTTCCTGGAATGCACAATATTCTCAACGCCCTCGCGGCCATTTGTGCGGGAATCTGTCTTGAGATTTCCCCGGAGACCATGCGTCAGTCGCTTTCCCGCTTCGAAAGCGTGGGACGTCGCTTCACCCTGCTGGGCGAGAGGGATGGGGTGGTTGTGGTGGACGATTACGGCCACCATCCCACCGAAATTCGTGCCACGTTGGCCGCCGCACGGCTGGCCTACCCGAACCGCCGGATCGTGGCGGTCTTTCAGCCGCATCGCTTTACCCGGGTCAGGGATCTCCAGAATGCCTTCATCGAGTCCTTTTCCGACGCGGACAAGATTCTGGTCACAGAGATCTACTCGGCGGGAGAGGATCCGATCCCGGGAATTGGCAGTGAGGGCCTCTATAAAAAGATGCGGGATCGCTGGAGTGACCGTGTGGACTACGAGCCTCGCCGTGACCGGTGGGTTGAGCGTCTCAACGGGATGCTCAAGCCGGGAGATCTCCTTCTGACCTTAGGAGCCGGTGACATTACTCGACTTGGAAAGGATTATCTTCTGTGGCAACCGCGGTCCGTCTCCGCCCACGCCTCCGAATCCGTGAGCGCCTGAGCCGCTTCTCCTCGATCCGTATCGGGGGAGCGGTCGAGGCGGTTGTCTCCCTCTCCTCGAGCGAGGTCTTTGGTGACGTTCTCGACATGTATCACCGGGGGGAAATCCCTGGGCCCCTTGCCTTTGTCGGTCGGGGAAGCAACATCCTCTTTCCCGACGCTGGGTTGGGGGGGACTCTCGTCCGATTTGAGCACGGGGACGGAGGGGCCGGATGTCGCTGGCTTTCCGATGGACAGGTGGAGGTCGACGCCGGACTCTCCCTGCCTGCCCTGGCGAGGGATGCTGCCCGCCGCGGGGTGGCGGGCTTCGAGTTTTTCTCGGGGATCCCCGGAACGGTGGGGGGGGCAGCGGTGATGAATGCCGGCGCCGGGAGCGGACAATGGTCCGATCTCTGCGAGAGCGTTCTTGTCGCCACGGGAGGAGGGGGCCATGAGATTCTTCTTCCCCAAGACCTCAAGTATGGCTACCGGACCTCGGCTCTTCTGGAAAACCGGGACAGGATTTCCCACGCTTCCGAGAAAAACCTCCCGCTAACCCGGGCCGTTGTGCTTTCTGCCCGCCTCCGGGGAGAGCGAGGGGATCCGGCAGAATGCCTTGCCAGACTTGCCTCGCATCTCGATTATCGCCGGTCGACCCAGCCCCTTGATGAGCCCAGTCTGGGGTCGGTCTTCCGAAACCCTTCGGGGGGCCCTCCGGGCTACTCCGCCGGTCGACTGATCGAAGAGTCGGGGATGAAGGGACGAAGTACGGGAGGGGTGATGGTTTCTCCCCGCCATGCCAACTTTTTTGTGAATACGGGCGGAGGCAAGGCCAGTGAATTTCTTGAGCTAATGGCCACTGTGGCGGATGCTGTCCAGAGGACGTGGGGAGTGATTCTTGAACCTGAGGTGAGAGTATGGAACGCGTAAGCCGGGAGTCGTTGGCCGCTAGAGGAATCAACCGGATTGCCGTTCTTTCGGGAGGAGATTCGGACGAGGCCGAGATCTCGCGTGTCTCGGGAAAGTCCGTGGCGGAGTCACTGCGCAAGGCGGGTTTCGAGGTCGGTGAGTTCGAGGCCGATCGGACACTTGCCGAGACCCTTGGGGCATTTTCTCCCGATGTGGCCTTTTTGGCCACCCATGGAGGGGGCGGCGAGAACGGAACCCTGCAGGGATTTCTGGAGACGATGAAGATCCCCTATACCGGCTCCGGAGTGCTGGCGTCAGCCATCGGTATGTCCAAGATGAGATCCAGGGCCCTGTTTCGGGAGAGAGGATTGGCTGTGCCCCTGACCTATGCCCACAGGACAGAGGAGACCTTCAATCCCGGAATGATTTCCTTCGACCCCCCCTACATGGTCAAGCCTGAAGCTGCGGGCTCGTCGATCGGGGTTAAAAGGGTTTTGCGTCGGGAAGATCTGAGGGATGCCGTCACCGAAGCAGGACGCTATTCCCATTGGGTGCTGGTGGAGCAGCTGATCCCCGGACGAGAGGTCCAGTCAGCGATTCTCTCCGGTCGCTACCTTGGCGCCATCGAAATCATCCCCGACAAGGCCGAGCCTTTCTACACCTACAATTCAAAATATGTGCCGGGAGGCTCCCGCCACATCAGCCCCGCTCCTTTGTCGGGGGAGGAGTCATCCGAACTCGCGCGGATTACCACTGAAGCCTGCCGGGTCCTTGATGTCCGGGGGGCCTGTCGGCTCGATACCATCCTTAATGATGAAGGGGTCTTCGTCATTCTGGAGATCAATACTCTTCCGGGTCTGACTCCCACCTCACTTCTGCCTGAAATTGCGTCCCATGAGGGCCTTTCCTTCACCGATCTGATCATCGAGCTTATCGCGACGGCGTCCCTTGATGAAAAGAGGGAGTTCCCCGCCGTTTCTGGACATTGATGGACAGTCCGGCTTCGGAAGCCACCCCTTCGCCGGGCCCGAAGGTTCGAAAGATTCCTCCAAAAACCGGTCGTTACGTCATCTTTCTGTTTTTCTGGATCGCCTGGGGTGGAATCGTCATTCTGGGTCTTTCCCGAAAACAGCACACGCCGTTGCGCATTGTTGTGTCGGGTCCGCCTGTGGTCTCTCAGGACGCAGTCAAGGGGTGGGTGACCCCTTTGGCCTTCAAGACATTGCCCTCTTCCAATCGCGACATTCTGGAATCTCTCGTGATGGAGCATCCGTGGATCATGGCCGCCAGCATAAAGCTGGTTCCCGGAGAGGGGCGGATCGTCAGGGTTCTTCTCAAGACTCCGGTAGCGGTGCTCCTCCCTTCTTATGGGCTCATGGCCTTTCAGTCACAAAAGGCCCAGGCTGCTCCAGTCTTCTCCTCCTTCCTTGTGGACGGAGGGGGAGTGCTGTCGGGGGAGACCCTGTCGGGAGCCGGGACTCTCCCTCAGGTTATCGTCCGCTCCCCTCTGACCCATGACGTAGGTCGAAGGCTTGTTCGGACGATCCATACGGTTCAGCAGTGCCGGAAAGACATTGCGTCCCAGGGGAGCTGGTATAGCTTGAACTCTCCCCACGAAATTCGATACTACCCAGGCCATGGGGACCCCGTTCTCCTTCTGGGAACAGATCTTGGATGCAAGCCCTTCCGTCTCTATGAGTCCTTCATGAAGTACCAGAAAGGGCGTGCATCCGGAACAATTCCCGAGGGAGTCGACCTTCGATTTTCCGGGATGCTCATCCTCCGCCCCGTGCTTGATCCCCCCGCCAAGCCCCCGGCCCACGCACCCCGGTCTGTGAGGTCTTAGGGAACTCCAATCTCCCCCTGGCCTTCGATCTTCTCCATTGTTCGAACAAACCGCTTGTCCATGCATCAGGCCGGTTTTTTCCCTCTGTGCAAAGGGGAATGATGCTGTTGAGGCGGGCATCGGATTGTGCGAAAATGGGCACGCGCAAACGATGCATTCATCTTCCCAATACAGTCAAAAATGATTTGAGGATTTCCCATGTCGGACCAACAGGTTTTTGCTGCAATCGATCTCGGGTCCACGAAGGTGTGCGCCCTGGTGGGCCATGCCCTTGAGGATGACAGGTTCGAGATTGTCGGGATAGGAACGGCCTCCACCCACCATGGCATCAGAAATGGAACCATCGTGGATGTCCAGCAGACAGTGGCGGCCATACGCAAGGCTGTGGAAATAGCCGGACGAAAGGCGAGCCACCCTCTGACCCGGGTCGTCGTGGGATTTGCCGGGGGGGAGATCGAGGGGCAGGACCAGCGCGTGATGATTGCCCTTAAGGACCGGGAGGTTCAGGAATCCGACATCGAGCGGATCCTGCAGGAGTCCCGGACAATGATGGGCTGCTCCTCGTCGGAGCTTCTTCATACCATTCCCAAGAGTTACCGCATTGACGAGCAGGGGGGGATTCTCAATCCAGTGGGCATGGTGGGGGCGAGGCTTGAGGCTCAGGTCCATGTCATCCGGGGCTCCGACATGGTCCTGGCCAACCTGAAGCGAAGCGTCGAGCGGGCCGGACTCACCGTCCGGGAGGGCGATCTCATCCTCCAGCCGCTTGCCAGTGCCCGGGCGGTGCTGACCGAGGACGACAAGGAGCTGGGTGTCTGTGTGGTCGACATCGGAGGGGGAACGACGGGAATGGTCGTCTTCCAGAACGGAGCCCTCTCCGGCGTTGGGGTGGTGCATATGGGTGGGTCGGCCATGACCAAGGATCTTGCGGCCGTCCTCCGGATTTCCCAGGCCGAAGCCGAAAGGCTCAAGCGGGAGGTCTTCAGCACTCCGGGCCATAGCGAACCGGTCGTCCCAGAGGATGAAGAGGCTGTTCCCCTGTCAGATGAGGCGATGACGGGAGCCGGTCGGCGGGTTCAGGTCCGGGAGGTGGTGGAGGCCCGTCTCGAGGAGATACTCCGGAAGGTCAAGGCCGACCTCGATCGTCTCCGTCAGGGAGCTTATCTGGCCCGGGGGGTGGTTCTCACTGGTGGGGTGGCCCGAATGCCGAACATTGTCTCCTTTGCGGAGAAGATCTTCGACATGCCTATTTCGGTGGGGCACCCGGGAGATCGTGTTCAAGGGCTTGTGGATCAAACCTCTGGTCCCGAATTCGCTTCTGCGGTGGGGCTTTTGTACTTTGCCCGCGACCAATGGAGCCCGGCGGACGTCCCCGTTCGGGAGCCCGTCGCCTCCGCGCCCGTCTCTCAGGAGCCGGTGACAAAAGAGAAGGAGCGGGAAGGTCCTCCCGCCGGAGTCCGACTCTGGAATTGGCTCAGGGAAATCATCTAGGAGAAGTCGCCCCGGGAGAGTTCATCCGGGAGGGGGGAGAGGCGTCATGGAGTCTGAGTGGGGCGAAGAGCCCATCATCGATTACAAGCAGTCGGGGATCCTGGGAGCCCGTATCCTCGTCATTGGGGTGGGGGGCGGCGGCTGCAATGCCATCCGGTCGATGATCCAGTCCGACCTCAAAGGGGTCGAATTTGTCGCGGTGAATACCGATGTTCAGGCCCTCAACAGGATCGATGCCCAGCGGATCCAGATCGGGAGCGCGGTGAGCCGTGGCTTGGGGGCCGGCGCCAACCCCGACGTGGGACGGCGTTCGGCGATCGAGGACATGGACAAAATCCGCAGTGTCGTCGTAGGGGCGGACATGGTCTTCGTGACGGCCGGCATGGGGGGGGGAACGGGTACGGGAGCGGCTCCCGTCATTGCCCAGGTGGCCCGGGAGGCCGGGATCCTGACGGTGGCGGTCGTCACCACCCCCTTTGGCTTTGAGGGGCCCAAGCGGGGGCGCAATGCCGAGGAGGGACTCCGGGAGCTCCGGCGTTACACGGACACGCTCATTGTGATTCCCAATGACCGACTCGAATCCGTGGTGGACCGGGGGACGCCCCTGATCGATGCCTTCAAGAAGGCCGACGATGTCCTTCGCCAGGGTGTGCAGGGGATCTCCGACATCATTACGCGGCCGGGTCTGATCAACCTCGACTTTGCCGATGTCCGGACCACCATGGCCAACATGGGACGCGCCGTCATGGGCATCGGGATAGCGTCGGGCCCGGATCGCGCCCTCGTGGCGGCGCGGGCCGCCATCAACAGCCCCCTCCTCGAGGACAGCTCCATCCGGGGAGCCAAGGGCATTCTGGTGAACTTCCGGGGGGGCTCCAACATGACCCTAAACGAGATTACCGAGGCCTCACGGCTTATCGAGGAAGAGGCTGAGAAGGGGTCGGCCAACCTGATCTTCGGGACGGTGGTCGAGGACCATCCCATGGAAGAGATCCACATCACCGTGATCGCCACCGGATTTGACCGTCCGGCGGAGCCGGATGAGTCGCCGGCGGTCGATGAGACATTGGCCACAGCCGAAGGTCAGGAGGAGATGCCGGCTTACCTTCGGCGTCAGTCTCTCCAGCCCGGACGCCTTCCTCTGAGAGAGGTGCCACCGGCTCCCCCGGTTTCCGGGGAAGGGGAGGGGCTCACCGAACGACCCGCAATTTGGCGCAAGCGGGGCGAACCCTGATGGATCTTCTCCATCCGCTCCTTGTGTGTCGGGGGGTGGAGCATGGATTCGGGACGCGAGTCCCGGATCGCGACGGGGGAAGATCCCCTGAAGTCGTCACCCTCTCCCAGGTTCACAAGACGGCCGTTCTCGATGAAAAGGACAGCAAAAGCGGATCCCCCCCTCCTGCCGGCGACGGGGTCTACTCCGGACCCGGGGGACGACATATCGGCGTCTGGACCGCCGACTGCATGCCTGTGCTGCTGGCCTCCCCCTCGGGGGAGCATGTCGCCGCTTTGCATGCCGGCTGGAGAGGCGCAGCGGCCGGGATCATCCGGGAAGGGGTTCGCCATCTCTCCCGGAAGGGAGGATGTCTCCCACGGGAGATTCTGGCGGTGATGGGACCTTCCATCGGTCCCTGTTGCTACGAGGTCGGCCCGGACGTCTGGTCTGCCGTGGCAGAGGGAACCCCCGAGTATCGACCTCGCGCCACCCGAACCTTTGACATTCGGGAGCTGATCTCCTTTCAGCTTGAGATGGCGGGGCTTTCTCCCGAAAATGTCGGGAGCCTTCCTCTCTGCACGCGATGCCATTCGGAGCTCTTTTATTCCCATCGGGGAATGGGGAGCGATCGGAAGGGGCGCTCCATGCTCAACCACATTCGTCCCCGGTCTTAAGCCTTGTCCACCATCGCAGAGAATGTTGCTGCCATTTTGGAAGATCTCAGGTCGGTGTCCCGGAGCTCGGGGCGCTCCGATGTCCCCCGGCTGGTGGGGGTGACAAAGATGCGATCCCTTGATGAGGTCCGCTCCCTGATCGCGGCGGGAGTTGACCATCTGGCAGAAAACCGATGGGAGAGCTGGCACGAGAGGCTCGCGTCCCTGCCCCAAGAGCCCAGTGACTCACTGTTTTGGCATTTCATCGGTCCGATCCAGGGGCGGGCCCTCAAGAAATATTACCGACCGCTCTACTGTCTCGAGACCCTTGACTCATACTCCCATGGGAGGACCCTCTCCCGCCTTGCCGTCGAAGCCGGAGACCCTCAGAAGGTCCTTCTTGAGGTCAACGTCTGCCGGGACCCCGGGCGAACCGGAGTGTTGCCGGAGAGTCTTTTGGCCGAAGCTGAGAGGCTCGCCGCCCTTCCGGGGCTTCAACTTGAGGGGCTGATGGTGATGGGGCCAATCCCGGGGAATCCACAGGGCCCCACCACTTCAGAGGTCTTTCAGGAAGCGGGGTTTCTCTTCGGGGAGCTCAAACGACGGATCCCGTCGATGGAGACGCTCTCCATGGGGATGTCGGAAGACTATCGGGAGGCGATCCGATGGGGATCGACCGAGGTCAGAATCGGACGGAGTCTTTTTGAGGGCCAAGGGCGGTGAGCCAACCAGAGAAGACATCAAAAAAGCATCAAAAAAATGAAGGAAAGAGTCCCTTGGAAGGTCAGGTCCTCGTGGTGGGCGGAGGCCAGATGGGGGGAGTGCTTGCTCGCCATCTCGCGGGGGACGGCCGAGGGACCTTTGGCCAGGTTCGGGTCGTGGATCCTGGCGCTGAGGTCCAGAAGGCGCTCAAGGCCGAGGGCATCGCCGTCTCATCCTCCCTCTCGGAGTCCCTTCGGAAGGAGTCTCCGCCCGCATTGGTCATCATGGCGGTGAAGCCGGGAGTTTTTCTTCGCCCCGGAGGCGACCTCCTGGAGGAGATGTCCCATCTTCCCCCTCAGACGCTTGTTCTTTCCGTCATGGCGGGAATTACCCTTAAACGTTTGTCCACGGAGTTGCCCACTCTCCGGTGGGTGCGGGCGATGACCAACCTTGCCCTTTCGGCGGGCAAAGGAATGACCCTTTTGGCGGCGTCCTCCGAGGTCCTCCATGGGGAGCAGCATGCCATTTACGGGATGTTTGCCGGGATGGGGAGAGCCCTGTGGCTGCCGGAGGAATCCTTCGACGCCGCGACGGCTCTGGCCGGTTCCGGCCCCGGGATCCTGGCGCTGGTGGCGGAAGCCTTGGCCGACGGGGGAGTGAGAGAGGGCCTGTCTCGCGAAACGGCAACGTTGCTCTCCTCCTGGGCCCTTTATGGCGCAGGGGCCCTTCTGACGGAAAAGGGGATCCTTCCGGAATCCCTGAAGGCACGTGTGGCCTCCCCTTCCGGCACGACCATTGAAGGGTTGGCCACCCTCGAAAAACGGGGGGTTCGAGGCGCTCTGATCGACGCCGTCCATGCGATGGCGGAGCGGTCGAGGTCTCTCTCCCGATCATGAATCAAGGAGGTTTCCATTTCACTGCTGACGCATATTCTCAATGCATTCACATGGATTGTCATTATCCGGGCCCTGCTTTCCTGGGTGCGCCCCGATCCCCACAACCCGATCATTCGCTTTATGGATTACATCACCGAACCCTTTCTCCACCCGATCCGGCGTCTCGTTCCACCGGAAAAGATGGGAGGGCTTGACCTCTCTCCCCTGATTCTCATCTTCATCATCCAGGCGATCGAACGGTTTGTCTATTGATCTTTGCTCGATAAGCCGGCTCGAATCCCTCCCCTAAGAGGAGGCCTCATGATCGACCACACCCGCCTGTCCGAGCTTCGGACCCATGAGTTTTCCAAATCCCTTCGAGGCTATTCCCCCCAGGATGTGGACGAATTTCTCCACAAGCTCTTCGATGATGTGGGGGAAGTCATTGAAAAGGTTGCCACTCTCTCTTTGCGAGTCCGGGAGCTCGAAGAGGAAAAGGACTCTCTTCGGAAACGGGAGGAAAGCCTCGGTGCCACTCTCCTGGCGGCTCAGACGGCGGCGGAAGAATGGCGTTCGGTGGCGCGCCGGGAGGCCGACCAGATCCTTCGCGAGGCAAGGAGCGAGGCGGAGGATCGCGTCAGGAAAGCCCACGAGGAGGCCGAGGGGATCCTTCGCGACGCTCGGGAACGGGCGGGGACTTATGAAGAGGCTCGGGGCCGTCTGAGGCAGGATCTTTCCCTGACGCTTTCCCGGATGAGAGGAGAGTTCGACGCCCTTTACGAGGCGATGGACCGGTGGGAAAAGGGGGTCTCCGACATTGGCAAAGGTCCGGGAGTCGAAGAAGACTTCCCTTAGGAAGTCCGGACCCTCCTCCCTTGGCGCCCAAGCCTCGAGCTGGTTTCTGGTGGTGGGGGTCAAGCCCGGTCAGTCGCGATGTTTTCTTCGAGGAGGGCCGTCAGGGGAGGGGGCCCCCTCATGGGTTGTGGGAGTGAGGGAGCCGGCTCGGGAGGGTCGGGCCAATGAGGGTGTGGTCAGGGCCCTTGCGGGCTTCTTGGGAGTTTCGCTCTCGTCCGTGACGCTTGTCTCCGGCCATGGGAGCCGGATCAAGCGTTTGTCCATTACCGGAGTGACCGAGTCGGAGGGACTCTCTCGTCTGAGGGCCGAATCAGAAGCCGACTAATCAAAGGTGACCGATTCGTTTCGGATTTCATGGCCATCATCGATGCGCATCAGGATTGTAATGGAGTAAACGGGGGAGCCTCCCAGCCAAAAAGCCCGAGAAGTTTCCTCATGGGGGGAGAGGGGCTCGAACATGAGATAGGCCGGAGGGAGCTTGAGAGGGACGAGATCTCCGTTCCCGATCTTGTACTTGGCTCCGAGCATCTGGAGCTTGATGGGGCCAGTGCCTTCGAGGGTGTATTTCATGTAGGCCACTGAAGGGGAAAGGAGCATGGACATGTTGAGGCGCCAGCCATTTCCCTGGATGACCTTAAAGGTTGTTCGCGTACTGATGCTTCTTTGGGAGACGATCTTGTGGGGCTTGCCCAAGGGGCCGCTCTTGAGTCCGATGATCGATCCGCCGATTCCCGCCACAAGAAGAAGTCCAACGACAATATAGATCGCAATCGTGACAGGGCTGAAACCCTGATCCTCCCGAGGTCTTGAGGGACTGTACAGCTCTTCGAATTCCTTGCCGCCGCCCTTGGCAGTCTCAGCCTTTTTTTTGGGAGGAGCAGCATTCTTGTCCTGGCTCTCCTGACCTTGACTCCGAGAAGAGTTGTCAGGTGGAGGGGGGGCCGTTGTCGAGGTTTTTTCCCGATCTGGCCCGTTTCCCGATGCCGATGTTGGTTCTGTCATTCAAATCCTCTGCTAAGGCCCCTTGCCTTTGACTCTTATCCATCGCGGTTCAGACGATCTGGGTTGGCTTGCTTCCGGAGGTGTCCGATCGCATGCATCTTTTGATTCTACTAAAGAGTTCTCGATCGGGGCAAGGTTGATCTCCAACCCTTAGGGAGAGAGGGCTCCTGATAGCTCCGCAGTGAAGCGCGCTGCTATATCCTTTCCCGACGGCCTTAAGAGTTTTTGAAGGAAATCTCTTCCCCAGGCGTTACCGGAGAGCTTTGGCCGAGAGGCGTCATCGTGTTGGCGCCACGGAGGCATCGATCAGAAATGTGGAGGGATGGCCCAACGCGCCGGCTTCCCGAAGGACCCATTGGGAGGGAAGGTCGCCTTCTCCCGAGAGCACTTTCTGCAGCAGGGGCCTCTTGTCGGCGCCGGTGACGAGAAAAAGTCGTTCTCCTCCCCATGCCAGCATCCGGTAGGTCAATGTGATCCGGGCGACGCGCTCTCCCTCCTGTGGCACGGCAAGAACAAGTCGATGCCGGTCATCCTCGGGGGAGGTTCCCGGAAACAGGCTGGCGGTGTGGCCATCGGGGCCGACACCCATAAGGAGGAAGTCAATGGCCGGGGGGTGCGGGATGGCTGGCCCCAGGGTTTCGGTGATGAGTCGTTCGTACCGGAGCGCCTCTTCCTCTCCGGGAGAGTGCTCCCCCTTCATGCGAAAGATCGTGTCTGTGGGAACCTTGCCCGGTGCAAAGAGGGTCTCCTTCGCCATGCGATAGTTGCTTTGGCCATCTTCGGGGCTGACGCAACGCTCATCGACGAAGAACCAATGAATTTTTCGTTTTTTCTCATCCGGCCACTGTGCAAGCTCCCGGGCCATCGCGCGAAAGACCGGGGCGGGGGTGGACCCTCCGGAGAGGGCAAGGGACACATTTCTGTGGGAGGCCAGCCTCGTCTCAAGACGCGAGAGGATGGCCATGGCTGCCCCTCCGGCCCAGTCCTCCAGGGAGGGGAAGACGGTAATCGTGACGGATCCTCCCCCAAGGGAGAGCGTTGATGAAGCGGTCATAGTGAGCTCCTTTCACTTTCCCCGGTGAGGCGGGAGAGCCTCCGAGCGATTTCGGCGGCTCCCTTGAGTCCAATATCCGGATCGGAGGCAATCCGGACGGGAATTTTTGAGAGAAGGTCGCGATAGCGGCCCTTTGCCGTAAATGATTCCATGAACTCTTTTTGATCGAGAAAGGGGAAGACCTTTTCCGGAATGCCCCCGGCGAGGATCACTCCCCCGGTGGAGAGGGTTTTGAGCGCCATGTTGCCCGCTTCTGCGGCCAGGAGTTTCCAAAAGTGCCCCATGACCGCCAGGGCGACGGGATTTCCCTCCTGTGCCTTCCTCGAAAGGGTTTCCGGGATCTTCTCGTCCGGAAGATCTGCCGGGAGCGGTTGCTGATCCGGGGGAAGGGTGTGGAGATGAAAATGATAGAGGTGGGCGATTCCCGGGCCCGACAGGAGACGCTCCGGGCTGGCGTGGCCAAACTTTTCCCAGAGCCACTCCAGAAGCGGGATCTCCTCTGCGCAGGTGGGGGCCCAGTCGCTATGTCCTCCCTCCGTCGGAAGGGGAACGGGGGTCCCCTTGTGCATGCCGATGATCGCCTCTCCCAGCCCTGTTCCCGGGGCGATCACCACACGGGTTCCCTGGGGGTCGGGGGAACCCTCGTTAATCGTCCGCAAGGAATCAGCGGTCGCCGCCGTCGTTCCCCAGGCAATGGAGACAAGATCGTTGGCCAGAGCCACCGCGTGGGGGGGAAGGGTCAGAACCTTTGCCAGAGTCGTCGTCTCGATGAGCCAGGGAAGGTTTGTGGTTTGGCATCGTCCCGCTATCACGGGTCCGGCCACACCAAAGGCGGCGGCCTGAATCGAAGCTTCGGGAAAAAGAGGTCGCGCTTCACCCAGAAACTGGGAGAGGACGGATTCAAGAGAGGGAGAATCCCGGGAGGGGTAGGAGCGGAGAAGTCGGGGAAGGGCCGAAGGAGTCTCTGGATCAAAGAGTCCGAGTAGAGTCTTGGTTCCTCCAATATCTCCGGCCAGGATCACGTGTCCCTCTCCATCGTTTCTGAATATCGTTTATATACAATGATTTGCGTCGCTGACATCCTCAGGGTTCCTTGACAGAAAAGCGTGACTCTACGTATGATCTTAGATTGTACCTGTATTTTTGTCACCCCTAAAATTGTTGATTCTTTTGTTCGGATATTTTTTCTTAGGGTGGCGGCCCGCACTCCGCCAAGAAAGGGCGCTTCCCATGTCCATTCCCGTCCAGCAGGCCTTGAAGGTCGGTTCCTATGTCATGAAAAAGAAGTGGTCGGGGGATAAGCGTTACCCCCTGGTCCTCATGCTTGAGCCCCTTTTTCGGTGCAACCTTGAATGCGCAGGTTGCGGAAAGATCCAGTATCCCGAAGAGATTCTGAAGCAAAGGCTCTCTCCTGAACAGTGCATTCAGGCGGTGGAGGAGTGTGGTGCCCCGGTGGTGACGATTGCCGGGGGGGAGCCTCTGATCCATCCTGAAATCGGCGAGATCGTCTCCGCCATGATTGCCCGCAAGAAGTTCGTGTACCTGTGCACGAACGGCCTTCTTCTCGAGCGGGGACTCGAAAGCATCAGCCCCTCCCCCTATCTGACCTTCAGCGTTCATCTCGACGGTCTGAAGGAGACCCATGATCGTCTGGTCTGCCGTGAAGGAGTTTTTGACATTGCGGTTCGGGCGATCAAGACCGCCCTTTCCAAGGGCTTTCGTGTGACGACCAATACGACGGTCTTCGAAGGGGAGGATCCCGAAGAGCTTCGTCGATTCTTTGACTTCGCACGAGACCTCGGGGTGAACGGAATGATGATTTCCCCCGGGTATTCCTATGCCTGGGCCCCCGATCAGGACCACTTCCTTCGCCGGGAACGGACCAAGGATCTTTTTCGTGCCATTCTGGCCGATCGTGCCGGAAAGGGATGGAACTTCAACCACAGCCCCTTCTATCTGGACTTTCTCGAGGGGGAGAAGGATTACGACTGCACTCCCTGGGGAAGCCCGAACTACTCCGTTCTGGGCTGGCAACGCCCCTGCTATCTCCAGAACGAAGGGTATGCTGCCACCTATCGTGAGCTAATGGAAGAGACGGATTGGAGCAAGTACGGCCCCTCCTCGGGTAACCCCAAGTGCCGTGACTGTATGGTCCACTCGGGGTTTGAGCCGTCGGCGGTGGGAGATGCCACGTCTTCGCTCAAGAATACCTTCCGCTCACTTTCCAGCCTCCTTCCGGCGGGCTGACGGAAGACCGGCTGCCTATGTCCACCTATGTGGTGGGAGATCTTCATGGGCAGCTCCCCCTCTTTGAAAATCTCCTCGAGAAAATCAGCTTTTCGCCCCAAGCCGACCGCCTGATTGCGGCAGGGGATGTGATCGACCGGGGGGCAAAGGTGGGGGAGCTTCTCGAGCGTCTTTACGAGGGGGCGAGGGCGGGGTGGTTTCTCCCGGTGGCAGGAAACCATGAAGAGGCTTTTCTTCAGGTCCGGGACGGAGAAGATCTTCCCTTCTACCATGATCCTGAATTCGGCGGGACCCGGACGATCGAGTCCCTGAACCGTCTCGGCCATACCCGGAGCCGCACACTCGAAGGGTGGCTTCGATCCTGGCCTTTTTCCTGGTCCGATTCCCGTCATATTGTCGTCCACGGCGGACTTCCCGCAGTCCCCGGATCGAGCCTTGGCGATATTGATCTCTGCGCCACCCGAATCTCCCCCTCCGGAAGCTTTCACGAATGCGTCGACCTTCGTCCCCCCCATATTCTCCCCTCGTGGGATGGCCGTCTCGTCATTTCGGGACATACCATTGTCCGAAAGGCCAGACGTCGTGACGGGATCGTCATGGTGGACACGGGAGCCTACAGGACGGGTCGCCTCTCGGCCTATTGCCTCGAGACGGGACGGTTCCATTCGGTGGAGGGGATTCCCTGTTGAGGATGAGGGGGGATTTTCGGGGAGTCTGTTAGGCCGGGGGAGACTGGAGGATCTTCTCGGCTGCGCGAATTCCTGCGGAAAAGGTTTGGGAAACCGAGACGCCTCCAACATAGGCTCCCGCCAGATGAAGACCCGGGGGGAGGGAGGACTCAATGGCCCGGACCCTTGCGCCGTGTCCGGGAATCGACTGGGGGATGGCTGCCCCCCAGCGCTGTATTCGCACGTAGGACGGGGTTCCTGTGGCTCCCAGCATGGATTGGATCTCCCCGAAGACGATGGGGAGAAGGTCCTCGTCAAAGGCTTGGGCGAGCTTGGGTTGGACCATGCCGCCGACAAAGACTGTGAGAAGGACATGGCCCTCGGGAGCGCGTCCCGGAAAGAGGGACGAGGAAAAAAGTGCTCCCAGGATCTTTCGGCGCTCACGTGACGGGACCAGCAACCCGAACCCGTCGAGGGGGTGGGCAATCCTTTCCCGGGGGTAGCCGAGATAGACGACGGCGATCGGGGCGTAGGGAATCTGTTCGAGAAGCGGGGCCGTCCCAGGGGAGAGGGGCTCGATGATCCCCGCTGTCTGGCCGGCAGGGAGGGCGAGGACGAGGTTCTTCGACCGGATGTAGTAGGTCTCCTCCTCGAAGAGGAGGGCTGTCCGGAATCCGTTCCCCGTCCGCGCGCAGGCGATGACCTCGGCGTTGGTCCCTGCATCATCCTCCAGGATCTGGGCCAGGGACTCCGGAAGGGCTCCCATCCCGCGGGTGAAGGAGAGGATCTGCCGGGAAAGCGGGGGCGCCGGGCCCTTTTTCTTTCTGGCCAGGGCGAGCCCTCCCTTGATCAGAGAGCCATAGCCCTTTTCCATGGCCACCAGCCGGGGAAAGGTGTCGGCCATGGAAAGAAGGCGGGGATCGGAGGCATAAACCCCCTTGACGAAGGGATCGATCAGCGATTCCAGGAACTCCTCCCCGAGACGTCTGCGGACAAAGTCTGCCACCGTCTCCTCCTCGGGGGAAAAGCCCTCTGCCTCTGCAGCCGGAGGAATGAAGGGCTCCTGGAGAAGCCGCAACTTGCCGGACAAGGAGAGGGCGGGCGTGAAAATCCCCTCTGACAGAGTCATGGGGAGCGCCAAGGGCTTTCCATTTTTCAGGATAAACCTCTTTTTTCCGGTCGAACCTGCCATCTGAATCGATTCTGTCAGAGGCGATCGGGAGAGGTATTCGAGGAGGGGTTCTTCGGGGCGCACGAGGAGACTGTTCGGGCCGGTCTCGATCTGGTATCCGCTGTCGGACAGGGTCCGGATCACTCCCCCCAGATGGTCGTTCTGCTCGACAAGCCTGACGGTGCGTCCGTTGCGCTTGAGATGTGCGGCGCAGGCAAGACCGGAGATGCCTCCTCCGACGACAAGTGTTTCGACATCTTCTGTTGGCAAAGCGTGTCTCCCTGAAAAATCAGTGATGCCGAATCGTAGGCTAGGGCATTGTCCCCGAAAACTTTATACGGATTTTTCAGGAAAGGTCAACCTGACCAAAAATTTGATCCCGGGATGATTTTTCAGCGCCATGGTTTCTGATAGAATAACAAGATGATCTTTTAAGCAGATTCTGAAGCCGGGCTGTCGGAAGGCCGATCTCCATGCGCCGCCATGCCCTAAGCTGGCGGGCCGTTCCGTATTGCGTTTTTCCCACAATGTGCCAGGAAGGAAGAGTGTCCATGAGTTTAAAGATTGAGCCGGGTGATGGAGCAAAGAGAACGTTTCAGCGGGGCTATTCTCCCGAGGAGGTCCGGACCCGGGTCGACAGGACAATCCAGGAGTTCTTGCAGGGCATGAAGGTGCCTGGCTACCGTCCCGGTCGCGTGCCGGCCTCCTATGTCCGGAGTCGTTCCCCCTACATGGCCTCGGTTCATGAGGAAGTGAGGCGGAGCATTCACGCTGAAGTCGTCGGAGACCTGATCAAGGGTCCCTCGGAAACGGTTGTCTTTCTTGATCCGGCAGACTTCACTGTGACGGAGGAAAATGAAAAGTCGGGTCTGACGGTGACCGGGACCATCGAGGTTTTTTCCCTTCCGCAAAATTTCGTCTATGAGAAGATCTCCCTCTCTCCCGAGACCGCTCCTGCCGTCACCAAGGACGAGGTCGAGTCCGCCATCGCCCTTCTTGCCAAGCAGGGTGCGACCCAGTTTGTCCCCGACCTTCCCGCCGACACGGCCGCTGAAGAGGGAGACCTCGTTGGTTTTACCTTCTCCTTTGTTGATCCCGTCTCCGGCCTGGCCCGAGATGGTCGCCAGACTGTTACCGTGGGAGATCCCAGAGTGCCTGAGAGTTTGACCCGGGCCCTCATTGGGAAAAAGGCCGGGGAGAGCTTCACCGGAAAGATCCCCTTCAATATTCCCGGGGAGAAAAAAGGAGAGCGGAGCCGGAGCGAAACCCATGAGGCCACGATCGGTGTCCTTTCGGTCCGTCGTCTGAGCCCGCTGACCCGCGAGGAGCTCTTCACGTCCCTTCTGGGTGGCAAGGAGCCCTCCGAGGGGGAGACCCTTGAGAGCCTCGTTGAGGCCAAGGTTCTGGAGCAGAAGCTCACGGAAACGTTGAACCGAAAGATGGAGGAGCTTGTTGTCGAGGTCCTCTCCCGAAATTCCCTTCCCGTTCCCGAAGGGCGGATTGACCTCGAGATTGCGCGGATGAAGCAGTCGGGGATGTCTGATAGCGAAATTGACCGGGAGAGAGTGAAAAAGGACACCATGTGGTGGTTCATCCTCGATGAGCTGGCCTCAAAGATTCCTGTGGTTCCCAGCGTTCAGCGAGTGGAGCAGGAGTTTTTTGCCCTGATTCAACGGGCCGGAAGCCCCGGAAAAAATGAAGAGCGCCGGAACGAGTATGTCGAACAGGCCATCGTATCGGCACGTCGGCGCCTGACAGAGGAGTACCTCCTGAGAAATGCCACCTTTTCAGGATGGGAAGACTTTTTTTCTCCGGGAGGCCTTCTTGAAAGGCTGAAGTGGGGGACATTCGGTGTACTCCCGGCCCCCTCTGAACAGATCGGGCAGGCTCATGATCACGACCACGACCATGACCATGATCATAATCACGATCATGCGGGCCATCGCCACTAGGATCATTTTTTCAGGGGAGCCCTACGGGCCTCCCCCTACACCATATTCCGGGAGATTTTGCCAATGCTAGTACCGATGGTTGTGGAACAAACAAACAGGGGAGAACGGGCCTACGACATTTACTCGCGACTTCTCCGTGACAGGATTATCATTCTCGGAACGCCGATCGATGACACGGTGGCGAACCTTGTCATTGCCCAGATGCTCTTTCTTGAGTCTGAGGATTCGTCCAAAGACATAAATCTCTATATCAATTCGCCGGGGGGCATCGTGACCGCCGGGCTGGCTATCTACGACACGATCAAGTTCATAAAGCCCGATGTGTCCACAATCTGTATTGGACAGGCGGCGAGCATGGGCGCCTTTCTTCTTTCGGCAGGGGCCAAGGGAAAGCGCTACGCCCTTCCCAATGCCCGGATCATGATTCATCAGCCCATGGGAGGCTTTCAGGGGCAGGCGACCGACATCGAAATTCATGCCCGGGAGATCTTAAAGCTGAAGGCGGATTTGAACCGGATGATGGCTGACCACTGTGGACAGCCGGTGGAGAAGGTCTCTCAAGATACAGATCGAGACTACTTCATGTCCTCTCAAGAAGCAAAAGATTACGGCCTGATCGACTCCGTCATCACCTCGCACAGGATCGATAGCGAAAAGACAGCAAAGTAAGGCTTGTCACAAGAGAGCCAAAGTCAGGGGGGAGTCATGGCGAGAGAACGCAAAGAGAAAAACGGGACGGGTGAATCGGAGATCGCCTGTTCTTTCTGTGGGAAGAGACGGGAAGATGTTCGGCGTCTCGTTTCAGGTCCGGGGGTGTATATCTGCGACGAATGCATCGAGCAATGCGCCGCCATTATCGCAGAAGCCTGGGATGCCGAGCCCGAAAAGGTGGCGGCACCGAACCTGATGAAGCCGTCCGAAATCAAGCGGGCCCTGGATCAGTACATTATCGGTCAGGAGCGGGCAAAAAAAATTCTCTCCGTGGCCGTCTATAACCACTACAAGCGAGCTCGTGCCAACAAGATTTCGGAGGATGTCGAACTCCAAAAGGGCAACATCATCATGCTTGGTCCGACGGGAACCGGCAAGACCCTCCTGGCCCAGACATTGGCTCGGATTCTCGATGTTCCCTTCGCCATTGCCGATGCCACGACCCTCACCGAAGCCGGGTATGTGGGAGAGGATGTGGAAAATATCATCCTCAAGCTCCTTCAGGCGGCCGATTACGATGTGGAAAAGGCCGAGTGGGGAATCATCTACATCGATGAAATCGACAAGATCAGCCGTAAATCCGAAAATCCTTCCATTACCAGGGATGTGTCAGGCGAGGGGGTTCAGCAGGCTCTTCTGAAGCTGGTGGAGGGGACCGTGGCCAACGTTCCGCCCCAGGGAGGACGAAAACACCCCCATCAGGAGTTTATTCAGGTCGACACCACGAACATTCTCTTCATTTGTGGCGGAGCCTTTGTGGGGCTCGATGCCATCATCTCCCAACGGCTGGCCCGCAAGACCATGGGCTTCGGTGCGGAAGCGAAGCCGGCCCAGGACAGGGTTCTGTCGGGGAAACTTTTCATGGAAGCCCGGCCGGACGATCTTCTCAAATATGGAATCATTCCGGAGTTCATTGGCCGATTCCCGGTCATGGCCATTCTGGAAGACCTCGACGAATCGGCCTTCCTGCAGATCCTGACCCAGCCGAAAAATGCGCTGGTCAAGCAGTTCGAGAAGCTCTTTGCCATCGAAAAGGTGAAGCTGCGTTTCACGGAAGAGGCCCTTCGCGCCGTTGCCCACAAGGCCTATACCCAGAAGACGGGAGCCCGCGGACTACGGGCGATCCTGGAGGAGGTCATGCTGGATCTGATGTATGATATTCCCTCCCTGTCCAATCTCTCGGAGGTTGTCATTACCGAGGGGGCCATCACGGCAAAGGAAACTCCCACGCTCATCTGGGGGGAGAAGAAGAAGGAATCCGCCTCATCCGGGGAGGATCCGGGGTCTCTTTCGGCCTGATTCGACGACTTAGGGTGTCTTTGCGGGAGCGGGGGGAGTGGGGCTGGTCCCCTTCCCCTGGCGACCGAAGTGAAAGATGATGTCGGGAAAGATTCCTGATTTTTGGGACATATGGGCAAATCTGACGGTAAAGTGTTCAGGACTGTTAATGAATCGTGGAAAGACGAGGATTCCTTTCCGCTCGTATCCCGGAAATAGCCGGGCGGAGGGAATGTATGTCATTCCCACGAGCTTTTTAGCGATCCGGATCGGCTTTGCTGACCCTAGAAATCCGTTTGACAGTCCCTCCTCCACCTCGTCGGCACTCATGGCCCGATCGACCTTTTTGCTTCCCCTTTCAAGAAAAAAATTCATCGGATCGTAATCAATGTAGTCCGCTCCCCCATTTTTGATCGTCACGAGAAAGGCATTAAACTCCGCGGCGAGCAGAGAGTTGTAATAGGGAGAGTCTTTGGGGATGTAGGAGAGTGTAAAGGTCACTCCATTCACGGTTTGGGTGTCGGGAGCCACGACATAGGCCGTGTCGATGAGATGGAACCCTTTGAGGTAGTACATGCTTGTCATGATCCGATTTCCAATGGACACGACAATGATGATGAGAATCAGGGCAATGAGCGCGAGGGTATAGTTGAACTTGAACTTCAAGGGAATCGTCCTTCCTTCTTTATGGGAAAGAGTTGAGAGAAAGTCCTTCCGAGAGCCCGAATCGTGGGGTCGGCAAGAGGGGGTTAGGAGATTTTTTCCCCGGCAAAAAGAGGGGAAGGGGCGTTCTCCATGCGTCGCTCTCGCCAGTGTCCTTGCGATGGGACTTCTGTTGTCGGTCGTCCTTTCCGGCTGTGCCGGGACAGGAGGGCTTCATCCCCACCGGGGAGATAAGGGAGTCCTCGTTCCCCTAGAGGATCCGGAGGGGCTTCTTTCCGACAAACACGCATTGACCCTCTACCTCGCCGATGCCTATAACTCTCGGCATGACGGAGGACAAGTTCTCTTTGGCGCGTCATTGGAAAAGCGTCTCAGGAAGCTTCAGGGGGCACAAGTGACGACGGTGTGTCGGAGCTTCTCCTGTTTTGCCCACGCCGCTGGGAGCTGGAATGAAAAATTCCTCCTGGAAGCCCGTGTCAGAAAGGATGACGACAGGAATCATCCGGGAGGACTTCTCGTCCTGACACGATGGTCGGTGTCGCCGCTTTTTCCGGAGGTCACCGTTCCCGTGACCTTTCCTCTTGACATGTCAGCCTCGCAAGGGCTGGAGCCGGTCATCGACCGGGCGGTGAACCAGATGATGTCCCGTCTCGGCCCCCGCTCTGTCCGCAACTCGCCCCAGCACATGTCAGACGAGATTGCGGCTCTCGTCGCGAAAGGGGAGACGGACCGGGCCCTCAGAATCGGAGATGCGGCCTTCCAATCGGGGGCTCTCCACTCCCCTTCCTTCTACTTTTCATTGTACAGCCTTGAAATGAATGCTGGCAAACTGAAAATGGCCATGGTCGTCGGAAAGAGGGCTCTTGCCGAACGTCAGGCATCGCCTCAGCTTCTTCTGGCCATGATTCAGAATGCCCGTGAATCGGGGGATTCGGGAGAAGAACGAAATCTTCTTTTTGAAGGTGTCGGACTTTATCCCAATGACAAGAGATTCTGGTCGGGACTCATTCACCAGGATCTTCGGGAAGATCATTTCAAGAAGGCTCTGTCCACCATTGATCTTTATGAACGGCGCAATCCCTCCCGGAAGAATCATCCGCCCTTTCCTGCCGAAGAGTATGACGCCCTTGTTGGAGTCGGACGGGGTGATGAGGCCGATCAATGGCTTCGAAGCAATGTGGACAAAAACTGGATGGAACAGCCTCACCCCTCCCTGCTTCTTGCCCATGCCGTCATCCTGAGGGAGTTGCAAAAGGGGCAATGGCAAAAGGCAGAGAAAATAGCCCGGCTCTTGACGACAAGAGGAGTGCGCTCGAAGGATCTCTATCGGGACTGGATGACGGCGCTTGGCGCGATGGGGAACTCCATCGCGGAAGCTCATGTGGGCAGGCAGGCCATTGCGAATGGCTATACATCCCACTGGATTCGAGGGCAGGTGGCCTTTCTTGAGCAAAAGGGGTACTGACTCGGGTGACGATTCCCAATCTTCTCTCCGTCATCAGGATTCTTCTTGCTCCGGTCTTCTTTGGCCTTGTGGCCTATGGCCATATGACCTGGGCCTTCTGGGTGTTCTTTGTGGGAGGTCTGACCGATGGCCTCGACGGTTTCTTTGCGCGGATCCTGAACCAGCGAAGTGAGCTGGGGACCATCCTCGATCCGGTGGCTGACAAGGTCTTTCTCTCTCTATCCTCTCTGACCTTGGGGCTCTATGGAATCGTGCCTCGCTGGGTGGTCATACTTTTCGTGGCCAGGGACATTGTTCTTGTTTCTGGTGTGATCTTGTTGAAGCTCATCGATTGTCCCATCCCGGTTCAGCCGCATATTCTGGGCAAGGTAACGACTGGATTCCAAGTCTTCTACCTCGGTCTCGCCGCTCTTGTGCTCGTCGGTGTTTCGACTCCGGGGGTCCTTCATCTGCTTGAGATTGGCGCAGTCATTATGTCCATCATCTCGGGAATTTACTATATTCACAAGGGACTGACCTGGGTCCAGAAGGGGAAGCATGGAGTCGGTTGAGGGGAGAGAATCGGGGGGGGCGGCCCCGTTAAGGGGGGATGGCAATGGTCTGACAATCCGGGAGGTTGTCGAAGGGAGTCCGGGCTGGAAGGCGGGACTCCGTCCGGGGGACAGTCTGCTTTCCCTGAATGGGGTGGCATTGAGAGATCTCATCGACCTTGAATTTTTTCAGGCGGAAGCCCGAGTCTCTCTTTCCTATCGGAGGGCGGGTGAGCCGTTCCAAATTCGCCTCAGAAAAGATCCGGACCTCTCCTTGGGAATTGTTGTCGATCCCCCGCCCATCCGCCGATGCCCCAATGACTGTGCCTTCTGTTTTGTTGACCAGATGCCCGCTGGAGCACGGAAGACTCTCTACATACGTGATGAGGACTATCGTTACAGCTTTCTCTACGGGAACTTCATCACCCTGACAAACCTTACCGAGAAGGACTACCAGAGGATTCTTGAGCAGCGACTCTCTCCCCTCTATATCTCCGTCCATGCCACCGAGCCGATCCTGAGACGACAGATCTTGAAAAACGACAGGGCTCCGGACATTCTTCCACTCCTTCGTCGGCTTTCTGAGGGAGGGATCACCTTGCACACCCAGGTGGTCCTGATGCCGGGCATCAACGATGGGGAGGCCCTGATAAGAACCTGGGAGGATCTCTCGGCGCTTTATCCTCGGGTTGCCTCCCTTGCCGTCGTGCCAGTGGGGTTGACCTCCCATCGGGAGGGTCTTCCTCCTGTTCCGTCCATTGATGCCCCCTTTGCCAAAAAGATGATTCGGGAGATCGTGAGCCTTCAGAAGCGGGGCATGGACCGTTGGGGTGATCCCTTTCTCTACCCCTCCGATGAATGGTACGTCCTTGCCAAAACACCCTTCCCCTCCCTCTCGCGGTATGGAGACCTCCCGCAGCTGGGAAATGGAGTGGGTCTTGTGCCACTCTTTCGTAAGCAGTGGATGTCCGGGATCCGACGTCTTCAGGGATCCCTTCCCAGACCCTTGGCTCTCGTGACCGGAAAGGGTTTTTTTCCCTATTTGAAAGAATTTATCTCCTCCTGGATCGTCGATGAGTCCCCGAAGGGAAAAAAAGTGACGGTTCTTGGCGTCGAAAACCGCTCGATGGGGGAGTCCGTCACCGTTTCCGGACTGCTCGGAGCCCATGACATTATCAATACAGTGGCTCAGGCTAAACTCTCTCCGGAGACACTTCTTCTCGTGCCGGACATTGTCCTTCGGGAGGGAACGGAGATTCTTATCGACGATGGAACCATTGGCGACATCGCTAAGTCAGTGGGGCTTGACACCCTGGCGGTGCCCTCCACCGCCCGTGAGTTTTGCGCATGGCTGGGAGAGACATTTCCGACTCTGCTGAAAAAAAGGGAAAGGATCGCATGAAGACGGGAACGATTTATTTGAGAAGCCCAGCCAAAATCAACCTCTCTCTCCTGGTTGTTGGTCGACGGGCTGATGGGTTTCACGAGCTCATCACGGAAATGGCAATGATCGATCTCTTCGACAACATCAAACTCGAGCGAACCCGCCAACAGGGAATCCACCTCACTCTCTCCGGTCGAATGATTGATGGGGATCCTCAACGAAACCTCGTGGTCAGGGCGCTGGAGGCCCTGATGGAGAGTGTCGGGAAAAAGGAGGGATCGTTTTCCGGGGGATTTGCCGTCGATCTGGAAAAGAATATCCCCGTGGGAGCCGGTTTGGGGGGAGGATCGTCGAATGCCGCCATCGTCCTCTGGGGCGGGAACCGTCTTCTGGGGACGCCTCTCACCTTTGGGGAGCTCGATGAAATTTGCCAAACGCTCGGATCGGATGTCCCCTTTTTCCTTCGTGGCCCCCGGGCCATGGGGGTGGGGCGGGGAGAGAGACTCGTTCCCCTTCCGCCCTCTCCCGGGAAGGTTCTGCTCTGGAACCCGGGTCTCCCTCTCCCCACGGCGCAAGTATACAAGGCCCTCGACCCCTCGACCTACCTGGTCCAGGGAGTCTGCGAATTGACAGAGGATGAGCGTTCTATTAGAATTGGTAGTCTTTTGGAGTCCGGAAAACTTTTTAACAGCCTTGAGTCGCCTGCCCTTTCCCTATGCCCTCAAGTGGGCAAAGGGATAAGTTTTTTGGAGGAATTTCTTCCGGGAAATGTGCGGATGACGGGATCCGGACCGACTGTTTTCGCCCGGTGTCAGAGCCAGGAGGAAGGTCGATCTCTCGGGGATCGGATAGTGGCAACTCTTGGAGGATGGGCCGGCGTTTTTAATTTTCTGGAGGCTTCTCCCGTGTCGTTCTGATAGGGGCGGAAGAAGCGTTTATCGTGAGACTGGGGCGTCGACAAGCGGCAAGTCACGAGATTTTGGATCTCGCATTCCCAGGTTCGAATCCTGGCGCCCCAACCATATTCATTTCCTGTCGTAGGGGCGTGAATCTCGCCGGTCGGGAGGACGGAATTCAGTCGTGAGAGAGATTAAGGTTTTTTCAGGAAATGCCAATATCCCGCTGGCACAGGAGATCGTCAAGTATCTCGGGATCCCCTTGTCCACATCAACGGTCTCCTCATTTTCTGACGGAGAGATTCGGGTCAGAATCGACGAGAACGTCCGCGGAAACGATGTCTTTCTGATTCAGTCCCTCTCCCATCCGGTAAATAATCACCTGATGGAGATGCTTGTGATGACTGATGCCATGAAGAGGGCATCGTCGCAAAGAATCACGGTAGTCATTCCCTACTATGCCTATGCCCGCCAGGACAGGAAGGATCAGCCGAGGGTTCCCATTACGGCCAAGCTTGTCGCCGATCTGATTACGACGGCAGGGGCCTCGAGAATCCTGACGTTGGACCTCCATACCGGCCAGCTTCAGGGATTTTTTAACATCCCGGTCGATCATCTTCATGGGACTCCGGTTCTGATTGAACCCCTCCGGACGATTGCCAGCAAGGAAAGTATTGTGATCCTCTCCCCCGATGCGGGGGGGGTCGAGAGATCGCGTGTCTTTGCGAAGCGCCTTCAGGCGCCTCTGGCCATTATTGACAAGCGGCGTGAAGGGCCCAACCAGTCCCAGGTGATGAATATCATTGGAGATGTCACGGGAAAGACGGCGGTGATTCTCGACGACATGATCGATACGGCAGGAACGATCACGCAGGGAGCGCAGGCTGCCATTGATGCCGGCGCCCGGCGGGTGGTTGCCGCAGCGACGCATCCGGTTCTGTCCGGAAAGGCGATCGAGCGTCTGAATGCCTCGGTCATCGACGAGGTGATCGTCACGAACTCCATTCCCATGAATGGCAAGGACGAGCAGTGCCGAAAAATTCGGGTCCATTCCATTGCCTCGCTTTTTGGCGAGGCGATCCGGAGGATCCATGATGACGAGTCGGTCAGCTCTCTTTTTATCTGAAAACGGCCCCGGAACATGAGGAGCCCCCAACGTATTGAGCCGTCAAGGCAAGGAGGAAATTGTGGAGCATAGCAAGCTGAAAGTTGCAGTGCGAGAGGAAACGGGTAAGGGTGTCGCCCGCACACTTCGCCGTGGGGGGCAGGTCCCCGCGGTGGTCTACGGTGCTGGAAAGGCTCAGGCCCTGTCGGCCAACCTTAAGGATGTGGAAAAGGCGATGCAGGGACACGCTGGCCGTAACGGCCTTTTTGACCTCGAAATCTCAGGGGGCAAGAAGGGGCGGACGGCACTGACTCTGGTGCGCGATATCCAGAGAGATCCCATTTCAGGAAAGATCCTGCATATCGATTTTCTCGAAGTGTCCGAGAAGGCAAAGATCAAGAACCGTGTTCCGGTGGAGGTTGTGGGAACGACCCCCGAAGGTGTCAAGAAAGGTGGAATCCTTGACATCGTTCATCGGGAGCTCCATGTGGAATGCCTCTCCTTTCAGATGCCCGACCACATTCAGGTCGATGCGTCGGCTCTGGACATCAACCAGACCCTTCATGTTCGTGAGCTGACACTTCCTGCGGGCGTGACGGTTCTCGATGAGCCGGGTGCTGTCGTTCTCCATGTCATTCCGCCCAAGGCCGAGGCCTAACGGGCGAATTGTCGGAGGGATAACGGATGTCCCTGGCTGTGATCGGCCTGGGAAATCCCGGGAGCGAGTATGCGGGAACCCGGCACAATGCGGGGAAGATTCTTCTCGATCATGTGTCGGCGATTTCCGGAATCCCGCTCGAGAAAAAACAGGGCGAGATTCGTTATGGGGAGGGACTTTGGCTGGGCGAGCGTATTTTTCTCGTCTTTCCGGAGACCTTCATGAATCTGAGTGGCCGTGTCGTTCCCTGGCTCCGCCTCCGGGGGGTGGACGCCCCCGCGGAATGGCTCATTCTCTCGGACGATCTCGATACTCCCTTCGGGATGGTTCGCTTTCGAGAGAAGGGGGGGAGCGGAGGTCAGAGAGGGATCCGCTCGATACTTCAGGCGGCGGGGTCGGAAGCAATTGCCCGGGTCAAGTTTGGAATCGGGCGTCCGCTCCAGATCGGATCGGATATCAGCCAGTATGTTCTTTCTCCTTTTTCCCGAGAGGAGAGGCTTCGAATTCCGGAGCTTCTGCAGAACGGAGGACAGCTGGTCGAGCGATGGGTTCAGACGAAATCGTTAAAGGCCAAGGGGTGATGTTGTGGGCTTGTCATGCGGTATTGTCGGTCTTCCGAATGTCGGGAAATCGACCCTTTTCAATGCCCTGACGGCATCGGCCGTTCCAGTCGCGAACTATCCGTTCTGTACGATCGATCCTCATTCCGGGATCGTTCCGGTTCCTGATCCTCGCCTTGCGCGTCTCTCGGCCATGTACTCCACCCGGAAGACCGTTCCTGCCACGGTGGAATTTGTCGATATCGCGGGTCTCGTGAAGGGCGCCAGTCAGGGGGAAGGCCTGGGAAACCAGTTTCTGGGCCACATTCGCTCCGTTGATCTCGTTGTCCATGTTCTGAGGGGGTTCGAGGACGGAGAAATTACCCATGTTCATGGCGAGGTCAATCCGATCTCCGACCTTGAGGTCATCGAAACGGAGCTCCTTCTTGCCGATCTGGCTTCGCTTTCAGGGCGTCTCCAAAAGTTGGAGAAGATCTGGAAAACCGCGGCGAAGGAGGCTGAGATCCAGCGCCCGGCATTCACGGCCATCCTGTCCGGACTTGAGGAGGGTAAGCCTGCTCGCTCCATTGTCACTGATCCACTCTCAGAGACATTTCGGCGGGGTCTTGGACTGATGACGGACAAGCCAGCGCTCTATGTGGCCAATGTGGCGGAGACAGAGGTCCGTTCGCCCTCGGAGAGAGTAAGGAGCCTAGAAAAGGCCATCTCTGCCAGAGGAGGTGTCCTGATTCCCATTTGCGCCAAGTGGGAGGCAGAGATTGCCGAACTTCCCGAAGAGGAGCGGGCCACCTTTCTCCATGAGCTCGGTCTCGATCGTTCGGGGCTGGATCGCCTCGTCACCGAAGGATATCGTTCCTTGGGCCTGGTCACATTTCTGACAGCGGGTGAGGTGGAGGTCAGGGCGTGGCCTGTGCCCAAGGGAACCACCGCTCCCAAGGCGGCTTCGGAGATTCACTCGGACATCGAACGGGGCTTCATCAGGGCCGAAGTCATGAGCTACGCGGACCTCGACCGGTTGGGTTCTGAAAAGGCGGTCAAAGAGAAGGGACTTCTTCGCCTCGAAGGCAAGGAGTATATTATCCAGGACGGAGATGTCGTTTATTTCCGCTTTAACGTTTAGAAAACGGGAGGTTTTACCCATGTACTTCTATGAATGTGTGCTTCTTTTGAAGCCGACGCTGACCGATGAAGAGGCTCAGGCGACCGTTGCCCGATACGAGAAAATTGTGGAGGACAAGGGCGGTCGGCTCCATGCAACCCAGCGTCTTGGCAAGAAGCGTCTCGCTTATGAGCTGCGTAAGGAGAAGAAGGCAGATTATGTTATACTCTACGCAGAGTTTAAGAATCCTGCGGATCAGATCGAACTCGAGCGGGTGGCCCGTCTCGACGAGCGGATCATCAAGAGCATGAATCTTCGCCGGAAGACCCTCGTTGTTCCCCCGATGGACTCCTCTGCCGAAGCACCGGGAGCTTCCGCAGGCTCCACTGAAGACATGGGTGCTCCCGATGTTGAAGGAGAAGCAATTTGAGCAGTTTTAACAAGGTTATCCTGATGGGAAACCTTACCCGGGATCCCGAAATCCGCGTGACCGGGGGGGGGATGCCTGTCGGCTCCTTCAGTCTGGCCATCAATAACAACCGAGGCAAGGCGGGAGACGACAAGGATGACGTCAGCTACATCGATTGCGTGACCTTTGGGAAGCAGGCGGATTTTGTGAGGGATTACCTGGGCAAGGGAATGCCAATCCTTGTTGAGGGGCGCCTCCAGCAAAATCGTTGGGAGCAGGAAGGGCAGAAGCGTTCAAAGGTTGAAGTCATTGTGTCGACCCTGACCTTTGTGGGCCCCCCCAAGCGTTCGGGGGGATCCTCCCCGGAATCAGGGGGACGTCAGGATTCCTATCCTGATCCCGGCATGGGATTCCAGGGACAGGATTCAGAGATTCCGTTTTAACTTCACGGGAGTGCGAAGTCCACTCCGATATCTCCGGTGAGTCCGGATAGAGAAGAAAGGATCATCTTTCATGGCAGGTCAGGCTCGTTCATTCCAAAGAAAGAAAGTATGCCGTTTTTGCACGGAATCCTTGGCCATCGACTACAAGGATCAGACCACACTCCACTCCTATCTCACGGAGAGAGGAAAGATTCTTCCCCGTCGTCTCACGGGCACCTGTTCCCATCATCAAAGAGCGGTGTCAAAGGCCATCAAGCAGTCCCGGAATGTCGCTTTCCTCGCCTTTGCCGAGGAAAGCTGATCTGAACATGCCTTTTCCCGCCGCGCCGTTTCTGTCGGCGGTTTCCTTTTCATCGGCACTGTTCCTTTCCCTGCTGGCCCTGCCACGGTTGGGTGTTTTTCTCGCCATGTTTGCCGGAGTTCCCATTGTCATGGCCCAGCTCCGCTATCCGGCGGTGTTATTGGGGACCGGGGCCATGGTGACCTCCGGCGGGGTCATTTTTCTCTTTGCCTCCCTTCTGAAGACCTCCATGCCAGGGTTGGCAGTCCTTCTCTATATCGGACTGTGCGGTCTTCCAGCCCTTGTGGTGGCCACTCTGATGAAAAGGGGCTCACCTCCGATCGCCATCATCCTGTCCGGGGCTTTCCAGATCGTTTTTTTTCTGGGAGGAATCGCCTTCCTTCTGTATGAAAAAACGAGCGGCGAGCTGTGGACGGCTCTCTCCAAGTCCCTGCATCAGGCTGTTCTTCTCGTCATGAACACGGCCATCCAGAATGCCCAGTCAACACTCACCCCCGACGAAAAAACGCGGTTGCTGGCACTTGAGCCAATGATTTTCAAGACTGTCGTTTCGATTATCCCGGGAATGTTGACAAGCTACGGGATTCTGACCTCAATGGCGTTGTGGGGAGTGACTTCAGCACTTCGGGAGCCATCGGAGGATCGGGGGCTTGACCGCGGACCGGAGGAATTCCTCCTTCCCGACCCGCTTGTGTTTGGTCTAATCGCTTCCCTGGCACTCTTTCTCATTCCCTCCCTGTCGGTTCGCATCTTTGGGACGAATCTCGTCATGGTGGTGGGGATGCTGTATGCAGGACAGGGAATTGCCATTCTGGTACACTACGTCAAGAAAAGAAAGATAGGACGCTGGTTTTGGGGAGTGGCGGCATTGTTCATCGCCCTTCAGCCCCTCTTCCTTGTTCTTTTTTCCATTATTGGCGTTCTCGATATCTGGATCGACTTCCGGAGCCTGAGGGGCTCGGCCGGCGGGGGGAGGATATCGGGGAAGACACTTGATGACGGAGGGGATTCAGAAGATGTGTCGGGTCCGAAAAATGACAGCCATTGCGATGCTCTTTCTCCTTCCCTCCTGTGCATCGGAGATTGGAAAGCCAATCTCCTGGGGCCGCTCTGGCGGAGACTCCGCCACAATTTCCCGATTCGGTTCTCAGGATACGTCGATCATGTCAGCCACCCCCGGCATGACCGAGGTCGGCAGGGCCTCTTGGTATGGTCCGACCTTTTACGGAAAGAAAACGGCAAGCGGAGCGATTTTTCACAAGCATGATCTGACCGCCGCTCATCGAACCCTTCCCTTGGGAACGGAGGTCAAGGTCACAAACCTCGCCAACCGCCGATCGGTGGATGTCCTTGTCAACGATCGGGGGCCGTTCGTCTCCGGACGCATCATCGATCTCTCCTGGGAGGCGGCCAACAGGATTGGAATCATTGGCCCCGGGACGGGACTTGTGAAGATTACGGTCCTCAGTATCCCCGGAGGAAGAACGCTCTCGCCCTCCCAATATGTCGTGCAGGTCGCCTCCTTCTCCGGTTATGAAGAGGCCATGCGCTATGCGAGAAGCCTGACGCGCTATCCGGGAGCTCAGGTAAGAAAGGCCACGGTGGGCAACAGAAGGGTCTATCGGGTCTACGTCGGGAAGTTTGTAAATCCCGACAGGGCGAGAACCTTTGCCCGGCAAGTCAAAAGCGAACTTGGCCACGCCTTCGTTGTGGAAGCTGACGCACGCTAATGCGTCAGGAACAATTTTTGATGACAAACATCATGATCAGGAGGATGTAATGGGAAAGCCGGTCTCTGAAAAACTTGAAAAACGTCTGACACTCACCAAGGAGATGCTCCGGAAGCGGAAGAGCGAAGTGGCTCCAGGAGAGCGCAAGGCTGATACAGAGCTCCGCCGGCTGAAGAAGATTGTCCGCCGTGCCTCTACCAAGAAAAAGCGCCAGGCTGGTCCTGCGGCCGGAGCCCCCGCCAAGGAGGGTTAAGAATTGTCGATGATTTGGGAGTACAGGGTTGTTCCCGTCAGTCGCGAACAGGTTGAAAATCAGCTCAACTTTTTGGGGCTGGAGGGATGGGAGCTTGTTCAGATTGTGGTCATGAATAACCCTGAAATCCCCTATCAGGGATTTTTCAAGCGTCTCAAGGCTGGTCGTTGATCCTTAGCTAGGTCGCATTTTTCTCGATCAGATCCCTAATCTGTTTTTCAACGCCAGACAAGGTTTTTACCGCAGAGCGGTCGAGAATCTTCAAACTCTGGGACGCCTTGTCAAGTTCGGTATCAAGAACGGAGATCTCTTCGGCCGATACCTTCTTCCCCTGGGCCTGCTGGAGATACTTTCTGGCCGATCCGACGGCGACTCGGGCTTCTCCGAAGTTTTCATCAAGGGTGTCATGGATGGCCGTCTCTATGCTTGTTTCGGCCATGTGGAGGTTGAGGGAACGATGGAGTCGGTTGTAGGACTCCTTGATGTTTTTTCCCTGGTCTCCCAATTGGGCCTTGAGCGAGTCGATTTGAGACTTCATGTCGTTGACTTTTGCGTTGTCTTCCTTCATCCCCATTGAATAGGCGATCATGACGGTGACCGCAAGTGCGGCCACAATGATAAGATTCTTGATCATTGCTCTTTGTCTTCTCCTGTCATTGCCGGAAGTCGATGGGGTGAGGCAGACGGCACCGTCCGCCAATTTTTTTCGATTGTATCATGATTGTGGATTCTTATGAAAAAGACGATCACCTGGAATGAAAAAACGGTGGGCATCGTAAGCCTTGGGTGCCCCAAGAATGCCTCCGATACGGAGCGAATGATCAGCGATCTTTCCTCAAGGGGATATCGCGTGGTCCCCGACCTCGAAGAGGCCGAGATCCTTCTGGTCAACACCTGCAGCTTTGTCACCGAGGCCAGACGCGAATCCGTGGACACCTTGCTCGAGCTCTCCCGATACAAGGAGGAAGGCAAGGCCCGCTTCCTTGTGGGATCAGGATGCCTTGTCTCGCGCTATCGAGACCAGATGGGCGATCTCATTCCTGAGGTCGACCTCGCCCTTACCACCTTCGACGAGCATCGTCTGGGCGAGATCCTCGACCAGGTCGGAGGGGGCTCCTCTGTGACTCCTTCCCCGCCCACCCTCTTTCCCCTCCCCGAAGCCCGACTGACCCCTCGTCATCGGGCCTACGTGAAGGTCTCGGAAGGGTGCGATCATCCCTGTACCTTCTGCTCCATCCCCCTTGCTCGCGGCGGACAGGTGAGCCGTCCCCCGGAAAACATCCTGGCGGAGGTGCGAAGTCTGGCCGCACAAGGGACCCGGGAGATCACTCTGATCGCTCAGGATCTGACCCGATACGGGCAAGACCTTGGGTTGTCCGACGGTCTGTCGGACCTGCTCGAGCGCATTGATGGCGAGGGGAACATTCCTTGGGTTCGACTTCTCTATGCCTACCCCACACTCGTGACCGACTCCCTTCTTGCTGTTATGGCCAAATCCCGTACGATACTTCCGTATCTGGATATCCCCCTTCAACATGTGGAGGAGAGGATTCTGGTCTCCATGAAACGCCCGGGGAGTGTGGACTTCATGAAGAGACTCGTGGACCGGGTCCGTAATGCTCTTCCGGGAGTGATCCTGCGAACCACCTTCATTACGGGCTTTCCGGGGGAGACAGAGCGCGAATTTGAATCTCTCATGGAGTTTGCGGCCTGGGCACGATTCGACCATGTGGGGGTCTTTGCCTTTTCCCGAGAGGAAGGGACACCCTCCTACTCTCTCCCGGACCAGGTTCCCCATCGGGTCAGGATGCGTCGGCGAAAGGAGCTCATGGCCCTTTGCGCCGGGATCTCTCTGGAAAAGAACCGGGCTCTGGAAGGCTCGGTTCAGCCGGTCCTCATCGAAGGGCTTTCGGAGCAGTCGGATCTCGTCCTTTCGGGGCGGACCCGGGGGATGGCCCCTGATGGAATTGATGGAGAGGTCCTCGTGCTTTCCGGACAGGGCCAACCCGGCGATATTGTGGATTGCCGGATCGTGAAGGCCCGTCCCTTTGACCTGGAGGCCTGGGAGATCGGTGTTCCGGAGATCCCCGAGGGGTAGACAGTCGAAGTTCCTCCCTTCCGTTGGTAGCTTTTTTCCAGACTTGACTCCCATCACATTCCGAGGATCTGATGAGCCGAGTTCCCCCGGAACCTCTTCGTGGGAGGGGTTCTCTTTCCCTTCCCGATAATCGCTTTGAGCGGGAGGAGCGTGAATTTGTCTCTGAGGAAGGAACCCCTCCGGCCCTCGACAATGCCACACGACTGATCCCCGAGACGGCTCGAACGATCATCACGGAAAACGAGTCACCGGATGTGGGATTCTCTCGTTCCATCAACCCCTATCGGGGATGTGAGCATGGGTGCATTTACTGTTATGCTCGCCCCTCCCATGCCACCGTCGGATTGTCTCCGGGGCTGGACTTCGAACGGAGGATCCTTTTCAAAAAGGAGGCTCCGGCCCTTTTGGAAAAGGAGCTGTCCCGGCGAAACTACGAGCCGATTCCTCTGGCGTTAGGAGTCAATACCGATGCCTATCAGCCGGCCGAGGAGTCCCTGCGACTCACTCGGGGGCTTCTTGAGGTGTTGGACCGGGCCAACCACCCGGTCATTCTTATTTCAAAATCCTCGCTCATCGAACGCGATCTTGACCTTCTGAGCTCCATGGCACAGAGACGGCTCGTTCATGTTCACATCTCAATTCCGACCCTCAATGACGACCTCTCCCACCGCCTTGAGCCGCGGGCCACGACACCGACTCGCCGACTCGAGACACTGCGCAGGCTTGCCGAGGCAAGAATTCCTGTGGGGGTGCTTGTTGCTCCGGTCATCCCCGGCTTGACCTGCCATGAACTCGAGTCGATCCTCTCCCGGTCGAGGGAAGCGGGGGCTCTATCCGCGGAGTACTCACTCCTTCGCCTTCCGCTGGAGGTTCGGGATCTCTTTATCGAATGGCTTGAGCGCCACTTTCCCGTTAAGTCACAGGCCGTGCTTTCCCGACTTCGGGACTACCATGGCGGGAAGGTTTATGAGGGTCGTTTCGGAGTCCGGATGCGGGGGGAAGGGAAGATGGCGGAGCTGCTCGCCCGGCGAATGGACATTGCCACCCGAAGGCTCAATTATCCTGGGATGGCTCGGCTGGACACCCAGCAGTTCCGTGCCCCCCTCCGCCATTTTTCTTCGCGTCTGTTTCCTGACTTCACCCCATAACGTTCTTGGAGATTCATTGAAACGACTTCCGCTGTTTCCCGCCCTTGCCCTTTTTCTTCTCTCCCTGATCTGGGGCTACAACTGGGTCGTGATGAAGATTGCCTTAGCCGATTGTCCGCCCCTTCTCTTTGCATCGATGCGGGTCCTGGGGGGAGCGGCCGTCCTCTTTGTCATTCTTCGTCTGATGAATCGTCCGCTGAGGATGCCCCCCATTGCCTATATCTTTCCATTGGGGCTATTGCAGTCGACGGGATTTGTGGGGTGCACCCTTTGGGCCCTGGAATACGGGGCAGCAGGAAAAACGGCGATCCTTGTCTATATGATGCCGGTTTGGCTCGTCCTCTTCTCGGCTCTCTTTCTGGGGGAGAGAATTCGCGGTCTTGAAAGGCCGGCTCTTGCTCTGGCGCTTGGGGGACTTCTTTTGATCCTGGCCCCCTGGCATTTGAAGGGGGGGACCGGGCTTCTTCTGGCACTTTTGTCGGGACTCTTTTGGGCCCTTTCAGCCATTTGGCAAAAGAAGTTCGGATCTTCTGGCATGGATATTCTGGATGTCACTGCGTGGCAGATGCTTTTCGGCGGCGTGGTCATCCTTGGTGTCGCACTTATCCTTGACCCATGGACGATTCATTGGACGACCCGGCTCACTTTGGGACTTCTCTATAACGCCATCCCGGGAAATGCCCTGGCCTGGATCCTGTGGGCCTATGCTCTTCATCGACTTCCCTCCGGAGTTGCCGGAATGGGGACTCTTCTGGCGCCGGCGATAGGAATCTTTGCCTCATGGCTCCAGCTTGGTGAGCGGCCGGTGGGGCTGGAGGGTGCCGGGATGGCCATGATTTTTGCGGCGATGTCCTTTGTTATTGCCGAGCATGTGAAGGGTCGAGATTCCGAGTCCTTTGCCCAGGCTCAAGAGTGATCGATGCCGACGGAGAAGTCTCCCGTCGAAAGGATCAAGGGCAGAGGGGCGTTGCAGTATTGTTGGGAGATATTGTTTTCAAAATGTGGTCGGATTCTCCCCTTGAGGGCCACATTCATCGAGGGTGAGGCTGAAAAATGATTCCGAATCAAATACCATTTTGGAGAGGAAAAGCATATGGTGCGAGAGGGGGGACTTGAACCCCCACGGGTTACCCCGCCAGATCCTAAGTCTGGTGCGTCTGCCATTTCGCCACTCTCGCCTTGGGGAGTTCCTATTCTATGAGGATTGGAGCGCGTTGACAATCTCCGAAATCTCTCTCTTGTTGCGGGGTGTCAGAGTCTATTCTTTTGCCAATATCCTTTTGTCGGCCCTGCTTGCCCTTGCCTTTCGTCCTCGCCTTTCCACGCCTCTTTTTGAATTTCCCCTGTTGGCACTTCTTCATCTTTTAGTGTTGGGGGGGATACTCCCGCTGCTGATGCTCCGATGGATCCCTTTCTCATTGCCCCTGCGCCTGGGTTTAGGATTTACCCAGGTGGGGACAGTCGTCTTGGTTGTCGGCTTTCTGCTTCACCCGCGTTCGGGACTCCCGATGGAAGGGGGGATCCTTGTTTCGGCCGGAATCCTGCTCGCTCTCCTCTCCCTTCCATGGAGCCATCGCTCCCTTCGATTCTGGTTCATTCTTTGGATCTCTTCGGCCTTTGGTGTCTTTCTTGGAGGGGTGTTGGCCCGCCCCACCGTCGATCCGATCCCTTTCAGCGCCATTGCTGTTCATGCCATTCTGGGCGGAGGGCTCGGATTATTTGCCCTCGGATGGCTTGCGTCGGAGGGCAAAAAAAGATTTCCCGTGTGGGAGATTGTCTCCCTGGGGCTTCTGGTTCTGGGGGTTGGGGAGCTTTTGAGGACAACGCTGGTCGACAGCCGGATGGCGTTTTTGGCCGGAGGAGCTCTGCTTGTATTGTTGGAGGGAGTCGATCCCCGAGGACGGATCGTGGCCATTGTCTTGGCGGGAGGATGTCTATTCGGGGAAAGGATGGGGTGGCTTCTTCCGGGAGAATGGATCTCGGCCCTCGCAGGATCTTTTGTCCTCGGGGGACTTGCGGGGGTCGTTCTTGCGACTAAGCTCCGGCGGCCACCACCGGTGGCTCCTTTTCGGTAACGACCGGTTCCCCTTCCGTCAGCCTGATCTGATTGTCGACGAGTCCGATGCGGAGGGAGGTCTCCGGCGTTGAGTCGGGAGCGACGGATTCGAGCTCCTTGAGGATGGGAAGAAGAAGCGACTGGGCTTTTCGCTGGAGCTGGGGGAGCGTCACAAGGGCCGGGTCGACTTGGAAGGCAATGTAGGCCGGGACCTCCGGATCCACATCGAGGACCCCTTTGAGAGGGTGAGCACCAATGAACGAGGTCAAGGTGTCGTAGACCGTCCTGCGGGCAAGGTCGATCAGATCGCCGTCGGTATAGGTGGGGAAGGGGACGATCAGGTCGAGTTTGTTCAGAAGCTCCCGTCCAAAGACCGGCAGGTAGGCTAGTCGGCTATTCTTCTCGGAGAGGCGCTCGAGGATCATTGCCGCGCGGTTTCCCCCTTTGAGCATTTCCATTTCGTCTCCCGAAAAGAGGCTGGTGGAGAGGATCAGGGTGCTTCTGGGCGCGGCAAGCCTTTTCTTCCCGTTTGTGAGGGTGCCATCGGTGACATACTCCATCAGAAAGTCCCAGGCGGACGGGTGGGCCTGTTCGATGTTGTCGAGGAAGAGCACGGAGTCGGGACGCTCCTCCAGCGCCGTCAGGATACCGGGAGGAAGAGGGCTCTGGGAGGTCGATCCCAGGGGCCTTTGAAGAAGCATGCTGGCAAAAAGCCGGTCAGAGAAGAGCCCCATGTCACGAACGACAAGAGAGGGTTTGTCCGGGTCAAGATATTCGGCCACGGCCCTCGCCGCCTCCATCTTGCCGGTTCCCCGTGGGCCCGCAAAGAGAAATGCTCCCAAAAGGCCCGACCCCCCCTTCCTGATCCCGTACTTTCCGGACTCAAGAACCGATCGGATTTCCATCTGAAGCTCCTGTCGCCCCGGGTAGCCTGGCAGGGCTTCGGCAGGCGGTGTGGGCATGAGGAAGTGGAGACCGCTTTCCCCCGAACTCACCTCCTCGCTGGAGGTCTCCCCTGATGTGGCTTCCTCTGTGTGATCAAACTCCGCAAAGTTGATCTTCTCGGCCTCCACCCCCTCCAGAATCTTTCCCAAGGCAAATTCTTCGAGCTCGGAAAAGAGCGATCGCCCCAGTTCGGCCAGATCGAGGACCGAGGCAAATCGACGGGCAATGAACGGATCAATCTTGTTGACGTCGTCGGCACCGCCAATCAGCCAGACATTCTTGTCTTCGTTGGCCTGGGAGAGCTCCATGACCTTCTGGTTGTAGAGCTCTCCATGGTATCCGTAGTTTGACAGCTGAACCTTGGGAAAGAGCTCCTCCACGGGGTCCACAAAGATTGTCGAGGGGCGGTGTTTCCGTGCCCGGAGAAGGAGATTCCTGAATTCGTTTCCGTCGAGGCGCTTTTCCTCCGGGGTCGTCATGAAGGTAAATCCCACGAGCTCCGACAGGCGCTCTGCAATCTGTCGCCGGATGCCGCGGTTGCGTCCCGTGATCAGAATGGATTCGTGCGACTTTTTCTGGCGATTGGAGAAGAGTTCGCTTGTCCGTCGAATCAGAAAGGGGGCCAGCGTGTCGTCGTTGAGCCGGGTTCGAACCTTTTCCATGGGGCCGGCGGTGGGGTCCTTCCAGTTCTGGGCCTTTCTTCGGATGGAGACGTCAATGTCGAGCTGTCGAAGGGCTCGGCGAAGCTTGCGGGCATAGTCGGTACTGTGGGCGACGACCTCCCGGATATCCTCTGCGGAAAATCCCTCCATCATGGTCGCGAGCTTCCCCAGGTCGAAGCCTTGGACCATCTCGGCGGTGAGAAGGGGAACGTTTCCGGGAAGGAGTTCGTTCTTTTTGGCTTCGTCGAGAAGAAAACGGCCCAGGAGAGTCCGTCGCATCTCTTTGTCCGGCATGGGAATGGCAATGGTCCAGTTGATGATCGGAGGAGAAACGAAGGCCTTGGGAAGGTCGTCGCTGGTGTCGGTGGAGGCGATGAGAAGATGGGTTCTGTTCTTGGCCATTCGCATCAAAAACGTTTGAATGTTGTGGAGTCCCTGGGGATTTCCCTGGACTCCCCGGATAAGCTTTCCGTAGTTTTCTATATAGATGATGAGAGGATTGAAGGGCTTGATCTTGAAAAGAAAACCCTTCCAGTGGTTTTCGAAGGCCTGAGAGTCGAGGGCCAGGAGGTTGTCCAGGGTAAGGTTGAAGAGGGGGCGCTTATATTCCCCGGCCAGAGCGCGGGCCATGATCGATCTTCCCACCGACGAGGATCCTGTGAGAAGAATGCCGTTGGGGACATTGCCGACGCTCTTCTGGGCATTTGTGACCTGATAGAGGATCTGGGCCATCTCCGACTTCACCTCGGGGTTCCCGGCAATTTGGCTGAAGTCTTCCGAGGGAACGAGAAGGTTGGTTTTGGTGGCCTGATGCTCGTCGTCGGAGATCCCCATGCGGAAAAGGGCCACCAGGGAGAGAATGGTGGCTCCCAGGAGCCAGCCTGCACCCGTTCCCATGCTGATGAGAGAGACGATTCCCGATGTGTTGGCGACCGTGGCTCCGGAAATCAGGAAGAATCCGCCGTAAATGATGGAGGAGGTCCAGAAGTAGATGGCTTTCGGAGCCATGCGGACGGGGTTGGGCTTGAAGACGATTTCCCCTTCGGCATTTTCCGAATGGACCTGGGCGGGAATCAGCAAAAAGCACAGTGACGCCAGAAGGGTCACGCCGCCCAGAATCCAGAGGGACAGGGAGAGGGAGTTGTCTCCGGAGTGGAAGGCGAAGCCGGCCAGGATGGCCGTAAATCCCATGAAGCTCCATGTCACCACGAAGGAGAATGAGGGGGGAGGGACGCCCTTGGTGGATTTGTTTTTTCCCTTTCCCGCCATATAGGGTCGCCCGAGATTCCTCCCGATCCCGGCCAGAACGATGGCGTGGAGAAGCAGGACGAGGAGGATGACGAGGCTCGCCATCAGGGGCATCTGGGCATACAGAGGGTTGATTTCATGGCGGAAGAAGAGCGCCGCAGAAACCCAGGATAGACCCACGAGCATGATGATGATGGGCTGGATCATGGGGCGTCTTCCTCCTCAGGGTCCGCCAGGGGGTGTCCGGAGAGGTGTTCGGCGATCCTGCGGGCAAGCGATGCCGGGAGCTTCCCCTCGCGGGAGATTCTTTCTGGGCTTGCCGACTTGAGGGCTTCAACCGACCCGAAGGTCAGCAGGAGCTGTTTTTCGCGGGAAGGGCCAATCCCCGGAATGTCCAGAAGACGAGAGTGGGTCAGCGCCTCCTCTCGAAGCTTCCGGTGGTAGGTGATGGCAAAACGGTGGGCCTCGTCCCTGATGCGCATCAGGAGGTGGGTTGAGGGACGATGGGGCGGGAGAATCAGTGGGGATTCGAACTCGGGGGAGACCAGCCGTTCCTGATGGCCGCTCCGGCTTCGCTCCTTGGCGATCCCCATGACCTGTCGGGGAAGCGGGTGCTTCCCGATCTGCCGGAGGGCCTCGAGGGCCGCCCTCAGCTGAGGCTCTCCCCCATCGATCAACAGGAGGTCGGGCAAGCTGCGGTCGTCGAAGTGTCGCGTCAGAACCTCGGCCAGCATCCTGAAGTCATCCTGCCCCCGATCATAACGGATTCGAAATCTGCGGTAGAGGGATTTTTCCGGAAGGCCGTCGACAAACACCACCAGAGAGGCGACGGGAAAGGAGTCCCCCGTGTTCGAGATGTCGACGCACCCAATGCTGGAGGGGGCAAGAGACAGCCCGAGCATCTCCCGAACCTCGTCTAAGGCATGACGGAGGTCGGACTGGCTCTTCCCTCGCTCTCTTAAGGATTCCCGGGCATTGTTCTGCGCGAGCTCGATCACGGTTTTCTTTTCTCCTCGCCGGGGGTGGGTGATTAAGACCTTTCCACCTTTCTTTTCGGACATCCACTCCAGGTTCATGAGGGCCTCCTGGGAGAGGGGGTGGGAGAGAAGAATTTCCTCGGGCAGGGGGGTCGTCTCCTGGGAGTAGTGCTGCTCGAGAAAGGCCACAAGAAGCTCTTCCGGACTATCCTGATCATAGTTCTTGATGTGCACCTCCCTGCGACCGGCCACGCGCCCGTGGCGAAGAGAGAGAAGTTCGATCTGTGCGGCCCCCTCTCCGACTTCGAGGGCAACGGCATCAAGGGTGTGGAGAAGGCGAAATTCCACCGTTTGGCGTTCGAGGATGGTGCGGATGCTCTCAAGGCGGCTTTTGGACCTTGCGGCCTTCTCGAATTCGAGGTTTCGGGCGTGGGCCACCATCTCCTCATGGAGAAGTGTCTCGAGATCGGTGTTCTTTCCTTCGAGAAACAGTCGGACTCCGTCGGCCATCTTCCGGTACTCGTCTCGGGTGACGAGCCCGGCACAGGGGCCGAGGCACCGTCCAATCTGGTACTCGATACAGGGGCGTTCGATGATCTTACCCAAGTCGAGGTTGCAGGTGGCCAGGGGGAAAATTCGGGAAATGGCCCCGAGGGTCTCCCGAAGGGCCCCCGGATTGGCATAGGGACCATAGGTGAGATCAGCCCCCCGGGAGACCCTTCGCGTCACAGAGAGACGGGGAAAGTCCTCCGACCACGAAAAGCGGAGATAGGGGTAGGTTTTGTCGTCCCGAAAGAGGACATTGAATCGGGGGCGATACTTCTTGATCAGGGTGTTTTCGAGGATCAAGGCATCGAGTTCGCTTCGCGTGACCAGCGTTTCGATGTTTATGACCCTCTCGGTCATCTTGCGGATACGGGGCGATGAGGGGCGGGTTTTTTGGAAGTAGGAGCGGACTCTGTCTTTCAGGCATTTGGACTTTCCCACATAGAGAACCTCGTCCTTCTCATCCTTCATGAGGTAGACGCCCGGTGTGTCGGGCAGGAGGCGAAGCTTCTCCTCAAGAAGGAGGGGGGGCTGTACGTCCTCATCCATGAAAGAGCTCCCTGAGTGGCGGTTGTCGGATGATCCTCCCGTCTCCTATAATCAAAGAGGAAGAGAGAGGCAGACTCTTCGGGGCGGCCGGGCGAGACCGGGGAGATGACCCCATCTCCCTCTCCTCATTGTAGCACGTCGTTTTTCAGTGCAAGGAGGCAAGACCATGGTTTCAAATCAGGAGAGTCCTCCTCCGGGGGAACATCCCGAACAGAAGACCGACGAAGAGGAGCCATCACCGCTTCTTTCTGAGCCGATGACCTCCAGGGAGTGGTGGGGGCTGGCCCGCTACTTTTTGGGAGGGCTAGCCGTTGCGCTGTTTTTCTTTTTTATGATGGCCAATGGACCGAAAGGGGTCCTGGCCGGTGGGACGGCGCTGTTGGCAGGGCTACTGGCTTGGCTTGTCTACCGGTTTGTCTTTCGGGAAGGCGGCTAGGGGCATGGGCTTCGGTGGCTGGTGGCTTAGACGGTCCGAAGAATCGACCTGACGAAGGTTTCCGGGTCAAAAGGAAGAAGATCATCCGCCTTTTCGCCCACACCGATAAATCTGACGGGAACGGGGTGACGGCGGGCTAGAGCCATGACCACCCCTCCCCGGGAAGTTCCATCAAGCTTTGTGAGGATGAGACCCGAGACGGGGGCGATCTTTATAAATTCGTCGAGCTGTGAAAGGGCGTTCTGGCCAATGGTGGCATCGAGAACAAGCAAGACTTCCACCGGGGAGTCCGGGGCCTCCCGGCCGATGATGGATCCGATCTTTTTGAGCTCGCTCATGAGATTTTGCTTGTTCTGAAGCCGCCCTGCCGTGTCGATAATGGCCACATCGATCCCCCGGGCCCGCGAGGCCCTGACGGTGTCAAAGGCAACAGAGGCAGGGTCGGCCCCCGGTTTCTGGTGAACGACGGGAACGTCGAGGCGCTCTCCCCATTTGAGGAGCTGTTCGATGGCCGCGGCCCGAAAGGTATCGGCAGCGCCGAGAATGACAGACTTTCCTTCTTCCTTGAATCGCGAAGCCAGTTTGCCTGCGGTGGTCGTCTTTCCCACCCCATTGACCCCCACGAGAAGAATCACCAGAGGTCCGGGACGAGAGGAAGATCTCTCCCAGGAAGATGGCTGGGGGAAAATCTTCGTTAGGCTCTCCTCGAGATGGGCTAGGCTCTCCTCGGAGGTTGCCCCCGGGTTTCCCTTTTCCCAAGCTTGGAGCTCGGCCACGATTTCTTTTGAGACAACGGGGCCGACGTCCGCGGAGATAAGGATCTCCTCGATTTCCTGATAGAAGCGGGAGTCCCGGCGGTGGAAGACCGACTCGATTGACCGTGCCACCTTGTCTCGGGTCTTTTGGAGTCCCTCCCTGATTTTGTCAAAAATTCCCATCAGAGCCTTCCTTTCGACATCGCATTTTTCCTCGGGATTTTCAGATCCGGCCCCGGCTCCTCCGGGATTTTTCCCGTGATCGTTTTCTTTCTCGACCCTTCCCTCTTGCGAATGTAACGGGCGGCCCGCTCTTCGACCTCTTTCATGAGTCGCCGGTCCTCCTCTCCCCGCTCGTGGTCATACCCCAGAAGGTGGCATAGGCCATGGATCATCAGGTTGGAGAGTTCATCGTCAGGCGGAATCCCCTCGGAGAGGGCCTGACGATATGCCCTGGGGACGGAGATGACGATTTCGCCAAGGAAGCGGGCATCAAGACTTGGGATGTCGGCAGGACCTTCGAAGGAAAGAACATCTGTTGTTGAGGATTTTCCCCGATAGTCCCGGTTGAGTCCCCGCATCCTTCTGTCATTTACAAGGACAAGGGAGAGCGACTCCTTGCTGCAACCCAAGGCATCCATGGCCCATTGGGCATGTTGGTGGAGGCGATCGCCATCGACAGGAAGGGTGCGTTGAAGAGAGAGAATTTCAAGGGCCATGGGGGGATACCTTCAGGATGTCTTTCGGGGGGGACGGGATCGTGTGGTTGGGCCCTTTGGGGTTCTGGGAGCCTGGGGGGGCTTGGAGGCCTCATAACGCTCGTAAGCCTTGACGATTTCCATGACGAGCCGATGTCGGACGACATCCACGTCGGAAAAGAATGTAAAGGAGATCCCCTCGATCCCCTTGAGTACCTCCTGAGCCTCAAGCAGTCCACTGTAGCGGTCCTGGGGAAGATCGATCTGGGTGGTGTCTCCGGTGATGATCGCCTTGGAATTAAACCCGATGCGGGTCAAGAACATCTTCATCTGCTCGACGGTGGCATTTTGGGCTTCGTCGAGAATGACGAAGGAGTCGTTGAGTGTTCGCCCCCGCATAAAGGCCAGTGGGGCAATCTCTATCTCCCGACGCTCCATCATCCGGTTGACCTTTTCCACATCGATCATATCGAAGAGGGCATCATAGAGGGGGCGCAGGTAGGGGTTGATCTTTTCGGCAATGTCGCCCGGCAGAAATCCCAGTCGCTCTCCTGCTTCAACGGCGGGGCGAACCAGGATGATTCGGCGGAAGGCCCCCTTCAGGAGATGGTGGACGGCCAGCGCCACCGCGAGATAGGTCTTGCCGGTCCCTGCGGGGCCGATCCCGAAGACGATATCCTTGGTCTTCATCGCGCGGATGTATTCGAGCTGGTGAAGGGACTTGGGGAAGATGACCCGCTTTTTGCTGTTGATGGGAACATATTCCGAGAGCAGATCCTTGAGCGAGATGTGCGGGGAGGTGCGGGAGACGGAGATGGCCTGCCGGATCTCCTCCTCCCGAATAGTGTAGCCCGCCGCCATCAGGGAGGTCAGATCGTCGATGACTCGGGCCCCCTGACGAACGGCCTCCTCTTCCCCTACCATCGTCAAGACCAGGCCGTTCACAGAAATCCTGAGATGAAATGCCTCTTCAAAAAGGTGGATGTGCCGGTTCATCTCCCCGAGAAAGCTTGACGTGTCGAGGTTCGGCGGAAGGTCGAGGTTTTGTCGGATGGCCATCAGCTGCCTGTTGTGACGGTGGATTGGGCCAGGGGCTTCAGAATATCCCCGGGGAGATGGGTGAGAAGGGTGCGCGCGAGATCGTCTTTTCGGTTCTTGTCCTTGATGACCAGAACCGGGACCGGGGAAATGTGCACAAGAGATCCCGGCAGGGATCCGGTGATAAGACGGTTGAGGAGGGGGCGCCCATGAGATATCAGAAGGATAAGGTCGACATTGAGGGAGACCGCCAAGGCCGCAAGAATCTTGTCGGCCTTTCCGTGATAGACGGCGGTGGAAAGCTGGGCCGGCAATGGCCCAAGGTCACGGGCAATCTGGTTCAGGCGTTTGAGTGACTCTTCGGCCACAGGCAAGAGGCTGAGCCCTGCCATGGGGAGGTCCACGGGAATACTCTGAAAGGCTTCAAGGACAAAGGCGAGATGGATGTCGACAGGATTGGCCGCTGGGGGCTGTCCCACCACCCTGCGAATCTCTTCGATGATATCTTCCGGAAGGGGGGTCAGGTCAGACCCTATGAGAATGCGACGATAGCCTGTCGGCATCAATGCATCGGTCCTCGTTTGGTGGGGGAGGCTGGTCAAGGGAAAGGCGGCTCCCTTTCTTTTTGTTCGTGGAAAGGCGGCAAAAGTGAACGGGGGCCGACTCTCCTTCTAATCCTATCATAGGGTCTCCCGGAAAACATCATGGCGCGAACTTACGTCAATGGGGCTCATCGAACCCGGCACGCTCGTAGTGGGAGAGGACCATGGCCGACCAGTCGAGGGGCTGACGTCCCCGGGCCAGCCCTGCCAAAAGGGAGTCTCGGGCGATGGAGGCCAATGGGAGAGGAACTCTGAGCGACTCGGCGGCCTCAAGAATGAGCCGCAGATCCTTAAGCCCCAGGTCCATGGTGAATCCCGCTTTGTCGTAACGCTTTTCCGCCATGATCTTTCCATAGTTTTCGTAAAGGGGCGAGCGGAAAAGGGCGTCGTTGAGAATCTCAAGAAAGAGGGCGGGGTCGACACCGGCGGAACGGACGAGGGCAAAGGATTCGCCAAGGGCTTCGATGGCAGCCGCAATCATGAAGTTGCCTGAAAGTTTGACGAGGTTGGCCACGGACGGAGACTCTCCGAGACGGAAAATCTTGGGGCCCAGGGTCTCCAGAACGGGCATGACAGCGTTCACGGCTTCGGGTTTCCCTGCGCAGAGAATCCTGAGACGGCCCTCCACCACGGCGTCGGGGCGGCCAAAGACCGGTGCCGAGACAAACCCCTGCCCTCTGCGGCCGTGCTCCTCTTCCAGGCGCTTCGCATGGTCGACGCTGATGGTGGAAAGGGAGAGATGAATGGATCCCTTGGGGAGAGTGTCGAAGACCCCGCCGTCTATGAGAAGGGAGTCGAGGGCGGCATCATCGGAGAGAATTGTGGCAAAGATGTTGGCCTCTTTCGCTGCCTCGGCGGGGGAGGAAGCCCAGGAAGCACCTTTTTCCAGGAGGGGGAGTGCCTTTTCCTTTGTCCGGTTCGTAATGGTAAGCGAAAATGGTTTGGCCAGGAGCCGCTCGGCCATGGGGAACCCCATATTTCCGAGTCCGGCTAGGGTGATTTTCATGTCAGAATCTCCATCAATGCGGCGTTAAAGAGATGAGAGAGGTCTGGGACAAGCAGTGTCACCAGCCCTCCCAGAGCGAGAAAGGGACCGAAGGGCATCGCCATGCGAACGAGCGAGAGGTCAGATTTTCGGGATTTTATCTTGTAAACAATCAAGGTTGCGACAATTCCCGAGGAGGAGGCGATCAGGAGTACGAGGGCGAGAGCTCCTGCTCCCGTCATTGATCCGATGGCAGAGAGCCAAAACGCATCCCCCATACCAATACCTCTCGGATAAAAATGAGCGATGAGGGCGATGGGAAGAAGGCCTGCCAGGGATCCCGCAAGGGCCTCGATCAAGCCATGGGAGCCTCGCGAAAGTCCCCCCAAAAGAATTCCGGCGCCAATACAGGGCATCGTGAGAAGGTGGGGAAGGCGATGGTATCGGATGTCGATGAGGGTTAACGGGAGCGCAAAGGAGAAGAGGGTGATTGCCCGCATCCCTGACAGGGGGGAGGGGGAGAGCCAAAGGATCAGAAGGAAGAAAAGGGCCGTAAGAACTTCCGAGAGGGGGATCTCCGGAAGAATCTTTTGTTGGCAGGTCCGACATCGTCCCCGAAGACGGAGCCAGGAAAGGAAAGGAAGCATGTCTTTGGGCAAGAGGGGGGTTCCGCAGTGATCACAACGGGATCCAGGGAAGACGATGGAGGCGTGTTGGGGGATGCGGACGGCAAGGACTCCCAGAAAACTGCCCCAGATTCCGCCCCCGAGAATCGCCAGGGGAATTGTCAAAAGGTCGGACAATCTCCCTCCGGGATGAGGTGTTTTGTACGGGTGGTTAGGCTTTGTTCTCTGAGGTTTCCGTGGCCGGTGCCACTTGGGCCAGCGCTGGGTCCTTGAGTCGAATCTGAAATCCGAGTCTCAAAAGGATGTTGATTCGCTCTTTCGTGATCCGGTCACGCTCTTCTTTTGTGGCTTTCTTTTTTTCCAGGAAAGAAAGGGAATTCTTGATCGTGGCAATGGCATCCTTGATGGAGTCCTTGTTCAAATCATTGGAAAGTGTGGTCGACTGTTCAACGATGTGGTCGATGTCGATATCAGTCCATCGGTCGATGTCGGTCCAGGTCCGGAATCCCACGTTGATGCAGCTCCTTGAAAGTGTTTTTTGATAAGAGCCATGACCCCAAGTTGCCATGTCTCGGATGGTGTGAATATCAATTATGTGAATTGAGCCGTCAGGCTGTCTTATCGTTGCGTTCTATTTCTCAAGCCAAGAAAATCCTTGACACAATCGATTTAAGTGGCCGGATCCATTTTATCCTTCTCTCGATCCCGGACTCAAGGATTGGAGGGGGCGATGGGGTTCTTCGGCATGGACAGGGTTTGTTTTATCTGGGCATAGGTCATATAACCCTGCTTGACCTGACCATCGATCAAAAAGACGGGGGGGGAGGGGACTCCGATACGCTCTCCCAGGGTGTTGCCGGCCTTTGAAATGGCCTCCAGGGGACGGCTTTCATCCATGCAGTGCTTAACAGGACCTGTGGGAACCCCTGCCTGAATCATAAATCCGGAGAAAATGGGGGACAGCCCTGCCTTGTCAATGTTCTTCAGCTCCACCCGACGGTCAATCTGATCGTGGATTGCCCAGAAGGAGGACGGTTTTGCCTCGTAGGCGCACATTTCAAAGATGGCGGCGGTTAAGGCATTCTTGTGTATGGTGACCTGGGGATAGGGAATGTAGACAAAGCGAATTGCCGGATCTTTTCTCACGGATTCTTCTTCTTGACGATTCCATCGGCGGCATGCGGCGCACTGCTCATCCCCAAACATGATCACAAGATGCGGAGCCTCTTTTTTCCCCGTGGAAGGGAAACGTGCAAGATCAAAATCTGTGGAGGAAAGAGAAAGTGCAATCGGCTGGGGGGGAGGAATGCTGGGAACGACCGCATAATGTCGAGAGATGTCGAGAAGGGGTGTCGTGACAAGGTAACGATGGTTGATGACGTAAACGGGAAGGACGATTTTTTGGGCGCCGACGTCTACCGAGAAAGGAAGAGCCAGGATGGCGTTATCAATGGGCTTGGGTGTGAGCCATACAAAGTTTTTGTAGGGAATTCTCTGGCGGGATAGGGATTCGAGAATAACTTTTTTAAGTTTGGCTTGAAAGGATACAGGATCCGTTCCAACCTCTTCTGTCGACACGGTTCCGGGGGGGGATGCGTTTGTGGAGGGGGGCTCTGCCGCAAGAAGCCGGGTGTCATTGTCTTGGGGGAGGAGTCCCGGAGCAGCCATTATGGCCAACTGAAAAAGGGAAAATGCGGCGATCGTTATTGCAAGTGAATGGCTGAAGGAGCGGGACTTTGATTTCAAAGGCATGCGGCTTTGTCTTTCTCTGGATGAGAGGGCGGTCGGCACACTGTATAGAATGTAACTTTGTAGAGTCTTGAGTGGCGAGAGACATGGCACTTCTAAGAAACCATATCTCTACTTCATTTTGAATTTCTCTCTGGAGCACGAGGACGGTCCATGATAACCCAAAAGGAAGTAATTACGTTATAATCCATCACAAAGGAAAAGACAAGCGAGAGAAGGGTTCTCTGGACGTGTTGAAATTTCTCACGTCATTGGGTTAGCCTCTATATCCTAACAGACTGCTTTCATTGCTCCTGTAGCTCAATCGGCAGAGCACCCGCCTTGTAAGCGGAAGGTTATCGGTTCAATTCCGATCAGGAGCTCCACTCAAACCCTTCGCACCCTAACTTCCAATCAATGCCCCTCAGTTTTTTCCCGAGTCGCTCAATTCGATTCAATCTGGTAAAATTAAAACCTTAGAGGTATCTAAGGCGGGATTCTGTTTGGATGATCGATAGGAAAGGATTGTGAAAGGTGAGTCAGGAATCTCTTGAAGCCCATGAGTTGATGGAGTCGCTCAGCGAGTCCATCGAAAAGCGCGAAGAGAAGCGGGATCAATGGAATATCCGCGTTGCGCTTACCACGTCAATCCTCGCAGTCTTTGCGGCTCTTTCGAATTTGGAGTCAGAGCAAAAAACCTCCGAAGCGATCATGCTGAAGAACTCAGCGATCTTTTACCAGGCCAAGGCGTCCGACCAATGGTCCTACTATCAGGCGAAGAAGATCAAGCTCCACATGTCTTCCAATCAGGCGCACCTGGTGGAGTTTTTTAAGTCCTCCCCGAAAGAGAAGGAGCGCCTTGCCTCTTTGGTGGAGAAATACAAGGGCCAGGTTGGCAAGATAAAGTCAAAGGCTCTCGAATTCGAGAAAGAGCGGGATAAAATGAATCTGCTTTCGGACAAGGCGCTGGCGCATCATCATGCCTTTGCCCTGAGCGTTGTCTGTTTTCAGATCAGTATCGTTCTTTCCTCCATGGCTGTGATGCTTCGGCGAAACGCCCTCTGGTATGTCAGCATGTCCCTGGGCAGCATCGGCGCCGTTGCTTTTTTGAATGGGTTCCTGATGTTTTTTCATCTTTGATAGAGGCGGAGGGTCGTGAAAGTGAAAAGCGTCAGCATTCGAATCTCCGGACTGTTCCTCGTTGGACTTTTTTTCTTGGCGGGGTGCCACTCCTCCCCGAAGGAGGAGAGCCAGAAGGATGCACCTGCTAAGCCCCCTGTGCACCTGGCTTCTCCGACACCGATTAATGGAGGAGCTCACACCTTTGTCCCCTATGCCGACAAGCCACCTTTGGGAACACCAGTGGAGACTCACTGAGGACCACATGCCTCTTGACCTCGCGAGTTTTGCCTGTGACTTCTTGATTTTTTATTGGAGAGTAGTAAAATATGTCTGATAACCCCGCAACGCCCCCCTCCGAGCGTCTGACTGAAGAGATCAGACTTCTCCTTGATTCAATGGGACTGACACTTTACGATCTTGTCCTCCCCAAGAAAAGCGGCGGGGTTCTGCGGGTTTTTGTCGACGGCCCCGAGGGTGTGACGATCGATCAGATCGAGAGTGTCAGTCGTCGTGTCAGCGTCATACTCGACGTCCTTGATCCATTTCCGGGCCGCTATCATCTTGAGGTCAGTTCTCCGGGGCTCGACAGGCTCCTGCGAATTCCAGAAGATCTCAGGAGTAACGAGGGAAAATGGGTCAGCCTTAAGCTTGTTGATGCCGTTGAAGGACAGAAGGTCCTTAAGGGACGGATTGGGCCTGTTGGGGATGCGGGCTTTTCTCTTCACGTCGATGCCGGAAAGAAATCCCGGATCCTCGAGATCCCCTTCGGACAGCTTCGGAGTGTGCAGGCAGAGTTTTGGCGCCCCGTTCCTCCTGATCAATCCAAGGGGAAAAAAACGCAGAAACAAGAGTAAACGTCAGAAGTTTTTTGTTGAACAACGTATTGAAATAAGGGCATCGAGGACATTTCCGGAAATTCGGCCGGTTTTGGGAAGCATCTCTACCTGTTTGGGAGACATGGATGGTTAATCAGGAGCTTTTAAGTGTCATTGACCAGCTTCATCGGGAAAAGGGAATCCCTCAAGAGACCCTCATCGAGGCGCTGCAATCGGCGATTCTGACAGCGGCGAAGAAGCGCTATGGAGGCGGGGACAATTTTCATGTGGAGATTGACCCCCGAACCGGTGAGGTCCAAGTGCTTCATCTTCGGAGGATTGTCGAGGAGGTTGCTTCCCCCATGGAGGAGGTCTCCCTTGCCGAGGCCCAAGAGTCCGATCCCGAGGCAGAAGTGGGGGATGAAATCGGTGCCTACCTGGAGATCGATGATTTTGGCCGTGTGGCGGCTCAAGCAGCCAAACAGGTCATTTTCCAGAAAGTTCGTGAGGCCGAGTGGTCGGTCGTTGCCAAAGAATTTGGCGGACGTAAGGGGAATGTCGTCGCCGGAGTCTACATCGGGCAGGAGAAGCGAAACTTCATTATCGATCTCGGTAAAACCGAAGCGGTTCTTCCCTTCAAGGAACAGATTCCCCGAGAGTCTTTCCATCGAGGGGATCGCGTGAAGGCCCTTCTTCTTGATATCCGAACCACGACCCGCGGACCCCAGCTTATCCTCAGCCGGACTCACCCCGATTTTCTCGCCCGCCTTTTTGAAAAAGAGGTGCCGGAAATCAGTGAGGGGCTCATTGAAATAAAGGGAGTGGTTCGGGATCCCGGAGAGCGGGCCAAGGTGGCTGTCCTCTCACGCGATCCCAACATCGATCCTGTGGGCTCCTGCGTCGGCGTCAAGGGAACCCGTGTGCAGGCCATTGTCCGTGAGATTCACGGAGAAAAGATTGATATCATCGACTGGAGCCCCGATCCGGGAACCTTTATTGCCCGTGCGCTCTCTCCGGCAAAGGTTCTTCGTGTGGCGACCCGAGATTCGGAGTTTGATAAGGTGGCGACGGTGGTTGTCGCCAACCAGCAACTGTCACTCTCGATTGGACGACGGGGGCAAAATGTTCGCCTGGCTGCCAAGCTGACAGGGTGGAAGATCGACATCTTCAGCGAGCAGCAATACGAGGCTGACCGTCAGTCCCGGTCGGGAGGAGATGGAGCTGAAGAAGAGGGTGCGGAGACTCCGCCCACGCTTCTGGGGATCGAGGACCTTCCGGGAATGGGTGGAAATATGGCCGACACGCTTAAGTCTGCCGGTTATGATACGGTGGAAAAGATTGCCGATGCCAACATTGATGATATCGCAGTCCTGCCCCGATTGGGCCCCAAGACTGCGGCCAAGCTTGTTGAGACAGCTCGGGACTTTCTGGGATATCCCAAGCCGGCGGGCGTCTCCTCTGACGAGACAGCTTCCTGAGATCGATAGATTGAAGAGATCTGTCTGACCAATGTTTTTGTGATGAATGAGCTTTATCGGATAGATGAGGGGGAGTTTCTTTGAAAGTTTATGAACTGGCGCGCGAGCTCAAAATGGAAAGCAAGGCCCTTCTTGCCAAGCTCAATCTTTGGGGAATTCATGCGCCGACTCACATGGCGACCCTTGATGAGCGGTCGGTCGCGACTGTTCGCCAGAAGATGAAGAAAGGGAGCGACGCTCCCGAGCCTCCCAAAAAGCCAATTCTCATTAAGAAAAAGGCCTCGCTTGTCTCTCCTGAGGAGACGGCGGTCGTGGCGCCCCCTCATGTGGTGGAGCCGGTAGAAGAGGAACTTCCACCTCCCTCGCCTTCCATTTCGGAAGAGGAAGTGAGTCCAACGGTTTCGGTAAGTGAATCTTCCAAGGCCAAGGTGCCCCAAGAAGAATCTTCACCGGCGCCCCCTCGCTCATCCGCTGCCCCAATAACTCCGGACCTTTTGCCTCGCATTCCCGTGGAAACATGGACAGAACCGATGGAAAAAGAGAAATCCCCTCGGACATCTGCCCCTCCCCTCACAGCGGCCGAAAAGGAAAAAGCTCTCAAGGAGCGCTCGACAACTCCCGATAAAAAAGGGAAGCCGGTCAAGGGGGCGAAGGAAAAAAATCAGAAGCTCGACCGCCTGCACCTTCTGCGGGAAGAGGACTTTGTTGACCTTGATGACACTGGTGAGCGAGATGTGATGGCTCGTCCGGCGGCCCCTGCGGCTCCGGCGATTAAAACCGTTGTTCCTGGACTCCCCCCCGAAACACCTCCGTCGGCCCGCCCGGCATTTCCAAGGCCTGCCTTCAAAAAGCCCGCTCCCTTCAAGAAAAAGGGGAAGGGGGGGAGCGATCCCCGAAAGGGAACTCCGGCCATAGATGGAACCAAGGCCCGCAAAAAGTCCATTCGAATCGATGCGGGAATCAGTGTGAAAGAATTCGCTGACCGCATGGGGGTGAAGGTTCAGGATGTGATCATGCGCCTGATGTCCATGGGTGTGATGACGACGATTACAGAGCCGGTCGATCCCGATGCGGCGCTCCTCGTTGCAGAACAAATGGGGATTTCTGTTGAGATTCAACAGGAAGAGCCTGAAGATGCCATCCTCGGCGAAACGGATGACTCAGAGGAAGATCTTGTCTCCCGGCCTCCGGTCGTAACAATCATGGGACACACTGACCATGGGAAAACCTCGTTGCTCGATGCCATCAGAAAGAGCAAGGTGGCCGAGGGCGAAGCCGGCGGAATCACCCAGCATATCGGCGCCTACACGGTTTCCATTAACGGACGGGATATTACATTCCTCGACACTCCAGGCCATGAGGCGTTCACGGCGATGCGTGCCAGAGGAGCAAAGGCTACGGATGTTGTTGTTCTTGTGGTTGCAGCAGACGATGGCGTGATGCCCCAGACACTCGAAGCGATTAACCATGCAAAGGCCGCCGAAGTTCCCATCGTGGTGGCCCTCAATAAGGTCGACAAGCCCGAGGCGAATCCGGACCGGGTGAAGCAGGCATTGGCTGAGCATGGCCTCTCTCCCGAGGAATGGGGAGGGACAACGATCTATTGCCCTGTGTCGGCCAAAAAGAGAACGGGTCTTGACCATCTTCTTGAAATGATTCTCCTGCAGGCCGATGTCCTTGACCTGAAGGCCAACCCCAATCGTCGTGCCAGAGGACTCGTCATCGAATCCCGCCTCGATCGTGGGCGGGGAATCGTGGCCTCGGTTCTGGTCCAGAAGGGAACGCTTCGGGTGGGGAACTTCCTTGTCTTGGGCGCCCAGGTCGGTCGGGTGAGAAGTCTGAACGATGCCTATGGACACAAGGTCCATGAGGTGACACCTTCCCACTCGGCGGAGGTGGTTGGTCTCGATGGCATGCCCCAGCCCGGAGATGTTTTCGTGGCGGTTGAGGACGAGAAGCTCGGACGTCAGGTGGCCATGGCCCGACAGGCACGCCACAGGGCCGCCCAGCTCCTCCAGAACAAGAAGGTGACCCTTGAGGATCTCTATAGCCAGATTGAAGAGGGAGTCATCAAGGATCTGAACCTTATCCTGAAGGTTGACGTTCAAGGCTCCATCGAGCCGATTCGTCAGGCCATCGGGAAGCTCGAGAACTCCAAGGTCCGTGTCCGGTTCATCCATGAAGGGGTGGGGGGGATCCGGGAGACCGATGTGTTGCTCGCCCAAGCCTCCAATGCCGTCATTTTCGGCTTTAATGTTCGACCCGAACCGAAGGCGCTTGCCCTCGCGGAGAGGGAAAAGGTGGAGATGAAGTTCTACTCCGTCATCTACGATGCCGTGGAGGATGTCCGGAAGGCGATGGAAGGCATGCTCTCCCCCATCATCAAGGAGCGCTTCCTGGGTCGAGCCGAGGTTCGCCAGGTCTACAACATCAGTCGGGTTGGCACGGTTGCGGGATGTTACGTCTCGGAAGGGATGATCCAGCGCTCCGGAACCATCGTGAAGCTGATCCGGGACGGTGTCGTGGCCTATGAAGGAAAGATTGAGGCCCTCAAGAGGTTCAAGGATGATGTCAAGGAAGTTGCGTCCGGATACGAATGCGGGATTTCCATCGAAAACTATCGGGACATCAAGACGGGTGACATGATCGAGTGCTTCGTCCAGGAAAAAGTGGCCGGAAAGCTTGAAACGATACCCTCATGATCGAAATCCGGAGAAGCGTTCGGCAATCGGCCATCTCATCCTTGTCATTTACATTCCCGATTCCCGCTCTCTGAAAGACAAGCGGCAGGTACTTCAAAGTTTGCTCTCCCGCACCAGAGAGCGATTTCCGGTCTCGGTGGCAGAAACAGGGTATCAGGATCTTTGGCAGCGCTCTGTTGTGGAAGCGGTGATGATCAGCGCAGACTCCGATCTCCCCGGACGGATTTTCGAAAAGGTCATCGAGCTTTTTCGTTCCGATCCGTTTGTCGAAATTCAGGACGTTCACCAGGAGGTCCTGTGAGAAAGGATTACGGCTTTCGCAGGGCCGACAGGGTGGCCTCCGAGGTTCGGGAAATCATGGCTCTGGTTGTCTCCCGCTACTTCCGGGAGCCCCGCATTGCGAGCCTCACCATCACGAAGGTGCGCCTCTCTGATGACCTGCGGAATGCGACAGTCTTTTTCGCGGTCTTTCCGGGAGAGGATCCCAAGGTTGTGGGAGAGATTCTTGAACGACATTCGCCAATTCTCCGCAAGGAGATGGCGAGACATCTTCGCATCAAATATATTCCCCGCCTTTCGTTTGTCCATGACGATGGAAATGATGAGGCGGGACGGATAGAGTCGCTCCTTGATCAAATTTCCGGAGACGAGGTGCCGTGAGTTTTTTTGGCTTGGAGGATTCCGCCAGCACTTCGGGAATGCTCCTCGTGGACAAGCCCTCCGGTCCCACCTCCCATGATGTGGTCCATCGGGTGAGAAAGCTTTCGGGAATTGAGAAGGTCGGCCACGGAGGAACACTCGACCCCATGGCCTCGGGGCTTCTCCCTTTGCTCGTGGGAGATGCGACTAAAATGTCGGCCTTTTTGCTCGCCGATGACAAGTCCTACGAATTCGACTTGACCTTGGGGACCACCACCGATACCGACGACAGCACAGGGGTGGTCGTTTCCTCCTTCCCTGTGCCCGAAGATCTTTCTTTGCTTCGCCTCAGTGGCCTCTCGAAAGACTTTGAGGGGGTGCGGCTCCAGATGCCACCCATGTATTCAGCGCTGAAGCAGAAGGGTGTTCCTCTCTACAAGCTGGCTCGAAAGGGCGTGACCGTTGACCGGGAGCCCCGGCGAATAGAGATCTATTCCCTGGAACTTCTGGCGGTCTCGTCTCCGGTCCTGACATTTCGGGTCCACTGCTCCAAGGGAACCTATATTCGGGTTTTGGCTCGAGAAATCGGCGAGGCCCTCTCGACAGGGGCCCATCTGAGCCGACTTCGCCGGCTTTCCGTTGGAGGGTTTTCTGTGGGTGAGGCCACCTCCCTTTCCGTGATGGAAGAGGAGTGGAGCTCGGGCGACTTTACCCGGAACCTTCTGGGGCCGGATCGTGTCTTCTCCTCTCTCCCGGGAGTTCGCCTTTTGGGCGAGGCTTCCTCCCGTCTTCTCAAGGGAGCTCTTCTGCCGGCGACAGCAATTTTTCGGCGCGAAGGATTGTTTCACATGAAGGATACGATTAGAATACTAGGACAAGATGGAAGAGTGCGGGCAATTGCGGAGGCTCTCCGCGATGGCGAAAAAATGGGAGATTTTCCTTTGGGGATCCCCTTTGCCAGAGTCTCGCTCGTATTTTAAAGAACAGGCCCCGGAGATCGTTCCCCGGGGGCAGTCCGTGTGTCACGGGAGTCCGGGACCATGACCAATCAGGAGCCCGTTCGGGCAAATCAGGCAGAGCTAAACAGGGAGTTTTTCTCATGGCATTGAGCAAGGAAAAGAAGCAGGAAGTCATTGATTCTTTCAAAATTTCCGGCAATGATACCGGTTCCGTCGAGGTTCAGGTTGCCATTCTCACAGAGAGGATCAATCAGCTGGGCGAGCACTTCAAGAAGTTCCCCAAAGATGTCCATTCTCGTCGGGGACTCCTGCTTATGGTCAGCCGCCGAAGACGTCATCTCAAGTATCTCCAGTCAAACAATCCGGCAAAGTATCAGGAGATCATCAGCCGTCTCGGTCTTCGCCGTTAAAATCTGCGACGGACTTCTTCCTTATTTTCTCAAAGACAGTCTGATGCATTGCCTCTGAAGGGCTCCGAACACTGGAGCCTTCCGTTTGTCACCGGAAGGTGATGCGTCATAAAGATATTCAATCAACGTTGACCCGCGATACGAGAACCCGGAAAGGACTCCCCCCAGAATGAAGCCAGTCACAGTGGAAGTTGCCGTCGGAGGAAAGACGGTCAGGATCGAGACCGGCCGTATGGCCCGCCAGGCCGATGGTGCAGCAGTTCTCTGGGTGGAGGGGACGGTCATCATTGCCACGGCAGTGGCTGCAAAGACCGTCAAGCCAGGAACCGACTTTCTCCCCCTGACTGTCGACTACCAGGAAAGAGCCTATGCCGCCGGGAAAATCCCCGGTGGGTTCTTCAAGAGAGAGGGCAAGCCGTCAGAGCGTGAAATCCTGAACAGCCGCCTCGTCGATCGTCCTCTCCGTCCTCTTTTTCCCGACGGGTTTTACTACGATACGCAGGTGATTGCTTCTATCGTCTCCGCTGACAGGAGCGGCGTGACCGATGTGATGGCCGTTGTCGCCGCTTCCACCGCGCTAACGATCTCTGACGTCCCCTTTGACGACCCCCTGGGTGCCGTGCGTGTCGGATACGTGGATGGCAAGTTCGTGATCAATCCCGATATCGACACACAGGAACGCTCCTCTCTTGACCTCGTGGTTGCCGGAACGGCCGATGCCATCATGATGGTGGAGGGGAAGGCGGACGAAGTCTCCGAGGAGCTCTTTCTCGAGGCCATCAAGACGGCCCATGCCGCCTGCCAGCCCATCATTGCAGCGCAACGGGATCTTCAGAAAAAAATCGGCAAGGCCAAGCGGGCTCTCCCGAAGGTCCCTGTCCGTCCGGAGCTGATGGAAAAGATCCGCGCCGGAGGACGCGAAGCCCTCTCGGGAATCCTCGTGGTCTCCGACAAGAAGGTTCGGGAGGAGAAGACGTCAGAGATCCGCAGCGCCCTGGCAAAAGAGCTTTTCCCCGAAGGCTTCTCCGATCCGACCCAGGAAAAGGAATTTTCCAACGGGTTCCATGAGCTCGAACGGGAGCTTCTTCGTGCCATGGTTCTCGATCGCGGGATCCGGGCCGATGGCCGCTCCACCACGGAGATTCGCCCCATCACGATCGAGGTCGGAATTCTTCCCCGAACTCACGGTTCGGCTCTCTTTACCCGGGGCGAGACCCAGAGCCTCTCGGTGGCGACACTCGGCACCTCCGACGATGAACAGCGGATCGATTCCCTCGAGGGGGAATCCCACAAGCGCTTCATGCTCCACTATAACTTTCCCGCCTTTTCGGTGGGAGAGGTCAAGCCGATGCGCGGTCCCGGCCGTCGGGAAATCGGCCATGGCAATCTCGCGGAGCGGGCCCTTCTTCCCGTCCTGCCCTCCAAGGATGAATTTCCTTACTCCATTCGCCTCGTCTCCGACATTCTCGAGTCCAATGGTTCGACCTCGATGGCAACGGTGTGCGGGGGAACCCTTGCCATGATGGATGCCGGCATTCCCATCAAGGCTCCCGTGGCGGGTATTGCCATGGGGTTGATCAAGGAGGGGGGGCGCATTGCGATCCTTTCCGACATCCTGGGCATCGAGGACCATCTTGGGGACATGGACTTCAAGGTGACCGGGACGGATGTGGGAGTCACGGCCGTTCAGATGGACATCAAGATCAAGGGAATCACCCTTGAGATTATGAAGAGCGCTCTGGAGCAGGCCCGTGTCGGCCGAATTCACATTATGGGAAAGATGAAGGAAGCCTTGCCATCCGTCCGCACCCAGATGTCGCCTTACGCCCCTCGCATCATGACCATCCAGATCAAGCAAGACAAGATTCGGGAGGTCATCGGGCCTGGCGGGAAGATGATCCGGAGCATCACCGAGAGAACCGGGGCCAAGATCGAGATTGAGGATTCCGGGGTGATTCATGTGGCCTCCGCGGATGAGGACGCCGCCAAAAAAGCCATCGAGATTATCCATCAGATCGTTGCCGAGGCCGAAGTCGGCAAGATCTATCTGGGGAAGGTCAAGACTGTCGCCGAGTATGGGGCTTTTGTGGAGATCATGCCCGGAACGACCGGTCTGTGCCATGTCTCCCAGCTCGAACCCCGACGGGTGGAAAAGGTCACCGATGTGGTGAATGAAGGGGACGAGATTGTCGTGAAGGTCCTGGAAGTGGACCGTCAGGGCAAGATTCGCCTCTCCCGCAAAGAAGCGATTGCCGAGGAGGGGGAAGGACGGGAAAAGCGGGCTCCTGCTGCCCACTAGCGTGTGGACGGGGTCGTTCTTGTTTTTTTGACTCCGGTTTGCCATAATGCTTCCTGTCTTATCAATCAGGTGATTTGGCAGGTGATCGGGATCCCGTTAGGATCTTTAGCCAGGACCTGCTTCCCCAATATGAGAGGGGCAGGAGTCATTCGCACTCTTCCGGCTCGTGGCCGCGAGAGGGCGAGACAATCATCGAGGAGGTCTGTCAATGGATGTGAACAAAGGTGCAACAGGGCTTGTGGTCGTGGCTATCATCATGGCCATTGTCTGGGGTGGTCTTTCCACCTATGTCGGTGTCAACCCCTTCTTCCTTCCGACCGGGGTCCACTAATCCCCGAGGTTTTTGTGTGACTCGCCGGAGCCTCTCCGGTCATCTTTTTCGGCCCTTATTCTTATCTTCCTTTGCAGGGTGCCTGCCTTCCGGTGGGCACCTTTTTTTGCATGGATGTCTCTGTCGGGAGTCCTGCACATTCCCATTCCCCTAACGGCATAAACGAGACCTTCTCCTCTGTCCGGGATCCGGACACTGGGGCTCCCCTCCCTTCCGGGTTGGGAGACTTTCACGAAAGAGCCGCGATGCCCTATATCAAACATACCCTCTCAAATGGGCTTGCCGTCTACAGCGATCCCGTCACTTCATCACGCTCCGCGGCCATCGGGGTCTGGGTTCGTGCCGGTTCCCGTTTCGAATCTCCCAAAGAGGCCGGGATGACGCATTTCCTTGAGCACATGTGCTTCAAGGGGACGCCCTCCCGCAATGCCCAGGAGATCGCGAACGAAATGGACTTCCTGGGAGGGGAGATGAATGCCTTTACCTCCCAGGAAATGACCTGCTTCTATGCCCATTTGCTGACGGAAAATGTTTCTCGGGCCGCCCTCCTTCTGGGAGATCTTCTGACGCGATCGCTCTTCGATGGGGAAGAGCTGGACCGCGAAAGAGGCGTTGTTATCGAAGAAATTGCCGAGTCGAGGGATGATCCCGACGATCTTGTCACTCAAAATCTCTATGATGCCCATTTTGGAGAGCACCCTCTCGCCCGCCCCATCCTGGGAACGGAGGAGTCTCTGTCGTCCTTTTCTCGAGAAGATGTCCGGAGCTATTTCCGGAGAAACTATCATTGCGGCTCAATGTTTCTGACGGTTTCGGGCCGCTTCTCCTGGCCCTCCCTTCGGGAGGCGCTCGAGCAAGCCTTTTCCGACCTCCCTCCCGCCCCGTCCCGCCAAGAACAGGCGGAACGGGCATTTTCGCCGGCCTTTGGCAAAACAAAACAGTCAAAAAAGCTGGAGCAGGTTCATGTGGCCATCGGGATGCCCGGTCTTCCCGTGGCGCACCCCGACCAGACGCTTCTGCGCCTTCTGAATGTTCACCTGGGCGGAGGAATGAGCTCCCGCCTCTTTCAGGAGGTTCGGGAAAAGCGGGGTCTGGCCTACTCGGTCTACTCGACAGGGCAGTCCTTTGCCGATGGGGGCCTCGTCAGGATCTCTGCCTCGACCCGCCCATCGAAGCAGAAAGAGCTTCTGGAGATTCTGGGAGAGGAAATCTCCCGCCTCGAATCGGTTCCCTTGACCGACGAGGAGTTGGCCCGGGCCAAAAATCAGGTGAAATCGTCCCTGTTGCTGGGTCTTGAGTCGATCGGGACGCGGATGAACAAGATGGGGCGAGATATCCTTTACTGGGGAGAGGAGGTCCCCGTGGAGACGATCGAGGAGAGGATCGACTCGGCCACCCCCGATGATATCTTGCGGTTGGCTCGCCAACAGGCCTTTTCTGCCTCCCGCTCGCTTTCGGTTCTCGGTCCGGAGAAGGATTGATGGCGGGAACCCCTGTGACTCCTGTTCGCCTTGGGGTCAATGTCGACCATGTGGCGACATTGCGTCAGGCCCGGGGAGAGTTTGATCCGGATCCTCTTTTCGCGGCGCAACTGGCCCGTCTTGCCGGCGCCGACCAGATCGTTCTCCATGTTCGGGAAGACCGCCGCCATGCCAACGAGAGCGACCTCCGGCGCCTTCGGGACGCCTCCTCTCTTCCCGTCAATCTCGAGATGGCCCTCTCCCCCGAGATGGAGCTTATGGCCCTCTCCCATCGCCCCGAACGGGTGACCCTCGTTCCGGAAAAACGTCAGGAGCGAACCACCGAGGGGGGGCTGGTCCTGGACAAGGACTTTCTTGGGCGTCTGCGCCCCTTTGTTGCCCGTTGCCGGGAGGCGGGGATTCGGGTCTCGCTTTTTATGGATCCTGATCCCGAGATGATTGCCCGTGCCGAGGGAACGGGAGTGGATCAGGTGGAGATCCATACAGGGCCCTATGCCCGAGCCTTTGGCGGCCCGGATGAGGGGAAGGCTCTGAATGATCTTGTAAGCGCGTCGGAGAGGATTCATGCCTTGGGCCTTTTGGTGGCTGCCGGACATGGCCTTACCGTCTTCAACCTTCCTTCGGTCCTGGGGCTGCCCCGATTGTCGGAGGTGAATATCGGCCACAGCATCGTGGCCCGGGCGGTTCTCCTGGGCATGAGAGAGGCCGTGGGGGAGGTCCGGAGGATGCTCTCCCCGGGCGCTTGGGGCCCTCTCCCATGATCCTGGGCGTGGGGATCGACCTCGTGAGCATCTCCCGGGTGGCGCGTCTTCTCGATCGGTACGGGGAGCGTTTTGCCCGGAAGGTTTTTACGGCGACGGAGTGGTCGGAGTCGGGAGGGAGGCCGTCCCATCTTGCCGGACGATTCGCCGTCAAGGAGGCCGTCTTCAAGGCCTTGGGCACAGGACTCTCCGGAGGGGTGGCCTGGCACGATGTGGAGACCCTTTCCCGGGGCTCGGGGGCCCCCGAGGTGCGAACCTTCGGGGTTGTCCGGAGCCTTCTGGAGCGCCGCGGGCCGGTGTCCATCTGGACATCCATCAGCCATGAGCGGGAAAATGCCGTCGCCATGGTGGTTCTTGAAGGAGGTGACCGATGCGCCTCGTAACTCCGGAGGAGATGCGGGATCTCGACGGGAGGGCCATCCGAGAGTTTGGGATTTCGGAAGAGATCCTCATGGAGCGGGCCGGCATGGCCGTGTCGGCGGCGTGCCGGGAGATCCTGGGCGCCCCCGGACTCCACTCCCGCAAGGTCGTGGCGGTGGCGGGCGGAGGACATAACGGCGGGGATGCTCTTGTGGCCCTTCGGGATCTGGCGACTCGGGGCTATCCGGCAGAGGCCCTTCTGCTGGGCTCCGCCAACGCTCCTTCGGGGGCGGTCCGTCGGGAAATCGAGCGGCTCTCCAGAATCGGGGTCGCTGTCGTCGATGGATCCAGCTCTTCGGCCCGGCACAGGATTTCCCATGCCGGCCTTTTGATCGATGGGCTCTTCGGAACGGGATTTCGCGGGGGAGATCTGGGCGAGGACGCCAGAAGCCTCATGGCGGCGATGAACCGTGCCGGAGAGGCTGGCGTTCCCGTGGTCTGCGTGGATATCCCCTCGGGGGTTGACGGACAAACAGGAGCCGTCAACGACCTGGCGGTGCGGGGAAGTCGGACGGTCACCTTCGGTGCCCCGAAATGGGGACTCTTGTGTGATCCGGGAACCCGGTATGCCGGGGAGATCTTCCTTTCTCCCATCGGATTCCCCCAAGAACTTCTTTCCGGAGGCCTTCTTTCCTGCCTTCTTCCCCATGAGGCCACGGCACTACTGCCCCGCCGATCTCCGACGGTCCACAAGGGGCAGGCGGGCCATGTTCTGATTGCCGGCGGCTCTCCCGGTAAGTCCGGATCGGCTCTCCTGGCCGCCCGCGGGGCCCTTCGGGCGGGGTCGGGGCTGGTGACCCTCCTCTGGGACCGCTCCTTCGGAGAGCCCGCCCTTACTCTCCCGGAGGTCATGGGCCTTCCGGTCGACTTCCGGAACATCTCTCCCGAGGAGTGGATGGGGACGGTGTCCCGGATGGATGCTGTGGCCTGCGGCCCCGGGGTGGAGGAGAGATTTGGGGGCCGCATGCTGGTGGAGAGCCTTTTCAGGGACTATCCGGGCCCTCTTGTGGGCGATGCCGGCGTCTTCGACCTCTTTGCGGGACGAGCCGACGAGATCGCCGCGCTTCGTCGGGGGCCCCTTGTCCTGACCCCCCATCCGGGCGAAATGGGACGTCTTCTCGGCCGGGAGACGTCCCGGATCGTCTCTGACCCGCTCGATTCTGTCCGGGAAGCTGCCAAGCGGACGGGGGCCGTCGTCCTCCTCAAAGGGGCTCGAACTCATGTGGCCCATCCCGACGGAAGGGTTGCCCTCAACATGACGGGTGATCCGGTCATGGCCGGAGCCGGGATGGGGGACGTTCTCACAGGGGTGATCGCCGCCTTCCTGGCCCAGGGCCTCGCTCCTTTCGATGCCGCCCGGCTCGGGGCCTTCGTCCACGGACAGGCCGGAGAGGGGCTCGGGGAAAGATCGGACCGGGGTCGTCTGGCGTCGGAGCTGGCCGACCAACTCCCGGCCCTGCTTTCTCCTCGGGACTCAAGGAACCGTTCTCTGGCCTCGAAGGAGATTTCCGATCCCGCTCGCTTTTGGCCATTTCCCTCCCCTTGGCCTCATCAGGATTCCCGGGAGGAAAAATGAAGAAGGCTCATCCTTTGGAGGGGCGGGAGGGGCTCGAGGTCTATCTGCGCTACCTGGGAGAGACGGTCCCCGATCTGGCCCTGCCCCGGGCAAAGGCCACGACAAAGGAGTCGGTCCGCCCGGCGGCTCCGCCTCCGGGTGCGCCGTCGCAAGGAGTGGGGGCTCCACCCTCCGGCTCCTCCCCGAAGAGGGTCGGGTCGCTGGAAGCTTTGGGGGCTGCGGTCTCGGAGTGCCGGCTGTGCGCACTCTCTTCGACCCGGACCCATGCGGTGTTTGGCGAGGGGAATCCGACGGCTGAGCTTATGTTTGTGGGGGAGGGTCCCGGCGCCGACGAAGATGCCTCGGGCCGACCCTTCGTGGGGCGGGCGGGAGAATTGCTGACCCGGATGATCCTGGCCATGGGGTATCGCCGGGAGGAGGTCTATATCGCCAATGTCGTCAAATGCCGGCCTCCGGGCAACCGCGTTCCCGAGGAGAGCGAACGGGCGGCCTGTCTTCCCTATCTGAAAGAGCAGATTTCAACGATTTCTCCAAAAGCGATCGTGCTTCTGGGGCAGACCGCCGCGGTCTCCCTTCTTTCGAGAACGGAGGGAATCTCCCGTCTTCGGGGCCGGGAGACAACCCTAGAGGCGTTTCCGGGGATTCGGGTGATGCCGACCTACCATCCGGCCTATCTCCTTCGGAATCCGGCGGCAAAGGCGCAGGTCTGGTCGGATCTGCAGCAGGTGATGGGATGGCTCGGGAGGGAGAGGGGATGAATCTCGCATTTCTGATTGTTCTGGGAGTTCTGGGGTGGATCTTCATGATGGAAAACGACCAGCAGCATGTCATGATCGTGGTGCCAGGTTCGGGTCAGGTCGGGCCGTTTTCCGTGGGTGTCGTGATCCTGGGATCCTTTCTCTTGGGGATCCTTTTGTGCTACCTCGGAGGAGGACTCTCCCGCCTCTTCACCCGGGTCAAGGCAAAGAAGACCTCGTCTCCCGGCCGCGGAGGCGGCCATTCAGACGGTGGCCATGACGGCCACTGAAAGCGGAGCGCCAGAGAAGGGGCCTTCTCCCTTCACCTATCCGGATACCCCGCTTTTCCGTCAGTACCTGGGGCTTCGCAAGGAGGCGGGCGAGGCCATCCTATTTTTTCGCCTGGGCGATTTTTTCGAGCTCTTTGGGGAGCAGGCCGAGCTGGCCTCCCGCCTTCTCGGCGTCACCCTCACCAGCCGCGACAAGAGCCGTCCCGACCCTCTCCCCATGTGCGGCATTCCTGCAAAAAGCCTGGACATGTACCTCCCGAAGCTCATTCATGCCGGCTATTCCGTCGCCATCGCCGAACAGGCCACCCAGGAGGCGGATCCCTCAGGCCTGTTCCCCCGAAAGATCGTAAGGACGGTCACGCGATTTACCTTGCTGGAAGATCCTTCCCGGGAGGAGGGGGCGCCCCAGAACGGAGCCGCCATCGTGCGGCGAGGCGCCGCATGGGGTGCGGCGGTTCTCGATCTGACCAGTGGCCGAATGGCCGTCTGGGCCCCCGAAGATCCTTCGGATCGGGACCTTCTTCTGGACTTTTTGGGTCGCAAGGAGGTTCGCCAGCTGATCGTGGAGGCGGCCGATGTGGCCGCCGAGTTCCCGGGGATCCCCTCGCTGGTCCATGCCCGGCTGGCTCCTCCGGACCTGTCGGGATCCCTGCCTCCCGCCTATCGCCTTCCGGATCTGCCGGAGGTCTCCCGGGAGGCGGTCAGACTGCTCTTCGGTTTTCTGTCGGACTATGAAAAGACCGTTCTCGGCCACCTGCGCGGGGTGGTTCTCGAGGGGGGAGGAAGATCGCTGGCCCTCGATCGTTGGACCATCCGCCACCTCGACATTCTGCCCAGAGAGGGGATGGGGCAGGAGAGGGGAAAGGCTGCCAGCCTCGTCTCCCTCCTCGACCGCTGCCGGACCCCCCCGGGGAGCCGGATGCTGCGGTCATGGCTCTTGTCTCCCGATATCGATGAAGAGGAGATCCGTTCGAAACACCGGGTGATCGAGGGCCTCGATCGTCGTCCCCGCCTTTCGGATCGCGTGGATGCGGTTCTGGGGGGGGTGGGCGATCTTGAACGCATCCTTTCCCGGATCGCCATGGGCAATCGCCTTCACCGGGATCTTCCCGAGTTTCGCCGCTCCTTTTCCTCCGCCCTGGACCTTCTGGATGTGGACGGGCTTCAGGAGCTCTTTCCCGGCTTCGACCGGGAGTTTGCGTTGAGGAGCGAGGGGGCTCCCCTCCGGGAGCTTCTGGTTCGGGCCATTGTGGATGACCCCCCTTCCATGGTCGGCGAGGGCCCCATCATTCGCGACGACTTTGACGAAGTTCTCTCGGGCTATCGACGGATCGAGTCCGAGGGCGACCGCTTCATCGCCTCTCTTGAAGAGCGGGAGCGCGGCCGGACCGGAGTGGAGACGCTCCGGATCCGCTACAACCAGGTGGCCGGCTACTACATCGAGGTCTCCCGGGGGCAGGCCCAGAAGATGCCGGGAGACTATCTCCGAAAGCAGACGCTGACGAACTCGGAGCGATTCACCTTGCCTGAGCTTGTCTCCTTCGAGGGGAGCCTTCGGGAGGCCCGCTCCCGGGTTCTGGCCCGCGAGGCGGAGATCCTGGGAGACCTTGCCCGGACAGTTCTCTCGCAGCGCGACACCATCCATCTTTTGTCCGACTTTGTGGCTCGGGTCGATGTTCTTCTCTCCTTCTTCGAGGCGGGGAGAAAGTTGCGCTATGTTCTTCCCGAATTCGTGTCGGAGGAGGATCCTCTCACGATCCGGAACGGCCGCCATCCTGTCCTCGAAGCCCGTATGGCCCCTCTCCCCTTCATGCCCAACGATACCGACCTCGTGGAGGGGGAGTTCATTGTCCTCACGGGGCCCAACATGGCCGGCAAGTCGACCTACATGAGACAGATCGCCCTGATCGTCCTGATGGCCCATGCCGGAGCTCCTGTCCCGGCGGACCAGGCGAGGATTCCTCCCACTGACCGGATCATTGCCCGGGTCGGGGCCCAGGACAACATTCTCGAGGGGGCGTCGACCTTCATGGTCGAAATGCAGGAGGTGGCCAGAATCCTGGGCTCAGCCACACGCCGAAGCCTCGTGCTGCTCGATGAGGTGGGTCGGGGGACGGCCACCTATGATGGGATGGCGATTGCCTGGGCTGTGAGCGAATTCATTCACGACAGGATTCAGAGCCGGACTCTTTTTGCCACCCATTACCATGAGCTCTCCGAATTGGCACGGCGCCGGGAGCGGGTTCGGAACCAGACCGTCAGGGTCTCGATCCGGAACGGCATGCCCGTCTTCGAGCATCGCATTGTCGACGGAAGGGCCGAGCAGTCCTACGGCATTGAGGTGGCAAAGCTGGCCGGACTTCCGCAGGAGGTGGTGGGGCGGGCCTCCGAGATCCTGGGATTCTGGGAGGGAGGCGCCAAAAAAACCGTCCTTCCGAAGGATCGCACCCTCCCCCCCGATCGTGACTTTTCCATGCCCCTCTTTTCCTGGAAGAGGCGGCTGGACCAACAAAGGGGAGAAACAGTGACCGAAACCCATGAGCCGAAAGGTGAACAGTGATCCATGACGAACCGATAGGGATTGGCGGCGACGAGAATCCATTGGAACGGCTGGAGGCCATTCTCGGATCGGGATCCCCCGATCAGGTCCTCGCCGATGAAGGAAAGATCAACGATCTTTCAGACCTCCTCGATCTTCTGGCGGAGGAGGGCGAACTCGCCTCGCTGACCGAACTCCCCTCCATGACGCCCTCCTGGTCGCTCCTGATCCGGAACTACCTGGAGATCTCTCATGACAGGTTCGATCTCGAGATGGAGGAAGGAATGGACAACGATGAAGATCAGTCTGTCTTTGGCCTGGGCATCCTTCTCGATCTGGACCGGCCTCTCCCGCCCCGCATGACCCTTGAGGCGCTGGCACCTCTTGCCCGCCTCATCGAGACGATTCTTTCTCCGGAGGGGAAGGGGGCCGAGGTCTTTCTCCATCCCCGCATCCTGTCGTTTGCAGATCTTTATACTTTTTCGTATGATTCTAGGCGCGGATTCGTCGATGAACGTGTGAACTTCGGCTTCTCGATGGACTCCTCGGGGACGTTGGACCGGATTCCGGTCATGAACGGGGATATGCCTCTGGGAGACTGGGACCAGCCGGCGGAGAGTCTTCTTGCCCCCAATGACCCCCTCCGGAAGTTCTTCGGAAAAACCCTCGACAACGGGCGGGGCGCCATTGTGGCCCTTGTCCGGACCGTTCCCCCCGACGAAGAGTGGGGCGATTTTATCGACCGCCGCTTTTCTTCCTCCCTGGGAGAGTCCATGGGGGCGCTGGTGGGCCAGATCTTTGACCTCTCTGCCCCCTTCGACGGAGACGACGAGGAGAGAGGGGGCGGGCAGGTCTCCCTTGTTCCCTGGTCGATTCTCCTGCCCATGGGGGTCACCATCGAGATGGGGGCCTTTCTCTCCGAGCTCCTCGAGGAGTCACCGGGATCCGGGAAGAAGGACTCCGGTCCGAAGGGGAAAGAGACTCGCAAGGCCCTGGAGGTGACCCCGATCTGGAGGGAGGGAACCCTCATGGCTGAACTGGAGGGGATTTCTTCCACCGGAAAGGGGAGCACAAAGTTTCCTCTTGTGGATGAGTATGTGGCCAGCTTCATGGAAAACTACGTTCCGGAGATCGTGGAGTCGATGATGGGGCTGACGGTTCGCTGGAACAAGAGAAAAGGCGGGGGAAAATTTCTCTCGCTGGGAGTTGTCTGATCACCCTCGTCCGTTGTCTTGCCTTTCTTCGTTCTTCTCATGCCGTCTTCTTCGCGGGGGTATTTTTTTTTCTTTTTCCCCCATTGCTGAAAGCGGAAGAGCTCCCCTCCCCCCTGTTTTCTTCCACCTACCTTCAGGGGCGGCTGACCTTGGCCAGCGGCGGGAATCCGCCGCGGCTCTTTGTTCTTTCAAAACGCACCGGTTCCCTCGTTCAGGTTGATCCGAAAACGGGCCAAGGGAAGCTCAGGTTGTCCGGCATCCCCCATCCCGAGGATCTCAATGTGGGGTCTCAGGGCCAGCGCATCCTGATCTCCCTCGGCTCCAGCCGCAGCCTGTGGGTTCTTCCGGTTGCCGCGGGCCCGCCGCTCTCCCTCACCGTGGGCCTCAATCCCGGACAGATTGTCAGAAATGCCCATGGACAGCTATACCTGACCGCCCGGGCCGTTCACATCCTCTACCATCTGAATCCGGATTCCGACCATCCGGATCGATGGACCGCGATGGGCGATATTTTTCCTTTGATTTCCACAGACCCCAAGGGGGATCTCTGGCTCCCGCTTACACGAGGCGAGCAGGTGGCCGACCTGGACCCGAAAAGCCTCGAGCATCGCAGGGTCTTCGATCTCGACTCCTGTCGCGAGCCCTCCCGGGTTCTTCCCCTGCCTTCGGGGGGATTTGTGGTGGGGTGCAGGAACGCTCTCCTGGTGGCTGGAGCCAATGGCGAGGAGACCGCCCGTCTCCCGTTGCGGGGCCGCCTCTCCCGGGGCGTCCAGGACATGGTGCTCCTCCCGGGAGAGGATCGTTTGCTTGTTGCCTTCCGAAAATGCAAAATCCTGAATCTTTACCATCTTCGCGATTTTTCGGAGATTTCTTCGTTTCGTGTGTCCTATCTCCCTGTCCGCTTGTATTATTTTGAAAAATGGCCTACTCTTTTTCTTGTGATGGATGATCCGGACAAGGACAGGACATGGCTTTTGGGCTACCCCCTCTCCGCTTTCGGGGGGCCGTCCCTGTCTCCTGTCCGGAAATCCCTGTCTCCTGCAAATCCGACAACTCTTTTGCCTGGCGCCACTCCATCCACCTCCAGACCAAGGACCCATTCATGACCGACTCGCTCGCCCCGGCCTCATCACTACTTGCCTCCCGTCATATTCTCGTCACAGGGGTTGCCAACCGATGGTCCATTGCCTGGGCCGTGGCGCAGTCCATCGTCAAGTCCGGAGGGCGCGTTACCTTCACCTACCAGGGAGAGTCCCAGCGATCGACCCTGGAAAAGCTGCTTGCGGAGCTTCCTGTCTCCGGTCCAGCCCCCCTGCTGCTCTCTCTCGATGTGAAAAACGATGGGGAAATCGCCGCGGTGGCGGAGAGGCTCTCTTCAGAAAACCTCAAGCTCGACGGCCTTGTCCACAGCATTGCCTTTGCCAAGAGGGAGGAGCTCGATGGGGCCTTTCTCGACACCAGCCGGGAGGGCTTCATTCTGGCCCAGGAAATAAGCGCCTTCTCGCTTGTTGCCCTGTGCCGGGCCTTTCTTCCCCTCTTTAATCCCCAGGCCTCCATCGTGGCCATGACCTACCTGGGGTCCGAGCGGATCGTGCCCCATTACAATGTCATGGGAGCCGCCAAGGCCTCTCTCGAAGCCTCGGTGCGCTATCTGGCCCACGATCTCGGCGCCCGGGGAATCCGGGTCAATGCCGTGAGTGCGGGCCCCATCAAGACCGCTTCGGGTCGGGCCATCAAGGGCTTTGTCGATATGCAGAAGGCCGTGGCCGACCGGGCTCCCCTGAAGGGACAGGATCTCACGTCGGAGGAGGTGGCCGATGCCACAGTGGCCCTTCTCTCCCCCCTGATGAGAGCCGTGACGGGCGAAGTTCTTTTTGTGGATCTGGGTTATCGTCAGATGGGGATGTTCTGAGCAATCCGGGAATGGGCCGGTCATCTGGCCCGTCCCCTCAACCCTTCCCTATGAAGGAGAGTTCCATGGACAAAGAAGTCACCTACCGAGTCGGCATCCCCGTGATGGGCGTACGGGGCGAATCTCTGGGGCGTCTTGAAAAGGTTCTATTGATGGAGTCTCGCCATCAGGTCACCGCCCTGGTCGTCCGCTCCCTTGACTCCATGCATATTGTGCCGCTTGAGCGAGTCATGGAGGTCACATCGACGGAGGTTCGGACGAATGTCACGCCGGACGACTTGCATGGATTCCCGGTCTTTGACCCGACCCAGTACGAGGAAGTTCCCCCCTGGTTCTTTCCTCCCGGCCACCACATCGAGCTGGGAGCCCTCGTGACGATCAAGCCGCTGGACGTCCGGGAGCAGGGAGAGGAAGAGGCCATGACCCGCCGGGCCTTCATGGGGAGATCGGTGGCAATTTTGGCAACGGCGATCGGTGTCTCCCTGATGGTGCCCATTGGAGGCTATATCATGGCCGCCGCCACGACTCCGATGAAGGATTCCTGGCGAGACCTTGGGGTCAAGCTGCAGGATCTGCCCCTGGACGAGCCGGTGTCCCATTCCTTTCGTGCCTTCTCGGTGAGCGGCTGGATGCGTGTTCCGGAAGAGCGGTCGGTCTGGCTCATTCGCCATTTGGGCCCCTCCGACCCCCTCTCCGATCCGGAGGACAAAGTTCTGGGACTTGATTCTCCCGTCGAGCTGGCCGACTCAGACCCGCGCCTGACCGTCCTTTCTCCCGTGTGTCCCCATCTGGGATGCGAGCCGCAGTGGCACAAGGGTCAGAAGCTCTTTATCTGCCCCTGCCACCACTCCATATATCAGATGAACGGGAAGTGCGTGGGAGGTCCTGCCCCCCGTCCGATGGACCAGCTCCCTGTTCGCATCGCCCCCGATGGCTCGATCTCCGTCATTTACGAGCAATTCGCCATTGGCATCGCGGCTAAAAAACGTCTGGCCTGACAGGAAGGGATAAAAAATGGGACACAAAATTTACGCCTACCTCGATGAGCGCATCAGAATCTCCAGCATGATGAGCTTTCTTTTGAACGAGCCAATGCCGGGGGGGTCGCGTTGGGCCTATATCCCTGGCTCCATGGTGTTTTTTGTTCTGATTCTCCAGTTTGTGACCGGGATGATGCTGGCGTTCTACTATGGAGGCACCCCCGATCACGCCTGGGATAGCGTCAACTACATCGACCACCTCACCTATAATGGGGTGGGCGTGGGACGCTTGATCCGGGGAATCCATTACTGGGGCTCCTCGATCATGGTTATTGCCGTAGGGATCCACCTCCTGCAGGTCTTTATTTGGGGGGCCTACAAACGTCCCCGCGAGATCATGTGGCTCGTCGGTGTCGTTCTTCTTGCCCTGACCATGACGGCCTCCTTTTCGGGGTATCTTTTGCCCTGGGATGAGCGGGCCTATTGGGGGACCATTGTGGGAACCAACATGATCGGCCTGGTCCCCTTTGTGGGCGAGGCCATCAAGGATGCCATCCGGGGCGGTGTGGGCTTAGGGGCCTTGACCCTCTCCCACTTTTTCACCCTGCATACGATGATCCTTCCCACCCTCTTCATCCTTTTTGTCATGCTGCACATGGTCATTTTTCGACGCGTCGGTCCCGCGGGCCCCTTTTCGGGGACCCCTGAAAAGCTTGAGGCGACAAAGGACACCTTCTATCCCCGTCAGGTTCTGATGGATGCCTTTGGGATGATCGGGGTCTTCATCTTCATCCTGGCGCTGGCACTTCTCCGTCCGCCGGGACTTGAATCTGTGGCCAACCCCTCCAATGCCGCCTACAGCCCGACCCCGGCCTGGTATTTCGATTGGATCTTCGAGCTTCTCAAGCTCATTCGGCCGGAAATTGTCGGGGTGGTGGGGCTTCCCGTTCTGATCGCCATTGTTCTAGTCTTTCTTCCCTTTCTGGACAAGAAGCCGGTGCGCTCGCCCTTCCGGCGGCCCTTCGCGGTTCTCTCCACCCTCTTTGTGCTTACCGCGATGCTGGTCTTCTCCCTCATGGCCGAAAATGGCTACAAGAAGCTTGTGGATGTGGACCGTGCGGCGATGCTTCGTGGGCAAACGGTTTTCAATACGGCAGGGTGCATGGGATGCCATACTCTCTTTGGCAAAGGGGGAAAGATCGGACCCGATCTCTCGGAAGAGGGGCTCGTGGGCCACTCCGAGCATTGGCTCAAGGTTCAGTTCGTGAACTCCAAGGCGCACTTTCCTGATTCCATCATGCCGGACTTCACCTACCTCACGCCCCAACAGCAACACGACCTTGCCATGTACATCTCCTCCCTTGGGCGCATGGGGTGGCCTGATCCCACCAAAAACCCCTAGAGGATTACAAAGTCGATACAGGAAAAAAGGCCCCTCATGGGGCCTTTTTTTGTTGGATCCGAGGATGGCTTTCGGTTTGACCCTTGGGCGGTAGCCCCAAGAAAAGGGGCAGGGAGGGGGTGGGGGAGCGGTCCCGTTAACGGGCCGACTTGAGCAGTGAGATCGCCCTCTGCCGCTCCGGGACCCCGACGAAATAGGGGCGATCGCCCACAAGAGTGGTGGGAACGGAGCGAATGTTGAAGCGCTCGGCGAGCTCTTTCCCTCGGGGGGTGTCGATGTCGATCTCTTCGTAACTGAACGGGATCTCCTGGCGGAGACGGGTCCAGAAACTCTTGGCGGCAGGGCAGCTGGGGCACCAGCTGGCATAGACAAGCCGGACCTTGGCCATGGGGACATTCTCCTTGAAGAAGGTGGCGAAGAATGGCTGTTGTCAGCCTCTCTCTCTTGTTCCTATAATCAGTATAGCACCGCATGAAAGGCTCCGGGCACTTCGACCGGAGAGGCTGGGTCATCTCTCAGAGCGAGGAATCGATGGACTACAAAGCGATGGTGGTGGGGGGAGTGGCCGGGGGAGCCTTTGGCTTTCTCGTGAGCGCGATTCTGACCCGAAACGGGTGCGGGACGGTGGCCTGCCGGATCAACCGGAGCCCCCGAATTGCGACCCTTTACTACGCCTTCATCGGGGCCTCCCTGGGGCTCACGCTCCATGCCTTCTGATTCGGGGACCGGCCGGGGTCCGGTTTCGCCGGCAGGGCTCGTCGCGATCGGGTCGCCGCCCGGGGCCCCGCCTCCAGTGGGTCCCTATAGCCCCGGAGTTTTGGCCGGGGGATGGCTCTACCTCTCCGGCCAGATTGCCCTCCTCGACAATGGAACGATCGTCTCAGGAGGAGTGAGGGAAGAGGCCCGGCTCATCTTCTCCCGCCTGGGAGAGATGCTTGCCCTGGCGGGGGTGGCTCCGTCTCAGGTTGTCAAGGTGACCCTCTACCTCACGGATATGGGCACCTTTCAGATGGTGAATGAGGCGTGTGCCAACTTCTTTTCTCCCCCCTATCCGGCCCGCGTGACCGTCGGAGTCAAGGAACTTCCCAAGGGCGCAAATCTCGAAGTCGATGTGGTGGCCTATGTGGGGGAGATGCCTCGGTAGGGTGTGGGGAGAGTCAGGGAGAGATTGGGTCGGGGAAGAAGACAATAAAAAAGGTCCGGAAACGGAGAAGGGACTCCGTATCCCGGACCTCTGTTCCTGACTTTGGTGCCGGACTTCGGCCCAAGACGAGGCAATAGACCGTCGATACCCCTTGATCAGGAGATCAGATGGCTTTCTGGACCTTCCCGCTCCGGATGCAACGGGTGCAGACCCGAATGCGGCGGGGCTGTCCCTCCACAAGGGCGTGGACGGTCTGAAGATTGGGCTTGAAGACCCGCTTGCTGACGCGGTGAGAGTGGCTGATTTGATTCCCGACCACCTTGGTCTTCCCGCATACGAAACAGTTGGCTGCCATGATAAGCTCCCGTGTAAGTCGTTCGATCGAAAAATTCTTTAAATTCTAATCCAATCCCTGTGCAGGTTGCAATCCCCCTTTGTCCGCTTCGGATCCCCGTCGAGGACCCGGAGGCACTGTCAACCATCGTTTTCCTCATGGCAGGGAACGATCCAGGACTCTTTTGCAAGGCCTTTTCGGGCTTCGGAAGAGTCCGGGGGTGCCATTTTCCCGGCTTCTTGCGTATGATGGATGTCTGATCCATGAGGCCTTTCCTTCGTGAATGAGGCGAGACCCTGACTCCGAAGGAGTTTCGAGGGCAACAAGGCCCGCCTCCTTTTCTGGGAGAATTCTGTCCAAAGAGAGAGAAAACGTTGTGACTGCTCCTCCATTCCCCCGACTGAAACTGACCGCCCCCCTCTCGAGCTTTCCCTCGATCGGTCCCCGGCGCCATGCCCGCCTCGAGAGGCGGGGACTCTCCACCGTGCTCGATCTTCTTTATTGTTTTCCCTTTCGGTACGAGGACCGTCGCATTCGGCGGGTGATTGCCGACCTCGAGGAGGGGACCGAGCAGGGATTCGTGGCGACGGTGCGCTCCATCCGCAAAAAGGCGGTTCCCAAACTCAAGGCTCCCCTCGTCGAGGCGACGATCTTCGACCACTCGGGGGAGATCTCCGTGGTCTGGTTCGGTCAGGAATATCTTCTCAAGCACCTTCCGGAAGGCTCGCAAGCCTTTTTCTTCGGGAAGGTGGAGTACTCCGCTTACTCCCGATGCCTTGTGCTTCGTTCTCCCGTGGTGGAGGTCGTCGACCCCGACCAGGGTCTCCGGCGCTCTTACCACATCGGCCGGATTGTCCCGGTCTACCGCGAGGAGGCAGGCCTCACCACCGGAGTCTTTCGCCGTATCGTCGGGGATGTTCTGCGTTCCCTTTGGGGGGAGTCCTTTGATCCGCTCCCCGAGTCGGTGCGCCGGGAGGCGAACCTGATGGGCTGGTTCCCGGCGATCGTGGAGATGCACTTTCCCCGGGAGACCGATCGCCCCATGGAGGAGCTTCTTCGGCCAGGGTATCCTCCGCTGGATCGGATCGTCTTCGAAGAGTTTTTCCTCCTGGAGTACCTCATGATGCTCAGGCGACAGGGGGTCCACCGCTCCGGACGCCTGTGGTCCCCGGGAGCTTCCCCGGAGGAGTCCCTCTCGGATTTTGAGCGGCGGAGCCCCTTTGTGATGACCGCTGCCCAGCGCCGGAGCTGTGGAGAGATTGCCCAGGATTTCGGCCGGCCCCACCCCATGAACCGATTTCTCCTCGGGGATGTGGGATCGGGGAAGACGCTGGTGGCGGCCTTTGCCATGCAGCAGGCCCTTCGAGGCGGCTGCCAGACCGCCTTCCTCGCCCCGACGGAGATCCTTGCCCAGCAGCATGCCAGAACCCTTGCCGGGCTTCTGCCGGATGAGGCTCCTGTTCTGCTGTCCGCTTCGGTGAAAGGGCTCGATCGGCGACGTCTCCTTGCCGGCATTGCCGAGGGAGCCCATCGGGTTGTGGTGGGGACCCATGCCATTCTCGAAGAGGGGGTTGTCTTTTCCAATCTGGGTCTGGTGGTGATCGACGAGCAGCACAAGTTCGGGGTGGCCCAGAGAAAGGCGCTGTGGTCAAAGGGGCCGAATCCCGATATCCTTGTCATGACGGCCACCCCCATCCCGAGATCTCTCGCCCTCTCCTATTACGGAGATCTCGAGATTTCCCTCCTTGACGAGCTTCCTCCGGGGCGTCAGCCCGTCGAGACCCGCATTGTGTCCAAGGCCGACGAAGGCTTCTGGAAAAAGAAGATCTCGCCGGTCCTCGAGCGTGCGGAGCAGGTGTTCGTGGTGTTGCCCCTGATCGAGGAGTCGGAGAAGGTCGACGCCAAAAATGCCCTGGATGTCCATGCCTTCCTGTCGGCCTTCTTCCCCGGGGTTCGTGTGGGGCTCCTGACCGGACGAATGGCGGGCGAGGAAAAGGAATCGGTCATGGAGGGCTTCCGAAGGGGGGAGATTGCCATTCTGGTCTCGACGACGGTGATCGAGGTGGGGGTGGATATCCCCCGGGCCTCGGTCATGGTGGTGGAAAACGCCGAACGTTTCGGGTTGGCCCAGCTCCACCAGCTCCGGGGCCGAATCGGCCGGGGAGGTCTTCCGGGAACGTTTTATCTGGTCCCGGGGGAGGGGATGGGGGAGGAGGGGCGAAGGCGGCTCAAGGTCCTCGAGGAGTATTCGGATGGTTTCCATGTGGCGGAGGAGGATCTTCGTCTCAGGGGCCCCGGGGAGTTCATGGGAGTGAAGCAGTCGGGGTTGCCGATGTTCGTGGTGGCCGATCTTGTAAGGGATGCAGAGGTGCTTGCCCGCTCTCGCCATCTGGCCTCGGCCTATGTGGAGGGGGCGGAAGGGCGGATGGATGCGGCGTGGGAGCAGTCGGGGCTGGAGGAGTTTCTGCGTCTTCGCTACCGGGAGGTGGATGTATGGCTCTCGATCCGATAGCCGGCCCCAAAGGCCAGCAATACTCCCGAGGTCTCTCCCGGGGAATTCGGAAGGCGACCCTGTCGCTTCTTCGCTCGGGGGCGGATCTCTTGCGCTTGGACCATCGCCTCCGGGGGGGGATCAGGATGCGCCTCCTCGACCTCGAGATCGAGAAGGTCCATCGGGACTTGGGGGAGTTTCTCTATGCCCGTCTCCAGCCGGAACCCCTCGACGAGGGGGATCTTGTCCTTTTTGACCTGATGAGGACCGAGATCTGGCGACTTGAGGAGGAGCGGCGCTTGGCGGAGGCGAAGGCCAAAGGAGAGGGTCGACGGCATCTCAAGCGGAAGGAGAAGGGGTGAAGGAACGAAAGAAAGTCGCGGTTGTCGACATCGGGACCAACTCTGTGCGCTTGATGGTGGCCGAGGCGACCGGGAGGGAGATCGAGAGGGTCCTTTACCAGGATGGTCGGATCACCCGTCTCGGAGAGGGAATTGCCGCCACCCGGACCATTGCCCGGGGGGCTGTGGAGCGGACCTCCTCCGTCCTGACGGAATTTTCCGAGCGAATCCGCTCCTACTCTCCGGATCTCGTCGCGTATGTGGGGACCTCGGCGCTGCGGCAGGCCAGCAATCGCGAAGAGGTTCTCGAGCGATTTTTCCATGACGCCGGAGTTCGCGTTCGGGTGATCCCGGGAGAGGAGGAGGCGGCCCTGACCTATCGGGGAGCCCTCCTCGGACTCTCCGGTGTCCGGGGACCGTTCCTGGTCGTGGACATCGGGGGCGGATCCAGCGAGCTGATTGTCGGGGAGAGCTCCCAGAGCTTCTGGAAGGCCTTTTCCGTGGAGGTCGGAGTGGTCACGCTGACGGAGGGGTGGTTCCGGAATGATCCCCCGCTCGAGGGAGAATTCTCCCAGGTTCGGAGATACCTCGAGGAGCGCTTTCGGGATTCGGTGGGCGTCATTGCCCCCTACCTGGCCTCCGGGGCACGGCTTGTAGGGACGGCGGGCTCCGTGACGACGATCCTGGCACTGATCCGGGAGATGGCCATCTACGATCCGGCCAAGGTGCATGGTCAGAGGCTGACCCAGAGGGAAATCGACGACCTTTTCAAAAGACTCCGGGCGGTGCCCTCCCGGGAGAGGCTCTCCTTCCCGGGGCTTGAACGGGGAAGGGAGGATATCATCCTCTCCGGAACCTTCATTCTCCTTTGTCTTCTGGCCTTTCTGCGGCAGTCGGAGCTGACGGTCTCCTCCTACGGCCTGCGGGAAGGGGTGGTGCTTGACCTCGCCGGAGGGGTGGAGGGTCTCGAGACCGCTAGGTAATCATTCGACGCCACCGCTCCGGCTCAAGGGTGCGGTAAAGGGAAAAGAGCGTCGGATCCCGAGGATGGGCGCTCATTCCCGATTCCAGGATCTTCTGGGCCATCTCCTTGTCGGCCGATCGGTTCGCCACCTGGAAAAGGACTCTGTAGAAGCCTGGCCGGGGCCCGTAGATCGAGGAAAATCTTTCTCCCAGAGAGAGAAGGTCGGTGGAAGGGTCGATGTTGTGGCGGTTTTCGGCCACCCTGTGAAGGAGTGTGACCGGCTCCCGGGAGGCGGAAAGAATCCGGTCATACCATCGGAGGGCACTGCGATAGTCTTTCCGGTCTTCGTCGATCATCGCCAGGACCCAATAGGGGACTTCGCTTAACGGATCGACGGTCACCGCCTGTTCCAGAAGGGAATAGGCCTCCTTCCGGTCCTCCGGAGGGAGGAAGGCCCGGGCCAGGCCGACTGTGGCGAGCCGATGGGCGTCATCCTCGGGAAGTCCCTCGTCACGGATCTGGTCGGCGACCTGACGGAGGAGGCGGCCGGAGAGGGAGGTCTCGGGGAACAGAATGCGGGTAAAGGCCAGAGTTTCAAGGAAGGTAAATGTCTCCTCGAACCGGAGCAGAAGCTTGAGGAGCTCCGGAATGTAATACGGGTCCGGGCGAATGCCGAAGCCCCGGAGAAAGGCCACGGCGGCCTTTTCCGGGCGTTTTTTTCGGAGCCAGAGCTCACCGAGCTGGTAGTGCGCCGAGGCGGAGTCGATGTCGGAAAGGGCCTCGCTGGCTTTTTCCGGATCCCCGATGTCGACCTGGAGAAGTCCAAGCAGGAGCCGGGCGTCCGGACTGTCGGGGGCAAGGGCGAGTGCCCGGCGGACGAAGGGAAGGGCCGCCAGGGGCTTTCCGGCCATCTTGTGGGTCTCGGCCATGAGAAGGCAAAGTTCGAGCGTCTCGCCCTCCTCTTCCATCAGGAGCCGATAGGTGTCGAGGGCCCGTCCAAACTCGTTCACATTCGTGGCAAGCCGGGCCACATGCCGGAGAAGTCGGAGATTTCGGGGGGATTTTCGGAGCTGCTTCCTGAAAAACTTTAGGGCTTGGGACGATTTTTCGATCCGCTCAAGCCCCCTGCCGTACCAGTCCTGAATGTCGGGGTTGTCGGGGTTGGTGGCGATCAGGTCTTCAAGGCTCCGGGCCACGGGGGCGAAGAGTTCGATAATCTCGAGGGTGTCCACGGTCGAGGCGAGGGCCAGGATGTTTTCAGGGGCGCGGGGAGCCCGGCGGTGGGCGTCGAGAATAAGGGGGAGGGCCCGGGGCCATCGTCCCTCGAGCCCGTTGAGGATTCCGGCCTCTCGTTGGAGGTCGGGGTCCTCCGGATAGAGGCGGAGACCTTCCTCGAGGACCCAGAGAGCCTTCTGCCGCTCGTCGGTTCGGTCCTTGAGAAGGCCCAGGAGAAGGAAGGGGAGAGGACTCCGGTTTTTTTCCGAGGCGATCGCCTTCCAGTAGGACTCCTCTGCCTGGGCAAGGTGACCCTCTCCCTCCTGGGCCATTCCCCGCAGGGTTTCGACGGCGCTGTCCTGTCCTCGCTCCGGAGCCTCCCGTTCGAGTCGCTGGAGGGCTTCGGAATAAAGACGCTGTCGGATCAGGCTGCCGATGGCGGCGGTGTCGGGGAGGGAGCTCATGACGTCCTTCCTGAGTCGGTCTCAATGGTCGTTTTGTGGTCAGTGGCCGGTGGCCCTATGGTAGCATAACCGGCTTGCTTGCGGCGCAGGGGAGGAGATCTCGTGGAGCATGGACGGTCGATCGGCATTCAGGCGGGTGCGCGATGGCAAGGAATCCTCGAGCGCCTTCCCCGACCCTCCGGAGGAACAGTCTACGCCGTGGGCGGATGGAGCCGGGATCGACTCCTGTCCATGATGGAAGGATCCGGGCTCCCCTCCGACGACAAAGAGTTGGATCTCGTGGTCGACCGCGATTTTTTCCCCTGGGTAGACTCGGTGTGTCGCTCCCTGGCCCCTTGGACCGTGGGATCTCCTCACGTGGAGAGAAATTTCCTGACGGCCAAGATCGAGCTTCAGGGGGAGGGGGAGCTCCTTCGTCTCGACCTGGCGGGGTTTCGTCGGGAGAGCTATCCCCATCCCGGCGCTCTCCCTCGCGTTTTGCCGGGGTCCTTTGACGAGGATGCCCGGCGTCGGGATTTTCCCATGAATGCCCTCTACCTCGAGTGGAGTCCGGAAAAGAGAAGGTTCGTCCGTCTCCTCGATCCCTTTGGCGGCGAACACGACCTCTCCCTCCGTCGGATTTCTCTCATTCGCCCCGAGGCCTTTCGGGAGGATCCCACCCGAATCTTTCGGTGGGCCCGGCTGGCGGGTCGTCTTCGTCTTGCCTCCTCCCCCTCCCTTCGCCACTGCCTCCGCGACGCCCTCAAGTGGCCCGATCTCTGGCGAGAGGTGGGGCCGGCGCGAGTCTTCGCCGAGATGGAGCGTCTCATTCGGGAAGCCGATCCTTTGGCGTGTGTCCGGCTTCTCTTTTCATCGGGACTCTTGGCCTCCCTGACCGAAAAAGCCCTTGTGCGCCTTTCTCCGGGGCGCACTGGACGTCTGCGGCGCTGGGAGAGTGTCAGGGAGCTCCTGGGCTCGCTCGCCAAGGAGGAAAAGGTGTGGGAGGGCGCGAGCCGGGAGATGTTTTATCTGGCCCTTCTCTCAGGGCTTGAGCGTGCGCCCTTCCACCGGGCAGTTGCCTCCTTGGGGGTAGGCGCAAAGCTTGAACGGGCGATCTCGGAGACGCTCTTTCGCCCGGCTCGCTGGCCCGGTGGCCGAGGTTATGAGGGGTGGCGCAGGAGTGCCGGAGCAGACAGGGGACAAAGGCTCGGGTGGGCAGATCGGATGGTCTCCGGACAGGTGGTTGAGGCGCTTCTGAACTGTGGCGAGGGGGAGGTCGATTTCTGGCGGGAGTATCTGTTGCAGGAGCGTGCCCGCCCCCCCCTGATCGGGGGAGAGGTCCTTTTGCGCTATCCGTCGATTCGCCCCGAAGAGCGCAAGATCCTCTTGGCCGACATTCGCTTTCGTCAGAGGACGGGGGAGTTCCAGAGCCGGGAGGATGTTCTTGGCTGGCTTAAGGAGTGCCGCTCTCTGGCGTCCCCCCCGAAAGACTCAGAGCGTCGCCGAAAGGGCTAATGCAGGATCTCCTTGACCATGCGGTTGAGCGAGTAGTAGTTGGCATCTCCCGGAATCACATGGCGGATGACCCCTTCTCCGTCGATGACGGCCACCCAGGGCTCTCCGTGAACGCGCCACTCCCGGACTGTTGCCTGCTCCGAATCTTCATAGTCGTCAATGTGAATGAAGGCCATATCCTGGTGGTAGGTCCCACGAAGCCCTTGAACCACTCTGTCCTCGTGGACGCAGGGGGTGCAATGGATCGGCGCGCCAAAGAAGACGAGGATGGGGCGATGGTGGTAGATCGCATGGGAGAAGCTCTCGCGGTGGAGATGGTCGGGAACGTTCATCGTGCAGATGTCTCCGAAGCGCTCGCCCACCGCCAGGGTCGGGTTATGGCTGATCGGAGCCCGCGTTCCCTCCTTGGGAAAGGAGAGAAACCAGTCGCATCCCCCCAAAGTGCCGAGAGCGACGAAGGCCACCACAAGAAAAAGGCTGCGGAAGAGGCCCTTCGGGAGGGGGCGGTTGATCGGGAGACGGGAGGACGCTGCATTCTGTGTGCTGGGGGGTGTGGCCATGTTTACTCCAGAAAAAGAAACCGTCAGGATATATCGATTGCCAGGGACGGATGCGTCCCCTCGATCTCTCCATCATAGGCCCGCCGGGATCCCCTTGTCACCCTCTGGTGAATTCAGGTAGTCTCAATCACCTGTCGACCCTTAACATGGTTTGCACACAATATCTTTTGTTTTTTCGTCTTAATACCGAGGACCAGTTTTGCCCGACAAGAAAAAAGGTTTTTCCCTCCCCGACCTCTCCCTGACCCATCCTTTGGCCACCCTGCTCCTGCTTGTGGGGGTGGTCGTTGTGGGGATCCTTTCCTATCACCGGATGGGGGTCGATCTCTTTCCCCGGGTCCAATTTCCGTTGGTGAGCGTGACGGTTACCGATCCTGGAGACTCCCCTCGGGGAATCACCCGCGACATCGCCTTGCCTCTGGAGGGGGAAGTCGCCTCGCTCCCGGGCATTTTGCACGTGCACTCGACCATTGTCTCGGGGGCGGTGGTGGTGACGGCTGTCTTCAGGGACAGTGAACTGGAGAGCGACACCTTGTCCCGAGTGACCAAGGCGGTCGATCGCGTTCGCGGGCGATTCCCCTCCTCCGTGCGCTCCGTCAGGATCAAACGCGAGAACCCCACCCGGCAACCCCTCCTGTGGATCCTCTTTCCCGTCCCGTCACAAGGGGCCGCTCCCAACGACACCTCTCTTAAGAAAAGGGCGGAGGAAGAGGACTTCGTGGAAAACTCGATCCTCCCCGCGATCTCTCGCATGAAGGGTCTCCGGAGAGTCGATCTTCTCCTGCCTCCCCAGAGAGAGATGCAGCTGAGGGTGACGACACAGTCCCTCGCCTCCGTGGGAGGCTCTCTGGATTCCCTGGCCTCCTGGCTTAAGGACCGTTCTCGCGAGTACCCGGCGGGGGCGGTGGCATCCGGGGGAAACCAGGAATCCTTCAGCGTCCGGGGGGAGCCCCTGACCCAAGAGGGGCTCCCACGGCTCCTGATTCCGCTTCCCTCGGGGAAAACGGTTCCCCTGTCAACGCTTGGAACCCTGTCCACGGCTCCCCGGGAGCAGGGAGGAGTCTTCCGCTTTGACGGGCGTCAGGCGATCGCACTGAAGGTCTTTGCCCGCTCCGGTGCCAACCTCGTGACCCTCTCCTCCCAGATTCGCTCCAGGCTTTCGTCCCTTGTCTCCCTTCAGGGACGAACCCCTTCTTCTGCAGGACTTTCGGAAAGTCCCCGCTTCGTGATCTTGATGGACCGTTCTGTGGAAATAGGACAAAACAACAGGGAGCTCCTTGAAACCCTCACCCTGGGGGGATGTCTTGCGGTCATTTCCATTCTCTTTTTTCTTGGGAACATTCGGGAGACCGTCGTGGCGGCGGTGGCCATTCCTTCGTCCATTCTGGCGGTCTTTCCCGCCCTCCACCTCTTTGGCTTTACCCTGAACACACTGACGATGCTGGCTCTGTCATTGGTTGTGGGCATCCTCATCGACGATGCCATTGTGGTCGTGGAGAGCATCAATCGCCATCGGGCGCTGGGGGAGAGCCTGACCGAGGCGGCGAGGACGGGGGTGGGAGAGATCGCGCGGGCCGTTGTGGCTACGACATTTTCCATCGTGGCCGTTTTTGCCCCCATGGCCATGATGCACGGGGTTCTCGGAGAGTTCTTCCGGGAGTTCGGCTGGACTGTCTCGCTTGCGGTGCTGGCCTCCCTGCTGGTGTCGTTGACTGTGACCCCGGTTCTGGCCGGACGGGGAGAGGGAGCCTCCCTCGCCCCCTCCTCTCGACTTTTTCCCGGTCTTGCCCGGACGGGGAGGCGTCTTGGGGATGTGTATGAGCGTCTTCTTGTGGGGGCAATGGGAAGGCCTGTGGCACTGATCCTTTTTTCGCTCGTTCTTCTGGCCGGATCTCTTTTTCTGGCAGAGCGCCTCCCCTCCAATCTGATTCCGGAAGAGGATCGAGGGGTCTTCCTTGTCCATCTTCGAGTGAAGGGGGCCCCCAGCCTTGAAAAAACTGACCGACTTCTCGGATCGCTGGCAGACACACTGAGACAGCTTCCTCCCGTGCGTTTGGTTCTGGCCCAGGCGGGGGGACCGAAGGAAACCCTGCCATCGGAGGGATTTCTCTATGTGACGTTGAGGGAGGCTCCCCAACGGACAATCCCGGACACCCAGGTCATGGACCAGGTTCGGAAGATTCTTGCCGGAATGGGCGAGCTCTCCGGCTCGGTGAGCCGGCCGGGACCGCTGGGCGGCACCGGAGAGACACCGGCCTTCCAATGCTTTCTTTTGGGACCCGACTCCCAACGGCTCGACAAATTGGGTCTCGATCTGGCGAACTTCCTCTCCACCCAAAAGGGTATCAGGGATGCCCGGAGCTCTTCCGGGGGAGAGGTGGGACAGGTCGTTCTCCACCCCACCCCCGCCGCCATGTCTCGCTTTGGTCTTTCGCCGGGCCGTCTGGCAGGATGGCTGGCGAGTCTGAGCGAAGGAGAAGCGGCTGGAGATGTTCAATCTCCCGGCGGGCCACTTCCCTTAAGGCTGATCCTTGACCCTTCCGAGATTGACTCCGTCAAAAAACTAGGAGCCCTTCCCTTCCCCGTCGCCCCGGGGAGGGTTCTTCCTCTTGCTTCCCTGACCACCATCGGACAGGAGCTCTCCGGAGAACGGCTAAATCGTGATGACCAGAGCCCATCCGTGACCGTGTCGGCCGAGCTCATGCCCCCCCTGTCCCTCGGGGAGACAATGGACAAGGTGACCCAATGGGCCAAGCGGAGCTTGCCTCCCTCCTACCATCTCCGATATGCCGGGAACGCGGATGTCCTTCGTGATGCCAAGGGCCAGATCCTGCTTGCGATCGTCGTCTCTGTGAGTGGGGTCTTTCTGATCCTGTCATTCCTTTTCAGGAGTTCGCTCCTCCCGCTCGTAATCATGGTCTCCATTCCCTTCGGGGTGGTGGGGGCCGTCTTGGCACTCTGGATTTCTGGAATTTCGGTCAATATGATGGGGGCCATTGGGCTGATTATTCTGTTTGGATTGGTGACAAAGAATGCTATTCTTTTAGTGGATTGTGCCAACCGTCAGCGGCGGCTCGGAAAGAGTCCCCAGGAGTCCGCAATCATCTCGGCCCGAACCCGTCTTCGTCCCATCTCCATGACGACCTTTGCCATGGTTTTTGGAATGTTGCCCATGGCTGTGGGGCTGGGCTCGGGAGGCCGGATCAGGGAGTCGATGGCCCTCGTTGTGATCGGAGGCCTGTTGTCGTCAATGGCCTTCACGCTGTTTCTGGTTCCCGTCGTCTACGCCAGAGTGGAGAGCCTCTCTGGACGATGGAGGAAAGGGAATATATTGAGAATGCACCGAGAGGAGGAGAATCATGGAGATTGATCTGCGGGTTCGCCGGCCGACCGTCGTCGGTGCGATGTCCCGAGCCATTTTGTTGGCGGGAGTTCTTGGGGGGTGTACCTTCAACCATCCGCATCCGACACTCCATTCGGCAGGACTGACCCCGGATGCGAGCCCCAACGGAATCATCGTAAGGGCCATCAACCCCTTTTACAACAAGAAGTCCCTCCCCTATGAGCTCCCCTATACCATTCGCCTGGATGCCGACCACCCTTATGTCATCCACTGTGAGCACAACCGCGTGGTCAAGCTTCCTTCCCGCTATCGAAACGTGATCGTCCGATTCATCGGGCGGGAGAATGGGTACGTTCAATCGGTCGAGGTCAAGGGGACAGACTGGAATAACAGAATCGATCGCCGCTTCTACTTTCACCCGGATCTGGACCGGTTTCTGCGCACGCTCTCTCCGGTGGCGGTAGACAGCCAAAAAGGAATCGGGATTGGGAACTATGTCAACGGGTGCACCGATCCGCTTTTGATCCTTTCCGTGGCTCCCGGAAATCCGAAGATTGTCAATGAATTCACATTCCTCGGAGACTTCATCCAGAAGCTGCTCGACCCCCAGAGCCCGCTCAAGGTGTTCTCGTTTCTTCTCGTGGATCAGTGAGGCACGAAATGATGGTCGGGGGACCTCAGGAGGGGATTCGTGTATACGCCTGACGAAATGCGTCGGACAATTGCTCACCATGGGGTCAGGCTGACGCCGCAGCGCTCCGCCATTGTGGAGGAGCTCGTTCATTTTTCCGGGATCTTCTCCGTGGCGGATCTTCAAAAACGGATGGGGTCACGTTACCCTGATCTGGGGCGGGCGACTCTCTTCCGGACGATCGATCTCTTTGTCCGGCTTGGGGTTCTCGAGCGAATGCATCGGGAGGAAGGTGAAGACGGATATATCGTGGGCATGGCGGGACATCATCACCATTTGGTTTGTCGCGTGTGCGGAGAGGTTCGCCACATCGACTTCTGTCCGCTTGAGCCAGCCATCGATGAACGTGTGCGACGAGAGGGTTATGCCGAAACGGTGCATCGATTTGATATTGAGGGGATCTGCTCCCGGTGTCAGGAGACTCGGGCAACAAAAAAGAAAAAGGGAGGTCAGGGACCGAGTGGCTTGAAGGTGGGAAGCTCGCTCGAGGCAATATAAAGACCCGCCCCCAGAAGAACGAGAAGGGCGAGAATAAGAAGAACAGGCTTTAAATAGGAAGGATGCTGTGTGGCCACGCAAACAATTCTAGGCAGGTTCCGGGAAGGAGTCAAGGGAGCGGGCGTTGCCCTTGTTCTCGCAGGCGCCATGTTCACCGCCTCCGGATGTTCTTCCGGCAATGAACTAGGTGCCGCTATATCCGTCGATGATCAGCCGACCCCCATCCGCTTTGAAGGGCAGTCCACGCCCGTTCTTCTGCCCCGGACGAATCTTTATATATTTCTGACTTCGAGCCGTCCCCTTTATATGCGGGATGGGGTCTACTTCCAGTACTATCAGGACCACTGGTATCGATCGGAGGATCTCAAGGGGCCATGGGAAGCCATCGATGGCGACCAGATTCCCGATCTCCTGCAGAACCTGCCTCCCGACTATTACTATGACAACTTCCCCTATAAGCTTCGCAAGGACCACTGAGTCCTTAAGGCGTCGTCTGACCGGTTGAAAGAATTCGACGACCGGCTCCCCCCGCGACCCTGACCGTCACACGATGGCCAAGCCTCATTCCGGTCCTCTCTGCGGCATTGCCCTCCCGACAGAAGACCTCGAGCCATCCCGAGCTGTTGATAAGACAGCCCAGGGATCCCCGAGAGACATCCTGATATCTTCGGACGAAGGGGATGGGGCGTCCCTCGTGGACGAATGCCACACTCTCGGGGGGGCGGAGGGTGAAGTAGTCAAGGAGAACATTGCCGAAATGGTCGATATTCCAGACGAGGAGCTGGTTCTCCGGAGAGATGTCGGCATGGGGTGTCAGTGAGCCGGTCGGAATGAGGGGACCCAAATCCTTGGGGGTGTATCGCCCCGATGTCAGGGCGACAACGGCGGGGGCGAACAGGTCCCGCCCTTGAAAGGTCGGGGTGGCTTTGCCTCCAAAGATCTCCGGGGTGTCGAGATGGTAAAAGCGGAGATCCTCGATCCATGCACAGAGAAGGGCTGCCAACCCATTGTCGGGAAGGACGAATAAAGCATCCTTTCCCTCGCCCGCCAGGGCCTTTCGGGAGCTTCCGACGCCGGGGTCCACGATGCAAAGATGGAGTGTTCCCGGGGGGGAAACGGCCATAATGTCGATGAGGGGAGGGAGCGCCAACGCCGGGGAAAAGGGGGGAATCTCATGGGTGACGTCGATCACCTCGGTCTGGGGGTCTCCGGCCAGAATTCTCACTTTGACACTGGCAACGTAAGAGTCCCGTGTTCCGAAGTCGGAGGTAAAGGTCACAAGGCGTCTCATGGCGATCCTCGAAAGAATGTTTCCCAGGTGGGCGCGGTGATGGCGACCGCCAGGGCCAGAACCGCGCTTCCCCAAAAGAAACGCAGATCCGGTGTGATCCAGAAGGAAAGAAATCCTCCCAGCAAGGCGGCATTGGCGGCCTCCGACCGAAGGGCCCTTCCCCCGCCCCTCCGGAGGATCGTGATCGCCGCCTTCAGAGATGATATCGGGAAGGTTCCTCGGGGGAACAGGGCAGGAATGTGTTTCCGATAGCCATTATACTCGGGGTGAAGGACTGCCAGATGACGTTCTTCGAGCCAGGCAAAGAGAATGAGAAGGGGAATGTCGATCCCGATAAGAAGGCCGGCCCCTTGAGGCGATGAGACAAGGGCCAGGGAGAGAATCATGAGGCCCGATCCGAGATAGATGGGGTGGCGAACGATCCCAAACAGCCCTTCCTCATGAAAATCTCCGTCGTCGAAGGAGGCGCGCCAGACGGCCCTGGCCCCCAAAGTCGCCGTGGCGGAGAGCCGCATGAAAAAACCGGCGCCATAGAGGACCAGAGCGGGGAGCATGAGGAGCCGTCTCCCGAGGGGAGACAGGGGGAGCTGTCCATGGAAGATCCCATAAGCCAGTGCCCAGAGAGGGAGGGGATGTCTCCCGTTTTCGACCATGGCCAGCAGGAACGGAAGTCCCAGGAGAATGATGCGGAGCCGATAGGCCTTTTGGGCAAGCGGCTCCCACAGTCCTGGGCGAGGAGGTGCGGAAGGCGATATGGGGGGTGTTTTTTTTGAAGATGGGCTCGTCATGGGTAACAGCATCCTAGCAGGAGAAAGCGCTTTCGTGAAAGTTCTGAAAGGTTTACTGCCTTCAGCCCCGATTCTGCTCTCGGGTTTTCTTTTGGCCGCATGTTCCACCTCCCCTGATGCCCTTTCTTCTCCGGACCTCTCGCGTGAGGCGCACAAGGCCCTCCTCGCGGGAGATCTTTCCCGGGCCGTTCACCTTGACAAGGAGGCACTTGCCCGTTCGCCCAACGATCTGGCTCCCATGAACAATATGGCCGTGGCTCTTGACCGGAGCGGGAAAAAGAAAGAGGCAGAGGGTATTCTCTTGGCCGCTCTTCATATGCATCCAGATTCTCCTGTTCTCCTTTTAAACCTGGCGAGAATCGAATTGTCCCTTGGGCAGGCGGGGACAGCTTATATCTACGCCTCGCGCATCATCTCCCAGGACAGTTGGCCGGGGGGATTTCGGACCCTCATGGGGAAGATCGATATCGACCGGGGCAACTATCAGGAGGCCCACATCTATCTCCACGAAGCACAGGAACGCCATCCGGACAACCCTCTCATCCTGACCTATCTGGGCATTGTCCACTATCGCCTGGGGGAGTTGTCCGAGGCAAAAAAAAATTTTCATTCGGCACTGCGTCGCCATCCTGCCGCCGGTCTGGCCCGGACCCTTCACTCCCTGTTGCGGGACCCTCAACGGGTATTGGGGCAGGCAAGGCGGATCGACCATGAGGGGAAGAGAAACGGGGTGGCTCAGAAAAAGGGCGGCTCCCTCCCTCAGACCACGAATCCCTGAGGGCTCTTGGGCAGGATCAGAACCCGGTAGAGGCGCAAGGAGGAAAAAGACTTTTCTTTCGGTCGGGTTCGCGATAGAATAGAAAGATTCCATACCGTAGGAAAACGGTGCGGGCAACAGGAGGATCTACACGCATGTCACTATCAAACCAAAACAATCTTAAAGAAGAAGTTGTCGTGGACCAGGATGAAAATCTCGGTCGCGACGAGATGGACCGTCTCTACTCCGAAACCCTTCAGAACTTTGAGGAAGGGGCTGTAGTTGACGGGACGGTCATCGCCGTTCTCCCCACCGAAGTTGTCGTCGATATCGGCTACAAGTCGGAGGGGCACATCGCCAAATCCGAGTTTTCCGAAGAGGAAGCCTCCAACCTGAAGGCGGGAGACCGCATCAGCGTCTATCTCGAAGAGAGAGAGGATGCCATGGGCAACCTCGTCCTCTCCAAGGAAAAGGCTGACAGGATGAAGGTGTGGGACTCCCTGGAGGCTTTGTCCGAAAAGGGAGAGGTCCTCGAAGGAAAGGTCATCAGCCGCATCAAGGGCGGCATGACGGTCGACATTGGACTCAAGGCCTTCCTCCCCGGCTCCCAGATCGATCTTCGTCCGGTCCGGGACATGGACCGCCTTGTGGGTCAGGCCATTCAGGTCCGGATCATCAAGATGAACAAGAAGCGGGGAAACATTATCGTCTCCCGCCGCGTTCTTCTCGAAGAGTGGCGTGATCGCCGGAAGAAGCTGACCATGGAGTCGCTCAAGGAGGGAGAGGTTCTTGAAGGAATTGTCAAGAACATCACCGACTACGGGGCCTTCATCGATCTTGGTGGCGTGGATGGGCTTCTTCATATTACCGACATGTCGTGGGGTCGGGTTTCCAGCCCCCAGAACCTCATGGCCGTTGGTGACAAGATCAATGTCATGGTGTTGAAGCATGACAAGGAAACCGGACGTGTCTCCCTTGGGTTGAAGCAGCTGAAGAGCGATCCCTGGAGCACTGTCGCCTCCCGTTACCCCGAAGGTTCGAAGGTTCCGGCCAAGGTGGTTTCCATCACCGATTACGGAGCCTTTTTGGAGATCGAGCCGGGAGTTGAGGGGCTGATGCATATCACCGAGATGAGCTGGAACCACGAGGTGAAGCATCCCAGCAAGATCATGGCTGTGGGGGATACCGTCGAGACCAAGGTTCTGAAGATCGACGAAAAGAACCGGAAGATTTCTCTCGGTCTGAAACAACTTGGCCCCAATCCCTGGGATCTCGTTGAAGATCGCTATCCGATCGGTACGATTGTCTCCGGTAAGGTGAAGAGCCTCACCGACTTTGGTGTCTTCGTCGGCCTCGATGAGGGAATTGACGGGTTGATCCATATCTCCGACCTTTCCTGGACTCGCCATGTCCGCCACCCGTCTGAGATGTTCAAGAAGGGGCAGAAGGTCGAAGCCATCGTTCTGAAGATCGAAAAGGAGCGTCAGCGCCTTTCGCTCGGCTACAAGCAGATGGCCTCCGATCCTTGGGAGACTGATATTCCCGAGCGTTTCCAGGTCGGGCAGTCGATGAAGGGCAAGGTGACCAAGGTCATGGATTTTGGGTTCTTCGTGGAGATCGCGGAAGGCGTGGAAGGACTTGTCCACGTGAGCGAGGTGGATCTTCCCAATGGAGAGCGTCTTGACCAACTCTTCCCGGTCGGAACAGACCTTCAGGTGCGAATCGTGAAGGTCGACAAGGGAGAGCGTAAGATTGGCCTGTCGGTCAAGGGAGCGGAGGAGGGAGCCTAGCTCCTGAGTCCCGGAATCCCTCGCCGAACCCTCCTTGAAGGTGCGCGGGGGGAAGGCGAAGGTGCGTTGCTAGGAGAGGGAGGGCGACTTCCCTCTCTCTCTTTTTTCGTCGGGACATCGAATGCTTCTTAAGAAGATTTTTAGGGTTTTTTTTGTTATTGTTGTAGTTCTGGGTGTTCTTTTTATTCTGGGTCGGGGTGCGGCCTTTTTTAGCCGCTCGGTCCCTCTCGTCGGGGGGGCTGAAATTGGGGTTGTACGCATTTCTGGAGTCATTCTTTCCTCTCGAAAGCCAATCCGGCAAATCCGCGAACTCGCCCATGATCCCAAAGTGAAGGCCATTCTTCTCCGGATCAACAGCCCCGGAGGAGCCGTCGTTCCCTCGCAGGATATCTACGAAGAGGTCGTGAAGGCGAGGAAGACGGGCAAGCCGATCATTGCATCCATCGGAACGGTGGGAGCGTCTGGGGCCTATTATATTGCCTCCGCCTGCAACCGCATTGTTGCCTCTCCGGGATCATTGACGGGAAGCATCGGTGTTATCATGGAACTGGCTCAGTTTGAAGATCTTTTGAAGAAAATAGGGGTGCAAAGCGAGGTCATGAAGAGTGGTGCATTGAAAGATGCTGGCTCTCCCTTTCGTCCCATGACCCCCGAAGAGAAGTCCTACCTGCAATCTGTTCTTGACGAAATGCACCACCAGTTCATCCAGGATGTGGCTAAGGGGCGCCATCTACCGGTGGCTGCCATCGAACCCCTGGCGGATGGGCGAGTCTTCACCGGAGCCTCCGCAATCGGGAACCATCTTGTGGATGCGTTGGGTGACTATGAAGATGCGGTGGATACCGCGGCCAAAATGGCCCATATTTCAGGAAAGCCTGTAGTCCGGACATTTCCGGAAAAGAGCTTTCTCGACAAGATGGTGTCCTCTCAGGTGGGTCACCTCTGGGAGACACTGGGGAAGGAATCGTTCGGATTCTGGTCTGTGATGCCGGAATCTGCCGGAATTCGATAATCTATCCATTCAAGCTGCAAGGAAGGAGCGTTGAGGATCAATGACCAAGGGTGAGCTTGTGCAAAAACTGGCCAGACAGTTTCCCGGAATTCGTCGGGAGGATGCACGCATCATGATCGACCTCTTCCTCGAGTCGATGAAGGAAGGTCTGCGCGAGGGAGACACGGTTGAACTTCGCGACTTCGGGGTGCTCAGGGTAAGAACCCGATCCGAACGCAAGGCAAGAAACCCCCGGACGGGAACTTCTGTCCTTGTCGGATCCAAGAAAGTTCCTTACTTTAAGCAAAGCCGCATTCTCAAGGCGATGCTCAAATCCAAGCCTGCCGAGTAAGACCGCATGTTTGAAAGTCTGACAGGCCGCCTTGAAGGAATCTTCAAGAAGCTGACCGGCCGGGGTGGACTCACCGAGCAGCTCGTCGGAGAGACACTCGAAGAAATTCGTGTGGCACTTCTCGAGGCCGATGTGAGCCTTGAGGTGGTCAAGGCTTTTGTTGAGGGACTTTCCGTGCGACTGGTGGGCCAAGCCCAACAGTCCGGGCTGACAGGGGCCCAGCAAGTGATCGCCGAGGTCTACCAGGAGATGGTCCATATTCTGGGAGATCATAGGGCGACCATTGCTCTTGCCTCGAAGCCTCCGACCGTCATCTTTATGATGGGGCTCCAGGGAGCCGGAAAGACGACCACAGCAGCCAAGCTGGCCTTGCACTTCAAGAGCCAGAATCGCCGGGTTCTTCTCGTGGCAAGCGATCTCGCCCGCCTGGCCGCCATCGACCAGTTGAAGGTTCTCGGAGAGCAGATCGGTGTTCCCGTTCTTACCCCTCCCGATGGGGTCACCCGCCCTGCCGAGATCCACCCCTTCGTGAAGCGTCGAGTCATCGAGGGAATGTACGAGATCGTCATCGTCGATACCGCCGGACGCCTGACCGTCGACTCTGCATTGATGGAGGAGCTGAAAGAGCTACGCCGACTTTACTCCCCGAAAGAGTCTCTGCTTGTGGTCGATGCCATGCAGGGTCAAGAAGCGGTGGGTGTGGCCAAGACGTTCGATGCCGAGATCGGGGTCGATGGGGTGATCTTCACAAAGCTCGATGGCGATACCCGGGGCGGCGCTGTCCTCTCGATTCGCCAGGTCCTGAAAAAGCCCATCAAGTTTGTCGGCATGGGCGAAAAGCTTGATCGTCTCGAAGCCTTCTTTCCCGACCGCATGGCCTCCCGGATTATCGGGATGGGGGACATTCAGACCCTCATCGAAAAGGCCAAGAGCGTTGTCTCGCAGGATGAGGCGGAAGCCCTGGCCCGCAAGATGGGCAAGAACAAGATGGATCTCGACGACTTTCTTCAGCAGATTCAGGGTATGAAGAAGATCGGCTCCATCGACGATCTCATGGGGATGATTCCCGGAGCGGCATCGCTAAAGGCCAAGATTGATATGGGCCTGATGGAGGCTGAGCTCAAGAGAGTCGAGGCGATGATCTTTTCAATGACGAAGAAGGAGCGCTCCAACCCCGAACTCATTGATGGAAGTCGCAGAAAGAGAATCGCGCAAGGGTCGGGAACAAGTGTTCAGCAGGTCAATCAACTGCTGCGCCAGTTCGACCAGGCCCGTCGCATGATGAAGACGGCGCTCAAGACAAAAGGAAGTCGATCATTGAGGTCGATGTTTCCGTTTTGACAATCACTCAGACTTCCGGAGTCACTCCGGAAGAGATTCAAGGAGAAATGATGGCTGTTCATATTAGACTTGCCCGGCACGGACGTCGGAAAATGCCGGTTTATCGTATCGTGGTGGCCGATTCCCGCATGCCCCGGGATGGACGTTTCATCGAGGTTGTGGGAACCTATGCCCCCCAAAAGGCTGAGGGAGAGCTCCGGATCAACAAGGAGAAGATCGACAACTGGGTCTCCAAGGGAGCCGTTCCCACGGATACCGTTGCCCGCCTGATCAAAAAAGCGGCCTCCCAGTCCTAACGGAGGGCCCTCTTCTGGAGGAGAAGCGGAAGACAGGGAAAGACCCGATCCTTGTGGGTCGCATGGGCCGCTCCTTCGGGGTTCTGGGGTACGGACGCGTTCACGTGCTTTCGGACAACCCTGATCGCTTCTACGGAGATATCGGCCAGTCCTTTCTCCTGAAGGCTTCCTCCCGCAACATCGGAGGGGGGAGGGGAGCTCGAAGCCGCTCCTTGGTTCTCGAGGATGCCATCGACAAGTCCGGATCCCTTCTGGTCAAATGGAGAGGTTTTGATTCTCCGGAATCCCTCCGGGAAATTTCGGGATGGGAGATCTTCTGGGAAGGGGAGGACACTTGGGTCCCGGAGGATTCGGGGGAAGAAAGAATTGACGACCTTATCGGCTTCGATGTTCGGGATGCCGAGACATCCGACCTGGTCGGACAGGTCGGTGGGTATTACGACAGGCCTGGACAGGACCTTTTGTCGATTGTGACGAAGGATGGTCAGGAGGTTCTTTGCCCCTTTGTCCTGCCTCTGGTTCCGAATGTCGACAGGGGGAAAAGGGAGGTCATTGTCCGTTGGAGCATTGTCGGCACATCGGGGTGATTACCCTTTTTCCCGAGATGCTGCGAACTGTTCTCGGGACAAGCATTCCTGACCGAGCCCGCCAGAAGGGTCTCGTCGAGTACCATATATGGGACCTGCGTGCCTTTGGAATTGGTTCCTATCATTCTGTCGACGACTATCCCTTTGGCGGCGGGGGAGGGATGGTCCTGAAGCCGGAGCCCATTTCGGAGGCGCTCGATGTCGCCATCCCGGAAATGGAGACCCAGTCGGGAGGGCTCGTCCCGAGACTGGTCTACCCTTCTCCTCAGGGAAAGGTCTTTCTCCAGCGGGTCGCCCAGTCATGGTCGGTGGATCCCCGCCCGATGATTTTTCTTTGCGGTCACTACGAGGGGATTGATCAGAGGATTCTCGACAGCTATCCCTTCGAAGAGTGGTCGTGTGGCGACTATGTCCTCTCGGGAGGGGAGTTGCCGTTCGCTCTGATGGTTGATGCCGTTGTCAGGCTCATTCCCGGGGTCCTGTCAAACCTGGAGTCACCCCAGACCGAGACATTTTCCAACGGATCGTTCGACTTTCCGCAATATACCCGCCCCCGGGTCTTTCGGGGACGGGAGGTTCCTCCCGTTCTCCTGTCGGGAAACCATGAGGCAATCAATGTATTCCGGGAGCAGCAGGCCCGGAAAAAACAACAGGAAGTTCGTCCCGACATGGGAGATGCCCGGTCGGGGATTTCCGTTTAACCACGTCACCCTTGGATGACGCAAGCGAGGTGCATGATGCAGGTTCTTGATCAGGTTGAGCAATTATTTATGAAGGAAGCCACTCCCGAGATCAGTGTGGGGGATACCGTCAAGGTTCACAGCAAGGTCGTTGAAGGGGAGAAGGAACGGGTCCAGGTTTTTGAGGGAGTGGTGATCGGCCTTCGTGGAGGCGGAACGCGCTCCATGGTGACCGTGCGCAAGATTTCCTTTGGTGTGGGGGTCGAGAGGACCTTCCCGATTCATTCCCCTCAGGTGATCAAGATTGACCGGGTTCGCTCGGGCCGCGTACGTCGCGCCAAGCTCTACTTCCTTCGGGACAAGAAGGGAAAGGCGGCCCGTCTCAAAGAGGTCAAGAACGAAGAATAGCGTGACCTCGTCCCAGGGACTACCCAATGGTTCCTGGGAAGATTCCCTGTCGGTTGCCGGGGGAGCCCCCGCTCTTGTGGTGGGAGTTGACGAGGTGGGGCGAGGAGCCCTGGCCGGTCCGGTGGTGGCGGCATGTGTCATCTTCGATTCACCAGTGTCCCGATTGTCCTCCCTAGGGATTGCTGATTCAAAGAGCCTTTCTCCAGAGAGGCGGGCCTTTCTTTCCCGTCTGATCCACCAGGAGGCGGCGCATCTTTCCCTGGGCTGGGCTACTGTTGAAGAAGTGAATGAGAGGAATGTCCGCCGGGCAACCTTCCTTGCCATGACCCGGGCCTTTGAGCTTCTGCCTCCGTCGATTCGACGAGATCCTCGGCTTTGCGTCACTGTCGACGGCCGGGATCGGATTCCGGATCTGGACGTCCATCAGGTGACTGTGGTGGGGGGAGACCGAAAGGTCCTTTCGGTCGCAGCCGCCTCCGTTGTGGCCAAGGTGGCCCGGGATCGCTATATGGAAAAGCTTGACGGGCTCATTCCCGGGTATGAATTTTCAAAACATAAAGGGTACGGGACGGAGGAACATCGTGTTGCGATTCTCCGTCTTGGACTCTCTCCCCATCACCGGCCACTGTTCTGCCGGAAGTTACTTACGCAGGCCGATTCCCTATGAGTTCTGACTCCTCCGATCCGTTTTCCGGTTTTCCCGAAGCCCCTCGCTCCGCTACTTCCGATATCCCTTCCGATCCGTCTCCCTTCCGATCCTGGGCTTTCATCATTGTGCATCTTCTTTCTTCTGCTTTTCTCCTTCTCTTTGTCTTCTGGACACTGATGACCTATCGGGCGCTGGAGGCAATGCGTTCTCGCGAGGCATCATCGGCCCATCTGTTGATCGTCTTTGACCAGCCTCCCCCAAAAAAGGAGATCGCGGGTCTGCAAGCAACCCTCGAGAAGATTGTGGGGACGGGCAATGTTTCTCCCATGTCCGTTCAGGCCGGGCAAGGCCCAACGGAGAGACGGACCCGGCAACGGGTTCTCTCCGTCCTTCTCGCCCCTGGCCAAGATGCCGCAGGAAGGCCCGTTCTGCTTGCGGACATGATCCGCTCCATCTCCCAGGTCGTTCATAATGACGCCCGCATCCAGGACGTGGTCTACAGTCCGGACTGGATTTCTCGGGTTGACTCGCTGATGTTCCTTTCTTTAGGCATTCGCAAGGGACTCCTTCTGGTAGGCGCCCTGGCTGCCGTCTCCCTCTCTCTCTATTGGGGCCTTATGGGCTTCCCCCTTTTCAATCGCCTGAGGCAACTCTCCCGTTCCGGCGAACTTTCCTCTGGCAGTGGCCGCACCTCAATGTTCGGTCAGGAGACATCTCCGTCGAAAGATCTTCCCCTCCGCTCCCGCATGAAAGAGTCCCTCCCTGTTTCCTTTGGCTTGAGGTCTTTCGGCGGCGCGGCTTTGGGGGGAATCTCCGCCCTGATCGTTCTTCTCTTGTCCTGGTCCCTCAAGAGCGTCCTCTTTCCCTCAACTTTTCCCTCTCCCCTCTCACTCGGGCTTCTTCATGAAGGTCCACTGCTGCTTGTCTTTGTGCTGGGGTCCTTTGGGGCGGGATTGCTCGGAGGCGCCCTGGCCGCCCTGATCTCCCCCAAGGAGCAACGTACGGGAGATCCTCTCCGGTGAATCGGGGTTTCTCTGCGGAGAGCTCCCCGTTGCCCCATCTGCTCATCATTGCCCGCCGTCTCCTTGGGGGACTCTGCCTCTTTCTCTTGCTCTTTTCCGCTGTGGTCGCCGGGATTTCTCCAGCGATGGCCAAGGAGGCCTCGGTGGACCGTCAGCTGGAAAAGCGGCAAAAGGAGATGGAGACACTTAAAAAGCGCCTCCTCGACAACAAGAGACGCATTGTTCAGGTGAGAGGACGCCGCCATAGGCTCAGAAAAAAAATCCTTTCTCTCCGGGTCCGTGCCGAAGAATTCCATCTGAAGATCGAACGCCTTCAGATTCGGGAAATTCGTGACAGACAGGCCATTCGGCGAGTCCAGCACGCCATCGATCGCCTGGACACTATTGTCGATGCCGACCTTCGGGAAAAAGGCTCTCTTGAGAGCGTTCTCCTTTCGAGAAAGGCGGAGCAGGCCCTTTCTCACATGGATGGTGTGGATATTGTTCCGGAAAGCATCGTTCACTCCTATGTTCTGTCCGATCAGTCCCAGCACCTTGCCACACTTGTCCATGGTTATCGCCACAAGGAGCACCACCTCGAAGGAAGCCGAAGCCAGCTGAAAAGTCTCGAACGTCGCGAAGTGTTGCTTCTCAAAAGACAGCAGGCGGAAGAGTCGGGGCTCTCTGCCAAAATGAAGCATATTCAGACTGAGATCGCCCGGCTGAAAAAGCAGGAAGGTTCGATCCACGCGGACAACCGTTCGATCCTCCGGCGCCGCAAAAAGCTCATGGAGCTTATCGCACGTCTGGAAAAGCACCGGCAGAGGGTCGGGAGACCGGAGGTCTATCGGAACCCCCCCGTTCTCGGACGGAGCCGCTTCCTCTGGCCGCTTAGAGGGAAGATCATTGAGCCGTTCGGAACCTTTCATGATGGGATCGATATCGCCGCCTCCATCGGGGAGAAGGTGAAGGCTGCCTGGTCGGGAAAGGTCCTTTTTGCCAGGGACTACTCCGGATACGGACGGCTCATTATTTTGTCCCATGGGAATCATCTCTATACCCTTTACGGCCATCTCGACAGGATCTATGCCCGGGAAGGCCAACATGTCGCTGCCGGTCGGGTTCTTGGAACGGTGGGAAGGGGGGGCACGAAGGGGAAATCGACCCTCTTTTTCGGAGTGACCCATCGAGGTCACCCGATGAGCCCCATGCGCTTTCTCTCCCGATAGGGCGAGGGGAGAGGTCTGGTTCTCTCCCCGGTGGAGTCGATGTCGATCAGTTTTCAATGCTGGTCGAGGATTTTTCTGGGGTTTTCGCTTGTAATACACAAAGATCAATGATAATCTTTCTTCTCGGACACGTATTTGTGGGGATGTGTCGGGGGGATGGAACTTGTCCGGAGATGCCGGGATTGGGATTGAGGGTTATTGATGCGTCTTTTTGAATCGATGAAGGGTCCAAAACGGAGTGGTTGGAAGATACTGATGAAGACAGGAAATGTCATACTCCTCCTTCTTGTGGGGATCCTTGCCGGCGGTGTGGGCCATGCTGTTCTTGCAGACGGCGGAACAGACAAGAGCCTCAAGATCTTTTCCATGGTTTATGCCCTGATACAGAACGACTATGTGGACAAGATTCCGGCCCATCCGGTCCTTGACAGTGCCATTCGGGGCATGGTGTCCTCCTTGGACCCCCACTCCGAATACATGACGCCTCAGGAATACCATGATCTTGAGATCAACACCCAGGGACGGTTTGGAGGGGTGGGGATCAAGATCACGACCTCGGGAAATCATATTCTTGTCCAGGCTCCCATTGATGGCTCACCGGCCTTCAATGCCGGGATCAAGAGCGGGGATGAGATCATCCGGGTCAATGGCGTGGGAACAGCCACCCTTGGCTTGGCCAAGGCCGTTCGCAAGATGCGGGGGAAGCCGGGAACGCATGTTGTTCTGACGATCTACCGAAAGGGCGTCTTTCAGGCAAAGAATTTCGACCTTGTTCGGGAGATCATCAAGATCCATACGGTGAAGCCCCGTATGTTGTCGAATCATATCGGCTATGTCCTGATCCGGGAGTTTTCCGAAAATACCGGACGGGATCTCGATGCGGCCCTTAAGAAGCTTGACCGTGAAGGAATGCGCGGACTTGTGATCGATCTGAGAAACAATCCCGGCGGCCTTCTGACGAGTGCGGTGGATGTTGCGTCCCTCTTTATTCCAGACGGGAAGACGGTTGTGTCGATGAAGGGACGGCGTCAGTCCCGAGCCTTCCGTTCCCATGGAGGAAACGGATTCCCTCAGGTTCCCATCGTGATTCTGGTGAATACGGAAACAGCCTCCGCCGCCGAGATTGTCTCCGGGGCCCTGCAGGACTACCATCGGGCGACAATCCTCGGAACCCAGAGCTTTGGCAAGGGCTCGGTCCAAACGATCCTTCCCCTGTTTGATGGCTCTGCTCTCAGGCTGACGACGGCCCGCTATTTTACTCCTTCCGGACGCTCCATCCAGGACTATGGTATTACCCCCGATCTCATCGTCAAGGAGTTCATTCCCAAGGGAGCCCGTTCGATCGAGGTGCCCCGGGAGGTGGATCTCAAACACCACTTCCTGAATCCCGATGGGAAGGAGCAGCGTATTGTGATTCCCCGAGGGAATATCCAGAAGCATCTCTTGTACCCGATTCCGTCGGGCAAGAAGGATACCCAGCTCGTGGCAGCCCTCTCGTTGCTGAAAAAACGAATCGAACACTGATCTGTCATATCCTCACTGCGGGGCCGATTTCGATCGGCCCTTCTTTTTTCTTTGTCCTCAATGGTTTTCTTCCTTCGCTCTCCTTGTCGTTAGCACTCTCCCCGAGGGCTTGCCAACTCTCCTCTCCTCTGGTATGCTTTTATCACTCAGGTCGCGTGAGTGCTAAAACTGATGAAAAACCCCAAACCCGAGGGAGGTCTGAATGAAATTTAAGCCATTGAAAGATCGCGTTTTTGTCAGCTATGCCGAGGAGGTCGAGAAGACCCAGGGTGGACTTTACATTCCCGATGCGGCCAAGGAAAAGCCCCAGAAGGGGAAGGTTGAGGAAATCGGTGATGACGTGAAGTCCCTGAAGAAGGGCGACACCATTCTCTTCGACAAGTACTCCGGCTCCAAGATCACCATGGAAGGGACCGACTATCTCATCCTGCGGGAAGAAGATATCCTCGGAGTCTTCTCCAAGTAAGCACTTATCCGTCAAAAAACGATGTGAACCCCTAGGATTCATTTTTTGACATTCAATCAGGAGGAATGACATATGGCAAAACAGATGGTTTACAGTGACGAAGCCCGGAGTGCCGTTCTTCGTGGCGTGACGGCTCTGGCCGATGCCGTGAAGGTGACCCTTGGACCCAAGGGGCGCAATGCGGTCATCGACAAGAAGTTCGGCGCCCCCACCATCACCAAGGATGGTGTGACTGTGGCAAAAGAGGTCGAGCTCAAGGATCCCTATGAGAACATGGGCGCCCAGCTGGTGAAGGAAGTGGCCTCGAAGACCAGCGATATCGCCGGAGACGGAACCACCACCGCCACCGTTCTTGCCCACGCGATCTATCGCGAAGGCGTGAAGAACGTTACGGCTGGCGCGAACTCCATGGACATCAAGCGGGGAATCGATCTTGCCGTCTCTGCGGTTATTGAGGAGCTCAAGAAGCTCAGCAAGCCCTGTCAGGACAAGAAGGAAATTGCCCAGATTGCCACGATTTCAGCGAATAACGATTCTGAAATTGGCCGCCTCATCGCCGATGCGATGGACAAGGTGGGCAAGGACGGGGTGATCACCGTGGAAGAGGCAAAGAGCATGTCGACCTCTCTCGATGTTGTCGAGGGTATGCAGTTTGACCGCGGCTATGTCTCTCCCTATTTCGTTACCGACCAGGAGCGGATGGAAGTTGTCCTCGACAATCCCTACATCCTGATCCACGAGAAGAAGATCAGCAACATGAAGGATCTTTTGCCGATCCTCGAGCAGATTGCCAAGATGGGTCGTCCCCTGCTCATCATTGCCGAAGAGGTTGAGGGAGAGGCTCTTGCGACCCTCGTGGTCAACAAGCTTCGTGGCACCCTGAACGTTGCCGCGGTGAAGGCTCCCGGCTTCGGTGACCGCAGAAAGGCCATGCTCGAAGACATCGCCGTGCTTACCAGCGGAACGATGATTGCGGAAGACCTTGGCCTCAAGCTTGAGAACGTGAAGCTCTCCGACCTCGGACGGGCGAAGCGCGTTTCCATCGACAAAGACAATACCACCATCGTCGAAGGGGCGGGCGAGCATGCCAAGATCCAGGCCCGGGTGAAGCAGATCAAGGCCCAGATCGAAGAGTCCACCTCCGATTACGATCGGGAGAAGCTTCAGGAGCGCCTTGCAAAGATCGTCGGCGGAGTTGCCGTGATCAATGTGGGTGCTGCCACCGAAACCGAAATGAAGGAAAAGAAGGCCCGCGTCGAGGATGCCCTCCACGCCACCAAGGCAGCTGTCGAGGAAGGAATCGTTCCCGGCGGCGGTGTGGCACTTCTCCGCTCCTCGGCCGTCCTTGATCACCTCAAGGCCGAAGGCGACCAGAAGATCGGCGTCAACATCATCAAGCGGGCGCTCGAAGAGCCGCTCCGTCAGATCTCTCACAATGCGGGCCTCGAAGGCTCGGTGGTTCTCCAGAAGGTTCGTTCGGAGAAGGGCTCCATGGGCTTTGATGCCGCCACCGAAACCTATGTGGACATGATTCAGGCCGGAATCATCGACCCGACCAAGGTCACCCGGAGCGCGCTCCAGAATGCCGCCTCCGTGTCCGGTTTGCTTCTGACCACCGAGGTCATGATCTGCGATATCCCCGAGAAGGAAGCCAAGGGTCCGGCCATGCCCGGCGCCGGCGGCATGGGGGACATGTACTAAGAGTCTCCGCACTACGGGAAGGGGGGCTTTGGCCCCCCTTTTTTTTATTTTACTTCGTGAGACCCGGAAAATAGGGCCGGAAAGTAGGAAAAGATCGGCGGTCGCCCCTTTGCATGCCTTCCCCTTGGGATCCCGGATCGTGTAGAATATCGGGATACAAGAACCCGAGGGATGCCGGTCGGCTGATCAATGAGCCAATGTTCCGACAGGGATCCATTTGGCTCTCCACCTTAAAGAAGGAGTTTGTGAATGAGTGCAAATGTTGCGGAAATCACCACTGCAGAATGGGACAAGAAGGTACTTGAGTCGAAGGGCCTCGTGATGGTGGACTTTTGGGCTCCCTGGTGCGGCCCGTGCCGGATGGTGGCTCCCGTGGTTGACGAGCTGGCCGAAGAGTACAAGGGACGGGTCTCCTTCATGAAGCTCAATACCGATGACAATCAGGAAATTGCAGTGCGCTACCAGGTGATGGGGATTCCGACCCTGATCTTCTTCAAGGACGGAAAGATCGTCAGCAAGCTGGTGGGTGCGCAGAGCAAGAAGACCTTTAAGGACAAGATCGAAGAGATTCTGGCGGCCTGACCGCGTGCTCTCACATCTTCGCGTGGCAGCGTTTGCCACGATTCGCGAGATTTCTCTTTCATTCGACAGGGGGCTCACCGTCATCACCGGAGAAACCGGGGCCGGGAAGTCCCTTCTTGTCGACGCCCTTTCTTTGATTGCCGGTCAGAAACCCCGTAATCTCTCCCTTCGCCCCGGAAGCTCCGAGGCTGTCGTCGAGGCCTCCTTTACCCCCCTCAACTCCCCCGTTCCCGAAACCCTTTCCGATATCCTGACCCCCGATGACGATATCGTGATCCGGCGCATCATTGCTCCCAATGGCCGCCTTCGTCAGACGGTGAACGGTCAGACGGTCTCCACCTCCCAGCTCTCCGCTCTGGTTCTTCGTCTGTTTGACCTTGTCGGACAGGGAGAGAGCCTTCGAATGAGCGGAGGAGAGAACCACCGTCAGTTTCTCGACGAATACGCCGGAACGACCCCCCTGGCGGCCGACTATGAGCGACTGCGCCGGGAGATCCTGGCAAAGCGCCGGGAGCGGCAGGAGATTCTCGAGAGAAAGGCAAATCTTGATCGCTCCCTGTCAGAGTGGCGTGAGCGGCAGGAGGATGCCCATCTGCTTTCAGGGCGTCCTGGAGAGTTCCTCGAGCTCTCTGCCACCCTGTCGGCACAACTGAACCTTCAGGAGATTCTCCAGTCCGCAAGTCGCGCCTACCAAATGCTGAGCGAGGATGAGGAAAGCGTTCTGGTCCATCTCGGTCGGGTAGGAAACGAAATCGACCATATTCTGGGATTCGATCCGGCCGTTCAGCCCTTCCGGGATCGATTGGGGGAGGCCCGGGAGATCCTGAAGGACGTGGCTGGGGAGCTTCGACATTATCAGGAGGGTCTCGAGATTGATCCCGGGCAGCTGGAGACGTTGGAGAGTCGCTTTTCCCTCTATCGGAGGCTGGCTCAAAAATACCATGTCCGTCCGGAGGATCTCGTGGACCTTCTCGAAGAATCGGGGGGAGGTGACCCGGAGGCCATCGACCGGGAACTTGAGGCCTTTGACCGGGAGCTGGCGTCACTTCAGAACACATTGAGGGAGACCGGCCAGGACCTTTCATCAAGACGAAAAAAGACGGCCGGAGGCTTTGCAGAGGCGGTGAAGGAGTCCTTGCGGCGGCTCAGGATCGATCATCCCTCCTTCACCGTCTCGCTGGTCCCCTACGAGGGGGATCTTGGGGGAGCCTTCGGCCCTGAGCAGGTGGAGTTTCTCTTTTCGGCCAACCCGGGAATGCCGGAAAAGCCCTTGGGTCAGGTGGCCTCGGGAGGGGAGACCTCCAGAGTTCTGTTGGCGATTACCCGGGCGTTGGCCGACAAGGATCCTGTCCCCACACTGATCTTCGATGAAATCGACTCCGGAATCGGTGGAGAGGTGGGCGAGGTTTTAGGAGACCTTCTTCGGGAAATCGGACAGACCCGACAGGTCATCTCCATTACCCATCTTCACCAGGTGGCTCGGAAGGGTGAACATCACATTCTCGTGGAGAAGGTCTCGGACAAGGACGATACAACTTCCCGGGCGTTTTTCGTCGAGGGGGAGGGCCGGGTTCGGGAGATCGCCCGGATGCTCGGAGGGGAAAAGATCTCCCCCTCCGCCCTGTCGATTGCCCGGGACCTCCTCGCTCATCCCTGAGATTCTCCTCTCGCTTTTATCCTGACCAAGTCCCATAAATAGGGTATGAACACCGGACGAATCTTCCTGTAGTCTGGTGGGCATGAAAATCTTCGGCAAAATTCTCGATGCGACGATTCTCGAGACGATCCGGACGGAGGCGGATTTGGCCGTCTTCCGGAGCGCCATGGCGCGGAGGATCTGCGAAACGCTGGGATGGAAGGGCGCGGAACGGGAAGCCCCAGGAGAGGCCCGCCAGCTGGGCAACGACCATCGTCTGGAAGCCTGCCTGGCGATCGATATGGTGGTAGCCTGGAGGCTCTTCCCTCTGACGAAGCTGGGACGGGAGACCCCCGAGGCGGCGAAGCCGGTCTTTTTCGAAGAGGCGGAATGGAAAGCCTTGTACATGGACAACTTCCACAGCAAAAAACCCGACCCTCCGGAAATACCTCCCACCCTTCGGGCGGCGACCCGGATGGTGGCCAAGAGGGGGGGCTTCCTGGGAGGCAAAGGGGACGGAGAGCCGGGAACCGAAGTGCTGTGGAAGGGGCTTCAGTCGATCGAGAATGTCGCCAGAATTTTGGGAAATTCTGGAAAAGATGAAGAGAGCCGGTCCCACATCTTTGGTGCTCAAGCGTCCTGCGCGCAAAGGGACGGATGGCTGTAAAGGCCGGGGAGGCGGCAGTTCGCCACCCGCGACCCCGGAGAGGAGATCCCGCGCATCTTCGGGAAGGTCCGCAATTCGCAAAGCCGGATCTTTGCCGGACAGGAAAAGAAGGGGCGCCTTCGTCGAGGGACCCCTCTCAGGGCGTCCCTCCGCTTCGAGGCTTTTGAAAAGACGGGCGCCTCTCTGCCGAAGGGAGACGAAGCGAACGCTCGCTCCGCCAGATGCGGACGATTCTCACTCTTTGGGGATTGCGCCGGTATACGAGACGAAATGGGGGGTGAACAACTTCACGCAGAAGGGACCGGTCAAATTCGGGAACAACACGCCCCATGTCGGGGTGGTCGACCAGGGATTGGAGGCGCTGGAAAATCTCCGCCACGAGCCGCACCTCGACATCAGGAACCCCTTGGTCGGCATACCAGGTTCGAACAGCCTCGAGATCGCGAATGGCAGATTCAGCAAAACTGATGGTCACCAAAGCCATGGGACGACTTACAGACCGAGCCGTGCCCTGGCGTCCTCGATGGCTATATCGCGCCCCGCGTCCAGGTCAGCAAGACCAGTGATTACAGCACGCATGAAGGAGAGCTCTTCCTGGACTTTTTCATAATCGGCGACCGACTGGACGACGGCAACTCCCCGACCTCGGCTGGTCAGCAACACGGGCCGGTGTGATTCGGCGGCATGCTTCACCACACGCCCCGGGTTCACCTTCAAATCCGTCAATGGAACCAAGTCTTCGGAAAATTTGATCGTCATAACGTCTCCACAAAGGATGATATTGAGTCCTTAAAATAGCACCTGTTCAACGGTCTTACAAGAGGTCGCGAGGCAGGTGCGGTCTGATTTTTGACCAATTTCTGAAGCCGTGACAATCTTTCGTGAGGGCAGGCTTCTCTTGAACCCTCTTCCCACAGAAGGGCGGGGCGAAGAGATCCGGTCTCTCCCGGACACATCTTATGCGCCGGAGGGGATAATCGGTATCGGGATGAGAGAACCGTTCAATCGGGTCCACAATCCAACGGGAAGCTGGAACGGTTTCACAAGACCCTCAAGTCTGAATGTGTGCGGACCACAGCCCTGGGCGAATAAGAGGAAGTCCAAAATATCATCGGGGCGTACGGTCAGGACTACAACCAGGAGCGCCTCCATTCCGCTCTCCGCGATTTGACTCCTTCGGGTGACCGCAGATGGGACGGGAGATCCCCGAGGCGCCGTGTACGGTCTTTTTCGAAGAGGCGGAATGGAAAGCCTTGTCCATGGACATCTTCCACAGCAAAAAACCCGAACCTCCGGAAACACCTCCCACGCTCCGGGCGGCGACCCGGAGGGTGGCTGAGAGGGGCGGCTTCCTGGGAGGCAAAGGGGACGGAGAGCCGGGAACCGAAGTGCCGTGGAGGGGCTCCAGTCGCTCGAGAATGTCGACAGAATTTTGGGAAACTCTGGGAAAGATGAAGAGGGCCGGTCCCACATCTCCGGGGCTCAAGTGTCGAAGATAGGGGGAAAGGTCAGGCTTTTCCCCTTTCTTATCCTCTTGCTCCTCCCAAGCCCCCTCCGGACTTCGCCGGTCGGGCTTCCCCCGCTTACTGCCGTTCCAGTGCCTTCAGGATCTTCTGGACCCGATCGCCAAAAAGGGAGAGATCTCCCTTTTTCATGGCCTCTTCTGCCTCCCGACCCAGCCGCCTGAGCCGCGTCAATCCCGTTTCCGACTGCGTTGATCTTCCCGGCCTTCCCGATGTTTCCAGTGCCACAGAAGGGGCTCCCGAAAAGAGGGCCTCGAGGGCTGACGCCAAGGTTTTTTTCATGACGACCCGATCTCCCATGGAGACGATCACCCGCCGAAGCTCCGGGAGAGATCCCGGACTGGTGGCCGCGAGATAGAGGGGTTCCACATAGAGGAGCGACTGGGCGACGGGGATGATGAGAAGTGTCCCTCTGACCACATGAGATCCCTGTTGGTTCCAGAGGGTCAGCTGCTTGGAAATCGGTCCCTGCTGATCAATCCGTGCCTCGATCTGGTTGGGGCCGTAGACGAGGCGTTCCTTGGGGGAGCGATAGATGCGAAGTTCGCCCATGTGTCCCCGGTCCTGTCGCCCGACGAGCCAGGCGGAGAGATTGTCCCGGTGGGCGGGGGTGTAGGGGAGCATCATGACATACTCTTCCTGGCTCTCCCCGGGAAGGCGCAGGACCATATAGTAGGGCGCCAGGGGGCGAGCGTCCCGGGTTGCCAGCGACCAGAGGTCTTCCCGATTGAAGAAGACCTGGGGGTCCGTCATGTGGTAGGCGGCGAGAACGCTCGCCTGAAGGGAGAAGAGTGCCGGGGGAAATCTCAGGTGGGGAGCCACCTCTGCCGGAAGTTCCGACAACGGAGAAAAGAGCGAGGGAAAGCTTTTTCGGTAGGCTGCCAGAATGGGGTCTGAGGGATCGGTCACGTAAAAGTGGGCCATCCCGGTCTTGGGATCGATCAGGACCTTCACGGGATTTCTGATGTAGTTGACCTCCCCCTTCCAGGAGGCCAAGGCCTTCCGATGTCCCCCCTGGAAGAGGCGGCGCACATGGAAAAATCCCCGAGAGGCCGAAATCATCGTCGCGTTGGGGTAGTGCCGGGAGGTGGTGTAGGCGTCCATCATCCACAGGAGACGTCCCTGGGGGCCAATGATGGGAACCACGTCGGGGTCGAGGGAGAGAAAGGGCGCCAGCCTGTGAACGATGTCGAAGATATTCCGGTGAACCAGAATGCGACTGTTCGGGGTAATGGCACTGGAAAGAAAGATCTTCAGCGTCCCGTACTCATAAGAGTAGAGAAGCCGTCGCAGAGGGTCCGAGAGTCGAATGCCCCCCTGGGCATCGTAATGGTTGGAGATGTTCTGTCGACCCTTGGGGTAGTCGAACTCCGGGATCCGGGTGTTGACGATGGCATAGGGAGAGGCCTGATCGCCGTAGTAGATCCGGGAGTGAAGGAGGGAGAGCGGGACGGAGGCTTGGGGAGGAATATCCCGGAGCCAGAATTCGGGAAGCCCTTCGTTGGTGACCCGATTGACCGGAGACATGATGAGTCCGTGGCCATGGGTATAGGTCAGGTGCACATTGATCCAGTTGGGGCTCGGAAGGTTGGGGTAGGAGATCTCCCGGGGAGCGACAAGCACCTGCCGGAGAGAGCCGTCAATCATGTAGCGGTCGGGGGCCAGGATGGGGAAGGTATAGTAGGTCCGGATCTGCTGGAGCTGACGGACCGTGGTCAGCATCGGTCGGTGATCCCAGAGGCGGATGTTCCGGACCGTGGCCATGTTGCGGGTGATGTCCTCCGGTGTCAGATCGGAGAGGCTCGCGATTCGCTCGGACTTGCCCCGATCGATGCCGAAGGCCTTGCGGGTGGCTTCGATATTGTTCCCGATAAAGGGCTTCTCCTGGTTGAACTGATTGGGAAGAACCACGAAACGGGAGAGCCCCCAAGGGTAGATCACCAGCCCTGCGACCCAGAGCGTCCCTGCCGTCATGGCCAGAGTTTTTGAGAAGATCTTCTTTTCCCGAAAGCTTTCAACGAGGAGTGCCAGCGCCAGAAGGGCCAAAGTCACGGCCAGGAGAGTCGAGACGGGAATCCGGGCATGGAGATCGGTGTAGGAGGCTCCGGAAAATCCCTGATGGCTTGAGAGAAGGGTTCGGGTTCGCGCCAGCAGAGCTTCGAGAGAGAGAATGGCCGAGATTCCCGCCAGACAGTGGAGGAGGGGGCGAAGCAGTGTCGGATCGAGTCGAACCGTTCCCTCGCCCAAAATGACCCGTCGGGAGAGAAGCCCCACGACCCCGGCCAGGAGGGCCGCAATGAGGAAGGCTTCAAGGGTCAGGGAGATGATCTCGTCGTAGAGGGGAAGATGAAAGAGGTAAAACGCCAGGGGGAGGTGGAGGATCGGATCCCTCTCCGGCGTGGCGGGGGCGTTGACGGCGGCCAGAAGACGGAGCGCATTCCCTGTGCTCGAGTAGGGGAGGGCGAGAAAGAGCGAGAGAAAAAGAAGAAGAGTCTCCGAGGCCCGACGAATGGAGGAGCCCTCCAAGGTCAGGGGCGGAGGACCCCCTGGAATCCTGCGTCCCAGTGAGAGGGAGGGGGTTCCTCGAAGAAGGGGTCTCAAAATGATCGTAAAAATGATAAAAAACAGCAGGAAGGCCCCGGCAAGGATCTCCCCCCGGACCTCGAGGATCTTCAGATAGACGATCGCCTGATGGTTTGAGGAGAACCAGAGGAGGCGGGCCCAAAGATCAAGGAGGGTCTGACTCCCAAAATAGAGGAGGGTAACGAGGGCGAGGACCGCAAGCGGCCATTTCTGACGCATGGATGAACTCCTGGGGAAAGGGAAGAGCTGTCTCTCTCTTCATTCTCCTCGTCTTCGGCCAGCTATTCAATGGGGAAAGGGAAGGGGGAGAGTCAGTTTCGGACGACGGTGATGAGGCGATTGGTCATGTCGAGGCCGTCCATGGTCGCTCCCGAGTCCCGGAAGCGGCACAGCGTTTCAATGACCGTGGGGGTGATTTCTTCTCCGGGGAGAAGGAGGGGAACCCCGGGGGGGTAGACGGTGACAATATCGGCGGCGGTTCGGCCGGCGGAGTCTTCGAGGGGAAGGGTTTCGTGGGGGGCAAAAAAGGCCTCCCGGGGAGTCATGCGAAGAAGATTGTCGAAAAAAACCATTGAGGGAACCGGAGGTCGCTGGGAGAGGGTCCTGTTTTCGGTCGAGAGAATCTGGAGGGCCGAGACGAGGCGCTCGAGGTCGCCTCGGTGATCGCCGATGCTGACGATGACGAGAACATGATCGATGTCGGCCATCTCCACCTGGATGCCAAATTCGAGATTGAGGCGCTGGGAGATCTGGTAGCCGGTCACCCCCCATCCCCTCACATCGATGGTGAGCTTTGTTTCATCGAGGTCGTTTTCTCCGGCCGACAGTGCCTGGATTTCAGTCCGGTTGGCGCACTTGAGCCCGGGAATCTCCCGGATCTTCATCCGGGCCCATCGCGCGAGCTCAAGGGCCCGTCCCAGCAGTTTGGTGCCTTCCGTCGCCATCTGCATGCGTGCCAGGTCGAGGGAGGCCATCAGAATATACGAGGGGCTGGTGGTCTGAAGATATCGGAGAACGCTCGAAAGGCGGGGAATGTCGATCCGCTCGGATCGGGCGTGGAGCATGGAGGCCTGGGTCATTCCTCCGATGATCTTGTGCGTCGACTGGACGGCCAGGTCGATCCCGGCGGCCATCCCCGAAGAGGGAAGCTCGGGATGAAAATGGAGGTGGGGGCCGTGGGCCTCGTCCAGAAGAACTCTTACCCCTCGGGCATGGGCGGCCTCGGCGACCCTGACCAGATCGACGGTCACTCCGTAGTAGTTGGGGGAGGTGATGTAGAGGGTCCTGATCTCGGGGTGGGCGTCCAGGCTCTCGAGGATGTCGGCCGTTCCGTAATTGAGGGGAAACGAGGCGTTGTGTCCCGAACGGAAGGGAATGAAGACGGGGCGACAGCCGGTCATGACCATCCCCGAAATCACCGACTTGTGCACATTTCGTGTGACGAGAACGGGCTCGTCGGGGGAGAGGGTGGCCACGATCATGGCCTGGTTTCCTCCCGAGGTCCCGTTGACGAGAAAGTACGACTGATCGGCACCATAAATGGCCGCCGCCAGCTCCTGGGACTCCTTGATGACCCCTCGAGGTTTCTGGAGGGAATCGACCTCGTCGAGACAGGTCAGGTCAATGGAGAAGACCCGGGGACCGACAAACTTGCGAAAGCGGGTGGAGATTCCCTTCCCGCTCTTGTGTCCCGGGGTATGAAAGGAGACCTTTCGGCTTTCGGCGAGGGAGACCATCGCATCGAAAAGAGGTGTTTTGCTTTGGTCCATGGAGGATCGGATCGCCTAGTGGTAGGTAAAGATGGGGTGATTGTCCTCAATGATGAGGTTGGCGCTGTCGAGTCCGGCACGGATATGACGGGGAAGGCCAAAGATTCCCTGATGGGCCAGTCCATCGTAGAAGCGAAGGTTGTTCAGGCCGCGCTCGGCGAGAACTCGGTCAACAACGTCCCGGTTCATGGAGAGGGGGTCAACGCCTTTCGAGGCCAAGGTAAATCCCCAGGGCAGACCAAAGGAGGGGATGTTGACGGAAAATCCTCGAACCGTGGGAAAGGCAGTCCTCATGGTCTGGTAGACGGAGGAGAAGGCAAGAAGGAAGGGATGGGCCGCGGATCCCGCCTGGACAGAAATCGTTCCCCCGGGTGAGAGGTGGTCGCAGGCGATCTTGTAAAACTCCCGGGTGTAGAGAAGGTAGGCCGGCCCTTCCTCCACGGGTTCCGAAAGGTCGGTGATGATGACATCAAAGATCTCTTTCGATTCTTCGAGGTACTTCCGGGCATCGGTGGAGATGACCTCTGCCCGGGGATCGTCAAAGGCCCCCTGGTGCCATTCGGGCAGGTGTTCCCGGGAGAGGGAGATGACTTGGTCATCGATGTCCACCATGACGGCACGTTCGACGGTGGGGTGGCGAAGGGCCTCCCGAAGGGTGGCACCCTCCCCTCCTCCCACGATAAAGACGGAGCGGGGAGCGGGATGGGCGATCATCGCGGGGTGGACCAAGGCCTCGTGGTAGATGAACTCGTCCTCCTGGGTCGACTGCATCTTTTCGTCGAGGGCCAGGGCTTTTCCATAGACATTCGTCCTGAGAATGTCGACCTTCTGGAACTGGGTTTGACGGGAGACGATGATGCCGTCTATTCCGTGCATGTGTCCCAGGGACGGGGCCGCGTACTCAATATACCACTTGGAGGCTCTCGCTTGGCTCATCCGTTTCGATTCCTTTCCCCTGGTTGTCGGAGCGATTCCCGGAGAGGGCGGTACTTGCCTCCCCTTCGATCTTGTGGGCGATCTTTTCGTTGGAGATCCCGATGATTCCACGCTTGATCTCGTGGATGCTGGGATTGTGGGACTGGAAGGCCCGGGCAAGATGGATGGCGGCCACTTCGGGCTGAAGCGTGTCTCCGCAGGTGAAGACGTCAACCGCGGCATAGCGATATTCGGGCCAGGTATGAATGGCAAGATGGGATTCGGCGATGACAACGACGCCACTGACCCCAAAGGGGCTAAAGTGGTGGAATTTGTCGTCGACAATGGTGGCTTTGGCCGCCAGTGCGGCTTCAATCATGGCGTTGCGAACGAAATCCGGATCGGAAAGGGAGTCGGACTGACAGTCTTTCAGTTCGACGAGAAGCTGTGTTCCCAAAGCGTGCACTCGGCACCCCCTGTCGTGAGGTCGTTAGGTCAACCCGAAGCCCTTTGGCCAGACATGCCAAAGGCCGGGATCGGTGGCGGTTAAATGACTGCGTTCCTGTCTCCACGAGCGGAAGGTCAACGTGTTGCCGCCGGTCGTGAGAGTTTCGGGGGAAGTCACGACAAAGCTCCTTTGTTGCAGGGAAAGCCAACGGGTAACGCCGATGGGACACGGTCCTCTTCGGTGCGCTCCGGTCGGTCTTGCAGGACCGTCTTTCTGCCATGGATTCCATTGTCGGGGCAGAGCCGGTTCCCGGTCAACAATCGGTCAGAATATACACGATTTTTTAGGGATTGCAAGTAATATTTTTATCTTTTAGTTACGGACACTTGGATGGACTCCGGGAAGATGTTCTCCCCGGAGTCGAGATCAGAGTGGAGGATCGATCGCGCATTACGGACGCTTGACGGCCCAGGAGACGACCGGCTGGGTGTTGATCTGGCGGGTGAAATCGTTGATGAAGTCGGCGAAGGGAAGGATGGCCACCTTATGGGTCTTCCGGACCATGACCTTCACATAGAGGGACTTGTCTCCGGGGACGTAATGGCCGATCCCGTCGAAGCGGACATAGTTCCCCTTGAAGAGGCTGTTCGACAGAAGGATGACAAAGACTCCCCGGTCGAAGGCGCCATGCTTGACGAGCTGTCCTTTCTTGTCATAGGCCTTTACGACGATGGCGTCGAGAAGGTTGGGTTCGTTGCGGGGATGCCAGAAGCGAACGGTAATCTCATTGATTCCATGGAAAGTTTTCGTGTTGGGAATCACGATCTTTCGGCCCCGGGCATCGACGTAGGGCTTTGTCCGTGTAATGTCCATCCAGAATTGGTTGTAATGAAGACGTCGCGAGGGGGCAAAGTCCAGCGAGAGTGTCTTTTCCGTCGACCCCTTCTGGGTGACGAACAGAACTTTCTGTCGCGTGGTTTTTGCCAGAGCCGTCCCAGCTTCATGCCCGGAGAGAAAAAATGTCGCGCCCAGCATCAGTGCGATCGCCAGAGGGCGGGATCGAAGATCTCGAGCGGACAGGGAGCGGGAGCGGAAAAAAGAATTCATGCGATCCTCCTTCGGAGCGTTTCTGTCATATTGATCCCCAATGGACGATGGCCCCGGCCTGCCGTTGTTACACCCTTTCCCGAAGGGCGCACGCAAAGGTTGCCATCGTCGCTTTACGGATCATGTCAAAGGAATTATACTGAAAGACGGGTTTTTTTCAAGGAGCCGGTTCGGAGGGATGCTTTTTTTTGTCTTTTCCTGGTGGGTGGTTATGTGGCTCCTTCGCTGCGTGATCGCCGATCTTCGCCACGCTCTCACCGTTCCATGCTCTGAATGATTTTATCATTAATATAAGGACACATATCTTCCTTCGGCCGTTTGAGGCCTCCGGGAAGTGTGAGGTCCCATGCCGGAGCCCTGATGTCGACGACCGCCTTTGTTCCCTTTCCCGGAGTTCGCCCCAACTACGCTGAGATTTCAGGAGTCCTTGTCGATCCGAAATTCTGGACGACCACCTATACCTGTGATGTGGTTCTCCAAAACTGTCATTCAACCTGCTGTTACCGCTCGAACATCCTGGCTCCCGGGGAGCGGGCCCGGATCGAGGGGCATATGGAGGGCATCCTTCCGTTCATGGATCCGGAACGGAGGAAAATCTATGAGACGCGGGGAGGGTTCGAGGCTGTCTGTACCGAACAGTGTCCGGATGGGTGCGAGCTCGACGTGGATGAGGTGGCGGCCATGGCCCGCATGTTCCCCCTGGAGGAGGACTATCGATGCAACCTCATCGTTCGCGGTGAGGACCACGACTCCTGTCTCTTCTTGGCAAAGAGCCCCGAAGGACTGGAGCACTGTTCGATCCATGCCTATGCCCTGGCGAACGATCTCTCCTGGATGGCCTTGAAACCGGTCGACTGCGTTCAGTATCCGCTCGCCATCTATGAGGAGAACGGCCGCAAGGTTCTGGGGGTCCAGACCACCCCCTTTCTCTCCCATCTCCCGTGCCATGAGAGTGGCCTGGGCCCCCTCTTCTACGAGTCGATGGCTGGAACGATCAAGTTTTTCATGGGCGAGGACTTCTACGATGCGCTCGACCGCCATGTGCGCTCATTGGGAACGCCGTCCCGGTCGTGATTCTTGGGTAGCGCTCCTCTCCGCTCCCCCTGGTTCTGGATCTATTCCACGGGGGGGATCGGAGCCTCTCCCTGGGCTCCGGGAACCCTTGCCAGTGCTGCCTGTGTGCTCATCTGGCGGCTCGCCCCTTCCCCTGACTGGCGTGTCTTCCTGACCCTTCTCGTCTGTCTCTCCCTTGTGGGGCTTGTGGCATCGGACAGGGCAATCAGGGAGACGGGGCTCAAAGACCCTTCCGTTGTGGTGATCGACGAATGGCTGGGGCAGGGAGTCGCCCTTCTGGCGGCGCCCCACTCGTGGTCGGGAGCCGGGCTTGCCTTTGTGTTTTTCCGCGTCTTTGATATCCTGAAGCCCCCCCCGGTCTCCCTTCTCGAGCGGGCTCCTGGAGGAGTGGGGATCATGCTCGATGACGTGGGAGCCGGTCTCCTTGCGGCCCTGTGCCTTCACTTTTTAATTCTCTTCCTGCCCATTTTGGGGGGAAGATGAGCGATATGTGCCATCGGAGCGCTTCGGCCTTCGACAACAATAATCATAACGGCTCAAGGGGCGCGAGCCCCGGAGGCTGGTGGGAGGTCCATTGACGGAGAAGGATTCCAATAAACAGAGATCGCTCGATCTCGCCCTGTCCCAGATCGAAAAGCAGTTTGGCAAGGGGTCGATCATGAGAATGGGCAAGGATGCCCCGATCATTGAGACCCCGGTCATCTCTTCGGGTTCCCTGGCCCTGGACATTGCCCTGGGCATCGGGGGCTATCCCAAGGGACGCATCATCGAAATCTATGGGCCTGAGTCTTCGGGAAAGACGACGCTGGCCCTTCACGCCATTGCCGAGGTTCACAAAAAGAATGGCATGGCCGCCTTCATCGATGCAGAGCATGCCCTGGACCTGGCCTATGCCCGCAAGCTTGGCGTCAAGACGGAAGATCTCCTTATTGCCCAGCCGGACTCCGGCGAACAGGCCCTGGAAATTGCCGAAACCTTGGTTCGCTCAGGAAGCCTCGACCTGATTGTGGTGGATTCGGTGGCGGCTCTGGTCCCGAAGGCCGAGCTCGAAGGCGACATGGGAGACTCCCATATGGGCCTTCAGGCGAGGCTGATGAGTCAGGCCCTCAGGAAGCTGACCTCCTCCATCTCCAAAAGCTCGACGGTGGTGATCTTCATCAATCAGATTCGCATGAAGATCGGGGTGATGTTCGGCAACCCCGAGACCACGACCGGGGGAAATGCCCTCAAGTTCTATGCCTCCCAGAGACTCGACATCCGCCGGATCGAGTCCATCAAGGAGGGGGATCACGTCTTGGGGAACCGGGTGCGGGTGAAGGTCGTCAAAAACAAGATGGCGCCTCCCTTCCGGCAGGCGGAGTTCGACATCTCCTTCAATGAAGGGGTCTCCACCGCTGGCGAGCTCATCGATCTCGGAGTTGAGTACGGCCTCCTTGAAAAGAGTGGTTCCTGGTATTCCTATGGCACGGAAAAGATCGGGCAGGGGAAAGAGGCGGTCAAAGCCTACCTGAAGGCCCATCCCGATCTGGCAAAGAGCCTCGACCGGGCGATCCGGGAAAAGGCAGCACTGCCGGCTCCGTTGGCCTCGGAGCCTGCGGCGGAGAGCTCTCCCGCACCCAAAAATGCGCGGCGAGGGGGGGGCGAGTAGCGGCATGGACTCTCTCCGCATACGCCAGAGCTTTCATGAATTCTTCGAGGGGGTGGGCCATCGTCGCGTCCCCTCCTCCTCCCTGATTCCTCCGGGGGACCCCACCCTTCTCTTTACAAATGCCGGGATGGTTCCCTTCAAGGATGCCTTTCTCGGCACCGAGCCCCCTCCGGCCTCCCGGTGCGTCTCGATCCAGCGATGCGTGAGGGCCGGCGGAAAGCACAACGACCTTGATCGCGTGGGATTTACCCGCCGCCATCATACCTTCTTCGAGATGATGGGGAATTTCTCCTTCGGCGACTATTTCAAGAAAGAGGCCATCGCCTTTGCCTGGGACTATCTGACAAAGACCCTGGGCCTCTCCCCTTCGGTGCTCTGGGTGACGGTCTTTACCGATGACGACGAAGCGGCCTCCCTTTGGCAGAGCGTCGCCGGCGTCTCTCCCTCCCGGATCGTCCGGCTTGGGGAGAAGGACAACTTCTGGCAAATGGGGAACACGGGCCCCTGCGGTCCGTGTTCGGAGATCCTGGTCGACCAGGGGCCGGCCTTCTCCTGCGGTCGTCCCACCTGTGCCGTGGGGTGCGACTGCGACCGCTATCTTGAGATCTGGAACCTCGTTTTCATGCAATACGACCGCAATGAGGCGGGGGTCCTGACCCCTCTTCCCCGGCCTTCAATCGATACGGGAATGGGCCTCGAGCGCTTGTCCTCGGTCTTGCAGGGGGTCCAGAGCAACTTCGAGACCGATCTCTTTCTCCCGCTGATGGACGCCATCGGGAAGAAGACCCGGATTCCCTACGGACGCGGGGAGGGGGAGAAGGACTTTGCCTACCGGGTCATTGCCGATCACGTTCGCGCGAGTACCTTTCTTGTCTGGGAGGGGCTCGTTCCCTCCAACGAAGGGAGAGGCTATGTCCTGCGACGCTTCATTCGCCGGGCCATGCAGTTTTCCCTGGACCTGGGCCTTCCCACCCCCTTCCTTCCGGATCTTTCCCGGCGCTTTGCCGAACTGATGGCTCTCCCCTATCCCGAGCTTGCCGCGGGGATGGACCGGGTGGTGACACTGCTCGCCTCCGAGGAGGAGCGCTTCATGAAGACTCTCGAGACGGGATTGCCCCTGGTTCAGGATCTCGCCCGCTCCGCACGGGAACGGGGAGATTCCCTCCTCTCGGGAGAAGAGCTTTTCTGGCTCTACGATACCCATGGTCTGCCAGTGGATGTGGTGGGAGACTGGGCCGCCCCTCTGGGGGTGACCCTCGATACTGAAGGATTTACCGTTCGCATGGGAGAGCAGAAGGAGCAGGGGCGCCGTTCCTGGACCGGAGGGAGGGCAACCTTTCCCGTTCCTGCGGCTCGTCTTGCGACGCCCACGCGATTCGAAGGGTACGAGAGGCTTGAAAGCTCGGCCCGTCTTCTCCTCCTCGCCTCCGGGGAGTCCGAGGTGAAAAGCGCCAGGGAAGGCGACGAGATCTGGGCGGTGACCGATGTCTCCCCCTTCTACCCCGAGGGGGGAGGACAGGCAGGGGATCAGGGGCGTCTTGTGGCTCCCGGGGGAATCGTGGCCGTCTCCGGTGCCTATCGACCCTATCCCGGATGGATTGCCCTTCGGGGGAAGGTGGTGTCCGGCGTCGTGGCCGCGGGGGAGACGGTCCAGCTTGAGGTGGATCGCACCCTTCGGCTCGGGGCCCGTGTCCACCACACGGCGACCCATCTTCTCCATTCGGCCCTCCGGAAGATTCTGGGAAGCCATGTCCGTCAGGCCGGCTCCCTCGTTCTCCCCGATCGCCTTCGATTCGACTTCTCCCATGGATCCCCGGTGACGGCAAGCCAGCTTCAGGAGATTGAAGGGATGGTGAACCGATGGATCGGCGAAGGGGCCCCGGTGGAGGTCTCGGAAAAAAACAAGGCCGACGCACTGGCTTCCGGAGCCATGGCCTTCTTCGACGAGAAGTACGGAGACCGGGTTCGGGTTGTCGAGATTCCGGGAATGTCGGTGGAGCTCTGCGGGGGAACCCATGCCCTCTCCACCTCGGAGATTGGCTCCTTTTTTATCCTCTCGGAATCGGGGGTGGCGGCGGGAACCCGCCGGATCGAAGCCGTGGCGGGAGCCGCCGCGACGCGTGCCGCAGCGGCATGGCGAGAAGAGCTGCAGCAGATATCGGGCGAGCTCAAGGTCGCCCCTGGGCGGATTCTTGACCGGATTGCGGCAGAGAAGCGGGAGAGGGACGAGATTGACCGCGAGCTTTCCCGGAGCAAGTCCCGCCTCTTTGATCTGGAGACTCAGACCCTTCTTGCCGAGTCAATGGTGGTCGGTGGAGTTCGCATTCTGGTGGCGGCGGTCGAATGTCATGACCTGGCTGACCTTCGCCTTCGCATGGATGTGCTGAAGGTGCGCATTCCTTCCGGGGCGGTCATTCTGGCCGGCAAGGCGGGAGATGACCGCGTTCTTCTTCTCGGGTGGGCGACCCCGGACCTTGAAAAGTCCTTTCCGGTCAACAACTGGGTGCGCTCCATGGCACAGACGTTGGGTGGCCGTGGCGGCGGGAGGCCCCTCTGGGCGGAAGGGGGAGGCTCTCCCCCGCCATCGTGGCCGGAATTTCTCTCGCAGGTTCGGACGACCATGCGGGCGGCGGCCGAAAAAGCTTTGGGCGGATCCTAGTCGGATGGGTGCTGCGGACCGATTCCCGGGAGTTCTCATGGGGATCGACTGGGGAGGTCGCCGGGTCGGGGTGGCCCTGTCGGACCCTTCCCGGACATTGGCCCGCCCCCTGGTGGTTCTGGTCCGTGAAGGGGACGGAATGATCCCTCTCGAGTCGGGAGAGAGGATCATTGGCTCCCTTCTGAAAATTGCCGGGGACCATGAGGTGACGGGGCTTGTCGTGGGGATCCCCTACTACCACCTCTCCGGGGACGAAAATCCTCATGCCCCCCTCTTTCTCTCCGTCGCGCGGGATCTCGCCCGGGAGCTGGCCCTGCCTCTCTTTCTCTGCGACGAAGGCCAAAGCACCGAGACGGCCCGGGACATTCGACGGGGAAGAAGCGGACGACGGGGACATTCCCTAGGCATGGCCCAAGGGGTGGACCATCTGGCGGCGGCCGCCCTTCTTCAGGGCTTTCTTAACGAGCCGGCCCCGGCCAAAACGCCCCGTCCCGAGAGGGTCCTGGTGGCTGGAGACGAGCCGTGAGCCTCTCTTCCCGCCTGGACCAGATCCGGAAGATCTCCCTCGCCCTTCTGGCGGCACTCCTTCTCTTCCTTCTCTGGTCCGCAGATGCCTTCTTCGGGGAGAGCCAATTTTCCGGCCCACCCTTTCTGTTGACCGTTTCCCACGGAACGCCCTTCCGGAGCGTGGTCAGATCCCTCGCCCGGCGGGGGGTGATCACAAAGCCGGAGACTGTGATCCTCTGGGGGGACCTCTTGGGTCTTTCCCGGGCGATTCGGGAAGGGGATTACGAGATTTCGGGGGAGGATCGTCCGGTCAAGGTTCTCTGGAACCTTGTCGCCGGCCAGCGCTATTACCGCAAGCTGACCGTTCCCGAAGGTTTTACCGGATCCCAGGTGGCGGCCCGGATGGCCCGCTTGGGGATCGGAACCGTCGATCAGGATCTGGCGCTCATGAACGATGTGGGTTTTTTGCAGCAGCTCCATGTTCCCTCCCGCTCCCTTGAGGGCTACCTCTTCCCCAATACCTATTATTTTTCCCGAGGGACCACCCCCCGGGAGGTCCTGTCGATGATGGTCTCCCGTTTCTGGCATGTCATGACCCCTGACTGGAAGAGCCAGTCGGCCGTTCAGGGGCTGACACTTGCCCAGGCGGTGACCCTGGCCTCCATCGTCCAGAAGGAGGCGGGAACCTCCGGAGACATGCCGCTGGTGGCAGGGGTCTTCCTCAACCGCCTGAGAGGCGGGATGAAGCTTCAGAGCGATCCCACAGTGCTGTACGTGCTTCCGGGCCACCACCATCTTACGGCCTCCGATCTCAAGATCGATTCTCCCTACAACACCTATCTCCACGAGGGGCTTCCGCCCACCCCCATCGCGAACCCCGGAGCCGAGGCCCTCCATGCCGTGCTCTTTGCCGAAAAGGTTCCGTATTACTATTTTGTCTCGGCGGGACCGGGCACTCCCTCGGTTTTCTCCAAAACGCTGGCCGACCATGACCGGGCCATCGTCCGGATCATGAGGGACAAGCGGCGAGCGGCTCGAGAGTCGGCAAAATAGACAAAAATAATTTTCTGGAATGGACATGACCCATGAGTGATATTCAAGACGATGACGCGCAAGCGACCGAAGAGGGAGGGGACTTTCCCACCCGGTTTGACTCAACCCGCGTCGAGGCCGAGATCCTCTCCCGCCGGCAGGCTCCCCCCTCCCGAAAGGGAGCCCCTCCCTTTTCGATGGTGGTTCCCCCCCCCAACATCACCGGACGCCTTCATATGGGACATGCCCTCAATCTGACGATTCAGGATGTGATGGCCCGTTACCACCGGATGGCGGGAGACGATGTTCTGTGGGTTCCCGGGGTGGATCACGCCGGCATTGCCGCCCAGAACGTCGTGGAAAAAAAGCTTCGCGCAGAAGGAATCGATTTCAAGAGTCTGGGTCGCGAGGACTTTGTCGCGCGTGTCTGGGAGTGGAAGGACTCCATCGGCTCCGGGATCGGGGACCAGATTCGAAGGCTTGGCGCCTCTCTCGCCTGGGACCACGAGCGATTCACCATGGATCCGGGATTTTCCCAGGCGGTGCGCGAGGTCTTTGTCCGCCTTTACGAAGACGGCGCCCTCTATCGGGCCGAGCGCATGATCCACTGGTGTCCGCGATGTCTCACGGCCCTGTCGGATGTGGAGGTGACCCACCAGGACCGTGTCGGAGAGCTGGTCTATGTGCAGTATCTCCTGGCGGAGGGGGAGGGCGAGGCTCTCGTGGTGGCCACCACGCGGCCGGAGACTATCGTCGCCGACCTGGCCCTGGCCGTCCATCCCGACGACGAACGATACCGGAGCTATGTGGGGAAGAAGGTCCGGGTCCCCCTCTCCGACCGGGTGATCCCGGTCGTCGCCGATTCTGCGGTGGATCCCCAGTTCGGAACGGGTGTTCTGAAGATCACCCCCAGCCATTCGATGGTGGACTTCGAGATCGGCAGCCGCCATGGCTTGGGGACGCTGTCGGTGATCGAGGCCGATGGGACGATGAACCCCCTGGCGGGTCCTCTTTCGGGGCTTCCCCGGGACAAGGCCCGGGCCCGGGCCCTGGAGATTCTCGAGTCCGACGAGCGGCTTGAGCGGCGGGAGCCCTATCCCCATGCCGTGGGTGTCTGCTATCGATGCCAGACGGAGGTCGAGCCAAGGCTTTCGCTACAGTGGTTCGTCCGGATGGCGCCCCTGGCCGCCCGGGCCCGGGAGGCCGTCTCTTCCGGCCAGATCCGCTTCTTCCCTGCCACCTGGGTCAAGACCTATTACGAATGGATCGACAACATCCGCGACTGGTGCGTTTCGAGGCAGATATGGTGGGGCCACCGGATTCCGGCCTGGAGCTGTGGTGCCTGTGGCCATCTGGCCGTACTCCGGGAGGATCCTGCGGTCTGCCCCGCCTGCAAAAGCCCCGATATCACCCGGGATCCCGACGTTCTCGATACCTGGTTCTCTTCGGCCCTCTGGCCCTTTGCCACCCTGGGGTGGCCCGAAGAGACGCCCGACCTGGCGCGTTTCTATCCGACATCCCTGCTCGTGACCGGCTTCGACATTCTCTTCTTCTGGGTGGCGAGGATGATCATGATGGGGCTCTACCTCACCGACAAAATCCCCTTCCGGGACGTCTATATCCATGCCCTGGTCCGGGACGAGTTCGGCCAGAAGATGACCAAGAGCCGGGGCAATGTGGTCGATCCGCTCGAGCTCATGGATCGCTTCGGGACCGATGCCTTTCGCCTTTCGCTGGCCCTTCTCGCCTCTCCCGGGCGGGATATCCGCCTGTCGGTGGAGCGGGTGGAGGCGGCCAGAAATTTTGTCTCCAAGCTCTGGAATGCCTTCCGCTTCATCTCCCGGGTCGTTCCCCGGGAGACTCCGTCCCTTCCCCGTCCCGGAGAGGTTCGAGGCGTGGCCAACCGCTGGATCCTCTCGGAGCTTGTGCGAACCGAAAGGGAGTATCGGGAGGCATTGGCGAACTACCGCGTGGACGAAGCGGCGCTTCTCGTCTACCGCTTTACCTGGAGCCTCTTCTGCGACTGGTATCTCGAGGCGGCCAAGGTCGATGTCGACCGGGAAGCCCACGATCCCTTGCGCCAGGAGACCCTCTCCACCCTCCGGACCGTGGGGTCCGCCCTTCTCGACCTCGCCCACCCCTTTCTCCCCTTCGTGACGGAGGAGCTCTCCCGCATCTTCGCCTTTTCCAATGGCTCAGTCGGCTCGGAGCCCGCCCTTCTCGGCCTTGCCGAACTTCCGGGAGCGGCTCCGGACGACTTCGAGCGGATCCGCTCGATGGTGGGGTCGGTGCGCCAGATCCGGACGGTCATGAAGATCCCTCCGACCCAGGAGATCCCGGCCGCACTCATGCTCTCTCTTCCGGGAGAGGATCCCGCCCTCTTCTGGCCCTTCCTCCGGCGGCTGGCCCGGATCGTTCCCTCCTCCTCCCCGAATCCCCGGGGGCTTCGTGCCCCCTTCCGGGACGGACACCTCCTTCTGGAGCTGGGAGATCTGGTGGACTTCTCCCAGGAGGCCTCCCGCCTCGACCGGGAGGTGGCCCGGGTCGAGGCGCGCCTCGACGAGGTGGCCGGGCGTCTCTCCCGGGAAGACTTTCTGCAAAAGGCCCCTCCCGAGGTCGTGGAAAAGGACCGGGCGCAGATCCTGGCCCTGGCCGAGGAGAAGGAGGGGCTCGTGGCCGCCCGGGAGCAGGTTCGGGAATTTCTGGGGGAGAGCCGATGATCGAAGGGCTGCTTCCGGCCACGGTCGACCGGATCCTGTCGGGATTTCTCGAGGAGGATCTCCCCGAGGGCGATCTCACCAGCCGCCTTTTTTTCGGAACCCCCCAGTCCAACCGCAGGGTCGAGGCCGCCCTGATGGCCGAAGAGAGCGGTGTCCTGGCCGGAACCTTTCTTGTCACAAGGATCTATGCTCTTCTGGGAGGTGCGGTCGAGGTCTCCTGGTCAATCGCCGAGGGGGGGAACTTTAATGCCGGCCAAACGCTGGCCCACCTGAGGGGGCCGATCCACGAGCTCCTGGCCGGAGAGCGTCTGGCCTTGAACCTGGCCAAACATCTCTCGGCCGTGGCCACCCTGACCCGGCGATATGTGGAGACGGTGGCCCGCCATCGCCCTCCCGGCCTGCGCCCCCTTCGGGTGACCGAAACCCGGAAGACCCTTCCCGGTCTTCGCCTTTTCCAAAAGCATGCCGTTCGGGTGGGGGGAGGACACTCGCACCGCTCCTCGCTCTCCTCCGGCATCCTCATCAAGGACAACCACCTCGTGGGAACGGGAGGGGTGGGGGCGGCCCTGGCCTTGGCGAGGCGCGACGCTCCCCATCCCTATCGGATTGAGGTGGAGGCCGACACCCCGGACCAGGCCCGGGAGGCGGTGGCAGGAGGCGCCGACATCGTTCTTCTGGACAACATGTCGGCCGCAATGATGGCCTCTCTGGTGCCCGAGCTTCGGGAAATGGGCCGGGAGGTCCTTCTCGAGGCCTCCGGGGGGCTCACGCTGGAGAAGGTTCGGGATCTTGCCGCCATCGATCTCGATGTGTTGTCGGTGGGCGCCCTGACCCACTCGCCCGGGGACATCTCTCTTCGGCTCGATTTTCTGTCCTGATGCCGACCTGGCCGAGTGACGAACCCCTTCGGCTCCGCCGGATCTATCCTGACCCTCCGGGATACTTTGCCCGGGAGCTCCCCTCCACGAACGACACTCTCAAAGCTTTGGTCCAGGCTGATGAGCCGGAACCCTTCACGGTTTTGGTCTGTGGCCGACAGACCCGGGGAAGGGGGCGCCCCGGGAACCTCTGGTCCAGCCTTCGGGGGGATCTTGCCATGAGCCTTTGGCTTCCGGTGGAGAGCCAGGAGCGGGCGCTTCCGCTCTCGCTCTTCGTGGCAGGAGCCTGTCTTGAGGCCCTTTCAGAGGTGCCGGGGGTCCGCTGGAAATATCCCAATGACCTCTGCCGCGAGATGCCGGCCTCTTCCGACGAGGGGGGCGTGGGCAAGCTTGGAGGGATCCTGGTGGAGCCCCTGCGTCGGGAGGGCCGCCTTCGGGGCCATGTGGCCGGGGTCGGGATCAACCTGGTCGATGATCGTCCCTCCGCTCCCTTCGCCGCCGGGGCGCTTCCCCTGACCACGGTCGCTCCCTCCCATCTCCCCCCGCTTCGCCTGTCTCGCCAAATCGCGTGCTCCCTCCGATCCTTTCTCGACCGGGGGGAGGATGCCCTCCGGGAATGCCTCGACCGCCATCTCCTCTGGCGGGGACGATGGGTGGCCTATGCCCTGGAGACGGGAGAAAAGGGGGCATCGGGATTTCATTTGGGGCGCATGACGGGTCTCTCGTCGGAGGGGAGTCTTCGGGTGGTCGATTCTGACGGAAGGCCCCACCTCCTTCCGCCCCACGTCCGTACCCTGCGGCTGGTGGAGTCCCCCGGAGGAAGAGGTGTTTGAGCGGCCCCCCTGGCGCGAGGCCTGTGGGGTGACCGTCAAGGTGGGGCTCTCAAGAATATCGGTGGCCCTCCATGGATCCCGGGGGATTGTGGCCATCCGGACAGCCCCGACTCCCCCTCCGGGGGGGAAAGCCGCCCTCGGGGAATTTTTCTCCTCCCTCTGGCCGGCCCTCTCCCGGGAGGCTCTCCCCGGAGCCCTCGTCTGTGTTGTTCCGGATCTCGCCCCGGATCTTATCGAGCATTGGAAGAGGCGCTTCGGGGTCGTTCTTCGCCCCTTCGATCTGGCCGAGGCCCCCTTCTCCTCCGAAGACTACGCCGGGGTCCTGGGAGCCGACCGGGGGGCCTCCCTCTGGGGGGCTGTGGTGCGCCACGGGAAGAGTCTGGGTCCGTCGTTCATGGTGGCGGACTTCGGCACCCACACGGTGACGACGGTCCTGTGCCGGGGTCGCATCCTCGGGGGGACGATCATGCCGGGAATCACTTTGACGATGGGGGCGGTGGGGGCGGGCCGGGTCCTTTTGGGACAGGAGGCCACTCCTCGAGGGGAAGGCTTTGGGAGAGAAAAGCTTCGTCTTGTGGCGGCGGTGGGGCGAGGGACGCGGGAGGGCATTCTCTCCGGTGCAGTGCTGGGAGGCGTCGCAGCGGTGGAGGGACTCAGGAGCCGGGCGGAAAAAGAGGTGGGAGAGCCTCTGGGTCTGATTTTGACCGGAGGACTCTCACCCCTTCTTGCCCGTTTTTTCTCCGGAGATCCTCCGGTCGATCGTCAGCTCCTGCATTACGGGGCCACGTGCTTTCTGCTGGCGTGAGCCAGCTCTTCCCGGACCACGGCGTGCGAGGGCCGGACGATGAGGTAGAGAAGGGCGGTGATCATGACAAAGCCCAGAATGCTGAGAACTCCGAAGAGAAGTGGAATGACGGTGTCCATGGCAGACCTCCTTTCAGGGGTCTCTTCGGACGCTCCCAAAAAAACTTGAGACTATGATCCCCGTCAGGGTGGGGGCCATGCCGACGGGATAGAATAGGCGATGGTCGGAGACTTCGTGTAGACTCCCAAGGCCCTTCGATGGTAGGATCATCTCGTCCGCTCTTTGACGGATGGCGATGGGGTTCGCCTAATCCCGACCTGTCGGGTGATGACTCCTACCATGGGTGATCCTGGATCAGGGTTCCGGCACATGTGGTGGGAGCGTGCGTTCCTCCGAGTCTTCTTTCCCCCTGCCGTCTTCTTTCCCGATCCTCTCCCCAGACTGAGACTCGATGTGGTGCCAAATTGCTATGAGGTCTGCGCTTTCGTGGACCTGCGACCTTGACCCCCGGTCGGGGACATTCCGACTTCGAGGACTTCTATGGCCGAACCCGTTCAACCCCTCTCCTGGCGTTCCCCCAGAATCATTCTGCCCCTCCTGGGGCTTTTGGCCACCCTGGTCTGGGGGCTCTTTCTGCTTGTGGACCGGGGACGCTATGTCCGTTCGGTGGACTGTTACGTGCAGGGGAAGATCACCCTGGTCTCCTCCCCCATTGGCGGGCGAGTGATCGCCCTTTCGGTCAACGAGGGCGACCCCGTCTCCATGGGAGAGGTCATTGCCACCCTCGACACCACGGGGGATCGCTACACTCGCCGCCACAACGTCTCCGCCAACATCTCCCCCTACCGGACGCTGGCCCGGGATCTGGCCAGAAAGGTCCGGGTGGCCCGGGAGGTCACCGATGCCCGGGACCACTTCCTCCGGGGCAAGACGCTCCTTGCGAACCATTTCATCTCCGAGCAGGACCTCGAGGATCTGGAGACGACCTACCGGAAGGAAAAGGAGGCTCTGGCGGAGATCGACCGGATGGTGGCGGCCGACCGGGAGATGCTGGCGACCTCGGAGGTCCATCCGCGAAACCGGACGGTCTTTGCCCCCCGCACCGGCCAGATCGTCCAGCGGCTGGTGACCTTGGGGGATGCGGTTCGCCCCTCCCAGCCCCTGGTGAGCCTGGTCGACCCCAAAAGCCGTGAGGATCTCTGGCTCGATGCCTACCTTCGGGAGACCCAGGTCTGGAAGGTCCACCCGGGGCAGAAGGTTCAAATTCGCATCGATAGCTATCCCGGGGTGGTCTTCTCGGGCCATGTGCTGGAGTTCATCCCGGCGGCGAGCCAGGCCTTCTCCCGACTTCCCCTCCAGAATGCCGCCGGGACCTTCGTGAAGGTGGTCCAGCGGGTTCCCGTGAGAATCGTCTTCGACAGCCTGAAGGGAAGGTCTCTTTACCCGGGGATGTCTGCCGAGGTGGCGATTGACCGGAGGTCCTGAGGTGTCCACAGTCCCGACTCCTCCCTTCGTGTGGTGGTGCCGCGGGAGCGGAGGGATGCGGCGAAGAATGATCGGGCTCTTCCTGGCTGCAGCAATTGCCGCCCTCCTGGGAACTCCGCCCGTCTGGGCCGATCCGGCGCCCGTGGAAATCGACCGGGAGACGGTGGTCAAAACGGCCCTCGCCTCCCATCCCCTTGTACGAATGGCGGTGGACCGGACCCGGGCCCAGGATGAAGGGGTGGGAGCCGCCCTGGCCGATTACTATCCCCACCTTACCCTCTCCATCGACCAGCTCTTTCTGAATTCGGCCTTTGTGGGAGGAGTCTTCCCGGACTACCAGCCGATCGCCCCGGAGCTTCTCAACCCGACCCTCACCCAGGAGATTACCGATTTCGGCCGGCGCCACTACCGGGTCAGTGCGGCAAGAAATCGCCTCGAGAGCCGGCGACAGGAGCTGGCGGAGGCCCGCCTTTCGGTGGTCTATCGGGCTCGGGTGGCCTTCGATCAGCTCGCCATGTTCGAACATCTCCTCATCGCCGCGAAAAAAGGCGTGGAGGATGCCACCCTTCACTACCGGCAGGCCGCCCTGCGCCTGTCCAGCGGCTTTGGCGTTGTGACCGATGTGACCATGGCCCGGCTGCTTCTGGAGAAGACGCGCCTGGCCGAAATCCGAACGGAAAATTCCCTTCGCAAGGCTCAGGCCGATCTGGCCTATGCCATGGGCCAGGAGAGCGGTCTCTATCGGACCAAGGCCGGCCCGCCTTCTGCCTCTTCCCCGTTTTCCCTCTCCGGGTCGATGGCCTATGCCATGGCCCATCGACCTCTCCTTCTGGCCGCCCAGGCCCGGGATCGGGAGGCCCACAACCGGGTGGATGAGGTTCGCACAAGAAATTATCCCCATCTCTCCCTGTTCGCCCAGGGATACCTCCTTTGGGGGGTCCCGGCGACGATCTCGGGGGCCCCCGCCGGCACGGGCCTCTTTCTCCCCACCTTCCAGAGCGGGGTGGCGCTCACCCTCCCCATCTTTGTGGGGGGGGAGATCGCCCACGAGACCCAGCGGGCGCGGATGGAGTCTCGTCGGGAGAGCGAGAAGACGCGTCTTGTCCGGATCCGGATTGCCCGGAACATCAGAAAGCTCGTCCTCGACATGAAGACCCAGGAGGAGACTCTGAGCCTCGATGAACGTCGCTTTGACAATGCCAGGGTCAACCTTGCCCTCGTCGAAAAGCGCTTTGCCCGGGGGCTGGTGGACGGGGTCACGGCCCTCGATGCCCAGACCGAGCTTATCGCCAGCCGGGAGCGGCTGGTGGCCGACCGGTACCGGCTGGCGATGATCCAGGATGCCCTTGACCGGGAGACGGGACGACGGGTGGGATTTTAAGATCCTCGATGCTTTGCTTTTTTTCTCCTCTGATTTCTTATATCTTTTTCTTTGAAGTCATAAAAAATCATAAAAAAATATAATTGTTTTACGGGAAATCCCTTGAGTTTTCCCTTCCGATTCCTGTAGGCTCTGTTTGAGACAGGGAAAATAGGGTTTCCGTTGTTCCCCCCAATCGGTGCCGCCCGATGCTTGGAGGAGGATCGACATGAACGGACGAGAGGATCTCGCAGAGGAAGATCGGCGCATCCGGGAGGCCTTCGGGACCCTGACCCGCTTCTACGAGGCTCTGACCTCCCTCAATGCCCTGGCCCGGGAGAAGCTCTCCGAAGAGGACTTTCTGACCCGGGCGATCCCGATCCTCATCGACCGGGCCGGTTTTACCGCCGCAGGGTTCTATTTTGTCGAGGGGGAGACCCTTCGGCTGGGAGTCCATCGGATCGTCGATCCGGATCAGATGCAGGATCGCCATCCCCTTGCCTTTTCCCTGGATCCGGACTCCCCCGACAGTCGGACGGGAACGGTCCGGGCCTTCCGCAGCGGCACACCCGTCTTCGTCGACGATCTGCAAAAGGCCTACCACGATCTGGGACTCGCCCGGCGGGCCGAGGACTACCGGAGCATCTCCTTCCGTTCGACCGGATTGTGCCCCATCGTCCGGGGAGGTCAGACCGTCGGCGTCTTCGCCGTGGTCTCCGACCGGACTCACTTTTTTACCCCCGAGATCCGCGAGCTCCTTCTCGAGGTCTCCCGCATCATCTCCTTTACCCTCGATTACATCGATAGCGAATGCGCCCGCCGGCAGTCCGAAGAGTATTTCCGGACCCTCGTTGATGCCCTTCCCGATGGAGTCTGGCTCAAGGACGGCAAGGGGGCCTGGCTTTTGGCCAACAGGGTGGCGCTGGAGCTCTTCGGCCTTTTGGACCGGAGCGACTGGTTCGGAAAGACCGAAGAGGAGCTCTCCCGGGTAAACTCTCCCTTTTTCCAGGCCCACTTGACCTGTCTTGCGACGGATGAGCAGGCATGGCAGGACGGAAAAATCACCGACGCCGTTGAAGCGGTGTCGGCACCCGACGGGACTGTCCATATCATCGAGAGCCGGAAGATTCCGCTCTTCGACGACGACGGAGCCCGCCGGCGGCTTGTGGTGATCGGACGGGACGTGACGGACCGGCTTCGGGCCGAGGAGGAGAAAAATCTCTCCGAGAAGATTTTCGAGACGAGCCCCTTCGGGATCTTCGTCACCGACAGCGCCCGCCGGATCATCCGGGTCAATCCGGCCTTTACCGCCATTACCGGGTGGGTGGCGGCGGAGGTCTTGGGAAAAAACTCCCGGATGCTCGCCGACCCGTCTGTGGACGACGAGACCTCCCGGACCCTCTGGGAGCATGTGGACACCCGGGGAGGATGGTCGGGGGAGGCCCGCTGCCAGAAGAGCAATGGCGAGCGTTATATCGGATGGTACGACATCAAGGCACTCAAAAAGAACGGGGTGACCACCGGGTACTTCGGACTCTTTTCCGACATTACGAAAAGAAAGGAAGACGAAGAACGGATCGTTCACCAGGCCTTTCACGACCCCCTCACCGACCTGCCCAACCGGAGAAGCTTCATTTTGCGTCTCGAAGAGGAGATTGCCCGGGCGGGGCGGGATCCCTCTCTCCAATTTGCGGTGGGACTCCTCGACCTCGATGGTTTCAAGGAGGTTAACGATCGTTATGGCCATCCGGCGGGAGACGAGCTTCTGGCGATTGTCTCCCGCCGACTGGAAAAGACCCTTCGGACGACGGACTTCCTGGCCCGCTTCGGGGGAGACGAATTTGCCATTCTTTTTGACAAGGTGGGTGCCGGTGACCCCGTCTTTGAAAGGATCATCACCTCCATGAGGGTGCCGGCCGTCATTCGGGGCCATCAGGTTCCCCTCTCCGGAAGTCTTGGCCTCTGCCTTTGCCCCCCGGCTCCTTCCGACTCGGACCAGCTTCTGTCCCGGGCCGATGCCGCCCTCTATGAGGTGAAAAAGCGGGGACGCAATGGCTGGAGCCTCTACTCCTCCCCCCCATGAACCCCTTCCGGCTCCTCCCTGCCCCGATCCTTTTTATCGCACTCCTCGTCCCCGCTCCCCTTGCAAATGTCTCGTGACGGCAATGAAAAACGATTGTCCGGCTTGCCTTTTTCTGAGCGATTTCGTATGATCTGTCCCATAGTGACAACCTTGGGATGACCGCTTCATGGCTCTTTTCGCCCTCTCCCGGACAGGTCGGTGAGGGGGGATTGGGTCGTTTGTGGCTCGCGGAGAGGTAACTCTTGTCGGGAATAAGGAGATTCGTGTGCGGATAGCGAAAAAGAGAAGAAAGGTCAGCATCATCGGTGCCGGAAACGTCGGCGCGACCACAGCCCAGAAGATCGTCGAAAACGGCCTGGCCGATGTCGTTCTTCTCGATATTCGCGATGGGGTGGCCCAGGGAAAGGCCCTGGACATCCTGGAGGCCGGACCCCTGATGGGGTTCGATACCCGGATCATCGGCACCGGCCATTATGAAGATATCGCCGACTCTTCGGTGGTCGTCGTAACGGCGGGCTTCTCCAGAAAGCCCGGCATGTCTCGGGACGACCTTCTTCACAAGAATGGCGAGATCATCCGCGATGTGGCCCACAATATCTGCAAGTTTGCTCCCGACAGCATCATCATTCCGGTGACCAACCCCATGGACCTCATGGCCTATGTCCTCTGGCGGGTGACGGGCTTTCCCCGGGAGAGGGTCATCGGCATGGGGGGCGCCCTGGACAGCTCACGGTTCGCCTACTTTCTCTCCGAAGAGACCCGGACCTCCGTCTCCAATATCCACAGCCTCGTCATGGGGGGGCATGGGGATCAAATGGTGCCTCTCCTGGACTTTTCCACCATTGCCGGGGTGCCGGTCCGGAAGATGATTCCCGCCGACCGCCTCGAGGCGCTTGTGACCCGGACCCGGAACGGGGGCGCCGAAATCGTCCACCTGATGAAGGATTCCTCGGCGTACTTCGCCCCGGCTGCCGCCACCTATTCGATGATCGAGTCGATTCTCCACGACCGGCATCGCATCATTCCCTCCTCCGTCCTCCTCGAGGGAGAGTACGGCATCCGCGGGGCCTTTGTGGGAGTTCCGGTGCGGCTGGGAAATCAGGGTCTCGAAGAAATCGTTCAGCTTCCTCTCTCTGCGGAGGAGTCGAGCCAGCTGGCCCATTCGGCGGCGGTCATTGCCGAGGGCATCTCTGCGCTCAATCGGCTCTTCAACGATTTTTCAGAGTAGACTCCTGTCCGCAGGGGCCATGGCCTCTGCGTCCGGATGTGCGTCTCGGGAGGGAGCATGCTGACGCTTCTTCGCCGAAAGTCAGTATTGGTGGGCCTCTCCCTTCTTCCCCTTCTTGGCGCCATCATCCTTTTTGGCCTTCTGGCCCGCCGGCACGTCGCGGACAGGGGGGCGGTCCCCACCGATCTTCATCCCCCGGCGACGCCCGTTGTCGTCATCCGGAATTTCACCTACTCCCGGACATTTCGCTCTCAGACCCGCTGGTTCGTCAAGGCCAGGGAGGCTCGGGTCGGTCAGGGACAGAGCCGGACGACCCTTTCGGATCTTTCCGCCCATATCATTCTTTCGGAGACCCTCTCCCTCTTTATTCTGAGTCAGGAGGGGACCATCGACCGGGTCGGACACCAGTTCCTTGTTTCGGGACGGACGGTTCCTGTGTCTGCCGCCTTTTCCAGCGGGTTGCGGGTCGTCTCGCGGCGATTGAATTACCACGATGCCTCCGATACCATCACAACGGGAGGAGCGGTTACGCTTGTAGGGCGGGGAATTGTCATTCATGGCGAAGGTCTTTCCTCCCGACCCAAAACCCAGTCCTTCACCGTTGAGAGGAATGTGCATGCTGTCTTTGCCGGGTAGGGGAGGCTACGGGGGCGCTCCCGGGAGAAAGGCGCCGACAATGCGCGGCTCTTCTCGAGCGAAGCTCCCGGAGAGGGCTTGGGTCGCTGCTTGCCTTGGGCTCCTCCTGTTTCCGGGGAGCTCCTTCGGAGGATCCTCTCCCGGTGGAGACGCCTCTTCTGTCCCGGGGGCCTCCTCTCACGGGAAGCCCCCCACGGCCATGGTGATTCGCTCCGACCACATGCTGGCGCGCAATATCGAGAACGAAATCACCTTTTCGGGCCATGTTCACCTGGTCAAGGGGACCCTACGTCTGACATCGGAGGATCTGGTCGTCTATCTTCGCAAGGCGGGCAAGGGAAAGACCCTCATGGAGGAGACGGGGCAGGGGAGCTCCTCCCAGCGTGTGGAGACCATGGTGGCCACCGGACATGTGATTATCCGGACCCCCCGGAGGACCGCCTATGCGGGACGCGCCGTCTATGTGGAGTCGGCCCATCTTTTCGTTCTGACGGAGGATCCGGTGGTGATCCAGAACGGCGACAGAATGAGTGGGGCGCGCATCACCTTTTTTACGAGGATGAACAAGAGCGTGGTTCAGGGGCACAGTCTGATGCTTCTTGATTCTCATGGGACGAGTTCCCCCCCGACTTCCCCTAAGGCCCCCGCTCCGAAGGACTCGGGAGGAAGGGCGACCGATGGCCATTGAGGCGATTGGTCTCATGAAGACCTATCACAAGCGCCGGGTGGTCAACGGGGTGAACCTTCTCGTGAACCCCGGGGAGGTGGTGGGCCTTCTGGGGCCCAATGGAGCCGGAAAGACGACCTCCTTCTACATGATCGTGGGGCTTGTGAAGCCCGATGGCGGCCGGATCCTGATGGGGGGAGAGGACATCTCGAAAATGCCCATGCACAAGCGGGCCCGTCTGGGGATCAGCTACCTTCCGCAGGAGTCGTCGATCTTTCGGAAGCTCTCCGTGGCCGACAACATCATGGCCGTCCTGGAGTTCATGGACCTGACCCCGGCCGAGCGGCAGCAACGCCTCGATACCCTCCTCTCCGAGCTCAATGTGGGGCATCTCCGGACAAGCAAGGCCTATACCCTCTCCGGCGGCGAGCGTCGACGCGTGGAGGTGGCCAGGGCGTTGGCCACCAAGCCGGAATACATTCTCCTAGACGAGCCCTTCGCCGGCATCGATCCCATCGCGGTCATCGAAATTCAGAAGATCATCGCCCAGCTCAAATCCCGGGGGATCGGGGTCCTGATCACCGACCACAACGTCCGCGAGACCCTGGAGATTACCGACCGGGCCTACGTCATCAACCAGGGGCAGATCCTCGAAGAGGGAACCCCCCGCCAGATCGCCTCTTCTCCGAAGGTTCGGGAGTTCTACCTCGGAGAGCGTTTCCTTCTGAACCAGGACATGGTCCAGGGGGCCTCGTGAAGCCGCAACTTGACCTTCGTCTGACTCAGAAGATGGTCATGACCCCCCAGCTTCAGCAGGCCATCAACCTGCTGATGCTCAACCGCCTCGACCTGGCCCAGGAGATGCAGGAAGCGGTGCTCGAGAACCCGCTTCTCGAGATTGTCGAGGGGGACGAGGAGAGCGACTGGGCGCCGGGCGATGAAGGGGAGGCTCCCCCTCCCACGATGGACGAGCGGATGGACCGGAACGAGCCGGAGTCCGGGGAGGAGGAGTCCGGGATCGATCCCCTGTCGAACTGGGACTACTCGGTGGACGAAAGCCTCGACAACGAGTCCTACCAAAGAGAGGAGAGGACCCTCCGGGAGTCGGATGCCGGAGAGTTCTCTTATGAGAAGGTCCTCTCCCAGCCAACGACATTGGCCGATCACCTCGAGTGGCAGCTCTCCTTCACCGATCTCTCTCCCGGCGACCGCGAGGCCGCCTCTTACCTTGTGGGGAACATTGACGAGGACGGATATCTGGCGCTGGAAGGAGGGGGGCTTCCCTCCGAGCTCTTTCCGGGGTGCGACCTGGAGCAGGTTCTCCGGACAATCCAGACTCTCGACCCTCCGGGAGTCGGAGCGCGCTCCCTTCGGGAATGCCTTCAGATCCAGGCGCGTCTGCTGGGGCAGGAGGCCGCTCTCCCCGGAAGGATCCTCGATCGCGCCTTCGACGAGTTTCTGGCCATGGATGCCAAGGCCATGGCCCGGAAGACCCGGTCGACCCCACAGGCGGTGGCCGAGGCTCTGAATTTTCTGAGGGCACTTGAGCCCAAGCCCGGACGTCCGTATTATCGTGAGAGCCCCTCGATCATCGTTCCGGACCTCCGGTTTTACGAGGACGACGAAGGCGAAATGCGGGTCTCCATCAGCGAGCAGGGCCTTCCTCGCCTTCGCATCCAGCCGTCCTATCGGGCCATGCTCCGGGAGGCTCCAAAAAAGGACGAGCTTCGGGACTATCTCGAGGAAAAGATGCGGGCGGCCCAATGGTTTTTAAAGAGCATCGAACAGCGGAAGAAGACGATCCTCCGGGTGGGGGAGAGCCTCCTGGTCCATCAGGCGGACTTCTTTCGTGAGGGTCCCCGGGGCCTTCGCCCCCTGGTCCTTCGGACGATTGCCCAGGAGCTGGGTCTCCACGAATCCACCATCTCCCGGGTCACGAACCAGAAGTATGCCGAAACGCCCTTCGGCATCGTCGAGCTCAAGAGCTTTTTTTCGGGAGGGGTTCCCTCGGTGGGTGGGGGGAGCCATTCGGCGACGAGCGTTCGGGAGAGGATCCGGGTGATGGTGCGACAGGAGTCTCCCGAGTCTCCCCTGACCGATCAGGAGATCATGAAGAAGCTGGAGGAGTCCGGGATCGTCATTGCCCGGAGAACGATTGCCAAATACCGGGCGGAGCTTGACATCCCCCCGGTCAGCCAACGCAAGAGGAGCCTCCGGGAGACCGGAGCTCTTCCCACATCCTAACGGAGGAACCATGGACATTGTCCTGACAGGACGTCACATCGATCTGACCGATGCCATTCGGAATCAGGTCAACGAAAAGCTTCAGCGGGTTTCCCGCCTCGTGAGCGAGTCGGCCAAGGCCGAAGTTGTCCTCGCTGTCGAGAAGTACCGGCAGAAGATTGAAATCACCCTCCACACCCATGGCAAGATGATCCATGCCGAGTCGGTCACCTCCGACCTCTACGGCTCGCTCGACCTGGTGGTGGATAAGTTAGAACGCCAGATCCACCGGTTCAAGGAGAAATTCATCTCCAACCGCACCAACCAGAGAGCCGAAGATGTCCTTCCCCACCTCGAGTCGACCCGTCCTTTCGCGCTCCCCTCCCTTGTGAAGACCAAGAAGTTTCCGGTGAAGAGCATGTCTCTCGAGGATGCCATCGTCCAGATGGAGCTCTTGGACAAGGACTTCTTCCTTTATCTCGAGCCGGAAAGCTCCTCGATGCGCCTTCTCTATCGTCGCAGGGACGGTTCTCTGGGGCAGATCGAACCGGTCTAGCCCGTGGCCGGGGTTTCCCGGGCCAGGGAGGGAGGGGCAGTGGGACTCTCGTTTCTTTTTGTGACGGGGCTTTCGGGGGCCGGCAAGAGCCAGTCCCTTCGCGTGCTGGAGGATCTGGGGTATTTTTGCGTGGACAATCTCCCGATCCCTCTTGTGCCGTCCTTTGCCGCCCTGTCCCGGGAGCGCTCGGGAGAGGTCTCCCGGGTGGCTATCGGGGTCGACATTCGGGAGAGGGGCTTCCTCAAGGAGTTTCGTGAGGCGTTTGATACCCTCAGGGCAGAGGGCCATGCCGTCGAGCTTCTCTTTCTCGACGCCGGCGACGACATTCTCATGCGCCGCTTCTCCGAGACCCGGCGCCCCCATCCCCTGTCGCTCTCGGCCGGTCTCCCTCTTCTGGAGGCCATTCGGGAGGAGCGCTCCCGACTCTCTGCCCTGAGAAAGAGGGCCGACCGGGTGGTGGAGACAAGTCGTCTCTCCACGGCCGAGCTGCGGATTGTGTTGGGAAAGGCCTACGGGAGTGAGGACCCTGAAGAGGGTCTGACGATCTACCTCCTCTCCTTCGGCTTCAAATTCGGGATTCCCATGGATGCCGATCTGGTCTTCGACGTTCGCTTCCTTCCGAATCCGAACTACGAGGAGGCGCTGGCGCCCATGACGGGACTCGACGCTTCGGTCTGGGACTTTCTTCAGGCCCGGGGGGCCACGGAGGCGCTGGAGGATCTGTCCACCTTCCTGAAGAAACTTCTTCCCCGGTATGCCGCCGAACGCCGTTCCACCCTGACCCTGGCCATCGGATGCACCGGAGGTCGCCACCGGTCGGTGGGGATGACGGTCCATCTGGCAGAGATCCTTGCCGGGGAGGGGTATTCTTTGCGAGTGGCGCACCGCGACATTGCCAAGGAAGAGTCCCGCTACAAGAAGAAGCTGGAGTCGCCCTCCGGAAATGCTTGATTGCCGCAGGCGTGCAAGAGTTTGGAATCTGAAACGAAAAACAGGGACGGTTGATGACAAAACGATATGTTCGGATTTCAGGGGTCCTTGGCCTCCTGCTTTTCGCCCCTCTCCTGGTCTCCTCGTGCGCCTCGGAGAAGAAAAAGGCCGCAAAGGTTTACGCCTACCAGCTCCCCTGGTCGGGGAGCACCCTGGTGCGCTCCACGATCGTCCCTCTGCCTTCGGACAAGGCCTATGATGGGACCGCCCGACTGGCGGCCTATCTGACGGCCAGGTCCCGGGTCCAGGCGCTCTATCTGGCGGCGGTCCGGGCCCTTCCCCTGGTGGGGAAGTCCACGGTGGGAGAGCTTCTGGACAAAAAGCCGGCCGTCAGAAAGCGCGTTGAAACCTTCCTCACCCACGCCCGGATCCGGAGTGTGGCCTATCGGCCCGGCCAGGGGCTATACCTCGAGGAGGTCGCCTATCTCGGATCGGACTTCCAGTCGCTCCTGGGTGTCACCCTCCATCTTGTTCCCCACAAGAAGAAGGTAAAGAGAGGCGCCAATACCGCCAAGGCCGGTCAGGGCGGAGCCGGAGGGGGCATGCCCATGATGCCCATGATGCCGTGATCCGGTTTCTTACGGCCGGAGAATCCCACGGACCGGGGCTCACGGGAGTGATCGAAGGCCTTCCTGCGGGGCTCGAGCTCTCCTCCGAGTGGCTGTCCCGGGATATGGCCCGACGGAAGATGGGGTACGGACGAGGGGGGCGGATGGCGATCGAAACCGATGCCGTGCGCTTTGTCTCGGGAGTTAGGAAGGGACGGACCCTCGGGGGCCCGGTGACGGTCTGGATCGAGAATCGCGACTTCAAGAACTGGGAAGGAATCATGGGGGCCGAGACCGGCCCTGCGGGAGAGGATGTTCCCCAACGGGAGGTCTTCGTTCCTCGCCCGGGCCATGCCGACCTCGTGGGTGGGGTCAAGTACGGCCACCGGGATCTCCGGAACGTTCTCGAGCGGGCGAGCGCCCGGGAAACGGCCACCCGTGTGGCCCTGGGCGCCATCGCCCGGGCCTATCTCGCCCTCTTTGGCGTGACGGTTCTTTCTGTGGTGCGCTCCATCGGGAGCGTTTCCTGGTCGGGGCCGACCGAGGCGCAGTGGTCCGACCCCGAGACCCTTCGCCAACAGACACTTGCTTCCGAAGTCTTCTGCCCCGATGCCCCAAAAGGGGGGGAGATGGTGGAGGAGATCCGGGCGGCGAAGAAGGCGGGGGATACTCTGGGGGGCGTGTTCGAGGTGCGGGCCCTGGGGCTCCCTGTGGGTTTGGGCAGTTACGTCCAATGGGACCAGCGTCTCGACGGAAGGCTGGCCCAGGCCCTCCTTTCGATTCAGGCGATCAAGGGGGTGGAGTTTGGCCTGGGCTTCGAGGCCGCCCGGCTTCCGGGATCAAAGGTCCACGATCCAATCCTTCCGGGAGGGGAGGGGGGACCGCTGCGTCCCTCCAACGGCTCCGGAGGGCTGGAGGGAGGGGTGACCAATGGCCTCCCTCTGGTGGTTCGGGCCGCGATGAAGCCCATTGCCACCCTCTACACCCCCCTCCCGTCCGTCGATGTCCGTACCGGAGAGACGGCTCCTGCCACTGTTGAGCGATCCGACATCTGTGCCGTTCCCGCCGCCTCGGTGGTGGGAGAGGCCATGGTGTGCCTTATTCTGGCCCAGGCCTTTTCGGAGAAGGTGGGAGGGGACTCGGTGGAGGAGGTGCGGGCGCACTTTGAGGAAAGCGAGCGGCTGGCCCGGGAACGCACCCGTTGGGGAGGGGGGCGGTGACCCCCATGCATCGCTTCCTTGTCCTTGTCGGCCCCCGGGGGTCGGGAAAGACGACATTGGGCCACGCCTTGGGGCGGGTTCTGGATGCTCCGGTCTACGATACCGACCGGATGGTGGAGGATCTGGCAGGGGAGTCCCTCTCCCGACTCTGGGAGCGGGAAGGGGAGGAGGCCTTCCGGGAGATGGAGTCCCGGGCACTGGAGGCCCTCCTGACTCTGGCGCCCGGAGTCGTCTCGACGGGGGGCGGGATCGTGATCCGTCCGAAAAATCGGGAGATTCTCAGCCGGATGGGGTATGTCCTTTATCTGCATGTGCCCGAGGAGCAGCTGGTCTCCCGGTTGTCCGGCGCCTCGGAGAGGCGTCCCCGTCTTAGGGAGGGGGTTCCCCTCGATGAGGAGATCCGGCAGGTGGTTCTCGAGCGGGATCCCCTCTACCGGGAGGTGGCCGACCATATCCTTTCGGCGGGAGGCGCCTCCATCGCCATGACGGTGGAAGAGATTCTCTCGATCCTACGCCCGATCGCCTCCACTCTGGGGACGATCCCATGAGGACCGCTCCCGTCTCCTCCTCCGGGGGGGACTATCCTGTTATCGTCGGCGCGGGAGTCGCCGCCTCCCTGAAGGAGCGGGTGCACGAACTCTTTCCCGGCCTCTCCCGCCTGGGCATCGTTTCAAACCCGGTTGTCTGGTCCCTGCACGGGACTTCCATCCTCAAATCCCTGGGAACAGATCTCCGAACGGTGGTGGCCCTCCACCCCGACGGCGAGCCGGCCAAACACATGGGGAGCATTCTGGTCCTCCTTGACCGATTCCTCGAGGACCGATGGGAACGCCGGGATCCCCTTTTGGTCGTGGGAGGAGGGGTGACGGGAGACATGGGAGGCCTCGTGGCCGGCCTTCTTCTGCGGGGGGTGCCGCTCCTGCATCTTCCCACGACGGTGGTGGCCCAGGTGGATTCGGCCATTGGAGGCAAGACGGGGGTCGACCATCCTCTGGGGAAGAACCTGATCGGGATGTTCAATCCTCCGCGGGCGGTCCTCTCCGACCCCGGGTTCCTTCGCACCCTTCCGATTGTCCAGCGGCGCGCCGGGGTCGGGGAGGTGATCAAGTATGCCCTGATCGGAGACCGGGCCCTTCTCTCCCTGCTGACGGAGAGGATCGAGGAGCTCGTCGCCAGTGACTTCCATGCCGCTCTCTGGGAGGAGGTGATCTTCCTCTCAAGTTCCGACAAGGCCGGGGTCGTCTCCCGGGACGAGAAGGAGTCGGGGGAGAGGATGCTCCTGAACTTTGGCCACACCTTTGGCCATGCCCTGGAGGGAGCCTTGGGATATTCCGGGATCCTCCACGGAGAGGCGGTGGCGTTGGGTATGCTGTCTGCGGCCCGGATCTCCGGGGCGATGGGACTTTCGGACAGCGCCACCTTTGGCGTGATCCGGGATCTCGTCAAACGGGCCGGCCTTCCGGATTCCTGGCCTGCCGGGGTCGCCTTCGAGGCGATCGCCCCCTATCTTGGCCGGGACAAGAAGGCCAGCCGCGGGCAGGTCGCCCTCATCCTTCCCGAGCGGCCGGGATCTGTCCGAATTGTTCGGGACTATGATCCGGATCTTCTTTCCCTTGGAGTCTTCACGTGAGCCCCTTTCGAAGTTCCGCCCCCACCGCCGCGGAGATGGCCCGGGAGCTCAAGCTCCTCAAGGGCCTCCTGCGGATCACGATTTCCGTGGACACCCTCTCCGTACTCCTGGACAATGCCGTTCGCCTTCTTCTTGAGATCCTTCCGGCCGACGGGGTCTTCATCTATCTGCGGGAGGAGGACGCCCCCGTCCTCACCCTGCGGGCCACCTCCCGCTACCTTCCCGATCTGGTGGGGAAGTTTTCGATCCGGCTGGGAGAGGGGCTCACCGGATGGGTTGCGGCGGAGGAGAGTCCCGTGATCGTTCCCGAACGGGCTTATGACGATCCCCGGGCCAAGGTCTTCCAGATGATTCCCGAGGATCGCTACGAGGCCTTTCTCTCCCTCCCTCTTCGGGCCCGGGATACCTTGGTGGGGGTCATGAACCTCCACTTCAAGGAGTCCTTTGCTCCGAAGAACAGTGATATCGAACTTTTGACCCTCCTCTCCCAGGAGATGGGGTTCATGATCCGGCATATCCACCTGTTCGAGGAGGCCCAGAAAAAGGCCCGCCAGATTGAGGCGCTCTCCCAGGTCAGCCAGTCGATCACCTCCAGCCGCTACCTCGAAGAGATCCTCCACCTCATCGTCACCGTCACCGCCGAGATGACGAACTCCACCCTCTGTTCCATAATGATCTATGACCCGGAAAAGGGATTGGTGGTGCGGGCGACCCAGACGCTCTCCGACGAGTATCGGAACAAACCTCCTCTTCAGGTGGGAGAGAGTATCGCGGGGACGGTCTTCGGGGAGCGCCGGGCCATCGCGGTGGAAAATGTCCTGAAGGATCCCCGATATACCTCCCGGGAGCTGGCCACAAAGGAAAACCTTGTCTCCATGCTCTCCGTTCCGATGATGATCAAGGACCGGGCCATCGGGGTGGTCAATGTCTACACCAGCCATCTCCATCATTTTTCCCGGGACGAGGTCAAGGTTCTGCAGTCGGTGGCCAACCAGGCGGCCATCGCCTGGGAGAACACCGCCCTTTTCGAAAAGACGGCGGCCATGGAGGAGGCGCTGGAGAGCCGGAAGCGGATCGATCGCGCCAAGGGAATCCTCATGAAAAAACATCGCATTGGCGAGGAGGAGGCCTACCGCCTTCTCCAGAAGAAGAGCATGAACATGAGAAAGTCGATGAGGGAGATTGCCGATGCCGTTCTTCTGGCCCATGACCTCAAGGTCGATTAGTCGAGTGCAGTGTGCGAAGCACTCCAGGCGAGCGGGAGTCTGCCATGGATAAAGGATTGATGACGGTGGGGGCCGTTCTTGTCGGCCTTGGAGCCTTTTTGGGTCTTTTGTTGATGGGGCTCGAGATGGGGCGCAAGTCCTTTCCCCGGGCGCTGGGCTTTATGCACCCGACCCTGGCCATGGCCGGGCTTCTCATGCTGGTGGCGCGATTCTTTATCACAGGGGGAGCGCACTGGCTCGACCTTGGTCTGATCCTTCTCGTCCTGGCGGCCGTCTTTGGCATGGTCCTCCTCGTCCGGGGCTTCGGGGGGAGGGCGATGGTGCGCTCGGTCACGGTGATACACGGCGGCCTCGGACTTGTGGGCCTTGGCTTTGTCCTCTACGAAATTGTCCACCGGGCTTCGTGAGCCGATCTCCCGGGAGGGGGGAAGCGATGATCCGTGGAGAGGATGTCACTCCTCCTGAAAGGCGGGATCGCAAAAGGCGTGGGGCCGACCTTCGCTCCCTCTTTTGCGCCTTGGGGGTGGGGGTCGCCCTCTTCTGGGGGGCTTCCCCCTCGGGGCGCCTGACGGGAGTCGCCTCGGCTCAGGCCGAAAGGCTGGCCGATGTCTTTCCCGACCTCCGACTCGATAGCGGAAGCCGGCGATACGATTACATCGAGGCCCAGTCCGCCGCGGACCGCCTGCTGTGGGTCCTTCGGCAGCTGTCGGGATATTCCTGCCGGACCCGGACCTTCTACTCCCTGAAGCGGCTTCCCCCGGGAATCAATGCGGCCAGACAGAGCCGGGGAGGGGTCCGGCCTCGACCGGACGAGTCCTTTGATCTTACGATCCGCTATGCCCCTCTTTCCGTGGCGGTCCGGCTTCGCCATCCCCGGAAAGGGGCCACCGTTCTCTACCGCTCCGTTGACGGGGTCGCAGTGGTACGCCCCTTTGGCTTTCTTCCTCTGAAGCTCTCCCTCTCCCCCAAAAGCTCCCTCATCACCTCCCGCTTCGGCCATACGATCGACCACGCCGACTTTCTGAGCTATGATCGACGCATTCTCCGCCCCGCCTGTCTCACCCACTCGTGCCTCCTTCTCGCCACCGGGCAATTGGGAGGGAGAGCCGTCTTGGTCATCAATGTGGCCCCGGACCAGCTAGAAGCCCGTCCTGTCTTTGGGCGCATGTGGCTTCTTCTGGACCGGGAGACCGCCCTGCCTGTATCGGTGGCATCGGAAGGTCCGAACGGCCACTTCTGGGAGCGTATTGATTATTGGAACTGCCGACTTTTCAAAAAGGAGCGGACGATCTCTCCGACGGTGACAAGGTAAGAACTCTGGTTTAAAATAAAGATAAGGGAAAGTTGTTCCTCGTAAATATGCCCTCTCCCCATGCGATCTGAAGGCGATCTTATGAAGTCCCTTTTACGGGATTTTTTCTTCACTCAACGAAAGTTTTTGCGTGCTCTTTAATTCCCGCCCCTTTCCCGGGGCCCTCTTCCCCTCGGTGATCTCTCCCCAGAAGGTTCTGGACGGGCTGTCTCAGGTTGCCAGTCCCCATATTCTCCTCTTTCATGAAAAGCGGGGGTTGGTTCTCTTCCCTCCGGCCCTCCGTGCCCTTTGGCCCGGCGCGGAGCTGGGACTTGCCCTGACGGACTTTCGCCTCTTTACCGAGGATGGCATCGTTCCCGCAGAAAAACACCATCTGGAAACATTTTGGGCGCAGATTCCGAAGGAGAGGGGGGATTGCGCCGACATGTTCGTCATCAAGGCCGGCCGGATCCGTCAGGTCTTCATGCTGGGATTTGTCTACATTCGCTTTTCTTGGGGAAGTCTGGTGATCATTGTCCCCGGGGAGAATCCCCGGGAGTTGGGGGGACGGATTTCCGATTACCGGAGATGGATGACCCCGCTACTCGTGGAGACCCTCTCCGCCTGGATGGAAGACTCCGATCGGGAAGCCCTCATGGGATCCTTTCTTGAGATGATGCCGGAGGAGTTCCGGCACATGGCCATTGTGGAGCGCCCTGTGGCAAAGGGCTCAGATGACCGGTGGCCGGCCTATCGTCTGATGTACCGAGTGCGCGGAGGGGAGTGGCAGCGAGATGCGGTTGTCCTGGAGGCGGCCCCCAAGGAGACTCTTCAGGACCGACGCATGGGGGGAAAGGTTGTGGATGGAGAGGTCGCCATCAGCTTCTCCATCTATACGGGAGGAATCCACTCTCTGGGGACAATCGACATTCCGGTGGCAAGGATGGCCGAGACCGGGCTGACCCGGCTCAACCTCTTTTTGCACGACTCTTCGGCCACTCTTTGCGAGAAGTCGCGGGAGACGGCCCTACCGGAGTTCTCCTACTGTCGCCACTGGGGGCGGGGGGGATACCGGCTCGAGGCCATCAGGGAGGTCGTGCGGGCCTTTCCTGCACAGAACACAGAGAGGCTTCCGGTTCTTCCTCTCTGGTTTCCCGCGGACCGCGATGCGCTTCCTCTGCTGAAGGCCCTCGACCAGGCCCGTTATGCCACGGATATTCTTTTTGTGGACGAGGGGATCCGTTTTGGCTGTCTTCTCCTGCAAAACGTCACCATGGAAAAGGCCCCCTTTGTCCGGGAAAAACTTCTTCGGGAGAAGACCCGGGTGACGATCGATGCCCCGATCACCCTGGAGGAATTTCTCCAGACCCTCTAGAATCTCATCCCTTATTTTTTTCCTTTCTTCCGGTTCATCTCTGTGTCCACCCGAATGATGGTCTTCAGGTTCCCCCTGACATTGAAGTCTCCTGTGACATCCATCTCCCTAGGAGAGAGAAGGGTGTCGAGATCGCGGAAAATCTGGTTGATCACCGCCTCATGGGAGATGCGCCGATCCCTGAAGGCGTTGAGGTAGAGCTTGAGGGATCGAAGTTCGACGATGGTCCGGTCCGGGACATAGTTGATCTCAATGGTGGCAAAGTCGGGATATCCCGATCGGGGACAGAGACAGGTGAACTCCGGGTAGGAGAGATGAATCCGGTATTGTTGGTGGCTCTCGGGGTTCGGCCAGCCTTCAAGCTCGTTTGTTTTGATTGCCTGTGTCCCGTAGTTGCCCGGGTCAGTCGGAGGGGCCTTGGTTTTTTTTGATGGAGGCAAGATGTTGTCCTTTCAGTGAAAATCCTTCAAAACCCGGGGGCAGGTTGGAAATTTCCCCGGTCTCTTTTTCATTTTATCATAGATGGTCCGGGTGGGGATCTCTCTCTTTTTCATCTTAAGTTATTGTTTTTTAAAAAAATATATTAATTTTTCAAAAAATTGCTTTATTTGGTCGGGTAAATTTTTTTTGGGGACACCCTAAGTATTGACTTGTACGAAAAAAATAATATACATTTCTCTTGTCTTATTGAAAGTGTCGGCGAAATATTTTTTATTTTTTTTGAAAATGAGTTAGTTCCTCCAATTCTCAAAGATGCTCCAAAGGGGCGGGTGTGAAGATTCCCTTTGTCTGGATACTCCTTGCGGGAGCGGCTTTTTTTCTTGTGGCCCTTCTCCTGGTTCCCGGGGACTCCGAATATGTGCGTCTGGCCATCGATGCCGGCGACTACGACTATGCCCAAAGCCTTCTCGATCGCCGCCTCAAGTCGCCCGACCCTCCGGTTTGGGCATTGCGGGACGCCGCCCATGTGGCCGCCCTCCAGGGCTATCCCTCCCGGGCCGTTCGCTACCTCGAGAATCTTCTTAAAAAAAGCCCCGGAGAGTACAACGATCGCCTCGAGCTTGCCCGCCTCTACCTCAATCTCTATGAGCCCCGCAAGGCCGCACTCCAGCTCCACGAGCTCCTCCGCACGGAAAAACTTCCTGACAGGGACATGATGCGCCTCGCCCGCTCCTATGACATCCTCAACCTTCCGGGAGAGGCCCTGACCATTCTCCACCGCATCGCCAACGAGCATCCCAAGGATATGAACTACTGGAAGGCGATCCTCATTTACGATACCCAGACGGGAAATGCCGACGACATGGCTCGTACCCTCCGGACCCTCTCGCGAAATTTTCCCCAGCGGATCGACTATCTGACCATGCGCCTCTCCCTGGCCTCCCGCCGGGGCCGGGACCGGGAGGTGTTGCGCATGATGGCCCGCCTCAAGGTTCTGGGTGCAGGAATCGACACCTCGCTCCTTCCGGCCATGCGCTCCCTTTTCCGCATGAAGCGGCCGGTCGATGCTTACCTCCTCTATCGTACCTCGGAGCCGGAGGTGGCCAAGAACTCCGTTATTGATTCCGCGGCCTGGTTTTTCTACAAGTCCGCCTATCTTCCTTGGTCCCTCTCCGCCTTTCTTGATCTTTTGGCCCGGGAGCCGACCAACCGCAAGGTTTGGGACGAGGCCATCTGGCTCTCCGACAAGCTCCACTGGTATTCCGCCACGCGCTCCCTCATGGAAAAAAGGCAGGGGGTCCTTCCTCTTCCTGTGGAGCTCTACCACCAGCGGATTCTTGATCTCGACGAGCGCTATGGTCTCAAGGGAAGGGCCCAGGCGGATCTTCTTCTCTGGCTGGGATCTCCGGGGGGGCCAGATCTTGATGACATGAGGCTGGCCTGGCAGACGGCGGAGGATGTCGACAACCTCCCGCTGGCCACCGCCCGGCTTCGTCAGGCCATGAACATCTTTCCCTCGAACGGCCAGGTCCGGGAGAACCTGGTGAGAAGCTACCGGGACATGGGGCGCTATGACGACGCCGGAGCCTTCCTCTGGGCCCAGGGGCTTGAGGGAGGGGACCGATCGCTTCTTCGCCGGGCCCTTGCCGCCTTTCGGGAGGCCGACAATGTGGGCGCGCAGAAGGGGATCCTCTATTATCTTGTCTCCTCGGATTCGAGGGAGAGGTTTCGTGACGATCAGTATGCCCTCTTCACCCTCTTCGATATCGGGGGGCAACCCACCGATGTCTCTCAACTTTTGACCGCGCTGCAGCGGTTCCCCGACCTCTCTGCCTCCATGGGGATGGAGCTGGCCCGGATCATGGTCTGGGGCCACCACGACAAAAAGGCCCGGGAGGCGATCGACAGAATCGCCCGGGCCTACCCCTTTAACCGGGCGATTCTCTTTCAGGCCTCCGACTGGTTCAACGAGGCCGACCGGCTCGATCTGGCCATTGACTACGACAAGAGGCTCGTCTCCCTCCTGCCCTCGGATCCCCAGGGGCTGGCCCTTCTGATTCGGGACCGGATCTGGGCAGGCCAGGACAAGAAGGTTCTGGCCTACTACCAGAGGCTTTTGGGGCTTGACCCTCGAAATCTCCCCGCCTTGGCCTACCTGGGGGACCATGCCTATTACCATGGACGCTTTCGTCGGGCCATCCGCCTCTACCGTCGCGCCGTGCGCTACGGGGATACCGACTATGCGCTGGTCTATCGCCTGGGATCGGCCTTCCGTCAGGTCAAAAACCTTCGCATGGCCCGCCGCATGTTCCGGCTCTCCTGGGAGCTGCTCTCTCCAAAGCTTTCTCCCCCTCCTCACTCCGCCCGGCAGCGTACACTCTCCCAAGGGCTGGATCCTCCCGCCGGCCAATTTCGTCTTGTGGCACAGAGCCTCGGTGGTCGTCCGCCCCCGTCGCCCTCCGGGAAAAAAGACGATGCTTATCGCCGCCGGCTCCTTTATGCCATCAAGATCCAGCATGCTCTGGGACACGATCGGGTCGCCTATCGAAGGACACTGGACTTTCTCCGGCAGTTCCCGGACGACCGGGAGGGGCTTTACTGGGCGGCCCGTCTTCTGTGGAAGGCAAAAAGGGGGGGGAAGGCCCTGGCCTATCTCGGACGATGGCTTTCCCGCCACCCCGACTCGAAGGACTTCCTTGTCTTCCGGGCCGAGATCCTGACCGCCACCGGTCGGGTGGGCGCGGCCCAGAGGCTCCTCTGGAGGCTCCACAAGAAATATCCCGAGGACCGGGTGATCTGGAGCGATCTGGTGGAGACCTATAAAAAGCAGGGGGATCTCGTCTCGACCCAGGCCCTGGACTCCCATATATTTTCCCAGGGGGAGACCCAGGCCCCTCGGGTCACATCCGGGATCCTGAACCTTTATAATATGGGGGACTGGTCTCTCAGAAATCAGGATTTTGCCATCTTCTATCCCGGGGGGGCGGCCTACAGCTTCGACACCAAGGTGGAAACCCCGCTCTGGGACTCGGCCAACTACTTTGCCGGCCGCACCGAGTATCTGGGGGGCGGAAGCGGAACGGGAATCGGAACCAACGGCTATACCTATGCCGGGGTGCGATGGTCGCCCACGCCGGGGTGGCAGGTGGTGGCAGAGGGGGGGGATACCCAGCTGGCCGGAACCCCGGGGTTCTATCTTCGCGGAACGGGGTCGGTGGGTCCGGTCACCCTCGATCTTCAGGGCTTCGACAACATGATCTGGGGAGACTTCGGGGAGTCGATCGCCCGGGACGGTCTCCAGTCGGGGTATATGGCGACGATCTCCGTGGCGCCCTTTCAGCGGCTCTCCTTTGAGGCGGAATCCTGGCTCTTCGACTATACCCTCGACGGCCGGATGCTCCCCTTCGGGGAGCTGCACAACACCTTGGGGATGTTCGACCTTGTTCTCGACACCGATCCCTCTCTCGACTTTGTGGGCGGCTACGAGGACTGGACGATGGAGGCGGCGAGTCCGGCTATCGGGGCGCTGGTTCCCATCCTTGACCGCCAGCAGTTCCTGTTTGGGGCCCTGGTCTACCAGGCCCACATACAAAATCGGATGAACCTCAACCTGCAGGTGGGAGGGTATGACGACATCTACTCCCACACCCCCTCGTACGAGGGGGGGATGGGGGTCTCCTATCGTGTCTCCCGCTCGCTCGAACTCTTTGCCAACGGAGACTATTTCAATCAATCGGTTCTTTACAGCGGGGCTTCCGTGGAAGCCGTCTGGGGGTTTTCCTTATGGTTCTGATTGCGCGACCCATCGTCCGTTTCGGCGGACTTGCCTTGGTCCTTTTTCTTCTGGCCTCCTGTGCCTCGGGGGGGGGATCCTCGGGCAGCCTTCCTCCGGCTCCTCGTCCTTTGACTCTCTTTGTTCAGCCCTTTTCGAATCTGACGACCACCCCGGATGCCGGCAAGTCCGTGACAACTCTTCTCGTCTCCTCGCTCCTGCGCCATCCGGAGTTGCGTCTGGCCTCGGCGGAGTCCCTTCCCTTCCCGCTTCCCCGGAATGTCTCGGCCACCAACATGAGCCTGGCGATGCGGGACCGCCTTAAAGCGGCGGGGATCGATGCGATCCTCTCGGGCTCGGTGATCGAATACACCTACCGCTCCGAGCTTGAAAGCGAGCCGGTGGTGGGGATCAACTGGACCATGACCGACATCAGAAGTGGGCGGGTCCTCTGGTCCGCGGCGCTCTCCGGGGTGGGAAGCTGCTTTCTCGGATGCAGTCAGACACTCACCTCACTCTCGACCGATCTTATCGGCCATGAGGTCTCCCGCTTTGTCCGACAATAGGAATGTCCATGAAAGGGCGTGAGAGAGTTTTTGGGGGCCTTTTCTTTGGCCTTCTCTTCCTTCTCCCCTCCTGCCTTCCCTCCGCTCCCCCGACCCGGGAGCAGGGGGGCCTGCCCCCCCTGCGATTTGTCGTCTACTATGGGGATACCCCGATAAAGGGACTCATGAAGGGGCAGGACTGGGCGATCGTCTCCGATACCTATCCGATCCCCCGTGCCGGATCGGCTCTCCCCGACTCTCCCCGATACTTTGCCTACCTCTCGGTGGGGGAGGTCGACCGGGATGGCCCCATCGCCCGGGCCCTCTCCCGGACCCCGGGGGGGGAGAGGGGGGTCTTTCTCTCGGAGAACGCCTTCTGGCACTCCCATGTGGCCGACATCAGAAATCCGGCCTTCCGGAAGGCTCTCTATGATCGTGTCGAGCGGGATCGTCGCCTGGGATTTTCCGGTCTCTTTCTCGACACCCTCGACTCTCCCCTCGACTACGAGGAGCGCCACCCCAAAAAAGGGGCGGGGATCCGGCGGGCGCTGGTCTCCTTTGTGGAGACCCTTCACGCCACCTATCCCCGCCTCCTGATCGTGGGCAACAGGGGATTCTCCGCACTTTCCCAGCTGGCCCCGTCGCTTTCGGGGGTCCTCTTCGAGGATTTTTGCACCCGTTTTTCCGAGGGGCGAAAACGTTACGTCCGGGTTTCTCCCGAGGAGCGGGCCCGCCTTCTCGTTCTCATCCGCCAGGCTAAGGAGCAAAATCCCGATCTTCGCCTCCTGGCCCTCGATTACGACGATCCCGACTCTCCCGGAATCTCCCGAGGATGCGGGAGGGTTGCCCGGAGTGAAGGTTTTTCCCATTACGTCTCCGACTGGCAGCTTCTTCGCCCCGTGAAACGGCCGGAGCGGGAGAGTGGCCCATGAAGAGCTTCTTGCGACGGCTGCCGCTTTGGTGGAGGCGGACCCGCATGGCTCCCCACCTTGAGTCGTTGGGGGGGATTTTCCTGGTGGGGAGCTTCTTCGTCTACTTCTACGGGAAGTCCTCCCTGATCTTCCCCAGCTTCCACCCCTTTCTGCCCATCGTCCTTCTGGTGGCGGGCCGCTATGGCTTCGCTCCCGGGGTCCTTTCGGCCCTGGAGGCGACCGGCGGCTATTATCTGATGCTTCTGTGGCAGGACCACTTCGACACGATGGTGCCGGGGGAATTTTCCTTTCTCTGGCCGTCGGCCTTCCTTTTTTCCGGGATGGTCATGGGGGAGCTGCGGGATGCCGAGGGGAGGAAGTTTAAAGCTCTCCGGGAGAAATTTCTCCAGACCAAGGATGATGCCGATACGGTCAGCCTTCAGCTCGACATTCTGACCCGGGCCAAGAGGGAGCTCGAGCAGCGCATCTTCCTCGACCCCAACGCCGTCAGCGACATGTTCGACGTCTTCCGCTCCCTCGAACGCGATGAGATCGAGAGCATTCCCTCCTCGATCCTCTCCCTCTCCACCTCCTTTCTGGGGGCCGACTCGGCGGCTCTCTACCTCCGGCGGAAGCGGCAGTTTGTTCTGGAGGCCGAGGCCGGAATCCTTCCCTCTCCCCGGGAGATCCCCGGAGATTATCGCCCCTTTTCCCAGGCCTACGACAAGGGAGAGACGCTGGCCCTCCCTTCCCACGGGATCCTTCCGGAGCTTCCGGCCTCCGATGAGGGGCCGGCCATGAGTCCCCTGGGGGTCTATCCCATTCGCTCGGGGGAGGAAGAGGTCCAGTATCTTCTCGTCCTCTGGCATGCTCCCTTCGAAAAGCTGACCCCGGAATTTTTCCAGACCGCCTCCATGATCGCCGACCGCGCCTCCTCGCGGCTCATGAGCCTCAAGGTCCAGACCCAGACCCGGGAGAGCGTCTCCCAGGACGACTCGACGGGATTCCTCCGGCCGGTCTTCTTCGCCCGGCGGGCGGCGGAGGAGCTCGGCAAGGCCTACCGCTACCTCGTCCCCCTCTCTTTGTTCGAAATCCGTTTCCAGGCCGCCGATGGCTTCTTTCTCGACCGCCATGCCGCCCTCCAGACGATGAGAAGCATTGCCAAGAAGCTTCTGCGGGAGGTCGACCTTGTGGGTGTTCCCCCCGACCATTCCCGGGTCTGGTTCTGCCTCCCTCATACGGGGGATGCGGGGGCCCGGATCGTTCTTCAGAAGCTGGGAGAGTATTGGAAGGGGGAAACGTCACATTCCCAAATCCTCTCCAAGACGGAGCTCACCTTCCGGATGATCGTCTTCGAGCCAGGAGATCGGGCAAAAAACGCCAACATCTTTGCCGCCATGATGAAGTATCTCGACGGTCTCTACGAGGTCGACCCCTCGAGCCAAGTGTACGGGGGGAGAGGGTTTGCAGAGCTTGTTCGCGTCACCCTTCCCGAAAAGGGATCGGTTCTGGGCCTCTTTCGCATGGCCTTTTCCGCCCCCTCCCTGGAAGAGGTGCTCCTTCTCCGAAAGGATCTGGGGTCGCGTAAAAATCACTCCGGCCGATTCTCCCTCCCCCGGGAGGCCCCGATCGGGGTTCCCCTGTCGGGGGCGTGTCTCTGGATCTTTCTCCCCCACGCCACGGAGGAGACCCTCGACGAGATCCAGACCGCGGCGCAGCAGTCTTGGTCCGAGAGCGACATCCCCAAGCTCAAGCGGGGAGGGGTGAGCTTTGACCGGCTTCTCCTAGGGAAGTCAGCCTCCCGCTCAAGCGATCTTTTAGTCAGCCTCGAGGAGATGGGGCAGGAGGAGGACGAGGCTCCCTTCCGACCCCTTGATGCCGTGCCCGCTTCAGGACGACCGGGTGCGGCTCGGGATCGAGGGGGGACGCCCCCGATTCCGGGGGCCGAACCGATCAGCGAGGAGTCCCCCGGAAAGGGTTTCGAAGAACAGTCTGGGGCGGAGCCTCCATCGTCGCCCAGTGATCTTCCCCCGAGTCCACCCCTTTCACAGGAGGAGCCGTCTGCCGCCAGGAATTCCTTCTCGGCTCGACGATTCGCCCCCCCGGTACGGGTCGGGACTCCCTATGCGCAGGGGGAAGGGGAGGAGCAGGAAAGCTTCCCCCGGCCGCCAGCGCGCTTCCCCGAGGAGCTCCTGATGAAGGTGGAGAGCCTGATCCGGGACCATGGCGTCCAGGGGATGACCCGCCGGGAGATAGCCAAGAATTCCCGAGGGTTCGCCCGACTCGACCCTGAGGCTCAGGAGGGGCTTCTGGCCCATCTGGCCGCCGAGGGGCGGATTGTCCGGGAGCAGCAGGAGGGACGAGGCCGTCCCCGGATCAGCTATGTTCATGCGGAGATGGTCGAGGCCCTCCATGAAGAGTAGAGGCGACGTCAGAACACGCACTCCGGACAAAGGGAAAACACCCCCTCGGGTCTTTGTGTCCCCCCTTCTTCGCCGGGCGGGCCTCCTGGTTTTCATGGGGTTGGGAACCCTTCTTTCAGCCCTGGCATTGGAGGATCTGCTTCTGGGGCAGGCCTCGGGAAGGGAGGTTCTCCTTCTTGCCATGGGGGGAGCGGCGGCCTGGCTGCCGGGGATGGCCTTTCTCCCTTATATCTTGCGAGGGCCCTATGCCGCCGCCCCCCTGCTCCTCCCCCTGGCGGGATCCCCGCTCATGTTTCTGGCGGTCATTTTTTTCATGGTTTCCCGAAGGAAGGACTACCTGGCGGATGACCCGACGATTGAGATGATCTTTCATCCTCCCAAGGTGCAAGGGCGTCGCCAAAGGTTTACCCTAGAGGACATCCTGACCCACGACCGGAAGATCGTCTCGGCGGGCGACATCCTGCGGTGGGGCGATGTCTCCCTGAAGCAGGCGCTGATCGATCGATTGGCCTCCCGACAGGTGACGCCACGAGCCATCCGGATCCTTCGTGGCGCCAGGAACGATCCCGAGGACGAAGTCCGCCTCTTCGCCACAACCATCCTCACCCGGATCGAGAAAAAATTTCAGGAGAGGACCACGGCCCTTATGGAAAATCCGGATGCGGTGGCGCCCCATGCCGCCTTGGGGCGCTCCTATCTCGAGTACGCCGAGTCGGGGCTGGTGGGGGATCGGTTGGCCAAGAGCCTTTTTCATTCGGCGCTCGCGGCCTATGAGACCTCCCTTGCCGCGGGGGAGGGGATTGACCGGGAGGAGCTTTTGCACGTGGCCCATGTGGCCGTGGCACAAAAAAACTTCGCTGTTTTCGAAAGGGCGCGGGAGCGGGTGGCCGCCGACAGTGACCCGCTCGACCTCAAGCGCCTGGAATGGGCCAGACTCTATGAATCCGGACGTCATCGCGAGCTGCGCGACGAGATTCAGTCCTCCCGCTCCCTGTGGGAGGGGAAGGCGCTCCCGTCTTACCTGTCGGTCTGGATGGAGCCCGGCCCCTCCCGGGAGGCGTCGTGAGCCCCGAAGACAAAGATATCCCCGATGTCTGCCTGATACTCGAGGGAACCTACCCCTTCGTGACTGGAGGGGTCTCTTCCTGGACCCACCAGCTCATCAACCACCTGCCCGACGTGCGCTTCCACCTCTACTGTCTGATCGCCGAGCGGGAGCCGGGACCTTGGAAGTTTCCCCGTCCGGACAACGTGACAGGGGTGACGACGCTCTCTTTGGGAGCCTCTTCGGAGTCGCTGGAAGGGGAGGGGAAGATGCTCTCTCCGGGAGAGGAGAAGGCCCTGATCGATCTTTTGCGCACCTTCCACCGATCTCTCCTGGGCGGCTCCCCCGAGGCCTTTCAGACGCTCTTCGAGAGCTTCCATAAGACGGGTTTTTCTCCCGAGCTCTTCCGGACCCTCTCGGCAGGTCGGCAGGCCTGGTCCCTGATCGGAGAGTTTTACCAGGCTCAGTTTGCCCATGAGGCCTTTATCGACTTCTTCTGGATGTGGCGGACGACCCATCTCCCCCTCTTTGCGCTTCTCTCCGCCCCCCTTCCCCGGGCCCGCCTCTACCATTCGCTGGCCTCGGGCTATGCCGGGATGCTGGGGGTCATGGGCAAGCTGGCCTATGATCGCCCCTTTGTCCTTACAGAACATGGCATTTATACCCGGGAGCGAAAGATCGAGATTGCCCTGGCACAGTGGATCGGCAAGAGTCAGGAGGACGAGGCCACCGTGCGGCCCATCCGGGAGACGGTCAAGGGCTTCTGGATGCGGATTTTCGAGCAGCTGGGGCGGATCGTCTACCACTACTCCGATACCATCGTGACGCTTTTCGAGGGAAACCGGAGCATCCAGATCCGGGACGGGGCCGATCCGGAGAAGACGCAGGTGATCCCCAACGGGATCACCATCGGTGAGCGGCCAGTCCTCCCTCAAATCCCCAAGCCTTCCGGGGGTGAGCGGGTCGTGGGATTCATTGGCCGGGTGGTGCCCATCAAGGACGTCAAGACCTTCATCCAGGCCTGCCGTCTTGTGGCCGACCAGTACCCCGCCGTGCGCGTCCTGATCATGGGTCCCATGGACCAGGATCCGGAGTATGCCCGGGAGTGTCAGAGCCTCGTGGAGCTCTTGGGGCTGTCGGGTCAGGTGAGCTTTACCGGGTCGGTACGGGTGGAGGACTATCTTCCGTCGCTCGATCTCCTTGTCCTGACCTCGCTTTCCGAGGCCCAGCCCCTGGTCATCATGGAGGGAGCCGTCTACGAGGTTCCCACCGTCGCCACCCGGGTCGGAGCCTGCGACGAGCTCATCAACGGTCGGCTTCGGGAGGATCGCCTCCTGGGGCCGGGAGGAATCGTGACCTCGGTCGGCAATCCCGACGAGACGGCGCTGGCGATCCTTCGGCTCCTCCGGGACGAGGCTCTCCGTCGGCGCATGGGTCGTGCTGCGCGGATCCGGATGGAGCGCTTCTACCGGGAGGAGGCGGTCTTCTCGGCCTATCGGGAGATCTACCGAAAGGGAGGGCGGTAGTGGCCGGCATCGGATTTGTCCTCCGCAAGCTCGTCTCCCGGGAGGACCTCTCGTCGCTCGCGGGCGGCTTCATCCTGTCGGCGGTGGTTGCGGCCGGCCCCTGGCTTCTCACCACGGTGGGGCTCCTGATCGTCAGCTACTCGAGCCTCGGCTCCTTCACCCGGGTCCGGGACTATCTTCTCTTTCGCTCCCTGGTCACCTTTGCCTTTTTTGCCTCCCTGATGATGGTCTCCTTTCTGCAACTTCCCGCCACCCGATTCGTGGCCGACCGCTTCTTCGAGATGAAATTTTCCGACAACCGCTCCATCTATCTCACCTCCATGGGGCTCTCCCTACTTTTTGCGGTCCCGATGGCGCTGGCTCTCGTCTATCCTCTTCACTTAAGCCTGGCCGAGAGCCTGGGGTATTACGGGCTACTCATCGTGCTGATTCTTCTGTGGATCACAACCTCCCTTGTCTCGACCCTCCACGACTACGGCACGGTGGGGGCGGCCTTCTTGCTGGGAGTGGCGGCCTCGGTGGCGGGGACCCTCTTCGGCGCCCGCCACGGGGGCACCGCCGGGGCCCTCTTTGGCTATCTTCTGGGGGAGGGGGTGATCGTGGCGCTCCTGGGCGCCAGGATTTTTGTGGAGTTCCCCGGGGAGATCCGATGGAACCGGACCTTTGTCTCCTTTCTCAGGCGACGGGGGCGACTCATGGTCCTGGGGCTCGTCATGACCTTGGGGATCTGGGTCGACAAGATCCTTTTCTGGTACGGGCCCGGCTCGGAGCGGATCGTGGGCTACATCCACGTGAATCGCCTCTACGACATCGCCATGTTCTTTTCTCTCCTGACGGTGATTCCCACGCTGGCGCTCTTTGTCTTCTACTTCGAGACGGGATTCTACGAGCGCTACCGGGGGGTCTTCGTTCTCCTCGAAGGCCGGCGTCCCCTGGCCGAGGTCCTCGAGGCCAAGGAGCGGATGGTGGCCTTCATCAAGCGGGGTCTGGGCTACATCCTCAAGATCCAGGGGGCGGTGACATTCATCGTCGTGCTGAACGCCCACGGAATCCTCTCCCTGTTCCACGCCGACCTTCTGGCGCTGCCCATCTTCCGCATGGGGGCCCTGGGGGGATTGTGCCAGGTGATCCTCACCATGGAGTTCACTCTTCTACTGTACTTCAACCAGCAGAAGATGGTGAGCGCCCTGGCCTGGGTCCTGCTTCTGTCGAATGCCGGACTGACGGTGCTTCTCTGGAACGTCAGCCCCCGTCTTGAGGGGATGGGATACCTGTCCGCCTGCCTTTTCTCGGCGGTCTACGGGTATTATCTCGTGGACCGCGGGGTCTACGACTTCGAATTCACCGTCTTCATGAATCCTCCGGACTATACGACGGAAGACTCTCGCCCGGAGGGGAAGGAGGATCTGGTGATCCCCGACACGCCTCCGGGCGGAGAAAGGGGAAAGACCGTCGTGGCGGGTCTTCTTGTTCTGGCCGTGCTGGCTGGGGCCGCGCCGGGTCTGGCTCACGCGGGGGAGAAAAAAGCCGGAAATTCGCCGTCCCACTGGGAGCGGATCCACCGCACATGCTACGTGCTCTACTACGGCCCCCGGAAAGAGACTGACGATGCCAACAACTTCCGGGCCTACTGGGAATTCCCGCTCAACTACCTGGGCTTCGATGCGGTCTATCGGAACATGGCCCGGGGATTCCCCGATCCGGCCTCTCTCTCCCGGTACCGGGCCGTCTTCCTGCAGATCGACCGGAACCCCCTCCCGGACTCTCTCGCCTTCTGGCGCTTCGTCTCGGGGCTTCTCGACAGGAAAATTCCCTTTGCCATCCTCGAGGACTTCCCCGAGAGGGAAAAGGGGGATCCGAACTTCGAGGCGGCGGGCCTTCTTCGGGATCAAGTTCTTCTCCGGATGGGGCTCAAGCGGGAGGGGGTCTGGGACACCAACCCCTTCGACCTCGACTATGGCCACCGGGATCCCTCCATGGAAGGGTTCGAGTATCCCCTCCCCCTGACTCCGCTGGCGTTTCGGCCGGTGGTGAGCATCAACCCTACGAACCAGATATTTTTGGGCGTGAAGAGCAACGAGACGAGGAATGAGGGGCTGGAGAGCCCTTATGGGATGCTGGCCCCCTGGGGGGGGATGGTCTTTGACCCCTTCATGATCCGCTGGCCCTCCCTCGATGCCGACCACACCCTCTGGTTTGTCGACCCCTTTCGATTTCTCGAGTCCGTTCTCCATAGCCGCCCCTTTCCACGGATGGACCTCACCACCCTTAACGGCAACCGCATCTTCTACAGCCAGGTGGACGGAGATGCCTTCGAGACCCTCTCCCACTACAAGAGGCGGCGCATGTCGGCGGAGGTCCTCTATCGGGAGATCTACCGACCCATCCCCTTGCCCTTCACCGTCTCGGTCATCACAAGCCAGATCGATCCCCGAGTGCAGGGGTCGCGATCCCGGGTCTTCTGGGCCCGGAAGATTTTTGCCCTCCCGAATGTCGAGGCGGGTTCCCACACCTTCAGCCATCCCTTCTACTGGGTGCCGACCAAAAAACAGAAGGACGAGGGGCCGATCCACATCGAGATCCCCCACTATCATCTGAACCTCGAGACGGAGATCCGGGGATCGATCGACTACATCAACAAACACCTTCTTCCCCCGGGCAAGACCGTCCGTCTTCTCCAGTGGAGCGGCGATACCCGTCCGGGCCCCGATGCCCTGAAAGAGCTTGTCGGAACCGGCGTCGACAATCTCAACGGCTCGGATACCCGCTTCGACGACAATGCCCCCTCTTACACCTTCGTCTTTCCCTACTTTCGTCGGGTGGGTCCCTTTCTCCAGTATTTCAACAGCGACGTGAACGACTATATCCTGACCAACGACTGGAACGGCCCCTATTACGGCTATCTGAACGTCACCAAGACCTTCCTTCGCACCGACCGCCCCCGGCGGGTCGACCCCATCGATGTTTATTTCCACTTTTATGCGGGTCAGCGGGAGTCGGCCTTGAATGCCCTTCGCCAGGTGCTGACCTGGGTGATGCGCCAACCCATTGCCCCGCTGTACTCCTCCCAGTTTGTCTCGGTGGAGAAGGGGTATATCGCGGCCCATATCGATCGCATGAAATCCGGGACAACACTCTTCCGGGTCTCGGAATACGGGGCGGACACCACGGTGCGCTTTGACCATGCTGAGGATCGCTACCCCGATCTCTCCTGCTCGCGGGGGGTGATCGGATATCGCCATCGGGGTGGAAGCCTTTATCTCTATCTCCTGCCAGGAGGGAAAACGGCGCGACTGTGTCTGTCCACGACCCCTCCGGAGGGGCCCACTCTGGCCCGGGCAACAGGGTATGTCTCTTTGGTGGGCGCCCTCTCCCCCCGGAGCTTCTCTTTCATCTATAATGGATGGGTTCCCTCCGATCGGGTCGTCTGGCGGGGGTTGCCCCCGTCGGCGGACTACTCGCTGGAGGGGGAGGGGATCGCGGAGCGGCGAACCCTTCGGACGGATGCTCAGGGGCGTCTTGTCCTGACCCACCTCGAATCGGGACGTCGCTACCGGGTGACGGCGGAATAGCTCAAAGTTTTATGGTAAAATGAGAAATTGTGTCGGCGAAAGGAGACGGAGGGGCCGGACCCGGGGCCCATGGGGCCGGGAAAATCATGACTCTTTTTTGGAGGTGACCGCAATGATGACAAAGTGCCAAGTGGGGGGTGCGGGGGCAAGAGCCCTGCTCGTTCTGGTCCTTCTCGGAACGGGCAGCGCCCTTTCGGCCTGCTCCCTTTTTGAGCCCTCTCCCCCCTTTACCAAGGCGGAGTTGGCGCGGACCGACCGGGAGATCCTCTTTCGGGATGTGGACCACCATCTGAGGTCGATGGAGGGGCAGCGGGTCGTTCTCGGGGGGAAGATCATTTCGGTGAAGAGGGGGACTCCTCTCTCGCTCGTTTTTGTGCGGGAGTATCCGCTGGATCCGACCTTCCTTCCCGAAACGCACCAGCAGTCCCGGGGGGATTTCGCCATCGAGACCGACATGCCGCTTCCCGCCGACCGGTTCAAGCCGGACCATACGGTAGAGGTGATCGGGACGATCCGGGCGCCCATGCGCGTGGTCATGGGGCAAAACAGCACCAAAAGAATACCTGTGGTGCGGGCGATCCATCTCCATGCCGAGGCTCCGGCTCCTCCCCCCGATCCCTACATGATGGATCCCGGCATGATGGATCCGGGGATGATGGATCCCTACATGATGGGACCCATGATGCCCATGATGTGGTAGGGGAGGATCGCTCGCCCTTGAAATCCGGGCAGGGTGATGGCATGATTCCCTTCATGCCGACCGTCACTCCCTTCCGCGTCCGTTATTCGGAAACCGATGCCCAGAAACGGGCCCACCACTCCCACTATCCGGTTTGGTTCGAGATGGGGCGGGCCGAGTATTGCCGGGCCATGGGCTTCGACTACCGGGCGATGGAGGAGGGGGGCGTCTTCCTTGTGGTGGCGAAGCTCGAGTGCCGCTATACCGGGAGCCTCCGCTACGACGATCTTGCCGCCATCGAGACCCGGTTGGTCCGGGTGGGCCGCCGCATCCTGGAGTTTTCCTACCGGGTGACGGAGACCTCGTCGGGGGCGGTGGCCGCGTTGGGCTCAACGATCCTGGTCCCCGTGGACGAGGAGGGCCGCGTCGTGTCGATTCCCGAGGCCGTCCTCTCGCTCCTCACTCCCTGTGCCGAGGAGGAGCCGACGCCGGTTCCCTCCTTGTCAGAGACCTCACTTCCCTCAGGCGGATAGCTCAGTCGGTAGAGCGCAGCTCTTACACAGCTGTTGTCGCGGGTTCGATCCCCGCTCCGCCTACCATCCTATGATTTTTCACCGGCCGACAGCATCCAATATAAAACGAGAAGCCCGCGTAAAACCGGGCTTTTTTCATGTTTTCCTGTCTTCTTCCGTCCGATGGGGTCCATTGACAGCCTGGGGAATTGGGGGTATTTTTGGGGGTGCGATACCCCCAACGGGGAGGCGATACCCCCAGAATGCCCCCGATGGGCTAAAAGACATTGCTCCTCAGAAGTGGAGGCAACATGCTGACCGATACATCGATCCGGAACGCAAAGCCCAAGGAAAAGCCCTACAAACTTGCCGACAGCGGGGGGCTCTATCTCTTGGTTACTCCCAATGGCTCCCGATTGTGGCGGCTCAAATATCGGGTTGGGGGTATCGAGAAACTTCTTTCTTTTGGTTCATACCCCCAGGTGAGCCTCAAGGAAGCGAGAGACAAGGCATTTGAGGCCAAGCAAGGGCTCTTTTCGGGGATCGACCCATCCCAGGCGAAAAAAGCACAGAAGGCCAGCGCGTCCGGGGCCGATAGCTTTGAGGCGGTAGCGCGTGAATGGTTCGGGAAGTTTTCGACCGGATGGGCTCCTGGTCATGCGGAGCGCGTCATTCGGCTCCTGGAGCGGGATGTCTTCCCGTGGATCGGTCTTCGTCCCGTCCGGGAGATCACGGCTCCGGAATTGTTGGCCGTTCTCCGCCGAATCGAAGCGCGGGGGGCAGTCGATACGGCGCACCGCGCAAGACAGACGGCGGGGGCTGTCTTTCGGTATGCCGTCGCCACAGGAAGGGCCGAGCGCGATCCGTCCGGCGATCTTCGAGGAGCGATCCCCCCGGCGCGAGGCGGCCACATGGCGGCCGTCACCGACTCTCAGAAGCTCGGGGGGCTTCTCCGGGCCATTGATGCCTACGAGGGCGGCCTGATTGTCCGGTGCGCCCTCCGATTGGCTCCGCTTGTCTTCGTCCGTCCAGGGGAGCTCAGGGCGATGGAGTGGGCAGAAGTCAGCGTCGAGCGGGGGGAGTGGGTCATCCCCGGCCAGAAGATGAAGATGAAGCGCGAACATATTGTCCCGCTCTCCAAGCAGGCGCTCGAAATTCTCGAAGAGATCCGGCCCTTCACCGGGGCGGGGCGTTACGTCTTCCCAACCCCTACGTCCTCGAACCGGCCTCTTAGCGACATGGCACTTCTCACCGCCCTTCGTCGAATGGGAATCACGAAAGAAGAAGCGACGGTTCATGGATTCCGGGCCACGGCCTCATCGCTTCTGAACGCTCAGGGCTGGCCGTCGGATGTAATCGAGCGACAACTGGCCCATGTAGAGAAAAACCAGGTGCGGGCGGCCTACAATCGGCACGATTATCTCCCGGAACGCCGAAAGATGATGCAGTCATGGAGTGATTATTTGGGGGAATTGAAAAGCGGGGCGGAAATCCTACCGTTTCGGAAGGTTGAATAATTTTTCCAAAGGGGGCTTGACAAGTCCGTTTTTATCCGGTAAGTTCCAAATAACACTAAGCCTCGGTTGCAACGTCTCATGGGGGGGGAACCTCCGGGACGCGACGCCGGGAACCACGCCTTCTCGCATCAGCCCGGCTATCGGGAGTAGACCTCCAGGGCGCGATTAGCTGATTCGAGATTGTATCCCACCGGGAGCCGACCTCCAGGGGAAAAGTGCAGACACCAACGCATTTTTCCTTTCCTGGAGGCCGTATGACAACGCACCAGATCCTTCGCCTACCGCAAGTCCTCGAAACTACTCGACTCTCTCGCTCAACAATCTACAGTCTCATCCAAAAAGGCCAATTCCCTCGACCCGTCAAGCTCGGGGAGCGGGCGTCGGGTTGGCTGTTGTCCGAAATCTGCAGTTGGATTGAGTCGAGACGAACCCTTTCTACCGTCAAGCAGTAGGAGGGGGGGATGTCGACAAAAAAGGGGCGCCCCCTGACGAGGAGAGGCGCCCAAAGCGAACCGATCAAGGAAGATCATAGCACCGATCCAAGTGATTTCCTAGACCCTCAAGTTTCACCCGACGGAAAACGGCCCCCAAGAGAACCTCTGACGCCGGAGGCCCTGGGCCGAATCGCCAAGACGCTCCCCAAGGGGCTGACGCCTTCCCACAAGGAAACTCTTCTTAAGTCGGGCCTCTCTGAAAAGGTCATCGCGGAGTCGGGTTACTTCTCCGTTTCCGCCGATGATATCAAGAAATTCAACCTCTCCTCGTCCCACGGCCCCGCCCTCGGGATGCCCTACCGGAACCGGGGCGGCCAGGTGGTGCAGGTTGACCTCCGGTTCGACGCTCCCATCCCCGACCCCGAACGCCCCGGAAAAAAGATCCGTTATTTAAGCCCCCCAGGGCTCCCCAAGGTTTGCGATTGGCCCCAACGGGAGCCATCGGAGGGAGACGCGATCTTCCTTGTCGAAGGCAAGAAGAAGTCCGACGCGGCCCGATCCCTGGGGCTCTTCGCCATTGCCCTCCCTGGTATTTATGGCCTCGGGAAGCGGGCCAAGGAAGCCCGGCGCGACTTCGAGGCATTCCCTTGGGAGGATCGGGAGATCGTCGTTGTCTTCGATACCGAGACGAAACCGAAGACGAAGGCCGCAGTCGAGAAGTCCCGGACGTTCACTTGCGAATACCTGGCCTCCCTCGGGGCCGTTCCGAAGGTTGCCACTCTCCCGGAGCCAGAAGGGCCGGATGGAAAGATGGGTCTTGATGATTTCTTCGTTCAGGGAGGAACGAAGGAAGACCTTTTCTCCCTGATTGAAGACCCGGCCCCGGACTGGAAGACGCGCCTCGTTCTCACCGATACCGGAGGCGTTCGGGTCAACGTCTTCAACCTTTCCCTCGTCCTCGCCAATGATCCCGACTTCGACAAATTCAAGAGAACCCGCTTCAACGACCTGACGAAGCGCCTGGAGCTTCCAGACGGAACCCCCATCGACACACCAACCTTGACCGAGCTCGCCGGAGATATTGAGGGGGCCTACAAAACTTCCCTTGTCCAAATTGACACCATTCAACGGGTTCTGGAACTTATCGGCGTGCAACGCCGATTCCACCCGATCCGGGACTGGCTCGAAGCCCTCCCGCCTTGGGACCGAACCCCCCGGATTGCGGGGTTTTTCCCGACGTACTACGGAGCCAAGGATTCCGTCTTCGTCCGGGCCGTGGGAAAGAATTTCATGATCGCCACCGTTGCCCGAATCTTCTCTCCCGGCTGTAAACATGACCATGTTGTGGTCCTCGAAGGTCCCCAGGGGATCGGCAAGAGCACCTCAATTCAAACCCTCTTCGGGACCGAGTGGGCCACGACCGCAAGGGCCGACATTTCCTCGAAGGACTTCATCAGTGGGATTCTTGGCTTTTGGGCCATCGAGCTCTCGGAGCTTTCCTCTCTCCGTCGCTCCCAGGTCGAGTCGATCAAGGCCGCCATCAGCGCCACAGAAGACGACGTTCGCCTTCCTTATCGCCGGGACACGAAGCGATATCCTCGCCAATGCGTTTTTATTGCGTCCACCAATGAGGATTCCTACCTCCAGGACCGGACGGGAAACCGTCGCTTCTGGCCCATCCGGTGTTCGAGCGTCGATCTCGACGGCCTCGCTCGGGACCGGGAGCAACTCTTTGCCGAAGCCCTCTTCAGGTTCCGGGGCGGAGAGACTTGGTGGGTGGTTCCCGTCGAAGAGGCTCGACAAGAGCAGGAATCCCGCGTCCAGGTGGACGCCTGGGAAGAGCTCATCAGACCTTGGCTCCTGAACAAGTGGGAGGTGACCCCGAACGAAATTTTTGAATATCTAGAGATCGATCGCTCCCGACGAGGGCATAGCGAATCAATCCGCTTGGGGATGGTCATGAGGGGGCTTGGGTGGGTGAAAAAGCGCGTCAGAAAGTCTCACGGGCTGGAATGGATTTTTGTTCCGGTCTCCAACACCGGAACAACACCGGAACACACCGGAACATCCAATGTTGACGGGTTTGTTCCAAGTGTTCCGGTCGAAAACACTCAACATTTTAAGGAGGAAAAAAACATTATCAATACGTGCACACATGATTTTATGTATATGGGGAAAGAGAAGGGCATTCAGACCGGAACACCGGAACAACCTAGTACTGACGGGCTGTTCCGATGTGTTCCGGACCTGTTCCGGTCTCCAACACCGGAACACCCCCCGAAGCCCACAATCACCCTCACCCCGGAGGACTTCGAGGAATGAAAGCCTTGATTATCGAAGACTTCGCAACGAAGACGGGAAAGATTCTCAGGATTGGGGATGTGGTCGAGTCGGGAGACGGGGGGATCATTCACCGCCTTATACGGGGGGGGAGAGCCCGGCTCCTTCCCTCCGGGACGCACGGGGATGCCCCTTCCTGCCCCGATGAGGGGTCGAGTGAGGCTCCCCTACCCCGAGGGGATGAAACGCCCCTTCCGGCCCGGTTTAAGGCCGGGGATCGTGTCCGGTTCGTTTATAAGCGGGCTCTCGACGCTCTGGAGGGCGTCGTCTTGGAGGCGAAGTGGCATCCCGCCCCGGTCAGTCGGTGGTGGTTCAGGGTCGAGACTGGAGGATCAAAAATTTGGACGAGCGAATCTCATGTCCAGGCCGCGCCCGGCGGTTCCGGGTCATCGAACAATGAAGGAGGTCACCAATGAAGCACGTCATTTTGAGTGAGGATCGAAACGGGACCGGGACCATCGCCCGAGTCTGTCGGAGGCCTGATGGAAGCTATGCCGTCGAGCTCGTCGCGTACGACTTAATGGGGCGGTTGGGCGTCCAAACCATTATTGCCGATGGATGGTCCGTCGACCTTCTCCGCCACGCCCTGGTGGATTCGTGGGAATCGGAGTCCGACTTGATCGCCCGCGGGGGGGGCCGAGCGGGAGCGCGCCTGGCTCCAGACGCTCCCGGACGAAGAGGCGCGGGCCTTGGGAATTGAAAAATGATGTGGCTGGAGCAGGCGCTCTTTACTCTCGGGTTGATCGGATGGACGGCGGCATTTTGGGGGCGACGGATCTAGTCCCCCCGTCAAGAGGCTGACGGTTTACATAAGGTAACTTATTTGCGGTTTTCCAGGGGGGAATTCTCCCCCCGCCGAACCGGACGGAATCCGGGCATTGGATTGGAGGAGAAAAGATGCGGCTTCTAAAAACTGAAACGGGGTTCAAGCTCGAAAACGGGGGGCGCTCCCTGGAGCTGACCAAGACCGACATGGCGAAGATCAGGGCGCGGGTGGCGGGCCTCCAGGCGTTGAACAGCAACGTCAGCCACGACAATGCGTATCGTCAAGTTCTCAGTGAAATCTTAACCGAAGGGAGTCACAAATGAAAGCACAATTCGTCAAGACGCTTGGCAACGGAGAACCAAATCCCTACTTTGTAATCGCGCAGCGAGCTCTCGAAGAGATTGGCGGGGCCGGACGGCTCTCCCTCGAAGACCTCCGGGAGCGTTGCGGGAAGCCCCACATGGACATTCTCATTCCGGCGCTCAAGACGCTCATTGAATCCCAGGATGTTCTCAAGATCGTCGAAGGCGATAAGGTGTTTCTCGAGCTATTCACCCAAGATCGCGGCGAAGAACCGAGAGGCGCTCAATTGGTGCTAGAAACGTTGGTTCACTTCGGAATCTCTCCAAAACATGCCCAGGAGGTCCCGGTTCGCTTCGGGTCGATCATCAACCGGCTCACTGTTCCGGAGATCGAGGAGGCCGTCGAATGGCTCGTCGATCACAAGGTCATCGAGCGAGGCCGCGGGCATTCAGCTTTCAAGGCGGGTCCGCGTTGGAATGAGTTTGCAGGCGACATGCGGCCCTGGAGCATTTCCTTGGGGGCCGAGGGGGAATTTCTGAAAAGGCGCAGCTTGTCTCCAACCACGCAGGCCGACTAAGGGAGGGGGGGGCTTCCTCCTCCCATTGTTTCAGAATAGATCAGGTGGGAGTGGCATGAAACATGCAATAATAATGCAAAATTCATGCGGTGGGGAAATACTTCAAAAAGGAGACGAAAAAATGGCATTAAGTGGGGATCACAACAAAATACAGGTGTCTACAGCCAAGCGGCTCCCCCCGAACGCGGGAAAAGGCCGGAAAAAAGGCGTTCCGAACAAGACAACCCGGACGTTGAGGGAGGCGCTTCTGGCCTCCTTCGAGACGCTCGGGGGCGAGGCATGGCTGGTTTCCCTTGCTGAATCCGACCCCAAGGCGTATGCGGGCCTTCTGGGTCGGCTGATTCCTTCAGAGGTCAGCGGCCACGTCCAAACGATAGGCACGAATCCAATTGTGCACCTCCACATCTCCGACGACCCGACTATCCCGGAACCGGCCTTGACTGGTCGGTTCGGAGACCTCTGACCCCCCGGCCTCTCCCCCCAGGGGGCCACATTCCCCCGCTCCACGTCCCGCCCCCATGCCCCTTGCCATCACGGAAGGGGCCTTCCTTTTCCATTGTCACTAGTGACGGCCCTCCCCTTACCTTAGTTACACGTCACGGCAAGGCCATATAGCGCGCCCGCCCTTCCTCGTCGTCCGGCAGGCTCCGAATGAGGGCGAGGTCCGCTTCCTCGATCAGGTGAAGAATCGTCTCCCGTCGAGTCTTCCCCCAATGACGCATGAGGCGGTGGAGGGCCAGGTCGGCCCCGTCGTCGAGAACCACCGAGAGGCCCTTCCCCCCGTCGCCTTTCCTTTTCCGTCGATACTGCGCCTGTCGTTCCTTGTTCGTCATCGCCATGGTTTCCTCCGGGTCAAGGGTCTGTTACGCGTAACGGTCACGGAATGAGTCTATCATGTTACACGTAACAATCAAGGGAGGGGGGGGTGGAGTGAACGCCGGGTGTCAGGAATGCTAAGATGCTTGGAAGCGGAGGAATCCCCCCGTCTCTCGGGAGAATACTTTCCCTCCCTCCCGGCTTCTCGTGACTTCCGGCAACAGAAATCGGCATACGGCTCCCTATGTTTCGGTATTCCCTCCCTTGGTGGGGGAGACCTTTCGAGGAGGGAAGCGGCTAGCCCTGGGGGGCTTTCTGCGATTCTTTCCGAGGATCGGAGGGAGGGTGAAAGGGCAATGTCAGGTAACCAGATAACGGAGACGGGGGGGTAGCATTGAAGTAATGGGGGTATCTTTGGGGGTATCTTAAAAAACTAATAAATAAATATCACTCATTCATAGATATATAGTTGTATTGTTCGTTAGACGCTCCGCCTACCATCCTATGATTTTTCACTGTCCGACAACGTCCGATCAAGAATGAGAAACCGTCCTCAGCCAAGTTTCAGCACAAACACGCTCTAACGCGAAAGCTTTCGATGAGTTTGGTCCACCTAAGGTCCAAATCCTGAGGAGGTAAGATGAAGTGTCTTGTCACCAGCGCCCGTCCCTATGACCGTGAGGCCCTCGACCAGGCCAACGAGGGACGCCATGAGTTGACCTATGTCGAGGCCTCCTTGAGCCGGGAGACGGCCGGGATGGCTCGGGGCTTTGCCGCGGTGTGCCCTTTTGTGGACGATTGCCTCGACTCGGAGATGATCGACGCACTTTTTCAGGGGGGAACCCGACTTCTGGCCCTTCGAAGCACCGGGTACAACCATGTGGATCTCTCTGCCGCCTCCCGCCATGGGATGGCCGTCATGCGGGTGAAGGAGTATTCTCCCCAGTCTGTGGCGGAGTTTGCCGTGGGGATGATGCTGACGCTCAACCGCCGATTGCATCGGGCCTGGTCCCGGGTCCGGGACGGCAACTTTCTCCTCGACGGGCTCTTGGGTTTCGACATGTATGGAAAGACCGTGGGAATCGTGGGGACAGGGCGGATTGGATTGGCCCTGTCCCGGATACTGGCGGGAATGGGCTGCCGACTTCTGGGCTTCGACAGCCGGCCGAACCCCGACTGCGAAGCTCTCGGAATGGCCTATCTTCCCCTCGACGAACTCCTTCGACAGAGTCAGATCCTGAGCCTCCACCTTCCCTTGAGCGACTCCACCTTCCATCTGATGAATGCCGCCCGTCTGTCCCTTCTCCCTCGCGGGGCCATGGTCATCAACACCAGCCGGGGAGGGCTTGTGGAGACCTCCGCCCTGATCGCGGCGCTCAAGTCGGGGCAGGTGGGATACGCCGGACTCGATGTCTACGAAGCGGAAACCTCCCTCTACTTCCGGAACCACGGGGAGGAGGCCATCGCCGACGACAGCTTCGAGCGACTCCTCTCCTTCCCCAATGTCCTGGTGACGGGCCACCAGGCCTTCTTTACCCGGGAGGCGCTGGCCGTCATCGCCCAAACGACCATCACCAACCTCTCGGATTTCGAGGCGGGACGATCAAACGAGAATGTTCTGACTCCATAGTGTTTCTCTCCTGCATCCTATTTATCTTGTTTTCCCCTCGCCGGAAATCCCGAGTGTTGCGGCAATGAGCCGGATCCCTTCCAGCGCGCCCATCGGAAGGGAAAGATCCTGAGCCCGGAAGGTATTCGGCTCCCGGGGGTTGAGGCGAAGGAGAGGAGACCCCAGGGATTCTCCGAAATGCCGGACGGTGGGAACGGCGGTTCCGGCTCCGATCTCGATGACGATCAGGCGAGAACATGTTGCTTGCCATTCTTTCCAGCGGAGTGACTGTTCCCGGGTGCGTGCCGGATTCCAGCTCCCATCGCCAAACATGAGAATGTTGGGGCGGGCGAGGCCTCCGCAGGCGGGACAGCGGGGAAGATCCGAGAGAAGTCGGACCCGTTGGGTGTCGACCTCGGGGACAAGGCTGTCGGCGGACCAGAGCTGCCCCCGGCAGTCTTCGAGGCATTGCAGATGGTGGATCGATCCGTGGCACTCCAGGATCCTGTCCTCGGGGTATCCGGCTTTGCTAAACTGTCCATCGACATTGCTTGTGAAGACGAACATGCCCTGGGGAACATGGGAGGCCATTCGAAGGAGGAGTGAAAACCCTTCATGAGGCACTGTCTCCCGGTAAAGCCTGAGCCGATGGCCATAGAAACCCCATGCAAGAGGGGGATCCTCTTTGAAGGTGCGGGGGGAAGCCACCACTTCGAAGGGCAGTCCGGCCTGGCCGAGGGCGGGGTAGGTCTTCCAGAACCCCTGAGTTCCCCGAAAGTCCGGGAGCCCTGAATCGATGCCCATTCCGGCTCCGGCCGTCAGGACGATCCCGTCGACATTCTCAAAAAGCGATCGGATCTTTTGAGGAGAGGGAAAAGGCACATGGGCTCCTTATGGTCCGGAGATGTTTTGGGGATGTATTCTTTCCCCTTCCCGGAGAGAGGTCAGAGGGGCTGAAGGGGGTCCGCCGGAGTTCCCCGCTCAGATTGTCATCTGCCGAAAAAAGAGAGAAAGATTCTATGTCCTGTTGTTTTATCGTGGGGCCCTGGGGAAAGCAATCCGGTTCGACTCTCGAGGCCAGGCTCTGCGTCTCGTCCCGGGAAAGTGTGATGGGTGGTTGATAGGGAAGCGTCATGAAGGAGGGAAGGCTGGAATGGAAAAGGCCGACATGCACCGTCGGGGGATTCGCCACGGCTGGGAACGGGCGGCCCCCTCTTACAGAGAGGGCTTCGGCCGGGCCTTGGCGGAAATCTCTCAATCTCTGGCGAGGATGCTTCCCTCGCCCCTTCCTGGCCCGGTTCTCGACCTGGCCTGCGGTCCGGGGACGGCCATGGCGGAGGTCGATCGACATCATGGTCCCGCCCTGGCGGTGGGATGCGACTTTTCTCACGTCATGGCCGGCTTTGCCCGAAAGGCTGTCGTGACGGGCCACGGTGTGGTGGCCGACCAGGATCGTCTCCCCTTTGCTCCCGGAACCTTCGGGACGGTGGTCTCCTCCATGGGGACCATCTTCTCTCGGGATCCCGAAGGGCAGATTCGGAACATTTCCCGGATTCTCAAAGTGGAAGGTCACTTTGCCTTCTCCGCCTGGGGGGAACCCCATGAAACCGCTCTCGGGGAGGTCTCCCGAAGAATTGTCAGCTTGTGGCCTCATCCTTTGGGCCAGAGCCTGCCTCCTCTGGAGACGCCCTATTCCCGGGGGGAGAGTCCGTGGCTTTTTCAGGCGGCACGCCAGGCCAATCTTTCTGTTCGCTCTGTGTGTTCCCATTGGCTCGTCTTCCGCTTTGCCGACAGGATGACGGCAGCGCAGGCTCTTGCCGGGACAGGCCGGCTGGCGCTTCTCACCGAAGGCGACCCGTCAAGGGAGCGGGAACTTCTCGATCTGGCCATGGAGGCCTTTCGCCCCCATGAGGATCCCCGGACCGGACGGGTGGAGCTCTCGAACCGATACCACCTTTTTCATCTTGTCCGAACGGTTCTCCGGTGAGATCGATCGTCTGGTTCCGCCATAACCTGAGGCTCTCCGACAATGCTCCCCTGCGTCTGGCCGCGGAGCAGGGGGCGGTTCTTCCGGTCTATGTTCACGACCCCGCGCTGTCGCTTTTTTCCGATACCGCAAGAAGGGTGTGGCGATCAAAAAGCCTGGAGTCTCTGGACAGCTCCCTCCGGAGCCGGAAAAACCGTCTCTTTGTCTTCCAGGGATCGACGCAAGAGATCCTTCGGCGGATGGCTGCCCACATTCGTGCGCAGAAGATCTATGCCTACCGGGGACTGACCTCCGAGGATCGTGCTCTGGAGGACATATTGTCGGGAAGTCTTGCTGAAATGGGCGTTCAGCTTTGTTTGACAGGGTTCGATACCCTTTTTCCCCCAGACCGTGCCTCGGAAGGTCGCTCCTCCCCCTGGAAAATCTTCACTCCCTACTATCGATTCTGCCGATCGGCCTTCCTGCCGGAAGCTCCCCTTCCTCCTCCGGTCAGGGTCGATCCTTGCCCCGATTTTGGGGGCTTGCCCGGGGAAACGGACTTTAGGCAGGGGGAGACCCCTTTCCTCACCGGACTTGCGCCCGGTGAAGTCGGAGCCATGAATCGGCTTCAGGAGTTTGTCGAAACAGCCCTTCATGGATATGCCACCTGGCGGGATTTCCCGGGAGAGGACTTCACCTCGCGCCTCTCTCCGCATCTGGCGGCCGGAGAGATCAGTGTGCGAGAGATCTTTTGGACGGTCCAAGAGTCGAAGGCCCCCGAGGAGGATCGGCAAAAGTTTCTCGAGGAGTTGGGATGGCGCGAGTTTTCTTCGCATCTCCTCTTTCATCATCCGGAGATGCTCGTCGAGCCGCTCAGAAAGGAGTTTGACTCTTTTGAATGGCTGGTGGACGAGGAGAGATTTGCGGTCTGGAGTCAGGGACGAACAGGAATTCCGCTGGTGGATGCCGGCATGAGGGAGTTGGCTCAGACAGGATGGATGCACAACCGTGTTCGCATGGTGGTGGGCAGCTTTCTTGTGAAAAACCTTGGGATATCCTGGCAGGACGGAGAGAAATGGTTTGCAGATCACCTGATTGACTATGACCCGGCAAACAATGCCGCCTCCTGGCAATGGGTGGCCGGTTGCGGGACCGACTCGGCGCCATATTTTCGGATCATGAATCCTGTTCTTCAGAGCCAGCGCTATGATCCAATGGCTCGCTATATCCGACGATTTCTCCCCGAGCTGTCGGCTCTGCCCGATGTGCAAGTCCACACTCTCGGGAGGTGTTCCATTTCTAAGGGGTCGGCTCTTCCGTATCGAGCGATGGACTACCCTGAGCCCTGCGTGGATCTCACCGCCAGCCGCGAGGCGGCCCTCAAGCGTTATCGGAGGATCCGCAGCACACCTCTGATGCCCTAATCGACAGGGAGTGATGGACCCTTGGCGGAGGGTTGTGGTAGCGTTCTTGTGGCTCTTGACCGGAAACAAACGTTTTAATGGGGTTTTTTGCAGAACTTCTTCTCTCGTAACCCCTTCCGGGTCCTCCGTTTAGGAAAATCTCCAATGTGTGAGGAGTGGCTTGGGGGGAGGGGGAGAAAGAGGGGACATGTTCGGCATGGTGGTTCTGTTATTTGAGGAGGTGGGGTGAAGGGAAGGACGATTGGAGCCATCGCACTCACAGGGGTCGCGATCCTTCTGGGATCTTATGGGATTTGGCTTGAATCTCAGCCCCATGCTTTTCTCTCCGAGATCTCCAAAGAGAGTGGTCTCGTGCTGACAGCGAGGGCGAGCTCGGTAGGAGTTCCTTACGTGCTGCGATATGAAGATCTGACCGTCAGGCCAGGAAAGACCCACGCGCCTTCGCCGGGAACTGCCGGGGGCGGACAGCTGTCGGCGCTCCGCTTCGAACATCTCTCCCTCTCGGCACTCAGCCTCCACTCCGCCCGGATTACCTTTCATGACCTTTCTCTGAGAAGCTCCAATCCTCTCGCCAACATGCTTCTCTCTGCCGTGGGGGTCAAGAAGGGGGAGGTGGTGGTCCAGGAGGAGCCCGGAAAGATTGTTCTTCCGCATGTTGAGGCGACGGATAGCTCTTTGACTCTGGTGGGGAAGGGTGAGGTCGACCGCCTTCCTTCGGGGGAGGTCTCTCGCTTCGACTTCACCTTCGATCTGGAGGCAAGGGGAGCGCTGGCCCAGTTTTTGGGGGCGGGACGTCAGCCGGGCCATCTCTATGGGGAGAAGGGGCAGACTCACCTGTTTTTGGGAGGCCGACAGGTTTTTTGATGCCAAGGGAGCGGGGCCGGGCTATATTCTGGGAGAAGTCGACTCAGTCCTTCGTGAACCTCCGGTGGGGACGGAGGTGAGACCTGTCCGTCTTGTTGGGAGGACGGGAGGGCTCTTTGTCCTTGGGCTCCTCTTTGTTTTTTTTACAGCCGATCGCTCTTTTGCCTATGCCGGTTTTTCCCGAAGCTACGATCTCCCCTGCGCCTTCTGCCACATTCAATGGCCCAAGCTCTCCGACGAAGGCAATTTTTTTCGCGACCGCGGCTTCATGCTCTCCACGACCGGGACCGCAAATGGCCTTGACCTTCTCTTTGAACGCCCCGAGGCCCAGAGCTACTTTCCCATCGGCTTTCACATGACGATGGCCTATGGCGGGCAGGCGCTCGCTGGCGTTGCCACGCCCTCCCAGAAGACCACGCTGGGGAATCAGGACTCTTCCAAGATTTCGCCGATCACCTTGGGAGGGGGAGGGTCTCCCTCCTCCGGATCCTGGTCCAATGGAGCCTTTTCCCCCGTTCCCTGGACTCTTCTCTCCGGAGGACTCCTGTCTCCGTCGATTTCTTTCTGGGCTGAGCCGGGAGTCACGGGTCCGGTTGTCCGCACGGAGGAGTTTTCAGTGGAGAGTCTTTGGGTGCGCTTCGACGCCATTGGAGGGAGCACACTGCTCAACCTCTATGCCGGTGATACCAGCCAGGATCCTCCCTTTTCCAGTCGAAGGGCGCTCCAGAAGGGGGAGGGGACTCCCTACCTCATGTACGACTATTTGCCGGGGGCTCCTGAGGTTGTCACCAACAGCTCCATGTCCTCCTTTGCGAGTTACGGCTCGTTGGTCCTTCCTGCCTATTACGATGCGGATCGATTCCAAATGAAAAATAACCACACATCTCTGCGATATTTCGGTTATTTTTTTGAGAACGGATGCGGAAGCGAGCGCTCCTTTTCTCTCGACCCGTGTGAAACGCGTCTTTCCATTTCCCTGATGCCAAACTCCGGGCTCTACGGGAATCCCGATGGAGCCATCTTCGCCCAGAATGCGGCGGCTTCAGGGATCCCTGGGGAAAACAACGGACTGGCCGTCTTTGCCCACCTGACCCAATCCCTGGGGGGATGGGGGGCGACAAATGGTGAGAGGGTTGGCGTGTTTGCCCTCGTCGGAGAGTCGGCCCTGTCTCTTTCTGGAGGGTCCGGGGCTTCTCCCAACGGGGTTTACCATCGGGAGGGGGTGGACCTTTCCTTCAACCCGATTCCCGATGGAGGGCTGAATATCTTCGGGGCATGGGAGATCGCGGCCGATCCCGCTTCGGCGCTGGTGGCCAATCCTGCTCTCTTTGGGACGGGTGTCGGGGCGGTGTCGGGGCTTTCCTACATGTCATGGTTTGTCGAGGCGGATTACCAGCCGAGCCTTCCCGGGGTGGCAGAGGAGACGGGAAGTGGCTCCGATATGCTCATCGTGACGGCCAATCAGGTCAACATGCTTAACCAGCCGTCCTTTTCCGGGGTCTCACAACAGCTTCCAGGGGACTTCGACAATGTCCTGGCCTTTGGTGTGGCAGATCGATATTGGCTCTATGGAGGAGATCGTACCGCCATCTCCCTTTTTGCCGAGTGGCAGTGGATGCTGAATCAGGGAGTCGGATCCTTCCTTGCCAAGGGAGGGACGGCCCTCGAGGGATACGGGACGGCGACAGGAGCCTTTGCCACCGGCGGGTTTTCAAATGTGACCTCAAACACGGTCCTTGCCGGCATCGATTTTTCATTTTGATTTTTCGATCGGGGGTTGGAGAGAGATCTGGAATTCCGCGAATTCCGGAGTTTTTCTGTTGACATTTTTCTTCGGGCACCCTACAATCTTCCGTCGAGCGTCTTGTCCCGGAAGGCAAGGGGAATTGCCCCCTTTCTTTTTGATCTGACGACGAGTTTTTTGGACCGAATGAGTTCTCTTTGGGGCCGTAGCTCAGCTGGTTAGAGCGCTGGCCTGTCACGCCAGAGGTCGCGGGTTCGAGCCCCGTCGGCCCCGCCATCTTTATGCCCGGATCGTCAGCCTCATTAGTCCGGTGACATCAAAGTGCAGGGAAATTGCCCCGGTTTTTCGTGTTGAATTTTTCTCTTTCTCAATTCAGTACTCACTGAGATAGTCTTTCTCGCGTTCCTCCTTTCTGTCGCCAATGCCGTAGGGGGCTCCTTGCGTCAGACCATGTTCGGATCTTTTCCTGCCCGTCACCCCTCTCCTCTTTCTCCGGATGTCCTGAAGGAAAAGAGTCCGAATCCACATCCCCTTCCGTCCTCATTCCCTTCTCCAAGGAAAAAATTCAATGAATCTTTTTAATTTCATCAACCAGATCAGCCTCCTCGCGGAAATCGTCCTGGGATTTCTTATTTTCCTTTCTTCGCTGAGCTGGGGGGTCATCTTTTACAAATGGTATGCGATCTCCAAGACGAACGGTGAGAACCGTGGGTTTGTGAAGTCGTTCAAGAAGGCGGACCGCTTCTCCCGCCTCTATCAGGATGCCGGAGAGTTTCGTCGCTCGACTCTCGCGTTTATGTTTCGGAGCGCCTACGAAAAGATCAAGGGGATCGAGGAGAGGGCGAACAGCCGTGGGGGAGAGGTTCGGGAGAACGAGATCGAAATCGTTCACCGGACCCTTTTACAGGCCCGCCAAGAAGATCTCACCCGCCTTGAATCCTATCTTCCTATTTTGGCGACGACGGCCAATATCTCTCCCTTTGTGGGGCTGTTTGGGACGGTGTGGGGCATTATCCATGCCTTCCGGGACATCAGCCATCAGTCCTCCGTGAGTATCGCCTCCGTGGCCCCTGGTATTGCCGATGCCCTTGTCACCACCGCCGCCGGTCTTTTTGCGGCCATTCCCTCCGTGATTGCCTACAATTACTTTCTTCAGAGGATCCGGTCGATTGAGTCTCTGGCCGAATCCTTCAATATGGAGCTTTTGAATCTGATGGCGGAAGGCCGCTGGAAGGAATAAGTCCCCTTAACGCCTTTTTTAACCCAGTTGGGCGGGAGAATTTGTGAAGTTTGATTCAGGGTCCAAGCGCGACCGCATGTTGTCCGAGATCAACATGGTTCCCTTCATCGATGTTGTTCTCGTTCTCCTGATCATCTTTATGGTCACGACCCCCCTCCTGTACCGAGGGCTCAAGATCAATCTGCCGAAAACCAGTGCCAACAGCCTGAAGAAGCCCGTTCCCAAGATCATCGTGAGCGTGACCACGGCCAAGCAGATTTATGTGAATGGCCACGCCGTGACCTGGGAGGCGCTTTCGGCGCTCTTGGCCCGTCGCTATAAAGAAGACAAACGGGTTGTCGTCTATTTGAAGGCGGACAGAAAGGTCGACTACGGCACAGTCGTTCACTTGATGGATGTGGTGAAGTTGGCCGGCATTGATCGTCTTGGCATGATTACGGCTCCGTCCCCCAAAAATCCGGAATAAAGTGACGTGATCCGTTCGGGAGTCCGACCCACCGGAGATCGAGGGATCGGCTGGTTCCTGCTGATTTCCTTGCTTCTTCATTCCTTGGCGCTGGCGGTTTTTGTCATGCACAAGAAGCCCATGTCGTTGGGCTATCAGACCGCGACTACGGTGGCATTGGTTCCCGAGGATCAGCTTGTACAAACAGCGACGCCTCCTCCGACACCGGCTCCCCCGGCGCCTGCGGTAAAGAAGGTTCGTCCGGCACCACCCCCTCCACCGCCTCCGCGCCCGATTCATCGTGCCCCCGCACCCCGGGTGATTCGGAAGCCTCCCATTCGAAAGCCTCAACGGAAGGTGGTTCCGAAGCGAGCACTGAAGCCAGTACACCCACATAAGCCCGCTCATCCGAAACCCGCTCACCAGAAGGCACGAGCGGTTCCGGTCAAAGCTCTTCACCACGAACCGTCACGAACGGCTCATGCACCCAAGGCGGCCCTTGCTCCGGTGGCCAACCCCTCCCCGGTGCATATGGATTTGGCGGGGAGTCAGTTCCCTACCTACTTGCAGCACCTTCTGATCTCCCGGATCAAGTCGAACTGGGCGCCACCTCCTGGTTCCCATGGTCTTTATGCCACGATCAAGTTTACTCTTCTCAAGGATGGACAGCTGTCGGGGGAGCTTGTCCTTCTCAGTGCATCGGGATCGAGAGTGTTTGATGATGCCGCCCGCTATGCCATCTTGCGCTCGGTCCCCTTTCCCCCCTTTCCTCCGTCCTATGGCAAGGAAAAGGAGGAGGTCACAGTGACACTTCAGGCCACAAAAAGGCAAGGGTTCTGATGAGACAAATTTTTGTATGGAAAGCCATGGTTGGGCTCTGTCTCGTGGGCGCCCTGTTCCTGATTGCGGCTCCCGCCATGGCCATTGACCTCTCGGTGATTACCAATGAGACCCGTCTTTCCTTCAAGGTGGTTCTTGTGGGCAGTATGGAGCACAAGGGGAGCTCTTTCCTGACGAAAAAGGGGGAGGCTCTCGTACGGAAGGATCTCCTCGAAACCGGATATTTTGAGATCCTGACACCTCCTCCCGCGATTGCGGCTGTCTTTGCGCGAGAACCCCTGGACTCCGTCTCGGCGCATTCCGTGGCCCCCTTGGGGGTGGAGGGGGTCGTCGGCATGCAGTTTTCACTGCAAGGCGATGGGGTTCAACTGCATGGGGTGGTCAGAGATCCCCTGAACGGGTCGATTCTCCTCGACAAGATTTATCGAACACCGGGAAAGTATTCTCTTGTTGTGCACGAGTTTGTCGACGACATCCTTTATCAGTTCGCTGGGATTCGAGGGGTGGCCACAAGCCGGATTGCCTTCATCGGGAGGACGCGACACGGGTATGATCTTTTCACGATGGACTTCGATGGGGAAAATACTCGAAGGATGACATTCGACAATGTGTTGGCCTTCAACCCTGCCTGGTCCCATGATCGTCGCCACATTCTCTATGTGACCTACCTTCACGGAGAGCCCCAGATCATCGACTATGATCTTTCTGCCGGGAGCCGTCACATGCTTTTTGCCTATCCCGGTCTCAACATCACCCCGACCTACTCTCCTGATGGGAAGCGTCTGGCCGTGGCTCTTTCCCGCGGCCGCCCCTCCCAGCACACCCAAATTTATCTCTATACCTTTGCGACAAAACGTTTGGAACGACTGACCTATTCCCGCAGCAATAGCCTTTCCCCGACCTTTTCTCCCTCCGGAAATGCTCTGGCCTTTGTGTCGGACCGAGATGGACACCCACAGATTTTCTTGATGGATGCCGATGGCTCCAATGTTCACCGTTTGACCTTTGATGGCAGTTACAATGTGGCTCCGGCCTGGTCTCCCCGAGGAGACTGGATTGCGTATGTTTGCATGAATGACATGCATCGTCCTAAAATATGCCTCATCAGTCCGGATGGAACCTCCCGTATCATGATTACGCATGGATCCGGTCGCGATGACAGCCCCAGCTGGTCTCCTGATGGGCGATTCCTTCTCTACTCCCGACAGATTCGTGGCCATTCCAAGCTGGCAAAGATATGGATCGATGGCCATGGGCGAGAGTTTCTGGGCCAGTATTCCCGGAGTGTCCTGACTCCTTCCTGGTCGGCCCCATAAATGGCAAGAAAAACTGAAGACGACACCCTTGCAAGGAGACCCGATTTGAGCATCGATGCCAGAAATCAAACCTTCTTGATGAGGCGGAATTTCCATGTGGGAGGGGCTCTCCTGCTTACACTCACTTTGGGGCTCTCTTCTTGTGCCTCTCCTTCCGATGTTTCCGACCTTCGGGCCCAAATGGACACGTTGTCCACAAAGGTCGCCAAGGTGGAGCGTGAAGCCGGGGGAGGGGCAGGCGTTTCCGGGGGAACGCAACTGGCTGATCTTGAAACCCGTCTGGACAACCAGAAGCTCCGTATTGCCCGTCTGCGCGACCGGCTTGAACGCATGAACCACCGGCTCGACCAGCTCATGAATCGGATCGAGGCCCAGACCCCTGCCTCCGGGGCAACTCCGCCCGCTCCCAGCGCTCCTGGCACTCCTCCTCCCGGCACTGCCGGAGCAAAAACACCTGCCACGGCCGGAGCGGCAATGTCTCCCCAAACGACGAGCGAATCCCCCGACATGATCTATCACCAGGCCTATGCGGATTATCAGGCCGGCCACTTTGATATCGCGATTTCCGAATTCGACCGGTTGGTCAAGGAGTACCCCGATTCCCACCTGGCCTCCTCGGCAGTTTTCTGGGAGGCCCAGTCGCACCTTAATCTCAAACACTACAAGCGTGCCCTGGCCCTTTACGATGCCGTGATCCACAAATATGTCGACAGTCCGAAAAAGGCCACGTCCTATTACAAAAAAGGGCAAGTTTACGAGAAGCTTGGGAACAAGAAGGCGGCAGTTAAAAGCTACAAGCGCGTTCTCGAACTCTTTCCACTGGAACAGCAGCTCGACGATCTGTCGAAAAGACGTCTTTCCCGTCTGGATGAGTAGGCGATGGGGCTGATCCGTGAACTGCCGGCAGCCCTGGTCAATCAGATCGCCGCCGGGGAGGTTGTCGAGCGTCCCGCCTCCGTTTTAAAGGAACTCCTGGAAAACAGCCTCGATGCCGGAGCGAAGAGGATATCCGTAGTCACAGACCTCTCGGGAGAGGGGCTCGTTCGCGTCGAGGATAATGGTTCGGGAATCATGAATGAGGATCTCCCCCGCGCCTTTCTTCGTCATGCCACAAGCAAAATCGCCTCCTTTGATGATCTTGTTCACGCGAAGTCCATGGGGTTTAGGGGAGAAGCTCTCGCCTCGATTGCCTCAGTGGCGCGGGTGACGGTAGAGACGCGCCATCAATCGGAGGAGACAGGCACTCGTCTGGAGATTGTTCCGGGTGAGGATCCCCGGCTCTCTTCCTGGGCCGGCCCTGTCGGAACCTCCATCACTGTTCGAGATCTTTTTTTTAATGTTCCCGTTCGGAAAAAGTATCTCCGCTCTCATCAAACGGAGCAGGGCCATCTTACCGAGGCCTTTCACCGTGTGGCTCTCGGCTTTCCTGACGTTCATTTTGAGCTTGCCACCTCCTCCCGAAAGATCTTCTCCCTTCCCTCCCGTCCCACTCCCCTTCTACGCATTCTCGATCTTTATCCGTCGTTTCAGGAGGATGATCTCCTTTTTCATGAACGAGGGGGCGAGGATCTTCGAGTCTCTCTGGTTTTCCTGCGCCCGGACCGTCTTCGAAAGGATCGCCAGTATCAGCATTTATTCATCAACCGACGCTGGATTCGCCATCCTGCGCTTTTCGAGGCGATCACCCAAGGGGCCTCCGGGAGGATCTCCCGGGACCTTCACCCGGGGGTCTGGGTCTACCTCGATCTCCCCCCCGATCGCCTCGATGTGAATGTCCACCCCACCAAGCGTGAAGTGCGTCTCCTTGAGGGGGATAGAATTTTTTCGCTCCTTCGCCGAGTGATCTCAGAGGCCTTTGAGTTGTTCTCGGAAGGGGCAAGGCCAGAGAGGACGGGAACCACGACGTCCCTTTACGAGGCGCCCCTCCTGTCGTCAACCCGCGGGGGCGGGGACGAGGTTCGGGACGGGGACACGAAGATCCCCCCCGCCTCGGGAGACTCTGCATCAAAGGAGAACGTCGCCCCTTCTTCGGAGTCCTCTGCCCTTACCAAGGAAGACAATGGTTTTCTTCCGCGGGATTCTTCTCGTCCTCGCGCCGGTTCCGCTTTTTTCCCTCGGGGGGAAAGTTCTTCCTCACTCTTTCCTGCCGAGAGGAAGGAGGAGGGTTCGCGACCCTCCTTTCGGGGGATCCCGGAGGTGCTGAAGTCTCTTCCTTCTGTCTTCGCCGGAAAAAGGCCTGATCCGAGTGAGATTTCTGTGGTGGGTCAGTGGGTTGGAACATATCTTGTGGCCCTGGCAGGAGAGGATCTTTGGCTTGTGGACTGGCATACAGCCCATGAGAGAGTCAATTATGACCGCTATCGCAAGTCACTTCTGGGCGACGGCGGGGGAGGCTTCCGGCGAGCCTTGCTCTTCCCTCTCTCCTATCGTGTGGCTCCCTCGATCGCCGACAACCTCGATAGTCGCCTTGAAGAGCTGGCCCATTTGGGCTTCGATATTGATCGAACCGGTCCCGATCTCTTTCGCATTCGTGCAGTTCCTGTCCTGCTTGATGAACAGGATCCCGCCCGGGCGCTCGATGAGCTGGGTGTTCAAACCCGGGGCTTTGAGATTCCCGTTCTTCGCTCCGACCGTATTGATGAAACATTGATGACCCTTTCCTGCCATCGAAGTGTCCGGAGAAATGATGTCTTCGCCCCGGATGAAGGTCTTCGGCTCATTCTGGAGCTTCTATCCTCCGAACACCCCTACAGCTGTCCTCATGGAAGACCCACGATCTTGTCCCTTGGCCGGTCGGCCGTCGACTCATGGTTCGGTCGCTAGCACCCATTGATCTGGTGATTGCCGGTCCGACCGCTTCGGGCAAGAGCCAGCTTGCCATGAGGTGGGCCCGGGAAATCGGGGGGGAAATCGTCTCCGCCGACAGCCGCCAGATCTACCGGGAAATCTCTGTGGGAACGGGGAAGCCCTCCCTTTCGGATCAGGAGGCTGTTCCCCACCATACCATTGATCTCTGCTCAATTCGCGATGTCTATAGTGCCGGAGCTTTTGTCAGAGACGCCCGCCGCGCGATTGAAAAGATCCAGGCCCGTGGAAATAAGGTGATTGTCTGTGGAGGAACAGGACTTTACATCAAAGCACTTCTGGAAGGGATCGTCGATCTTCCTGAAAGCGATAGCACCTCCAGCGAGACCTTTCGAGAGTCCATGGAAGAGTTCTCCACACCCACCCTTTATTTAAGGCTTATGGAGCTTGATCCGGAGCGGGCTAGGCTTCTCTCACCAAGGGATCGGGTTAGAATTCTTCGGGGGCTTTTTCTTCATGAGTTAACGGGGCTTCCCCCCACAGAGCTTTATCGCCGCTCGCGGGGACAAGCTCTTTCCTTTCGCTCATTCATTGTCCTTTCTCCCGATCGAGAGACCCTTTATGCCTCCATTGAACGCCGTGTGGCTCTCATGCTTGATGAAGGTTGGGTTGCGGAGGTGGAGGATCTTCTGTCCCAGGGGTGCAATCCCGAGTGGCCAGGGTTTGCAAGTTTGGGGTACCGGGAGGTTGTGGCACACCTCGATGGGCGGCTGGCCTTGGGGGAGCTTCGGGAGGCCATTGTGCGAAAGACCCGTCAATATGCGAAAAGACAGGTCACATGGTTTCGCCATATGGCCGGAGCTATTCCTGTTGATCCGGCAAAAGCCCCGCATTCTCTTGGAGTCTCCTTCAAAATATGATAAAATCCTGAAAATTTTCGAATAATGAACGGCTTGATAATGATGGAGGATTGTGTGGCGCAGGGAGTCAAAAGGCCCGTGGGCAAGAAGAGTGCAGGGGAGATCAATAGGGCTCCCATTGGTGTGATAGGCGGTTCCGGACTATACCAGCTCAAGGGATTGTCGGATCTTGTTCCGACAGTTGTCGAGACGCCCTGGGGACAACCCTCCGATCCCTATATGACGGGATTTCTCGGTGGCATTCCTGTGGTCTTTCTCTCCCGTCATGGCGCAGGCCATCGCTATCTTCCCGGAGAGGTCAATTACCGGGCAAACATAGCAGGGTTTGTTGCTCTTGGTGTCAAGAGAATCCTTTCAGTTTCAGCTGTTGGCTCCCTTCGGGAGGAGATTGTTCCCGGCGACATGGTGGTGATTGACCAATTCATCGATGGAACCAAGGGCCGACCCTCCACTTTTTATGGCCAGGGCGCAGTCGGTCATACCGGCTTTGCCCATCCGATTTGCGATGATCTTGCCAAAACCCTTGTGGGAGCCTGTCGGGCCTCAGATGTTCGTCACCATGTGGGAGGGACCTATTACTGCATGGAGGGTCCAGCCTTCTCCACTCAGGCGGAGTCATTCCTCTATCGGCAATTTGGCGCCGATGTTATTGGAATGACGAATGTCACCGAAGCCAGGCTGGCTCGGGAGGCGGGACTTTGTTATGCAACGCTGGCGCTCTCGACGGATTTTGACTGTTGGCATCCCGACCATGATGCAGTTACCGTGTCGGAGGTCCTTGAGGTCATTTCAAGAAATGTCGCAAACGCCAACCGTATCCTCGCCCATGCCCTTGCGGCTGTTCGAAGTCATCCTCCCTGCTCTTGTCAGCAGGCTCCCCTTAATGCCCTGATCACCCACCGGGATATGATTCCCCCGGCAACCCGCGAGCGGCTGGCCTTCTTGGGGCTGCTTCCTCGGGAGGCCTCCATGTCTTCCCACGGATGGAGGCCATGAGTCCCAATCTCGTAATTGTGGGGACGGTAGCCCTTGATGATGTGACGACTCCCTTCGGAACAGTCAATCGTGCCTTGGGAGGATCGGCTTTTTACGGGGCGATTGCCGCCTCTTACTGGACATCGGTAGGGATTGTTGCTGTCGTCGGAGAGGACTATCCGGAGACCGGCCTTAATCTCCTTGCCTCCCGGGGAATCGACGCCCGCGGGCTGGAGCGAAGCTCCGAGAAGACCTTTGCCTGGACGGGAGAATACTCCTATGATCTGAACACGGCAATTACCCGAGATACCCGTCTGAATTGCCTGCTTTCTTTCGATCCCAAGGTGGCGCTCCATTATCCACGTCCGGAGACACTCTTTTTGGCCAATGTTGACCCGGAAATCCAGGGAAGGATTCTCGATCAGCTCTCGGATCGCCCCCGCCTTGTGGCTCTCGATACGATGAATTACTGGATTGAATCCAAGAAGGAGGCGCTTCTCAAGGTTCTTCGCAGGACCGATCTCCTGACAATCAATGAATCTGAGGCACGGATGCTCACTGGTGAGTTTAACCTTGTGCGGGCGGCCGATGCCATTAGGAAAATGGGTCCCAAGATCATAGTCCTGAAAAAAGGGGAGCACGGAGCCCTTGTTTTTTATGAAGGAGGGATCTTTGCCTCTCCCGCGATGCCGCTTGAGGTTGTCAAGGATCCCACCGGGGCAGGGGACTCCTTTGCGGGAGGCCTTCTGGGTTACCTGACTCGTCATGCCAAGCTTTCTCCGGAGTTTTTGCGCCAGGCCGCCATTGTCGGCTCCACGATGGCCTCCTTTTGTGTCTCGGATTTTGGGGTGGCCGGAACTAAGGAGTTGACTATGGACCAAATTTCACGAAGAACCGGAGAATTCCTCGACCTTACGGCATTCCCCCGGATCGATATCGGAGACCGGAGGCTTTAGCTTGACCTGTGCGGAGGGGAGGTGTCCGGCAGGATGGCGGGCAGTATGCTTGTTTGCGGCATTGGCGACCCTTTCTGCATGCCACCGGGGCGTCTCCCCACGAAATCATCATATGGCCATTGAGCATTATAATGGAGGGCTTCGCAGTCTTCAGAACCACCAGCTTCAAGCAGCGTTTTGGGAATTTGAGTATGCCAATCACCTCGATCCTCATATCCCAAAGGTTCACTATTCCTTGGGCCATGTGTATTATCTCATGCATGACCTCACTGATGCCCAGATCGAATTTCGACGGGCGCTCAAGAATAACGATGATCCATCCTCGACCTATAACTATCTCGGCAAGATTGCCCTTGAAAAGAAGCAGTATAAAGAGGCCCTCAAGGACTTTCACAAAGCCCTGAAAAATACCCTCAACAAGACTCCCTACTTTCCGCTTGCAAATATTGGCAAGACCTATATGGTCATGGGAAAGTTTGAAAAGGCCAAAGAGTATTTCGCCAAGGCTATCCTGCGAAACGATCGGTTTCTTCCTGCCTATTTCTGGCTTGGGAAAGTCCATATGTCTGAGGGGGCCTATGAAAAGGCCATCGCGGACTTCTCGGAGACGATCCGCCTTGCTCCGACCTTTTCGTCAGGCTACTTTGAGCTTGGCAGGGCCTACCTGAAGCTTGAGGATCAGACCCGGGCCGCGGAGGCATTCGGTGAGGCCGTTCGGCTTGATCCGACTTCTAAGGTAGGGGTTCGGGCGAAGCGATATTTACTCCTTCTTCCGGAGATATTGAGAAAAAATCAGCAGGGGGCCTTGCCTTTGGCTCCGAACAAGAGCCAATTTCCGAAACCTTAGGAAAGCAGTTCGCTCATCAACCAGATCCTGAAAAATAAAGGGCCAGCCATGGCGCACGAGGACAACGCTTTCCCCAACGAGGAGAACCGGATGAATGAGCCGGTTTATTCTGAGCCAGTTTCTTCCATTCTCCTCCGCGCTCGCGAGGCCCGAGCAATGACGATCGATGATGTTGACCGAGTGACCCATATCAGCCCGGGTTGGGTGTCCGTGATGGAGAGGGGAGACTGGAGTCAGTATCCCAGCATGGTTTATGCCCGTGGCCATGTCAAAGTCTATGCGGAATTTCTTGGGCTCGATGTTCCGGCGACCCTTCGCCAGTTTCAGCTGGATTGGAGCCAAGTTGTCCCCTCTGAACTTCCTGAAAACAACGGAAAGACCACGTCCATGAAACCCATTGGACAATCTTCAGGGGATACGAGGCTTTATTGGCTGGCGGCCGCCATCGTTGCGGTTCTTCTCCTGGGAGGGCTAGCCGTAAAGAGCGAACGGAAATCACCGGCTCCAAAAACACCGGTTTTGTCCAGCACGCCGCCTCCGACTGCTGTCGTCCCTCCTCCAGCGCCAGCGTCGGTGCCCCCCGTGAATTCATCGACGACACCCTCTCCATCCCCTTCAACTCCGGTTTCCGTTGGGCAGTCGCCTTCCCCGTCATCGACTCTCTCAGCTCCCGCGCCCTCTGTGCCTTTGACTCCTTCTCCAACGGAAGGGGGAGCTTCTCCGTCAAATCGTTTGACACTTAAGATGGTAGGACTCAAGAATGTCTGGGTTGTTATTTCTGTGGACGATGGAACCGTTCGACGCTTTCACCTGAGCCCCGGAGATGAACGAACACTCGTTGGCCGAAATTTCATGACATTTTCTACGCAGTCAGGGGATGGATTGGCCCTCTTCCTCAATGGAAAGCGCCTTGGGCTCGCAGGGCCCACCTCTGCGCCGGTTCTCCATCGACGCCTTAACCGGCAGACGCTCCACCATTTGAAGGTGGTTGTTGCAGCCCACTCTTCTTCAAGTGCCACCAACTTAAAATCGTCATCAACTTCCCTGGGGCAGACGAAGGGTGGGGCAGTCGCTCCTGCTTCGAAAACACCCTCTCAGCCGGTGAGCGAAATTCCTTTGGCACCTTCGACTCCTAATGCGTCTTCGACTTCCTCTGGAGGTTCCCACTGATGCGCCGAATATTGTCTCGAGTCCTTACCCTTTCGCTCCTTGTCCTGATGATCGGAACCTCCTCGTGTGCTCAGCCCCCAGTGGTGCTTAACTACAGCCCGAACTTTGGAGAGACACAGCCCAATCAGTTCCGGTCGTCCTTGCGGTTTGGTTTTGTGACCTTTGATGATCAGCGGGTGGCAAAGCGGCTGATGGGGGATACGACCCTGATTGGTTGGGGATCCAATACCTTCCACACCCGGCAGAATGTGCCGGCACATGTGACGAAGGCCTTTGTTGACACATACCAATACCTTGGACTTAAAGCTGTCTGGATAAAAACTCCTCCGGACAACTTTTCATTCTCAACTAAAACATGGGTCACATCGTTGAGAACCCGCTACCCCAATGTTGACATCTTTGTCATCGGAAAGATTCGAAATTACGAGTTTCTTCTTCGCTCCGGAGGGCTTAGTGGGGCGGTTAAGGGAAAGTTTAGCGCGCTTGCTGCAACGACTCAAGCTCGGGTCGAGCTCTATTATCTCGATAGTGAGTCAGGTCGGATCATTTGGGGCAACACCCTCCATCATGATACCTACGACCGTAAGGTGTCTAAAAAGGCTCCCACCGACTATGCATCGATGCGTCTCGATGAGGCTCTTCACAATGTCATCTTGCAGTCAATTGATCGGGTGCTACCTAAGATTAACTCCAAGAGTCCTGGATCTGTGCAGCTCCTCTCTGGGATGATGGCCGATGTTCCCAAGACACCCGAAGGGAAAACTGCTGGAGCTGTTCCCGCAGACAAGGGAAGGATTGAAGTTGTCTCAAAGCCTTCCGGGGCCAAGGTCTATCTTGATGGAATCTACTATGGAGTCACCCCTCTCGCGTTGGACATTACTCCTGGCGTCCATCTCCTGAAGGTTAAAAAAGACGGTTTTGAAACCGGGCGGGATAAGGTGGGGGTTGTGGCAGGCAAGGTCACTCCCTGGAAAGGTGTCCTTCCGGCCAAGAATTGACAGAGCCTTGGCTCTCTTTGTTTTAACCCAATTCCCGGAGGAGGCACGAGTTCGTTCTTGCCTCCGGGTTTTTCTTTCGCTATCATAACCACTGCTTCTTTCCACTACAGGTTAATCTGCCGGCGTAGCACAGTGGTAGTGCAGTCGATTCGTAATCGACAGGTCGTCGGTTCAATCCCGACCGCCGGCTCCAGTTTTCAAGCCATTTCGATATTCTTCCCAACCTGATCTTACCCCGATTTACCCTCTTTGTTGCAACAAAATCTGCAACAGATTTTTCCCCTATTTTCCGCGTTTCCCGTTGGCGATCCTGTTGACCAGCTGGCGAGAGGTCCCGACCGATTTCGCTATGGCGCTTTGTTTCATGCCCTGGCCAAGCATGGTCCGGATCCGGTCGGCTTTCATGGAGGTTTTCTCGAAACCGGAGGAGAAATACGCCTCGGCCGCCCGGAGCCAGAAAAGAACCCCGCTGACGGGCCACGGCGATGGGGGAATGTCTCCCAGGCCAATCCCCATGTCTTTTACCGCCGTTTCCCAATCGGACACCGAGAGAGCCTTTTGGATCCGTTCGAACACATGGGGGGCGTCTTTTTCGAGACGACGGGCCAGATCTTCTCTGGCGGAAGACCAGGACCGGCCGATATTCCCGGAAAGAATCCTCTCGTCCGGACCGGCGAGTCGGAACCTGGCATGGCTAAGAACCTTCGTGCGATGAAATGCTTCCGACGGCTTTTTTCTCAAGTAAGCATTCGTTATAGCCCTCAACGTGGGCAGGACAGGGTTCGAGGGGGCTGGTGCCGGGAATATCAGGGTGGATGGGAGTTTTCGAAGGTCCGGCAAAAGTGTCAGTGGGAAGTGTAAAATCCCCCCCAAGTGGGAAATGAAAAATCCCCCCTCCCAACTGAGGAGGAGAGATGGAACACGAGGGTCATCAGGGAGAAAAAAGAGATATTCTTCTTTCCGGAACAC
>JAJZHW010000005.1 GCA_021810805.1 Nitrospirota bacterium
ACCGTGATATACTCTTGGATATAGGAACAAACGTCATCGACTATGCGGTTCACGTGCATCCGGAGGTCTCTCCCCAGGAGATGCTCTCCCTGCTCACCACCGTCACCCGGGAGGATAAAACAATGTACACGGTGATCGACCTGTTAAGGGATCAGGGCATTGAAAAAGGGATTGAGAAAGGAATTGAACAAGGGTTCGAGAAAGGGATTGAGAAAGGCCGCCAGGAAGGCCGAATGGAGGGGCGACAGGAAGGCCGCCAAGAGGGCCGGCAGGAGGGTCGGCAGGAAGGCCGAATGGAAGATGTTCAAAAGCTCCTCCTCAAGAGAGTCCTCTCTCCCGAGGAGATCGCCTCTGTCCTGGAGGTCGATCGCGCCTGGGTCGAGGAGATTGCCCGGAAGATTGCCGAGAAGAAGTGACTGTCGGATCTTCTCTTTCCTTTTGACTCCTGGAGAACAAGACAATGTACACGGTGATCGACCTGTTAAGGGATCAGGGCATTGAAAAAGGGATTGAGAAAGGCCGCCAGGAAGGCCGAAAGGAGGGGCGACAGGAAGGCCGCCAAGAGGGTCGGCAGGAGGGTCGGCAGGAGGGTCGGCAGGAAGGCCGAATGGAGGGTCGCCAAGAGGGCCGAATGGAAGATGTTCAAAAGCTCCTCCTCAAGAGAGTCCTCTCTCCCGAGGAGATCGCCTCTGTCCTGGAGGTCGATCGCGCCTGGGTCGAGGAGATTGCCCGGAAGATTGCCGAGAAGAAGTGACTGTCGGATCTTCTCTTTCTTTTTGACTCCTGGAGAACAAGACAATGTACACGGTGATCGACCTGTTAAGGGATCAGGGCATTGAAAAAGGAATTGAGAAAGGAATTGAACAAGGATTCGAGAAAGGGATTGTGAAAGGGATTGAGAAAGGCCGCCAGGAAGGCCGAATGGAAGATGTTGAAAAGCTCCTCCTCAAGAGAGTCCTCTCTCCCGAGGAGATCGCCTCTGTCTTGGAGGTCGATCGCGCCTGGGTCGAGGAGATTGCAGGGAGAGTCTTGCGGAACAAGTGAGATCTCCAATCCGCGATGTGTTTTTGGGTAAATGGGCCGAGACTGGAAGGTTCAGGATCAAGTCATGGTGAGAAGATGGTTGCCGCCTTTATTTAATGGCCAGGCCATATGACCCGATGAGTGGGAGGCGATTGGTTGGAGTGGGCTGAGCGAAATCTCGACGATGCGCTTTTTCCATCTATGCTTTTGCCGGTGATCGAGAAGGCCTTTGAGACGCTCTTTCCCGCCTCCGTCGAAGCGGAAACCGGAGTGACCGGGGTGGTGATCTTCCATCGGGAGATTGGTATCCTCCTCCACAGTGAGAGCTCTCGCAGGATCTTGCCCAAAGCCTCCTTTGGAACCGGGTGGGGGGAGGTGGCGAAGTCCCTCAGGGATGCTCTCCGTCCGGCCGATCGTCCGGAGGCGGAGTCAGCCTTCAAATCCGAGGAGGCGTTTACCGGATCCTACCCCCTCCTGCCGGATCGGATCGAGGAGTGGGAGGGTCTCTTCCTTTGGATATTGCCCTTCGAGGGAGGTCGGATTCTGGTCTTGAGAGCGTCTTCTCTGGAAGATGTATCGACTCTCAAGCAGGATTTCTCCCTCCGTGCCGAAAAGATAAAAAAATCCCTGAAACCGATTCTTTCCCAGTGGATGCTAGACGGAACCTGCGAGGTTTTCTGGTCTCGGATCCTCTCCAATGCGGGCCCCGACTTTCAGCCCGTTCTCGGTCGACTTTCTCCCGAATGGGTGCGGACGGTCCCCCTGTCTGGCTCGGACTCTCCTCGGGTTTTCTGGGGGGAATATCTCAAAACTCCCGGGCAGGGCTGGAAGCGAGCCGTCAAGCTTTTACCCCCCGGGCTGGTTCCCCAGAGGCGCCGCCGGTCCGAGGTCGGGGACAAGGGGAAGTCCCTCGATGTCCCTGTCGATCTGTGGGGGCTCCACCCCTTGGGAACGGTCCATCTTCCGGCGGATCTTTTGCGCAATGTCGACTCCCGGGAACTTCTGTCCCGGCTGCGGGAGGCCCGCCGTCTGGCGCTGAGATCGCTTTACCGCCACCTGATCTACCCCGGCCCTCTTTCCTTCCTGTTGCACTGGAATCCGGAGGCGAACAGCTTCGATCTCTCTCTGCTGACGGAGCTGCCTTCCTTTGTGGGAGAGGACGCTCTTGGCAATGCCGTGATGACTGTCAGGCTTGAATCCCGGGGGCTGGCATCGACACTTGAACGCTCCCTTCGTCCCGCCGATCTTCTTTTTTCCGCAGGGGCCGGGTCGGCGACCCTGACCCTCTTTCTTGCAGGATGCAATCCCAAACTGGCCAAGGAATCCGTTCTTCCGCGTCTTCTGGCCATCGAAGGAATCGAGGAGAGGCACGTGGGAAAGATCCTCTCTCTCGGGGACTACATCAAAGACTCTCCCTCCAGGAAATGACCAGAACATGAAAGATCTCTCCGGCTCTCTTCCTGTCGGAAGGGAAGGAAAATCCTGTGGCAAAGATCTGTCATCTTTTCCGGTTCTTTACGGGGAGCTTTGTCGCGTCGAATCCCTCATCATGGGCAAGACAGGGATCCGCCTGACATTTTCCGATGGGGCACTCGGGGATGTCCGATTCGATGTCTCGGGACTTCGGGCGGGTCTTTTTGCGGCGAGGTGCGAGGGGGGAGAATGGCGGCGCATTCTTCGGTTCAACCCTTCCATCATCTTCAAGGTGGGAGAGGTGGCGTTTCGTCCCACGATCGCGCACGAATATGCCCACGCTGTCGTCCATTTTCTCTCAGGAGTCCGTCCCCGAACCAGGGGAATGGATTTTTCCTCGCATGGAGGGCTTTGGCGATCCCTGATGGAGCTCTTCGGCCATCCCCCCCGCCGATGCCACGACTATCCCGTGGAGCCCGCGCGCATTGTCAGGACCTATCTCTACTCCTGCAGGAACTGTGTACGGGAATATCGGCTGGGCCCCGTGCGCCATGGTCGCCTTGAAAAAAATCCCGACTACCTTGTCTGCGGGGCCTGCCGAGGCAGGATCGAGCTGAAAGGTCAGAACTGAAGACTTCGAGGTTCTCTCTCCATCCCTCGGCAACCCCATTGATTTTCAGGGGGCCTTCCCGATGCTCTCCTTCTCCCGGCCCATCGGGTATGTACGCGGGTTTTATCGGGGGGCAGGGGAGGGGGAGCCGTCGTCCTCCGCCCTTTCCGGGTAAAACATCCAGATATACTTGATCGCGGTATAGAATCCGTAAAGAATCGCCAGAAAAAGTCCTTCCTTCCCATCCCTAAAGCCTTGCTTCAACACATACATCTTGAAAAAGACAAAGGGAGGGTCCAGAAGAATCTTCAGGAGCCCGGGGCGGGCTCCCTTCTTGAGTTTTTCCCGGGAGGAGAGGGAGGCATAGCGGGCCGCCTTTTTCAGGTAGTCGCCCAGGGTGCGGTAGGTGTAGTGGTAAAGGGAGGAGCGAAGCCGTCCGACTCTTCCCGAGACAAGAATCTCTTCGTGGACGAGATTGTCCGATGTTCGTCCGGCCCCCTTTCGGAAGAGCCTCAGTACATGGTCCGGAGCCCATCCGCTGTGGAGGATGGGCTTTCCCAGGAAAAAATTGACGCGGTTCACTTCGTAGCCCTCCAGAGGGCTTTCCGATGTCAGGACCATCCGGATCTCCTCCACAAGGGGGGGCGTGGCCCTCTCATCGGCGTCGACAACAAAAACCCAGGATCCTGTGGTCAGATCAATGGCGTGCTGTTTTTGTCGCCCGAATCCTTCAAAGGGAGCCACAAAAAAACGTGCCCCGCATTTTTCGGCGATTTCCTGCGTCCTGTCAGTGCTTCCCGAGTCGAGAACGACGATCTCGTTGGCCAGGGAGGCAAAGGACTTGAGGCATTCCTCGAGATTATTCTCCTCGTTGTAGGTAATCAGGCAAAGGGAAAGGGGGAGGGTCGGGGGCTGGGGGGTCAAGACACCCTCCTCTTGGCAAAAGGAAAAGGGAGGTAACCAGAGAGATCCGTCGGCAGAAGGTTCATTGAGGGTTATCCTATCATTAACCCTTGCCCGTTCAAAATTTTTCTTCCCGGACAGAGGTCGTTGCCTGTGGAGGAAGTCCGGCGCCTTTTCTCGTTCCCATCTTGTCTTCCTCGCTCCTTCTGGTGTAGATTTAGAGGGTTTTGAAACGGCTTCACGATCTCTCTTGGAATGCACGGGGGAGCGGCATTCGCCGGGGATGCGTAGGGGGCTTGTGTCCCCCGGCGATCCCTTTTTGAGGCCGTCTTCCCTTGTGAAATGACTGTCCAAGGTTACTCCACCCTTCCCCGTCCCGTTCCGGGGCCACACGTTGGCCCTGACGCGAGGGGGTCACCCTGTTCTCAAGGAGACGCACGTCCATGAAGAAACAATATCTCTTGGCTCCCGGTCCCACTCCCGTTCCTCCGGAGGTCCTGCTCGCGATGTCGGCTCCCATGATCCATCATCGCTCGCCAGACTTCATCCCGGTGATTCAGAAGGTTCGGACGGGGCTCAAGTGGCTCTTCCAGACCAACCAGGAGGTATTGACGGTGGCCGGCTCCGGAACAGCAGGAATGGAGGCCTCCATCTCCAACTTCATGAGCCCGGGTGACAAGATCATTGCCGTCAACGGGGGCAAGTTCGGTGAGCGCTGGCTGAAGATTGCCAAGGCCTTTGGCGTGAATGCCATCGAAGTTCCCGTGACATGGGGCGATTCGGTGGATGTGGCCAAGGTGGAAGAGCTCCTGAAGAACGATCCCTCCATCAAGGGGGTCTATGTTCAGGCCAGCGAAACCTCCACGGGGGTCTGGCACGACATCAAGAGCCTCGCTCAGGTCACCTCCCGTCTGTCCGGGACGATCCTTGTCGTCGATGCGATCACGGCCCTCGGAGTCGTGGATATCCCGATGGATGCCTGGGGAATCGACGTCCTGATAACCGGCTCCCAGAAAGCGCTCATGCTTCCCCCCGGGCTGGCCTTCATCGCCGTCTCCGAGAAGGCCTGGACATTGAACCAGTCGGCCAAGTGCGCCCGTTTCTATCTGGACCTGAAGCGCGAGAAGGATAACATCCTCAAGGATTCGAATGCCTGGACCCCGGCCGTTTCTTTGTGGATCGGCCTCGGCAAGGCCCTCGAGATGATGCAGAAGGAAGGCCTCGAAAACATCTTTGCCCGCCATCGCATGCTGGCCCAGGCCACCCGCGAGGGGATCAAGGGCTTTGGCCTGTCGATCTTTGCCCGCCAGTCCCCTTCCGATGCGCTGACGGCTGTTGTGGCTCCTGAAGGATTCGATGGAGAGCTGATCTACAAGAACCTCCGGAACCAGTACGGCATCACCGCGGCCGGCGGACAGGACCAGCTCAAGGGGAAGGTCTTCCGGATCTCCCATATGGGCTATGCCGACGTTTTCGACATTATCACCGCCATCAGCGGCGTCGAGATGGTTCTGGCTCGCATGGGATACAAGGGAGCCCCGCTGGGCTCCGGCGTTGCCCGGGCCCAGGCCGTCATGATCGGTCAGTAAGCTGTCCATACTCCCTACCCCCACACAGGAGATCAGAGCGTGAGCGCGCATCAGAAAATTAAGATTCTTGTCAGCGACCCCATCTCGGAAGAGGGGCTCAATATATTCAGAAATGCCGGTTTTGATGTGACCGTCAAGACAAAGCTCTCTCCCGACGAGCTCAAGGCCGAGCTGGCCCATTACGACGGGCTCGTCATCCGGAGCGGGACCAAGGTGACGGCCCAGGTTCTCGAAGGCGCCACCCGCCTCAAGGTGATCGGTCGTGCCGGGGCCGGGCTCGACAACGTCGACCTCCCCGCCGCCACCAACCGGGGCATCGTTGTCATGAACACTCCCGGAGGCAATACCATCACCACGGCCGAGCACACCGTCTCCATGATGATGTCCATGGCACGCAAGATCCCCCAGGCCAACGCCTCCAACCGGAGCGGAAAGTGGGAAAAGGGCAAGTTCATGGGAATCGAACTCGCCCACAAGACCCTGGGAATCCTGGGAATGGGAAAGATCGGATCCCATGTGGCCCATGTGGCACAGGGTCTGTTGATGAACGTGATCGCCTACGATCCCTTCCTGACGCCTGAATCGGCCGCCCGGCAGGGGGTGACCCCGGTGTCGGTGGAGGAAATCTTCGCCAAGGCCGATATCATCACCGTCCATACCCCTCTGACGCCGGAGACGACCAACCTGATCTCTGCCGCCTCCATCGCAAAGATGAAGAAGGGCGTCTGTATCGTCAATTGTGCCCGGGGAGGAATCGTCAACGAGGCCGATCTGGCCAAGGCCCTTGAAAGCGGCCATGTCGCCGGGGCCGCCTTCGACGTCTTTGCCGAAGAGCCGCCCTCCCCTGACAATCCGCTTCTCAAGTTGGACAACTTCATCTCGACTCCCCATATTGGGGCTGCCACGAAAGAGGCCCAGGAAAACGTGGCTCTGGCCGTGGCCGACCAGATGGTCGACTACCTCGCCAAGGGTGTGATCCGCTATGCGGCGAACCTTCCCTCGGTTCCCCCGGAAGATGCCGCCCGGGTGACTCCTTACCAGCAGCTCGCCGAGGTAATGGGGGGGATTCTCGCCCAGATTGCCACCGATGCCTTCTCCAAGATCTCCGTGGAGTTCAGTGGAGAGGCCGCGACCCTTCCCACCCAGATCATCACCATTGCCGCCCTCAAGGGCGTTTTGGCCCCCATGCTCGATGTTCGGGTCAATGAGGTGAATGCCCCCCTTCTGGCGAAGGAGCGCGGCCTTGAGGTGGTGGAGTCCCGATCAAGCCAGCAGGGCGACTATGTGGGGCTCATTACCCTTCGGGCCACGACGTCGAAGGGGTCCCATCAGGTGTCGGGGTCGATCTTCCAGAAGAAAGACTTCCGCATCGTCTCTCTCGACAACCTCCCCGTCGAGGTGGTGCCCGATCCCATCATGCTCTATCTCACCAACCAGGATCAGCCGGGCGTGGTGGGGCTTGTGGGCTCGCTTCTCGGCTCCCATGGGGTCAACATCTCCCGCATGCAGTTCGGTCGGGACTTTCCCGGTGGCAAGGCGGTCTCCATGATCGGGGTGGACTCCGAGCCTCCCGTCGCCGTTCTTGAGGAGATCCGGAAAAATCCGAAGATCATTGCCCTCAAGCTTCTTCGTTTGCCCTCGCTGGGCCGATAACCGGTTGTGAAGAGATCTCGGGAAGGACCCGGAGAGAACCTCAGGGTCCCTTCCAAAACCACCCCCACCGGCGTCTCTCCCGTCTTTTCCCGCACGGCACGCTTTCGCCGGGAGACCACCGATCGTCTCCTGGCTCTTTTTTCCCTTTACGGCTACCGGGAAATTATCCTGCCCTCATTTGAGTATCTCGATGCCATCTCTCCCGGTCTGGATCCGGCCATCCTTCCTCGCCTCTATCTGATGCAGGACAGGGGATCGGGACAGGTTCTCGTCCTTCGTCCCGACGCCACCGCCCAGATTGCCCGTCTGTCGACCCAGTCCTTTCGAGACAGGATGCTTCCCCTGAGGTTTTCCTACAGCACCTCAGTCTTTCGGGATGAGAACCGCACCGCCTCTCTTCTTCGAGAGCTCCATCAGACAGGGCTCGAACTTCTGGGGGATGCTTCCTTTCATGCGGACCTTGAGGTTCTGGACCTCTGTCTGCTCGGCTCGCGGGTCTTCCCCCTCGACAGCCCGTTGCTGGTTCTCTCCCATGCCCCCCTCCAGGAGGAGTATCTTCGCCTCCCCGATGCCAGCAGAGAAGATCTCTCTGCCCTTCGGAAGGCCTTTTACTCTCGGGATATCGATGCCCTCGTGGAGATCTTCACTCGAAATGGCTCTCCGGAAAAGGCCGGGATGGCCTCGGACCTTGCCGGGCGGGTTCTCCCCCCTGAAGAGGCACTGGATCTCTTGACGACCCTGAGCAAAAAATCCGCCGGAAGCCTCTCCGCTTCTTCCCTCTCCCCCTTTATTTCGCTCCTCCAGGCCGTTTCGGGAAGGTCAAATCCCTCGGAGATTCGTGTCGACCTGGCCCTGTCGCCTCCCGGCCCCTACTACACGGGGATGTTTTTCCGCATGTACGCCCGGGAGTCCTCCACTCACATGGCCAGCGGAGGTCGTTACGACCGCCTGGGTCTGGCCTTTGGCCACGACTTGCCGGCGGTGGGTTTTGCCTATCAGATCAGCCATATCGAGGAGGCACTCAGGCGCCGGGCGGGTGAGAGTCCGGACTCCTCCGTCGTTCTCGTCCTCCACTCCGGAAAGGACCTTTCCGACCTCGAGCCTGCCATCTCCCGGCTTCGCTCAGGGAAGATTCCGGTGCTTTCCCACCACCTTCCGGAAGGAGATCTCTCCTTTGCCCCCGAAGAGGCTCTCCGGGAGCACGAGGAGATTCGGGCCGTTCTCTGGAAATCCAATGATGGCGGGAAGTTTTTCCTGCTTCTTCGGGATTTGCCCCTTCGCACCTCGGCGACCCTTTCCGACCTTCTCAAGGACTTTCCCGGGCTTTCCCCCGAGTCGTCCCGATGAAGCCCCGGGTCCGCGAATCGAGAAAAAACCTCCCACAGACAATTGAGGCAGAGAAGTCCCTCCTGGGATCGATCCTTCTGAACAATGAGGTTCTGACCACCGTGGGCGACATGGTGGCCGACGACGACTTTCTTCTGGAGTCGAATCGGCGGATCTTCATGGCGATGAAGGAGATGTCCGACCGTCATGTGCCCATCGACAGCCTGACCCTTTCCGACTATCTGGTCAAAAAAGACTGGGCGCAGATCACCGGAGCCCCCGACAACATCTATGAGTTGGCCGAGATCGTCCCCACGGCGGCCAATGCCGTCCACTATGCCCGGCTGATTGTGGAGAAGGGGATCTTCCGCAAGCTGATCCTGGCCTCGGAAGAGATTGCCCAGAAGGGCTACGACGGAACGCTCGACACCGACGAGGTTCTGGATTTTGCGGAAAGAAAGATCATGGAGGTGGGGACCCGCCGCTCCCGCTCGGAATTTGTCCAGATCGGGGACCTCTCCTACCTTGACGCCCAGTTCAAGCACCTCGAAGAGTTGAAGAATCGTGAGATCAAGGAGCTCGTCACGGGTCTTCCCACCGGCTTCATCGACCTCGACCACATGACGACGGGCTTTCATCCCTCCGAGCTCATCATCGTGGCCGGCCGTCCCGCCATGGGAAAGACCGCCTTCGTTCTCTCCATCGCCCAGCACATCGCCTTCGACCTGAAGAAGCCTGTAGGGATCTTCAGCCTCGAGATGCCCAAGGAGCAGCTCTTTCTCCGGCTCATCAGCTCCCAGGCCCGGGTGAACCAGAAGAATCTCCGGACCGGCCACCTCACCTCCGAGGACTGGGAAAATGTGATGCAGGCCTTCGGGGAGGCAAGCGATGTTCCGATTTATATCGACGACTCCGGCGACCTGACCATCTTTGAACTCCGTACCCGAGCCCGCCGTCTCAAAAAGCAGAGAAAAGACCTCTCCCTGATCGCCGTCGACTATCTCCAGCTCGTGAGGGGCTCCCAGCGCACCGATAACCGGGAACAGGAAATTTCCGAGATCTCCCGCTCCCTGAAGGCCCTGGCCAAGGAGCTCCAGATCCCCGTGATTGCCCTGGCCCAGCTCTCCCGGGCCGTGGAAAATCGCCCCGGAACGAAGAAGCCCACCCTCTCAGACCTTAGGGAATCGGGAGCCATCGAGCAGGATGCGGACATTGTCCTCTTCATCTACCGCGACGAGGTCTACCACCCCGACAACATCGACTCCCGGGGCAAGGCCGAGATTATCGTAGGGAAGCAACGAAACGGCCCGATTGGCTCCGCCATGCTTGCCTATCAGGGATTCTGCACGCGCTTTGAAAACCTTGCCCTGGGGTACGACGACATCTCTCCCGAAGGGTACGGGTGAAGATTCTTCTCGTGCGCCACGGGGCCGCGGCGGACGGCGAGTTTCCCGAGCTTCTCCGTCCCCTGACCCCCGAAGGAAGACGCTCCGTCAAGCGTCTGGCCCGCTCGCTCGATCGCTCGAGGCTCAGGATCGATGCCATCGTCTCAAGCCCCTTGACCCGGGCCGTCCAAACCGCAGAAATTCTTCTTGCAAAACTCCCCAAATCTCACCCGGTTCGACAGGTCGAGTGTCTTCCGGAGCTGGCCGGAGACTTCATCCCGGCGAGATTTTCCCGGACGGCCTTCTTGGGATGGCTCGCAACATTCGATCCCATGACCTTGATCCTGGTGGGCCACGAGCCCACCCTGATCACTTTGGCCGCCTGGATCGATCCTTCCCTTGAAAACTCTGATGATCTCCGGGGACTCGCCAAGGCTACCGCCCTTTTTTTTATTGGGCCCCCCGGGGAGAATGGAAGCTTCAAGGGGCGAATTTTTCCCGCCGACTGACCCCGCTTCTAAAAAGATGAAAAAATGAAGGATATCCTTCTTGCATTTTCATCCTAATGGGTGTATACATTGAGCGATCATGACAATGGATGCGGAAGCCATGTGCCATTATTATCTCCTTCATGCGAACAGCGTATTGGGGCTCCGCACCTTGCCAGTTAGGCCAAGTTTAGGGTGGATTAGGGTTTCGAACTGTTCCGGGTGCCATCCGGGACTCCGGCCGGGACTCCGGTAGCAGACCTTCCGAAGGAGGACACTTTGTTGCACAAAGGACAGCAGGGCAAGAAGATGGCAGGGAGAAAGGCTTCGACAAAGGCAGTGGTTGCCTTGGGGATCGCGGCAGGCCTCATGGTCGGCGTTGCAGCCCAGGCCCATGCGGCGAGTGTCACCACCATCGCTGGAGAATTCCACGAGCGGGGTGCCGTTGACGGCACGGGAAGCCAGGCTCGTTTTGAGTATGTTCAGGGAATTGTGGCGGCTCCGGACGGAACCCTCTACGTGGCCGATACCGGCAACGACCTGATCCGGAAGGTGACCGTGAGCGGAGGCAGTGCCACCGTGACGACCATCGCCGGCGTGAACCACCATGCCCGATTCCGCGACGGGAACGGAACCGCTGCCCGTTTCAACAACCCTGAAGGTCTCGCCATTTCTTCCGACGGCAAGACCCTCTACATCGCAGACTCCCGCAACAACCGGATCCGGAAGATGGATCTGTCCAGCGGAGCGGTCTCCACCCTCGCCGGCCGGGCCTTCCCCGGATCGAACGATGGCGTGGGTGGATCGGCAGGCTTCTATGGTCCCCGGGCACTTGCTTTGACCCAGGACGGGAAGACCCTCTACATCTCCGACTCCGGAAACAACATGATTCGCAAGCTTGACCTCACCACCGGAACAGTGACCACGGTCGCCGGGAAGGGAGCTCTGGCTCCTGGCCTCGACGATGGAATCGGCGGAGCGGCCAGCTTCCGTGATCCTCGTGGTATCGCTCTGAGCAGCGACGGCTCGGTTCTCTTTGTGGCCGACACCCGGAACAACCTGATCCGGAAGATCGTTCTTGCCACCAATGCCGTCTCCACCCTGGCTGGCCATCCTGGCTTCCCTGGCATCGAAGACGGAGCGGGAAGCTCGGCCTTCTTCAATCAGCCGGTGGCCCTTGCGGTGAATGGCAACACCCTTTATGTGGGTGACTCTTCCAATGCCTCCATCCGGGCGATCGATCTTTCCAGCAACAATGTCACCACCATTGCTGGTGGCGTCAAGTCTCTTGGATTGCCGATCAGCGGTAAGGCCGATGGGGATGTGTCGGTGGCCCAGTTCCAGTACACCGGTGCCATTGCCTATTCGAATGGAATGATCTTCATTGCTGACATTCCGGCTGAGACTCTTCGGGAACTGAAGCTGTAATTCTATAATAAAGAGCAATAAATGAGGGGGGCCAAAAGCCCCCCTTTTTTTGTCTTCCCCCCCTCCTCCGTTATGGGGTGGAGGATCAATCCTTCACCTCTCCCTCCTCAATCAGCCACTCAGCTCTTCCTCTATGTCCAGATTGGGATTTTTTCTTCGTATTCTGGCTCCATGTCAAGAAAAATGCGGCGAACCAAATCCTCTTGTCTTGAGAGGTCCATGGCGTGGAGTCCAAGGAATCGGCAATCTCCTCGTTGGCTTCCAGCGTGGTTATCGATCCAACATTCAGCATCGGTGACGAAATTGCCAAGCGGATGGCCCACGAATAGCTGACGCGAGAGAATGAATCTGCTGGGTCGAAGCGATCAGGCGCTCTGCAAGGCAAAGAACGCCGGTCGGAGACGTGTTGTGTCTTGCGCCCCTTCCTGAAGACGAGCGTCAGAATTTAACAGTTCATACTTTGTGGATGTTTCTCGCATCTTCTTATGAGTGGCTCTCCATCGCCAAAGAGGCCACTCCGCAAAGTTCCATTTTCCCCTTCCTCATTTTTTGATGCTTTTCTCCGGACAGATCCCGCAGTGACATCGGCATTGCTGACAGGAAAACGGCTCGTTATCGAGCGCCGCCTCGACGAGGCGGGAGAGGGCGGAAATAAATGAAGGCTGGACGTTGAGTGCCGGTGCCCGCTCAAAGTGGAGGATACGGGACTCCTTGGCCAGATCCCGATAGGTGATGTCCATTTCGAAGAGTGTCTCCTGGTGGTCGGAGACGAAGCTCACCGGAACAAGAACAAGATTGACCGTTCCGTGGTTTGCGGCCAGTGTCGAGATCGTCTGTTTCGTCTCCGGTCCCAGCCACTTGAGAGGGCCCACCCGGCTCTGGTAGGAGAGGTGGATTCGGAGAGCGCGCTCCGGAAGTTGCTTTCGAAGAATCTCGCCGACCTTTGCCACAGTGGTCTCGGTGTCGGCCTGGTAGGGATCTCCTTGGCGAATCCTCTTGACGGGGATTCCATGGGCGGAAAAGAGAATGTCGATGGGATGAGAGTTGTGGGGGAGTCTGGCGATGGAGGAGAGAACGGTTTCTGCCAGTGCCTCAAGATAAGGGGAAAATTCCGGCCAGGCGGGAACCACACAAAGACGGGACTGGGAGAGGGCCGGATAGTCCTTGAGCGACTGGGAAAACTCCCGAAAGGAGGAGCGGGTCGTGGTGGTGGATCTCTGGGGATAGAGGGGCAGGAGCACGAGCCTCTCGGGCCGGAAGGCTTCGAGTGGGGCCAATGCCGCGGCAATCCGGGGCGGGGCATAGCGCATGGCTACGCTCACCTTGGCATGAATAGGAGAGTCCGAATGATTCAGGGCCTTCTCGAGAAGAGAGGCCTGGTCTTCCGTAATGCGGCGAAGGGGGGATCCCCCGCCGATTGCCGCATAGTATCCTTGGCTTTTGGGCGCTCTTCTTCGGGCCAGGAAGCGGGGAAGAAGGGTTTTAACCACCGGGGGAAGATCCATGATGTCGGGGTCGGAAAAGAGGTTTTCGAGAAAGGGCAGAACGTCGTCGAGGGTTTCCGGTCCGCCAAGGTTAAAGAGAAGAACGCCGATCCGAGGTTTTTCAGCCATGAAGACTCCTTGTTGTCAGTCAGAAGAATCCATTTGGGACTCTTTCATTAGACCCGTCGGTTGCTCCGGAGGTCAAGAGAGAGGAGGACGGGCGAGGCCGCTTGAAGAGGGGGGGAGCGCAACGCGACCGCCTTCTCTGGCTCTTCGGAGGAGGGCCCGGTCGATGGAGTGAGCCTTGTGAGGCCCCGTGACATGGGGTGGGAAAAGATCTCAGACGCGGTTGACCGATGAGAGGAGTCCCATCCCCACGGCCAGGACGACGAGGTTCGCGAACCATGCCGCCAACAGAGGCGGGATCACTCCGCCCCTCCCAAGGGCTAGCCCCATGGAATAGAGCGTCCAGTAGGAGAGGGAGAGCATGAGTGCCACTCCGAATCCCCGGGCGATCCCGACTTGCCGCCCCTCCCGGATCCCGAAGGGAATGGCGAAAAGAACCATGAGAAAGGAGGCCGCCGGGAAGGCCAGGACCCCGTCGCGCAGGACGGTGAAGTTTCTGTGGGGGAGCCCATTGGCCTTCAGCAGGTCGATGGTGCGGGAGAGCTCGGCATAGGTAAGGTGGGAGAGGTGGGTCTTCCGAATGAAGAAGTCTGCCGGCCGCCGGTCGAGAGGGAAGGGGAGCGTTGCAAAGGACGTGGTCGAGAGGGTCCCGTCCTTGTGAAAAAGGGTGCGAACCCCATCGTGAAAGGTCCATCCCCCGTTTTCATAGAGCAGGCTCTTGGCTTCAATGGTCCAATGAAGATCAGCCTTCTGGCTCTTGTGGTAGATGGTGACGGTGTCGAGGCGGGTTCCCCCGGCCTCGATCCTGGCGATCCGGAAAATCTCCCGGGATCCATGGCGAAACCAGACATTGCGCCGGACCTCTCCCGACCATCCGGAGCCCTGATTGATCCGCTCCTCCATGATCACGTCGGTGGTCTGGTAGGCGTGGGGAACGACCCAGAGATTGAGAAGAAGTTCGATCAGGGAGAGAAGGGCTCCGAAGAGAACAATGGGAAAGGTTGCTTTCTCCAGGCTGATCCCGGCGGCCCGGATCGCGGTGATTTCATGGTTTTTCGAGGCAATTCCCAGGGCAAGAATCGTGGCAAGAAGGGCCGACATGGGGATGACCCGAAATCCCACCTCGATCGATCTCCAGGCAAAGAATTCCCCCATCAGGGACCAGGGGGCGTGATGAGCCAAAAAGTTCTTGATCTTTTCGACGGAGTCGATCACCAGATAGATGGCTTCCAGGGAAATCAGGGAGAGAAAGTAGATCTTGATGTACTCCCCCATGATATGGCGGGTGAGGATCTTCACGGGCGCTTCCTCCGGAGCCAGGCCGGAAGGGAGATTCGGGGAAGATGCGACTTCACGTCGACCTCATGAAACACCATGAAAAGAAGGGCAATCATGAGGGCGGCCAGGACGATGTCCGGGGCAAGGGCCGCGGCGGCGGGGCTTAAAAGACGTTTTGAGACCATGAGGTCGTCGATGGTGTTCATCATATAAAAAAGGATGACCGTCACCGTCGCAAAGACAAATCCCGCCAGTCGCCCCGAGCGCATGGTATAGATCCCGTAGGGGATGCCCAGAAAGGCGAAGAAAAAACAGGAAAAGGGATAGGTATAGTTCTTGTACCGATCCTCAAGGGCCCGAAAAAGGGCCGGATCGGGCGAGGGAGACTGGGCAATCTCAGCATTGATCTCGTCGATGGACTTTACCCGGATACTGTCGTCGGTGTGGTGGCCGGTGATCGTCAGGTCGTAGGAGCCGAAGCGGATATACTGCTCTGCGGCCCCCTCCTGAAAAAATGTCCCGTGTGAGAGCTTGAGCCTAAGGCCAGGAGGATGGCGTTCATTGAGGATCTCCCCGCTCTGGGCGAAGATCACCGTCCGGGGGCCGGTCTTTTTTTCCTTCTGGTAGATGAAGACGCCGTCAATATGGGAGAGTGTGGGCATCTTTTCCACATAGATGATGAATCGGCCCATGAAGTTGTTGAAGGACTGGGGCTTGATGGCAAGGGAGAGTTTTTTCTGGAAGACTCGCACCAGGAGGTCCTGCAGGGAGAGCCCCTGTGTCTCCATGGCCTTGAGCGAGAGATAGAAGTTTGTTCCAAAGCCGATCGCGGCAAAAAGAAAGAGCGGGAAGAGGAGTCGGGAGAGGCTGATCCCCGAGGCCTTGAAGGCAATGATCTCTCCGTCGGAGGCCAGCCGGTGGAAGGTGGCGGTGGAGGCGGTGAGGACCGAGACCGGAATGATCATGCTCAGAAACTGCGGGAAGATCATCGAAAGAAGACGGAAGACCGTCTCGATGGAGAGCCCCTTATTGACGAGAAGGTTCATGATGAGGAGCGCCTGCTGCGTCAGAAGAAGGATCACGAGGACCAGAAGACTCAGGAAAAAGGGAGTCAGAAGTTCGAGAAAGAGATATCGGTGGATGATCTTCATCAGGATCCCGCAGGGTCAGTCTGTCGTGTTTGGCGTGGGCATTTTATCATAACTGGGAGCCAAAATGACGAAAATGTGAGAGGAGCAAGAAAGGCGGGTGCCGGGGAGGGCGGAGGAGGGGGGCGGGAGGACCCGGGAGCAGTGACGAGGATCCCTCCCGTATCCCCCTTGTTCGACATGAATCTGAGCCGGGAGGGGTTCTCGTGCTACAATAGTTGAAAAGGGTGTGGCACTGTCTATCGATTAGAGCCGCTTTGCTCACATTTTTTCTGGAGGATCTCTTGGCGCATCTCTTTGATCCAAAACATGCCACCAAGCTCCATGACCCCGAACGCAAGTCCTTTCAGGATCCCTTGCGCCTTCTTCCTCTGATCCACCCCTTTGAAAAGGGAGAGTCTGCCGAGATCGGGGCTGGATCGGGCTATTTTTTCTTCCCGCTGGCCGAGGTTCTCTCCCGCCGAGGACTCTGCCATGCGGTGGAGCTTCAGCCCGGGATGGTGGAACATTTTAACCGTGAGCTCGGGACGAAGCCTTTCCACGATCGGGTCCGCACCGTTCTCTCGGAGAAGGATCGCATTCCTCTGCCGGACGGGTCGATAGAGGTGGTCTGGCTGGCCAATGTCTTTCATGAGCTGACCCACCCTCGGGAGATCTTCTCGGAGATCTTCCGGATCCTCTCCCCCACCGGTCAGTGCCTCGTCGTGGATTGGGTCAAGGAGGCCACCCCCAAGGGGCCGCCTCCGGAGGAGAGAAAATCCGAACTCGACCTCTACGATGTGCTCATCGCTGCGGGATTTGTGAAGATCCGATCCCATGATCTCTACCCATATCACTATGTCGTGGAGGCTCTGAAGGATTGAGCGGTCAGACCTCCCCACCCCGAAGCCCCCGGGAGATGCTTCTTGGCATTCCCTGGCTTCCTCGGTCCATCGACAAGGCACGGATGGTTCTCGACGGCTCTCTGGGGGACTACGAGTTTCCCTGTCCGGCCGACATGTTTGTTCTGGAGCTTCTGCATCTTACCCCTGAGGAGTTCTTGCGGCACCTTGCCGAATCGGGAGAGGCGGCACTGGAGGCCTACACTGCCGAGCGCGTGGCCTCTTTTACTCCCCGGGAGCGTCTTTCCCTCGATGTTTTCAGCATTAAAAACAGCCGACTTTTTGACTCGCTCGACCGGGAGGAGGGACGGGAGCCCCTGATAGATGTGGCCCCCTCCACCCTCCTGTCGAAAGCGGGCTCTGGAGATTCTTTGTAATGGATAACACGACACCCGACTCCCTGGCTCCTTCTTCCGTTCCCCCGGCCTATCATATCCGGACCTTTGGCTGTCAGATGAATGTTCACGACTCAGAACGGATGGCTGGGATTCTTGCCGAGGCCGGCTACCTCCCCACCGACGATCCCGAGCAGGCCTCCCTGATTATCGTCAATACCTGCACCGTTCGCGACAAGGCCGACCAGAAGGCCCTCTCCGATCTGGGACGTCTTCGGGTCCTCAAGAAGGAGGGGGGAGAGAAGATTCTGGCCGTGACGGGGTGCATGGCGGAGCGCGAGCAAGAGAGGCTCCATCGGATCATGCCCGAGATCGATCTGGTGGCCGGACCGGCCCAGGTGAGAAATCTCCTTCCCATGATCGACCGTCTTCGTGCCGAGAAGCGCTTCCAGCTCGGGCGGGACTTCGACCTTCCCGAGATGACGACTCCTCCGGCGGTGCGTCCTCCGGGTGTGACGGCCCTGCTCACCGTTCAGGAGGGTTGCGACAAGGCCTGCAGCTATTGCGTGGTTCCCCGAACCCGAGGCCCCGAGCGGAGTCGGCCCATCGAGTCGATCGTCTCAGAGGCCCGATCCCTTGTTGAGCAAGGGTATCGGGAGGTTACCCTTTTGGGACAAAATGTGAATGGCTATGGCAAGGGGGCTCCCCGGGGAGAGGGCTTTGCCGATCTCCTGAGGGCTTTGGATCATGTCGATGGGCTCCTGCGGATCCGATTCACCACCTCCCACCCCAGCGACCTCGACCTCTCCACCATCGACGCCATGGCCCGTTCGTCGAAGGTGATGCCCCACCTTCACCTTCCTGTCCAGTCAGGGTCAAACCGGATGCTGGCGGCGATGGAGCGGGGGTACACCCTCGAAGAATACCGGGAGAAGATTCGGCATCTTCGGGCGGCGATCCCCGAGGTGGCCCTGACCACCGACCTGATCGTGGGATTTTGCGACGAGTCCGAGGAGGATTTTCGCCAGACCCTTGATGCGGTGGCCGAGTTTCGCTTCGACGGGGCCTTCTGCTTCATCTATTCGCCCCGCCCGGGAACGCCGGCCTATGGCCGGGAGGGAATTCCCGACCGTGCTGTCTCCCTCGACCGCTTTCGCCGCTTGGACGAGCTCCTCGCCAGGATGGTTTTGGAGAAAAATCGGGGACGCATTGGAATGGCTGAAGAGATCCTTGTCGAGCGCGTCGACCTCGAGTCGCGGTTTTTTTCGGGGCGGACACCCCATTTCAGGACGGTTCGAAGCCGTCTTTTGGAAGGAGAGACGCCTCCCTCTCCTGGCGAAATCGTCAGGGTTCGGATCGACTCCTGCACCAAGGCAGGTCTGAGCGGTGCCAGAGTCTAAGGAAGAGAGGAGGGAAAGGGGCCTCTTTTCTCCGGGAGCCCCCCTCTTTCGTCCGAAGACCTCCTATGGAGATCAGCGGGAGGGCGGGGAGATAGAGGAAAGCCAACATCTCTATGGAAAGTCCCGTCCATATCTTGATGATCTTTCACCCGACCCGGCCCATCTCGAGCTGGCCGTTCTCTCCTTTTACCGTCTTCTCCTGGAGTCAGACGAAGGCAAGAGGATTCTTGACTCCCTCTCTTCCGACGCCTTTGATCATTTGAAGTCCCGACAGGTCTCCTATCTCGGACGGCTTCTTTCCTCGAACCTAGAACTCGCTGAACACATTGCCATGGCTCGGGAGGTGGCTTCTCGCCACTGGTCCTACGGTGTTCCGCTCGCGCTCTTGGCCCGAGGGGCGGAGCTTTACGAGCGGGCGCTCATTCTTGTCCTCTCCGGTCTTCCGAAGGAACGGGCCTTGATCGTCTCCGAGATCCTGACTCGTCGCATCCAGACGGACATGTCGATCCAGACGGCTTTTTACGAGGAGATGGACCGGAAAAGGGCCGAGCTTCTCGAGTCTCTTGAAAGAACCTTTTCCTTGGAGGGAGGAGAAGAGTCTGCCATCGAGGCACTCCTCCCCTCCCTCCTTGACCCCCAAGTCGGGGGAATTCTCCTGATCGATCCCCTTCCTGGGGAATTCCGCCTCCTTCACCAGGCGGGACTCATTCCCCGGACGGAAGAACCCCTCTTCCTTTCCTGGATTGAGTCCATTCTGGGACGTCTTCTTGATGAAAGTCTTCCCGAATTCTTTCTCTCCCTTTCCCGCGGATTGGATCTTCCCGACAGGATCCTCTCGGGATTTTTTGACTCGGGAATTTTCTCTCTCGGAGCCTTTCCCCTTGGAGATCGGCTCGGCCGTCCCCAAAGAGTTCTGATTTTCTTCGGCCGGACACCTCTGACCTTTTCCCTTGCACGCAATACCGACCATTGGCGACGGGTGAGCCTTCACATCGGGGAAGTGATGGCACGCCTCGAGGAACGCCGCTTTCGCCCCTCGCCTCTTTCCTCTGCCTCCGGCCAGGAGTTTCGTCGACTTCTCTCCGGGGAATCGGTTGTCATGCTCTACCAGCCGATCGTCGAACCGATGACCGGCCGGATCGTCAAGGTGGAGGCTCTGGCCCGACTCCGCTCAGGGGATCGACTCCTCGCCCCGGCAGCCTTTTTGCCTGCCTTTGGCCGGCGTCAGCTTCGGATGCTCTTCGACCAGGGCCTCTCCCGGGTCGTCTCCGACCTCGAGATCTCCGGCTTCGAGGCGCCTCCCTGCCAGCTGAATCTCCCCACGGAAATCCTCGAGGATCTCGAGTGGCTGGAGTCCCTTCCCGACCGGCTGGCCGATGGGGGTATCTCTCCCCGAAGAGTCGGATTCGAGATTCTCGAGTCGGCGCTGGTAGACGACCCCCGCATTCTCAGAGCTCTCCACAACATGAAAGACCGAGGATATTCCCTTCTTCTTGACGACGTGGGATCCGGAGAGTCCTCCCTTCTCCGCATGGTGACCCTTCCGGTGGACGGCATCAAGATCGACCAGGCCTTCGTTCGCCCTCTTGCCGAAGGTTTTTCAAACCTCGACATGATTTTTTCCCTGATGACTCTGGCCCTGCAGAGGGGATTGACCTGTGTGGCGGAAGGGGTGGAGACTCCGGGCATCGTGGACGCACTGGGGAGTGTCCGGAATGTTCTTCTTCAGGGCTATGCCATCGCCCGGCCCATGAGTGCCCGAGAGCTGTCGCTCTGGTCGCCCTCTCCGGAGAGCGGCGTCGGCGGCCCTTTCCCCCGGACACTCTTCGGGTGGTATAGCCGCCACATTGCCCGCCTTTTTGGCATCTTCAACGCCCTCAACACCATCTCCGACGTCATCGATGCCCGCCGTCTCGAAGACGGCATGCAGTGTCCCCTTCACCGCATGGTGATTCCGATCGGAGGGGATGCGGCGATCGAGGAGGCCCATCTCGTGTGGCACAAGAATTACGCGCGGTTTGTGGAGATGGCCAGGAACGGCGTCAGCCCTCAGGAGCTGTGGCCGGAGATGCAGCGCTCTAGAAGGATTCTTCAGGGATTGGTGGAGAAAAGGCTCTTCGACCAGAGATCGTAAGGTATTCGAGAAGGGGGTCTGTCTCGAAAGAAAACGGCGGGAAGGCCGGTCTCTCAGTCCGAGAGGGGGTCGCGGGTGTCGGATCCTTCGATCCGGAGGATTCCCGCGGAGGGGGGAAGGTTTCTGAGAGCTCTCCACGCGGTCAGAAGAAGGAGTCGATCTCCGGGAACGAGGGGGATCTGAGGGCCGAGTTCGACGGAGAGGCTTCCACGAAGGGCGGTGACCGGAACCGTACCGTCCGAGGCCGCTGTCTTTCTGATATCGGCAATGGACCGCCCGGCATAGGGAGAATCTTCGGTGACGAGAAGGGTTCTGGGAGTGACCGTTCTCCGGATCAGGCTCTCCTGGATGTTGGCCAGGGCGGAGGAGACCTCCCTGTCCTCGAGATATTCAAGCCACTCCCGAAGGTGGGTCTCCCGGGATTCTTCCTGGGCGATTCTTTCGATCAGCCGGTCCATCTGGGGATTGCGAAGGGAGGTGTGGGGCCAGGCCCCCTCCGTTCCCGGGGCCGCGGCGATTTTCCCTAGCTGGGAAAGGAGTCCGGCCTTGCTCCGGGATGCGCGTCGGAGCCGGAACCAGACCCGAAACCATTCGATTCGGGGGTAAAGGGCATCCCTGACCCGGGAGACTGTCTCCTCGAGAACCGCCAGGGGGTGGCCGACGGGGGGGAGACTTTCTCTCTCACCAGGATCGGAGGAGAGGATCATCGAGAGCTCCTTCGGGGGTCTCTCCCGCGGGGGGGGCCGATGGCCCCTGTCTGTCGAAGAGGCCGTGCTGGATCCGCTCCTCTTGAGTGAAGGAGATCGGATAATTTCCGTCGAAGCAGGCCTTGCAATACTGTCCCGGAGTGCGGCACTCTCCCTCCAAAAAGGTCTGGCTGCATCGGACCTCCTCTTCCATGGCTTCGATGGAGAGGTAGGCCAGGGAGTCGGCCTTCAGGTAGCGCCGGATTTCCTCGAGGGTATGGCTTGACGCAATGAGCTCCCCCCGGTTGGGGGTGTCGATGCCGTAGAAGCAGGGAAAGTGGATGGGGGCCGAGGTGATCCTCATGTGAACCTCTTTGGCCCCGGCCTCCCGGATCATCGCAACGATCTTGCGGCTGGTCGTCCCCCGAACGATAGAGTCGTCGATCACCACCACGCGTTTTCCTGCCAGCAGACCAGGGACGGCATTGAGCTTGATCTTGACCCCAAAGTGGCGAATCGACTGCTGGGGTTCGATAAAGGTCCGCCCGACGTAATGGTTCCTGACAAGCCCCATGTCGAGAGGGATCCCGGATTGCTCCGCATAGCCCAGTGCCGGAGCCAACCCCGAGTCGGGGACGGGAACCACAATGTCCGCGTCCACAGGAGAGTCGGCCGCCAAACGCTTGCCGAGACGTTTTCTTGCCTGGTAGACGGGGATCCCGAAGACCCGGCTGTCGGGACGGGCGAAGTAGATGAGCTCGAAGATGCAGGAGGCTTCGGTGATCTTCGGGAAGAGGCGAAAGTGTTCGATGCCGGCATCGGTGATCACCACCATCTCACCGGGCTCCACATCCCGGATGTAGGTGGCGCCGATCAGGTCGAAGGCGCAGGATTCCGAGGCCAGTACATAGGAGTTGCCGACCTTCCCGATGGAGAGCGGGCGAAATCCGTGGGGATCCCGGATTCCGATGAGGGCATTGGGAAGAAGGGTCAGAAGGGAGTAGGAGCCCTTGACCGAGGCCAGGGCCGACTCCATTCGGGAGACCATGTCGACGCCGCGGCTCCGGGCGATCATGTGGACCAGAACCTCCGTATCCACATCGGTGGTAAAGAGGGCTCCCTCCTCTTCCAGGATCTTTCTCAGGTCCGGGGCGTTGGTGAGGTTTCCGTTGTGGACGAGAGCCATGGGGATGTCGCTGATGGTCGCCGTCAACGGCTGGAGATTTCGCTGGGAGTCCGAGCCGGCCGTGGAGTAGCGGTTGTGGCCGATGGCCGAATTTCCCCGAAGGTCCCGAAGGACCGTTTCGTCGAAGACCTCCGAGACCAGCCCCTCTCCCTTTCGGATGATCATCCGTCCCTCGTCCATCGAGGCGATTCCCGCCCCCTCCTGCCCCCGGTGCTGAAGGGCGTAGAGTCCGAGATAGGTGAGGTTGGCGGCCTCCGGATGGTTGTAGATTCCGAAGACCGCACATTTTTCTTTCAGGGTATCGAAGGGAAGTCCCGAAGGGGAGGGCAGGGGGTCCATCAGGGGAGTGTCTCCATTTGGCCGGTGAGGGCCGTCAGATATTTTTTCGCGATCGCGGAGAGGGGGAGGCGGATTTCCTTGTCCTTTTTCTCGCGGTCCCGATAGTGGAGGAAAAAGCGGTGCAGGGCCGTCTGGCCCAAGAAAAGGACGGGGATGCCGAACTCGCTGGCCGTCTCCCGGACCGCCGTCTCCTCTTCAGGGCGATAGGCCAGGACAATTCGTCCGGGAGCCTCTGAGAAAAAGGTGCCCAGGGGGTTATCCAGGGCGGGGAGTCGAAGATGAACCCCCATGTCCCGATGGGGGGCCACCAGTGAGAGAAGAGTCCGGAGGAGTCCTCCGCGTCCCACCGCGCGGCTCCCCCGAAGACGCCGGGAGGAGACGAGGGCGGAGAGAAAGGGTTGGAGTCGCGACAGCGTCTCCCAGTCGATAACGGGCACCGGCTCCGCCTCAAGCTCGGGAAGAAGCCAGTCCAGCATCGATCCCCCGAGGGAGAGATCCGAGACCGCTCCGGCCAGGGCCAGATGGAGACCCTCTTCCCCCACCGACCCCGGAGGGGCGGTTCGAGGGGAGGCGAGCACTCCGCAGGTCGCCAGGATCGGAGTCGGGGGGATGGAGACTCCGTCGGTCTCGTTGTAGAAGCTCACATTGCCCGAGACAACGGGAATGTCCAGCCGCCGCGCTGCTCCGGCCACTCCGGCCACCGCCATGACGAAGTCGTTCATCGTCTCGGGCCGCTCCGGATTGCCAAAGTTGAGGCAGTCGGTCAGCCCCACCGGCCAGGCTCCCACGGCCGCCAGATCGGTAACGGTCTTGGCCACCAGAAGTGCTCCTCCCCGCTCGGGATCGCGAGAGACCGGATGGGAAAATCCCGCCAGGGCGATGGCAATGGCCCGATCTTCTTCCCTCAGGTCGACAATGGCCACATCATGTCCGGGGCCCAGAATGGTCCGGGTTCCCACTTCATGGTCAAACTGCCGGTAGATCCAGTCGGCCGAGCCTCCGTTGGGATGTTCGAGGATGCGGAGGAAGAGGTCGGCGATGGAGTGGCTTCCGGATGAGGAAGGGTGCGGGTGGCCCGGGGCCGAGGATCCGGATGTCCGAGCCTTCCGGGGTCGGTCATAGAGGGGGGCATCCCGGGTAAGACAGGCCACGGGGACCTCCCCGTAAAGCGCCTCGCCCTTTTTGACTCGGAAGACTGGCTCCGGAATGATGCGTCCGATGACGGCGGCGGCCACCTGACTTTCATGGGCAAGGTCGAGGATGGCCGCCACATTTTTCTCCTCCACCAAAAGGAGCATGCGCTCCTGTGACTCCGAGAGAAGGATCTCCCAAGGCTCCATGGTGGAATCCCGCAGGGGAACCGTCAGAACATCGATCTCGATACCCTTTCCCGCCTTGTCGGCCATCTCGACGGAGGAGCTGGTGAGCCCTGCGGCCCCCATGTCCTGAATCGCCCCGGCAAGCCCTCGGCGGATGATCGAAAGGGTGGCTTCCATGACCTTCTTTCCCACAAACGGATCGGCCACCTGAACCTGCGGCCGGAGGTCGGACTCTTCCCCGGAGAAGCTTCGAGAGGCCATGGCGGCCCCTGAGACGCCGTCGCGCCCGGTTTTATTTCCCAGATAGACGGCCAGAAGGGGTTTGTCCGGAGGAATGGCGCTCATGATGGCGTCGTCGGGGACGACTCCCACGGCAAAGGCATTGACCAGAATGTTCTTGGCGTAGCGCTCGTCGAACCAGATCTCGCCGCCCACGGTGGGAACGCCAATGGCGTTCCCATAGGCTCCGATTCCTGCCACGACATTGCGAAAGAGCGTCATCTGCCGTGGTTGCCGTAGATAGCCCATCACCAGGCTGTTCGCCAGAGCAACAGGACGTGCGCCCATGGCGAATATGTCCCGAAGGATCCCCCCGACCCCGGTCGCCGCCCCCTGAAAGGGTTCGATGTAGCTGGGGTGGTTGTGGCTCTCCATCTTGAAGGCGATGCCGAGGCGGCTGGTGACTCGGACGACCCCGGCATTTTCTCCGGGTCCCATGAGGACACGGGGACCTTTGGAGGAGAAGTTGCGGAGATGGATCCGGCTCGATTTGTAGCTGCAGTGTTCGCTCCAGAGGGCGGAGAAGACCGCCTCCTCCGTGATATTGGGAACTCGCCCGAGAAGGGCGACGATCCGTTCCATTTCTTGGGGAGGGATTCGGAATCGGGAAGCGGGAATGTCTGCCATCAGGATCTGTCCAGGATTGAAGAGGAGAATGTGAGGGGAGAGGCCTCCCGCTCCCCGGCAAGCCATGCGGCAAGTGACTGGAAGAAGAGACGGCCATGGGCCGCGGCACCCTCTCCGACCATGCGCCTCTCGGGATGCGGCATGAGCCCCGCCACATTGCCTTGGGCATTGGTGATTCCGGCGATGTCCCTCAGGGATCCGTTGGGGTTGTCCTGGTAACGACAGAGGATTTGTCCCTTGGTCTCAAGCTCCAGAAGAAGGTCGCCATCCGCGTAAAAACGGCCCTCCTGATGGGCAATGGGAAGCCTGATGCGAGCCCCTGGAGAGAAGAAGAGGGTGAAGGGGGTTCGGGTCTGCTCCACGGAGAGTCCCTCGTCGCGGCAGAGAAAGGTCCGTCCCGAGTTTTGCAGGAGTGTGCCGGGAAGAAGGCCCGCCTCTGCCAGAATCTGAAATCCGTTGCAGATTCCGAGAACGGGAAGACCTTTTTCGGCAAAGGTGCCGACGGCCTCCATGACGGGGGATCGGGCCGCGATGATTCCTGTCCGAAGATAGTCTCCGTAGGAGAAGCCGCCCGGAAGAATGATGGCGTCAAGACCTTCAAGAGAGCGTTCCCGGTGGCCCACCCAACGGGGAAGAAGTCCCGGAACAAGGGAGAGCGCCTCCCAGGTGTCGAGATCGCAATTGGTCCCCGGAAATCGGATGATTCCGACGTGAAAGCTGTCTGGCATCGGGAGTCCTGGCGTTAATATGGCGCGTTTGTCGCTGAAGGCTGTGTCAGGGAATCGTTGCTTTCAGGCGTGACGAGAGTCCAAGGTGAATCGTCTTGGGCACTTGGCAGTTCAAATCTGTTGTGTCGTTCCAGTTCGTCAAGCTGCTCAAAGAGTCTTCTTGATATTACAATGGAGCGGCTTCAAACGCAATCTCGAATCGCCCAGGGTGGCGTTCCTCAAGGGATGATGGAAGGGGCAATCCTTGATGAGGGAAGAGGTCCGATCACCCCTTTGCAAGGGGCTCTCCGCCGGAAGGGCTTAGCGTATGATGAGGGAGGAGGTGCGGATTGACGAGAGTGACTGTGGGTGATAGATTCATTGAATGTGATCGTTGATTGACTGATCAGTCAATTAACGAATCTTTTTCCCGGGTCGGGTGGCAAAAGATCACCAACCCCACTTTACGGCTCCCCTCGCGAGACGTTATGGACCCCGGGGCTCATGCTGAGATTTCTCCTGGAGAAGTGATCCGATTCGTGATGACACCCTGCCGTCCCTTATCTTTTCTTGCCCCTCCTTCGGAGGGATTTCGCTCCCCTTGTGATCGCCCGTTCTCCCGAAAAGGGGAATCTTTTTTCCTCTCCCGGACCCTTCTGTTTTTCCTTGCAATTCTGTCGTTCTCCATATTCTGTCTTCCGCCTGTAAATTCTTGGGCCGCCTCCGCCAGCTCCTCCGTGTCGACCCAAGACGACGGTCCCTCCGAGCCGTACGCCTCTCAGACCGGAAAGTTTGGTCTCTCGGTCATGTTTACCTACGACATTCTTCAGACACCCGCCCCAGTCATGCTTTATCAGAACAGTATCGGGGCCTTGGGCGAACTCTCTTACGGAGTCAGCCGCGGGATTCGGGTTCTGGGCGGCTCGGGTTTCGGTTTTGGCTCCCCCCATATCTCTCCGCCGGTAAACGATTATCATGCTTCAGGCCCCTCCATCAATTACGTCCCACTCTATCTCGGGGTCCAGCTCGAACTTACCCGTTGGTTTCCGGGTCTGATCCGCTATCAGCCGTGGTTTCCTTACATTCGAGGGGACTCCGGAGGGGTCTTTACAAGCGTAAGTAATGACGGTCCTTCGAGTCTGCACACCAATGGGCTTATGGAGGATGTGGGATTTGGGATTGAGGGCCGGCCTCGGGCCGTTCCCATGGCCTTCTTTGGAGAAATCCGTTCCCAATGGCTCTTCCTGGGACCACAAATCGTGACCGTCGTTCCGGTCATTGCCGGGACCACCTTCTATTTTTGACCGATGGCAGGGATGGCACAGATGAAGATCCTGAAAACACAGACCTTCGGATTTCGCCTCTTCCCGAGGACATCGATTCCCGTTGTTGTCCTGCTGGGGATGGCGATGCTTTCCTCCCCTGTCATTGATGCGCGGGCCGATATAACTCCGATGACCCCCATTCTGGCCCCCTCCAAAGAGAAATCTCTCACCGTTCCTTCCCATCTCTCCCTTCTCCAGGCCATGGAAATCACCATCGACCGCCACCCGCAATACAAGCAGGCCATTCATACGGCCCAGGCGAACAAGGAGATTATCGGAGAGGCCTTTTCAAACTATCTTCCCCATCTCTCCGCCGGGGCAGGGTACAACTATGAAACGGGCAACTTCGTGATCTCTCCGGGCATCCCGGCCTCGTTTTTGACGCTGCTCGTCCCCAACAGCAATCAGGGCTACGACTTTTATCAGGCCTCCTTCAATCTGACCCAGACGGTCTTCACCTTCGGGCAGCGCGTCACCCAGCTTCGCCAGGCCAAGTATGCCTACAAGTCCTCCCTCGATCAGGCCCAGTGGACCCTCTACAACCTCCTCTACGGAGTGGAGTCGGCCTACGACACTCTGGCCCAGAACATTCTGCTCGTGGATGCGGCCAAAAAGACGGTGGACGACTACAAGGCCCAGCTGCAGGTGGCAGAGGCCGAGTTTCAGATCGGAATGGCCGCAAAGTTCGATGTGTTGAATGCCCGGGTGAATCTCTCCAACGCCAAACTTAACCTCATCACCGCCGAGAACAATGTGACGACCTCCCGCGTGGCACTCAACAATGCCATGGGGATCGAAACCAATGTGCCCTATACCGTCGAGACCGATCTTTCCTTTGTCCCCTTCGACGCCGACGGCACGAAGCTCGTCCACATGGCTCTCGAAAACCGCCCGGATCTCTCATCGGCGGTGAACCAGAAGCTTGCCGACCTTCAGAACGAACGATACTATGAGAGCACCTTCATGCCCTCCATCGGAATGACCGGAGGCTATACCTACGCCAGCATGTTCTTTCCGTTGACCTACAACTGGTCGGTGGGGGCGACAATTTCCGTTCCGATCTTTTCAGGATTTCTGACGGTCCACCAGGAGCGGCAGGCCCAAAAAACGACCTTGGCGGCCCGTGATGCCGAAGAAAATGTCAGGGTGGGGATTGTCTCGGCGATCCGCCAAGATATAGCGAATCTTCAGACTGCCATGCAGAGGGTCAAGACCACTCAGGACCTTCTGGCACAGGCCAAGGAAAGTCTCCGGCTGGCGGCCGGACAGTATCAGGTCGGGGTGGGGAGTGCTGTGGCGTTGACCCAAGCGGAGGCGGATCTGGCCGCGGCGAGGGCCCAAGTGGTCCAAGCTGTCTATGGTTACAAGATCGCCCGGGCGGCTCTGATCAAGGATGTGGGGCTGGACCCGCTGTCCCAGGCCCGGAGCCGCAAGAGCATGAATGAGGAGAGAGTAAAGTGAATCGTCGTGGGATCCGTCTGACTGTCGTTCTGGTCGTCGCCGCCATCCTGGCCCTGGCCGTGGCGCGATTTGTCCACAAGCCCTCGGGATCTCCCCGGGCCCGGGGAAAGGTGGCCGCGCCCGAGGTGGTGGGAGTCCTTCCGGTGGCGACCCATGACATCTCTCTCGTCATCACCCTGACGGCCGACATCCAGGCCATCAACCAGGCGGCCATCTATGCCCAGGTCAGCGGCTATCTCGACAAGATTACCGTTCGGCGGGGATACCACGTCAAGAAGGGGCAACTCCTGGCCCATATCAACGACACGACCTTGAAGGCCCAATACCACCAGGCCCAGGCCAATCGAGATTACGTCTGCCTCAATGCCAAACGCTACAAGGAGCTTCTCGCGAAAAACCTTGTTTCGAAGGATGCCTACGATCTGGCCAATTCCCAGTGCCGACAGTCCCAGGCCACCGTCGACTACTCCCGGAAGATGCTCTCCTACGCGGATATCGTGGCCCCCTTCGACGGGACCATCTACAACCGCATGGTCGATCCCGGCGCGACCATCCCCGCCACCACCGCCGCCCTCTCCTCCGGTTCGACCCCTCTCTTCACCGTCGTCGATACCCATATCGTGAAGATTGTGGTGAACGTCCCCGAGAAGGACATTCGCTACCTGCACCTGGGGCTTCCCGTATCGGTGAGGGCCGATGCCTATCCGGGGGTGATCTTCCCCGGCAAGATTACCCGCATGAATCCCGCCCTCGACACCACCACGCGAACCTTGGCCGTTGAGATCGACATGGACAACGCTGACGGTCGCCTCAAGCCGGGGATGTTTGCCAAGGCCATCCTGAACCTGGTGACACACAAGGATGTCGTTCTTGTTCCCAAGATCGCCATCCTCTCCCGTCAGGGCAAGTCGTGGGTCTATACCCTGGAGCCGGGGTCTGTCGTCAAAAAGCATGAGATCGCCACGGGAATCCTCGGGAGGAAAAATGCCGAGATCGTGTCCGGTCTCTCCCCCGGCGAGACCGTGGTTGTGGCGGGACAGGAACATCTTGAGGACGGGGATCACGTTCAGGCAAAGGTCCTCGATGCCGGACAGGTCGCTCCCTAACCTTCGAACGGAAGGCTTTCTCCGCCCATGTGGCTGACCCGAATCGCCCTCAAGAATCCCATTGCCGTCTTTATGGCCTCCCTCCTTCTTGTGATGGTGGGGTCCCAGTCTGTCAGCAAGCTCCCGATCGACCTCTTTCCCAATCTGGCTGTTCCGGTTCTGATTGTCGGGACCCTTTACCCCGGGGCCTCGCCGGTCGACGTCGAGCGCAGTGTCACCTATCCCCTCGAAAAGACACTGGCCACCATTGATGATGTCAGCCATATCCAGTCGCAGTCGCGCATGGGCGTCTCTTCTATCCAGGTGTGGTTCAACTGGGGCAAGGACCTAAACGGGGGGCTCGTTCAGGCCGTCCAAAAGATCTCCCAGATCCAGAACCAGCTCCCCCCCGGCATCCAGCAGCCCTTCATCCTGAAGTTCGATATCGCGAATATCCCGGTCGTCTCCCTGACCGTCTCCGATCCCAAGATGAATCAGATCGAGCTCTACGATCTGGCCTACAACACCATCGAACCCCAGCTCGAACAGCTTCCCAACGTCTCCCAGGCCACGGTCAACGGGGGAAAGGTCCGCCAGATCAATATCAATGTCGATCCCCGGGAACTCCTCGCCCGAAACCTCTCCATGATCCAGGTGGTGAATGCGGTCAATCTCGCCAATCTGATTTTGCCCTCGGGGGACATCAAGGTCGGGAGCAAGGACTACAACCTCTTTACGAACACTCAAATCACCCACGACCTGGTGGATGTGTTGAGAAATGTCCCGGTGACGACCCAGGCGACCCCCGACGGCCGGACCGTTCCGATTTTTGTCAAGGACTTTGCCCGGGTGGAGGACGCGGCCGAAACGCAGACCAATGTGGTTCGCGTCAACGGAGAAAATGCCGTCTATCTTGCCGTCAACAAGCAGCCGGGCTCCAACACGGTGGCGGTGGTCGATGCTGTCCGGAATGCCATTCCCCACCTCCGGGGCATTCCCCCTGGCGTCCATCTCGACACCTTTTTCGACCAGTCGACCTACATCCGCCAGTCGATCAAGGGGCTTTACCACGAATCGGTCCAGGGAGCCGTTCTCGCGGTCATCGTCATCCTCCTCTTCCTCGGGAGTCTGCGGGCGACCTTCATCATCGGGGTGGCCATCCCCCTCTCCGCCCTGGTGGCCCTCATCTTTCTCTACTTTACCCATGAAACCCTCAATATCTTCACCTTCGGGGGGCTGGCTCTCGGCATCGGTCGCCTGGTGGACGACTCCATCGTGGAGCTCGAGAACATCTACCGCCATTTTTCGATTCGGGAGGAGAGCCGTCCCGTGGCCCTCCTGACGGCGGCGCGGGAGGTGGCCATGCCGATACTGGCCTCCACCATCACCACGGTCATCGTTTTCTTCCCCATCGTCTTCATGCAGGGAATCGCCCGTCTTCTCTTTACCCCCATGGCCCTGACCATTACCTTCGCCCTGTTTGCCTCCTTTTTTGTCTCCCGGACGGTGACGCCTCTTCTTTGCTATCGATTTCTCAAGGGGGGCGACGCTTCCCAGAGGGAGGAAATGGGCGGGGGGATCCGGCGATTCTTCTCCTCGGTGGAGCACGCCTATGAAAATCTTCTGGTCTACTCCCTCCGCCACAGGAAGAAGGTCTACATCACCCTCGCACTTCTCTTCTTTTTGACACTTCCCCTTCTGAAGGGGATCGGCACCGAATTCTTTCCGGCTCCAGACGAAAGTCAGTTCACCATCAACATCCAGGAGCCCCCCGGAACACGCATAGAGATAACGACCCAGACGGCGAAAGAGATCGAGGGTCTTGTCAGGAAAACCCTTCCTCCCGGCGAGATCCGCCTTGTGGCCTCGAACATTGGCCTTCGCAGCACTGCCGGCCGGGGAACGAACGGAGCCGCCTCGGTCTTTACCACCAATACCGGGCCCGATACCGGGTTCGTGCAGGTCAACCTTGTGGATCCGGAAAAGCGGTCGGAAAACTCCGACCAGGCGATGGAGCGCGTTCGAAAGGCGGTGGCCGGGCGCTTCCCAGGCGTGGGAATCTACTTCATGCCGGGAGGTCTGATCGAACGCATCATCAACTTCGGATATCAGGGAATCATCAACCTCGAGGTCTACGGGTACGATTTGAAAACGGGAGAAGATCTGGCCTACCGGCTGGCTCGGGGCATGGGGAAGATTCCTGGGGTGGGAGATATCCAGGTCCTCCCCAACGACTTCCATTATCCGACCTACAACGTCAGGATCGACCGGGTCAAGGCCCGCCTTCTCGGGCTTTCCGTCTCGGACATCGCCTCCACCGTCCTCTGGAGCTTTGTGGGCAATGAAAACAACCCCTCGATTTATACCGATCCGAAGACGGGCAACGAATACAACATTGTCGTGCAGTTCGACCGACCCTTCCGCCATTCCCTGGAAGACCTCGAAAATGTCTTCCTCACAACCCCTTCCGGAAGCCCGGTTCTCTTGCGAAACATTGCCACCATCGAAAAGGGGACATCGCCCAACGAGATCGACCGGAAGTACATGACGCGCCTCATCACCATTACGGCCAACCCGGTGAACCGCCCCTTGGGAGCCATCGCGAAGGATCTTCAGACGATGGTCCGAAATACCCCGCTCCCCGATGGCTTCAGCATCACGATGGCAGGACAGATCGCCGAACAGAAGGGGACCTTCCTCTCCCTCGGACTGGCCCTTCTCTCCTCGCTCTTTCTTGTCTACATGGTTCTCTCGATTCAGTTCCGGTCGTTTCTCGACCCCTTCATCATCATGTTTACCGTTCCTCTGGGACTCACCGGAGTCATCTGGATGTTCTTTCTCACCGGAACGAATTTTTCCTCCATCGCCTTCATGGGGGTGATCGTCACCGGGGGCATCGCGGTCAGCAACGGGGTCCTTCTGGTGGACTACACGAATCGGCTGATCCGGGAAAAGGGGAGAGGGTTGGAGGAGGCGGTGGTCCTCGGGGGAAGAACGCGTCTTCGCCCGGTTCTGATGACAAGCATCGCCACCATTACCGGGCTTTTGCCGATGGCCATCGGTCTCGAGGTGGGAAGTTCAAACAGCATGCCGCTGGCCCGGGCGGTCATCGGGGGGTTGAGCTTTTCGACGATCTTTACGCTGGTGCTGATCCCGCTTGTCTATGCATCGCTCCACAACTGGCGGGACCGGCGCAAAAAAAATGGCACGACCTTTCCCACTCCTGAGGAATGGGAAAGTGTCGTGCCGGCGAAGAACGACTGAATCCGGTTATTTTTTTTCTTTGAGAGGAGACTCCGACCAGCGTGAGGAGAGGATCTGAAGTGCCACCTGCTTTGTCGTGAGGTGAAGGGAGTCAGTATCGTCTAGCGTGTAGGCCGACAAGGTACAGTCGAAGGCGACCTCCTCGATGGAAAGACCGATCAGTTCTCCGCTCTCGATTTCCTTGCGGAAGATGCTGTTGGGGAAGATGCCGACGCCGAAGCCTGAGAGAAGGGCCTTCCGGAGAAGATCCACATCTCCCGTGTCGATTCCGAGCTTGGTCTTCAGTCCGAGCCGGGTCAGCCGCTCTTCGATGGGGCGCCGAATCAAGCTCTCATGGGGAGGGAGAAGAACCGGAAAATTCTCGAGAATCCGGATATCCCTGACCCAACGATCCTTGGGAAGACCGGGAGATCCGAGGACCAGAGTTTTACCGCTATCCACCGAGACCTCGCGAAACCGGGAGGGAACGGAAAAGGGGGAGGGATCCGAGCTCAGGCGGTAGAACATGACAATGTCCGCAAGTCCCCCTTCAAGTTCGTTGATCAGAGAGGCCTCGTGGGTGTGGAAGGACTTCACGGGGATCCTCTTCTGGAAGGTGCCATGGAGGTAGTGCTGGAGAAATTTTTCCCTGTTCGGCGGAACACCGAATCCCGTCCCGATGCGAAGGGGATCGGTTTTTGTCATCGGGGTGAAGGAATGGAGGAGTGTCTCGGAGCGATTGACCCGTGCTATGATTTCCTGAGCAAGGTCCCGAAAGAGAAATCCCGCCTGGCTGAGGTAGACTCGTCGGCCAATCCTGTTAAAAAGGCTGACTCCCAGTTCCTTTTCAAGAAGCTGGATCTGGGTGCTGACGGCTGGCTGGGTGACGGAAAGGCTTCGGGCCGCCTTGGTAAAATTCAGGGATTCGCTGACGACGAGAAAGGTCTGGATCTGGGACAGGGTCATTATTTTTCCTTTTGCATTTCCGTCTCCCGAAATGTCGGGTGACTGATGTTTGTTGGCGAGAAAAAACCGAAGTGCTTCTTTTTTTTATTATACATTTTTTTCGGCACAATCTTCAATAACCTTTTGTTTTGATGTTCGAGATGCGCTGAATTCGGAGAGGGGAGAGATTCTGTTGCGCTACTGTTTTCGACCGATTCTTCTTTTCTCCCTATCGGCACTATTGTTTTGCTTTTATTCTAAAATCACCTCGTCCTTTGTCGATTGTTCCCTGGCGGCCACAATCTCTTCCGCACCAACGGAAAGCTCCTCTTCGAACAAACCCTTTGAGCTGACACTGCGATCGGCCTTGGAGATCGCCCTGCGTTCCTACCCAGGAATTGGGGCGGCCCAGCAGGGGATTCTGGCGTCGAGGGCCGGGATCGGAGTGGCGCAGAGCCAGTACTACCCGACCCTGACCGGTTCGACGACCTATACCCGGGAAACGGGAAACTTCGGTCCTCAGCCGGGCTTTCCCTTTACCATTCCCGAATCTCCTGTCTCCTTTGATTTTTACCAGGCCCAGCTGACCCTCTCCGAAACGCTCTTCTCCTTCGGTCGACGAAGGTCGCAGGTCAGTCAGAACCGTCACCTTTACAAGGCCGCCAGAAGCCAGCACCGGAGGACCCTTCAGGATACGGTCCTGGGGGTAGAGAGGGCCTTTTTCTTGGTTCTTAAGGACCAGAACCTTGTCCAGGTGGATGACCTCACCATCGATGACTATCGCCTTCAGGAGGAGGTGGCCCGGATCCGCTATAAGGATGGGGTTGCCACCTCCTATGATGTGTTGAATGCCCGCGTGAACCTCTCCAATGCCCGCCTTGCCCGAGTGACGGACAAGAACCAGGAAAGGATCGATCGCTTGGCGCTCGATCGGGCCATGGGGGTGGTGGCCCACGCCTCCTACCGTGTTCAGCCTCCCTCCCATATCTCCTCCCCCGAGCTTAACCCGGACAAAGCTGTTTCGCAGGCCCTTTCCAAGCGCCCTGATCTTCAAACCCTCACGGAACAGGCACTTGCCCAGAAGCAAGTGGTCAAGTTCAACCAGGCCCAGTTTTTTCCGACGGTGCAGACCGTTGGCGCCTATAGCCTCGACAGCGAGTTTTTTCCGCTCGTTTACAACTGGTCGGTGGGGACAACCCTGACCGTTCCGATCTTCAATGGATTTCAGTTTGTCCACCAGACACAGCAGGCTCGGGCGCAGATGCGCCAGATGCTCTTTCAGCGCGAAGACCTTCGCCAGCAGACAATTGTGGAAGTTCGTTCGGATATCCTGAACATCCGTACATTCCGCGAGAAGGTGGCGGCGGATCGGGAAATTGTCGACCAGGCGCGGCAGAATCTTTATCTGGCGGAAAATCAGTTTCGGGTCGGGACCGGAACATCGGTGGCGGTCACCCAAGCGGAACGGGATCTGGCCAGTGCCCGGGCCAACCTGGTCCGAGACCGGGCCGACCTTTCGATTGCCGTGGCCCAGCTTCGCCATGACCAGGGGCTGAACCTCGATCCTGTGACCCATCAGATTCCCCAGGAGCTCCCGTGAACTCCCGAATCTTTTGGTCCGGATTGATTGCAGGGATCTCCCTCCTGATTTTGTTGGATCCCGGCGTCAGCGTCCGGGCCTGGGCCGAGAGTCCCGGGGCGATGGCCGTTCCCACCTCTCCGGGGCTTCCCCAGGTGACAGGCAAGGCGGAAGGGGCTGCCACACAACGCTGGTCCATCTCTCCGACCTATTCGTTCTATCTCTTGCCGGGAGGCGGCCTCTCCCGATATCTTGATCAAGGGATGGGGGTCGGGGGAGAGCTCTCCTATCGTTTGGGGGACCTTCCGGCCGGAGAACACTCCGAAAGTCTTCGCTCCCATTTTCGTCTGCTGGGGGATCTTTCCTATTTTCAGATGACGCCGGGACCCAATCTTGCCCCCCCTTCGACCGGCGGGTTTTCCAGCTCTTCATCGCCTGCCTCTCTCCCCCCGATTCCCGGATCGGCCTCGGTGACGGGATTTATCCTGCGAACGGGGATGGCCTATGACATCTTTGGAATGGTCCCGGATTCATTGGCCCTCCACCGGATTCTTGTTCCCTATGTTCGGGTGGATGCGGGGGCGGCTGACTTTGCCGTCTCGAATGTTCCCAAGATCTCGGGCCACCCCTACGGAGGGGTTGTCGACGCGGGCGCCGGCTTCTCCCTCTCCATTCCCGGTTATCCCCTCGGGGTCTTTGGGGAGGCCGATCCCACCCTCTTCGATTTTTCCGGCAATGTGATGACCATTTTGCCTCTCGTCGCTGGTATCATGGTAAGGTTCTGATAACTCCTCCCCGGTGAGGACCATCTTTGGAGAGATTTTTATGAGTGAGAGCCCGAAGGACAAAAACGACGCCACCGACAACAAGGTTCGACTTCCCAAAAGCTTCATCATTCTGGGGGGAGGGTCGATTCTTGTCATGGCGGCCGGTGTGGTCTATACGATTTTCTTCTATCTGTCGCTTCCCAACCACCGCGACCTCGACAAGTCGGGCCAGGCGGTCCGGCATGTGCCACTGCCGGTTCCTCCGACCAGCTTCTTTCCTTCGGGCCAGGGGCCCAAGGTTGACAGCTTCGCCTCGGAGAACTTTCGCCTGAAGGTTCAGTCGCTCAAGAAAACCCTGACGGGATTTGATGTCGTGATGGTGTTGGAGGCTCGCTCGAACGGCTACGACGGCTCGGGTCTTTCCTTTGCCGTAGCCGGCACCCCTCGCTGGGTGGACTCCGGAAGAAACTCGGGGGAGGGTGCGGCCAGCCTCTCGACCGGGACCCTCTTCAAATCAGGAGTTCCGGGGGAGTTCACGATTCATTTTTCCCGAATGCCCTCCGCCCCTGTCTTCGACCTTTATCTTGGGCTGGTGGGAACCCGAGGGATCAAGGGGGACCGCTTCCTGACCCACTTCCGCAACATTCCCACCCCTCGAGCCACCTCCTGATGGCTGAATCTTTTCAAGAGGTTCTTGTGACGGAGGGGGTCTCAAAATGCTACCTCCCCGGCCATCCCTATGCGGTAAAGGAGGTCAATCTTTCCCTCGGGAGAGGAGAGATCCTGAGTGTCGTGGGTCCCAATGGTGCAGGAAAGTCGACGCTGATACAGATGATGCTGGGGCTCCTCATTCCGGATTCCGGACGGGTCCGGATCTTCGGCCACGATGTCGCCAGGGATCGTCGGCGGATGGCTCATCGGATCAACTATGCCTCGACGGACCTCAGCCTTCCGTACTCCCTGACGGTCAGGGAGAATCTGTTAACTTATGCCCTGATCTATAACATGAAAAAAGCTCGGGAGAGGGTGGAGTCCCTCTTGTCCTTTCTTGATCTTGAATCCTTTGCCGATCGCAAGGTGGGGGCGCTTTCGACCGGTCAGGTGGCACGTATGGGCATCGCGAAGGCTCTTGTAAACGACCCCGAGATTCTCTTTCTTGACGAGCCGACCGCCACTCTTGATCCGGAGATCTCCGGCCAGCTGCGCCATCTTTTGGGTTCGATGGTGAGGGAGCGGGGAATGGCACTTCTGTATACCTCCCACAACATGAGAGAGGTCGAGAGGTTTTCCGACCGGATCATCTTGATGCGTCGGGGAGAGATCGCGGCGGAGGGGACGGCGTCGACCCTGATGGAGAGATTCCGGACCGGGGATCTTGAAGAGCTTTTTCTGCTCTTGGCCGGAGAGCGGGAGGTGGAAGTCGGTGGATAGCCCTCCCTCTGTCTCCCTCTTTGCCTGGAGGCCTCTTGCGGGAATTCTCTACCGGCAGGTTGTGCTTTACCGGCGATCGCTCCCCCGTTGGATGGAGATTTTTTATTGGCCCCTACTTGATCTTCTGGTGTGGGGATTCCTGACCCTCTACCTGAAGAAAATCCCCTCCTTTCTTCCCTCGGCCGTCGTCTCCCTTCTGGGGGCGCTTCTTCTTTGGGATATGCTCTATCGAGCCCAGCAGGGGATCTCGGTCATGTTTCTGGAAGAGATTTGGTCCCGAAACCTGATTCATCTTCTGGTGGCGCCGGTCACCCCCTACCACATTGTCCTTGGGGCGATTCTCTCAAGCTTCGGCAAGGTGCTCCTCTCTTCCACCGTCGCCGCGACCCTGGCCTACTTTCTCTTTTCATTCAAGATCTTCTCGCTGGGAGTCAATCTTTTATTCTTCGTCGGGGCCCTCCTTGCCATGGGGTGGTCGCTGGGCATCATGACAACGGCGGTGATCTTGCGGTTTGGTCAGGAGGCGGAGGTTCTGGCCTGGGGCGTCATCTTCCTCTTTCAGCCATTTTCGGCGGTCTTTAATCCGGTGGGGGTTCTTCCTCCCCTGGCGGCGGCAATTTCACGGATTGTCCCTGCGTCATATGTCTTTGAAGGGATGCGGTCTTTGCTAACGGCCGGGACCCTCCCTGTCCACGATCTCCTGATGGCCTATCTCCTCGACGGGGTTTATCTGGCAGGGGCCATCTTCCTTTACTCCCGAGTGATAGCCAGAGCCCGAAGAAAGGGATTTCATCTCAAGTTGGGGTCATAGAGGGATCGATCAACGGCATTGAACGAAAGGAAGGAATTGATGGCGAAAAAACCGGTCATTCTGGGAACGCTTGAGGAGATCATCTTCGAGACGCCCCGGGTCTCAACTTTTATTGTCAAACTTCCTGCAGAGGCAGACTTTTCTTTTATCTCCGGACAGTTTGCCATGCTGTCCCTTCCGGACTTCCTGAACGACAAGGGGCGCCCTGTGCGCCGGGCCTATTCGATCGCCTCATCTCCCCACGATCTTGTCGGAAAAACCGTCTCATTCACAATTACGCGGAAGGGGGAGGGGGGATACTTTTCCAATCGCATTCATGAAGCCCGCGTCGGAGACTCTGTCAGTGTCGAGGGACCCTATGGAAGCGCCTTTGTCCTCGATCGTCAAGACTCCCGTCCTCATCTTTTCATTGCGGCTGGTAGCGGAATTGCTCCCCTGAGATCAATGATACGAACGCTCCTGGCGGAAGGCTCCCCGCCCCCCATCGAGCTTCTCTATGGGTTCCGAAACGAAGATGACTTTATTTATGCTCGGGAGCTCAAGGGATATCAGTCCAATCGTCCACGCTTTTCTTTGCTGACGGCCCACTCCCGCCCGGCAGAGGGATGGGACGGACTCGCCGGAAGAATACCGGAGGTCCTTCCTGCACTCTATGGCTCATATAAGGGCCAGGTGGTCTACATATGCGGCCACCCGGAGATGGTGACGCAAACGGTGGAATGGTTGAGAAGCGTTGGATTCCCCGAGGAAGCCGTCCGCAAGGAACAGTGGTAATTCCGACCTATCAGGAAGGAGAGTTCAACCCCCATGGAAAATAATCCCTTTGCCCCTCCGGAGAGTGCTCCTTCTCCCTCCCCATCAACGGCGACGCCAAAGCGTAAAAGCTGGCAAAAAACTGTGGGGGCGGTCTTTCTCCTGGTGGCCATCGTTCCCGCCCTCGTTCTTATTGTTTTTTACTATCGCGAAGTCTCGGTGACCTACTATATGACCCGCAATCCGCTTGCCCCCGCAGCCACTCACCTGGCGGTGCGGATGCAGGCAATCATTCTTGGCAACCTGCGGGCCCTGGCGGCCGTGGCAAGCTCCATCGTCTGGACCACCCCCGCTCCCACAGAGTCCAGCATTCGGCAGGTAGTTGGAAAATATGTTCAGGAAGGTGATCTGGCGGCCTTTGCTGGCATTGCCGTGATGGATTCCAAGGGGACCCTCCTTGCCATGGTGGACCGCCGAGACATCTCTCCCTATCTCGATGTGGCCCGCTCCCTCTCTCTCAGACTTGTGGCCCGGGGCGGCCGCTTCTTGACGACCACCCTTGTGAGAGGGGGGGGGCATCCCGATGTCATACTGATGACCGCCGTCCGAAGCGGGGGCGACAATCCCGGCAGGGGAGGTGTTCTTGTTGGCCTCCAGAATCTCTCCGGAGAGGTGGGGCACAACCTTCCCGTTCCCCGTTTTCGGGAATCTCCCGGCCGTTCCTATCTCCTCGCATCCGACGGACGTGTCCTCGCCTCATCTGATGCGGCAATGGTGGGGCACAACCTCGGGAAAACGGGACGAGAGCCACTTATGGCGGCCCTTTCGGCGGGAAGATCCGGGATATTCGTCTCGAAGGTTCAAGGAGAGGATCTGGTCTTCGGCTCCGCCCTTTTGGGGGATGTGACGGGAATCACATCTGCGCCATGGTTCGCCGTTCTCGAGGCCCCGAAAGCCGCTCTTGACTCCCAGATCGCCCGAACCCGTTTGAACATGGATCTGATCGTCTTTCTCCTGGTGCCCGCCTTTTTCCTGATCATTGTCTTTATTCTCTATAAAAGCTTTCGCTCATAGGAGATGGGGGCGATTTGGCGAGGGCATTCTTGCGTGGGGATGTCGCTCGATTTTTAAGGGAGATCCCTGACAGGCTCTGAGTCTTTCCCTTTTTCTTCTTGACACTTCATTAAAACATTGATAGCATTCAAACGTGACTGTTGGACTCATGGTTGATGATGTCATTTCTGCCTCCTCCTGAAAGAGCTCTTTTGCAAGAGGCCTTTCGGGAGGGGACGGAAATCTGTTCACTTCGTGGGTGGCGGACAAAAAACGAAAGTGGCTGTCCCCATTCCATCCTTAATGACTGATCTTTTTACAAACCCGGAGGTGGTTGAAAAAATGAAAAATGCAAAATTGGGTCTTCTGTCCACCATTGGTGCCGTGATGTCCGGCATTGTCCTTTCCGCCTCGATGATCATCCTCCCGGTTCAGGGTGCGATGGCAGCTGATGCAGCAAAGGCCCCTGCCAAGAAAGCCGCCGCGAAGAAGGCTCCGGCCAAGAAAGCGGCCATGAAGAAGGGTGCCATGAAGAAGGCGGCCCCGTCCGCTTTCTGGAAGAAGGTTCAGACAGCCCTTATTGCCAAGGGTGCCAAGATCAAGGCCGACGGATTTTCCGGTCCTGCGACGCGCAAGGCCATCATGGCTTTCCAGAAGGCCAACAAGCTCAAGGCCAATGGAAAGATCGATGCGGCCACCAAGAAGGCGCTGGGTCTCAAGTAGGCTTTTCCCGTTTTTTCTATAGAAAGAGGGACATGTGTCCCTCTTTTTTTTTGCCGGAATTCTTCTCCCTTGTGACTTTGAGCGGTGGAGCTGCAACGATGATTCGCATCCAGTCCGGACGCCTCAAGGGGCGAACCCTTCCGCTTCCCGATCCTGGGCGGGTTCGTCCGACCTCAGGAAAGGTTCGTTCTGCCGTTTTGAATATGCTTCAGAGCGATCTCTCCGGCGCGGTCTTCTGGGATCTGTTCGCCGGGTCGGGGGCGGTGGGTCTGGAGGCCTTTTCTCGGGGAGCCGACCAGGTTCTCTTTTTGGAAAAGGAGCCGGATCTGGTTCGAACCCTTTCCTCATGGATTAAAAGAGAGCTTCCCATGGAGTCCTCGCACTTCACCCCCGTCTGCGGAGACATTTCCCTCCTCTTTGAGAGCCCGAGGACACTTCCGGACATCATCTTTGCCGATCCTCCCTACGGGTACCCCGGATGGTCGGCTCTCTTGAACGCCCTCCATGAAAATGCTATTCTAAGCCATCATTTCATTATGGTTCTTGAGTACCACCGCAAGGATTCCCTTCCGTGGGAGTCCCTCCCACACTGGGGTTGCCGCATCTTGTCTCATCACATTTATGGGGAAAGTGGCGTGAGCCTCCTTCTTCCGTCGCTCCGATGATTCGCAGGGCGGTCTACCCCGGGACATTCGATCCCGTCACGAATGGACACCTCGACATGCTTCACCGGGGTCTCTCTCTTTTTGATGAAATCGTGATCGGTGTGGCCGACAGTCCACGAAAATCCCCCCTCTTCTCTCTCGAAGAACGCATTATCCTGCTGAAAAAAACCATTCCCTATCCTGAGCCCAAGGTGTCGGTTCGGGGGTTTTCCCATCTTCTCGTCCATTTTGTCCGAGAGGCGAAGGCCCATTGCATCCTTCGGGGGGTGAGGGCCGTGGCCGACTTCGACTATGAGCTCCGAATGGCCCTGATCAATCAGAATCTTGACAAGGAAATCGAAACAGTTTTTCTCATGCCCTCCGAAAACTATATGTTCATTACATCCACCGCCATTCGGGAAATTGCCGAACTTGACGGAGATCTTTCCCATTTTGTGCCTTTGCCGGTGGAAGAAGCCCTCAGGCAAAAATATTCCCGGAGACAGTAAAGAATGCCTCACCCCCTGACAGACATGCTTGCATCTCGCCTCTCTCTCCTGAAGCCTTCCCCCACACTTCTTCTTTCCTCCCGCGCCAGAGAGCTGAAGGCGAAGGGAATCGATGTCCTCGACTTTTCGGGAGGGGAGCCAGACTTTGACACACCGCCTGCAATCAAGGCGGCAGCAGTGAAGGCGTTGGAAGAGGGGTTTACCAAGTACACGGCCGTAGGGGGAATCCCCGAACTCAAAGAGGCCATCCGCGAGAAGTTCCTGCGGGATCAGGGACTCGATTTTTCCCCTCGGGAAATCGTGGCTTCAAACGGAGCCAAACATACCCTTTTTGAGCTCTTTCAGGTCCTTGTCAACCCCGGGGATCAGGTTCTTCTTCCTGCGCCCGCCTGGGTCTCCTATCCTGACCAGGTCCTTTTGAACCAGGGCGAACCGATCTTTGTTCCCTGTCGGGAAGAGGATGGGTTCCGTCTTGACCCCGACGCTCTCTCCTCGATTCTGACCCCCCGATCCAAAGTTCTTGTCCTGAACTCTCCGAATAACCCCACCGGAGCCATTCTCGATCGCTCTCGGCTGGAGAGGATTGCGGAGATCGTCCTCAAGAACAATCTTCTGGTCATTTCTGACGAGATCTACGAAAAGATCAACTACACCTCCGTCCCTGTGCCTTCGATTGCCACTCTTGATCCGGCTCTGCGTGCTCGAACGGTCATCGTGAACGGCGTCTCCAAGACCTATGCGATGACGGGGTGGCGCATCGGATATGCTGCCGGGCCCCGTGAAATTATGGAGGCGGTGGATACCGTTCAAAGTCAGACGGCCTCGAACCCCAACTCAATTGCACAGAAGGCCGCAGCCTATGCCATTCGTTCGGGAGAGGAGTTCTTCCTTCCGATGCTGGCAGAGTATCGCAAGCGCCGGGACTATGTCGTGAATGCCTTCAACGCCATTCCCGGGATCCGTTGTGCCCATCCCGAGGGGGCCTTCTACGTATTCCCCAATGTGTCGGGACTTCTTTCCCGAAGCTACAAGGGTGTTCCCATCCATACCGTCTACGAACTGGCCGAATTCTTCCTCGATGTGGCCCGGGTTGCCATGGTTCCCGGGACGCCCTTCGGCAGCCCCCTCCATATGCGCCTCTCCTATGCCGCCTCCCAAGGGTCCCTCGAGGAGGCGATGAAAAGGCTAAAGGACGCCGTCTCTCTTCTGGACTGAACGGTTTTCAGCGACGCCCGGAAGAGCCGCAGGAAAATGGGGGGGGCTTTGGAGGACAGCGAAGGGTGTGATTGTCGAAACCTTCGGGGGTCTTGTATAATTGTCCCAGGAAGATTTTTCGACAACGTGACGCCGCACACCTTTTCGTGACAAGGAGTTTCCCATGCCGCTGTATGAGTATTCGTGCGAGAAGTGCCACTCTGTGGTGGAGAAGATCCAGAAGTTTTCCGATCCCCCCCTCACTGTCTGCGAGAAGTGCGGGGGCCCCTTGGTGCGCCTTATGGGAAAACCGGCTCTTCAGTTCAAGGGGTCGGGCTTCTACATTACCGACTATGTAAAAAAGGGAGGAGACTCCGAGGGGAAGTCCGTGAGCTCCGACTCCAAACCGGCTGAAAGCTCCTCCTCTTCCACACCCGCCCCCGCGACATCTTCTGCCTCCTCTCCGCCGCCCCCGGCAGCAACCGCGTCCACTTCGGGAGCCTCGTCCGCATCCGCCTGAGGTGCGGTTTTATTCCTCCCCCCCGAAAAAAGAAGGTCTCGGAGGGGAGGAGTGATTCAAAGGTTTTTTCATCTGAGATGTGCGGAAAGGTCAGGCCAAAGCCGGCGGATTAAGCCGGGGGAGGGGACAATCTCTCTCAGCGGATCTGCCCATCGTCCATGGCGATGTGGCGGTCCGCTTTTTTTGCCAGGGCGTCGTTGTGCGTTGTGACGAGGCATGTCATCTGGAATCGGCCCGACAATGTCTGGAGGAGGGTAAAGACCTCGAGTCCCGTATGGGAATCGAGGTTTCCCGTGGGCTCGTCGGCCAGCAGAAGGGCCGGCTTCATGACCAGAGCCCGGGCGACGGCCACCCGTTGCTGTTCCCCCCCTGAAAGCTCCGACGGCTTGTGATCAAGTCGCTCTCCCAGTCCCACCTCCTCCAGGAGAGTTCGCGCCCATTCCTTGTCCTCCCGATCCTTTCCTGCAATCCATGTGGGCATCAGAACGTTTTCCAAGGCGGAAAACTCCGGAAGGAGATGGTGAAACTGAAAGATGAATCCGATCTTCTCCCGGCGGAAGGCCGCCAGCTCCCGATCTTTTTTATCGGGGGCCGGGAGTGTGTCATAGAGGATCTCTCCTGCCGTGGGGCGGTCGAGTGTCCCCAGAAGGTGAAGGAGTGTGGACTTTCCGGCACCGGACGGTCCGGTGAGAACCGTAAAGGAGGCGGGTTCGAGGCGGAGGTTGATCTCTCGAAGAACCTCGATCGTCCGCCCCCCTCGGACGTAGGAGCGCGAAAGGTTCCGGGTCGTAACGGCCAGCCCGCCCACTATTCGTACCTCAAGGCGTCGACAGGGTTGAGGCGGGCGGCTTGCCGGGAGGGGTAGATGGTTGCCAGAAAGCTGATCCCCACGGCGGAAAGGGAGACGGCGAGAAGATCCCTCATCCGGATGATCACCGGGATGTGGCTGACGAAGTAGACGTCGTTGGGAAGCGTGTAGTAGTGCTCGAGAAGAAAGGTGATGAAATATCCCAAGGGAAGTCCCAAGAGCGTTCCGAATCCCCCGATGAGGAGCCCGTCGATAATGAAGATGCTCATGACCTGTCGGTTCGAGGCGCCCATAGTCTTGAGAATGGCGATCTCCTTCCCTTTGTCGATGACGATCATGGAAAGCGTGCTCACGATATTGAAGGAGGCCACGAGGACGATCAGGACAAGGATGATGAACATCACGAGCTTTTCCAGCATCAGGGCGGAAAAGAGATTCTTGTTCATCTCGAGCCAGGATCGTGCCCAATAGGGGAATCCCAGCTTGCTCCCGATGGTGTGGGCCATGGAGGTGGCGGCAAAGATGTCGTGAACGCGGATTTCAAGACCGGTGGCGGAGCCCGCAGGAAGTCCCAGAAAGCGGGCGGCTTGCCCGATCTCCAAAAGTGCCAGAGTATTGTCGTATTCGTAGAGACCCGACTTGAAAATCCCCGCCACCTGGAAGTGGCGGATCTTGGGGATCATCCCGAAGGCGGAAGGCGTTCCCGTAGGGCTGATGAGGTCGACCTTGTCGCCAAGATCAACGCCGAGACGATCGGCCAGATCGGAGCCAAGGATCACTCCGGGAAGGTCTCCCGGCTTTAGGGCCGCATCCCGGGAGAGATCCGCGAGATGGCCTTCGACCATATAGCGGTCAATGCGGGTCACGGCACTTTCGCGGACCGGATCCACCCCCCGGATGACCGTTCCCGAGACGGTCTTGTCCGCGGAGATCATGGCCTGGCCGACGATGAAAGGGGCAAGGGCCGTCACGCCGGGAATGGCGGCCACCGACTTTTCGATCTGGCCGGGATGGGGGATCGCACTGCCCCGCCCGTCTGTCAGAACGATGTGGGAGTTGACCCCAAGGATCTTGGATCGAAGCTTGTGCTGGAATCCGGTCATCACCCCGAGAGTGGCCATGAGGGCCGCCACGCCGACTGTGACCCCCGCCACGGAGATGACGGTGTTGAGGGAGAGGCGCCTCTTGTCGCTTCGTGAGGAGCGAAGGTAGCGAAGGGCGACTCTCAGTTCGAAAAATGGGGTCATGCGTCGGGCCTGAGCAGGGGAAAGAGGAGAACGTCGCGGATGGAGGTCTGGTTGGTCAGGAGCATCACGAGCCTGTCGATGCCGATCCCTTCTCCCGCCGTGGGGGGGAGCCCGTACTCCAGGGCCCGGACATAGTCGTAGTCGGGCGGAGGCGCCTCCAGATCTCCCGATTGGCGGGATTCCTGTTGAGAGAGGAATCTCCGGAGCTGCTCGTCGGGATCGTTCAGTTCGTTGAACCCATTGGCCACTTCGATACCGGCAATGAAAAGCTCGAAGCGGTCGGTGACCTCCGGATCGCTCTCGGAGGAGCGGGCGAGCGGCGAGATGGCCTTGGGATAGCCTGTGACGAAGGTGGGCTGGATCAAGGTGGGCTCGATGGCCTCCTCAAAGAGGGCATTCAGGAGGAGGGCGACATAGGGCTTTCCGGGGCGAGGCTCCGGAACAGGAATCTTCTTGTCATGAAGAAGATCCACCAGCCGACGATCGTTAAAATAGTCTTCAGGGGAGAGTCCGAAGGCCTCCCCGATCGACTCGAGGTAGGAGATCTTCCGGAAGGGAGGCGTGAGGTCGATCTCCTGGTCCCCAAAGGGGAGGCGGGTCGTGCCGTGGACCTCCCGGGCCAGATCCGAGAGGAGGCGTTCCGTCAGAACCATCAGCTCCTGATAGGAGGCATAGGCCGCGTAGAACTCCATCATGGTGAACTCGGGATTGTGGCGGGTGCTGATCCCCTCGTTGCGGAAATTCCGGTTGATTTCGTAGACCCGGGTCATGCCCCCGACGATGAGGCGTTTGAGGTAGAGCTCCGGGGCGATCCGCAGAAAGAGTTCGAGGTCGAGGGCATTGTGGTGGGTCGAGAAGGGGCGGGCAAGGGCCCCGCCGGGAGTCGGCTGCATCATCGGGGTTTCCACCTCGATAAAGCCCTCCCCATCCATGAATCGCCGAATGAAGCGAACGATCCGCGAGCGGGTGACAAAGACCCGATGGGCTTCCGGGGTCACAATGAGATCGACATATCTCTGCCGATAGCGGGCTTCGGTATCGGAAAGACCATGCCACTTGTCGGGAAGGGGACGGACAGACTTGGAAAGAAGCGTCAGGGAGGAGGCTTGAAGTGTGGGCTCCCCGGTCTTTGTGAAGAAAAAGGACCCTTCAACCCCCACGATGTCTCCCAGATCGAGCAGTTCGGCCCAGGTGGCGTAGGACTCTCCCAGCGCATCGGCCTTGGCGTAAATCTGAAAGCGCTCCCCCTCATCCTGAAGCGTGGCAAAGAAGGCCTTGCCGAATTTGCGCATGAGGACGATTCGTCCGGCGATCCGAGCCTCGGGGGCCGGATCGGTCAAGGTCTCAGGGGTCAGCGAGGCCGTTCTCTCCCGAAGGCTCAAGATGGTTTCGCGGCGGGGAAAGGGGGCTCCGTAAGGGTCGATCCCCCGGGCAAGGATCTGGTCGCGTTTTGCCCGGCGAACCCGTTCGTGTTCGCTCTGCTCAAGGGGGGCACTGGAGGTTGAGGGGGTGTTATCGGATGTCACGGAAGGACCTCATGATTGGGGAGCCGACTCCCGATCGGAGCCGGAGGAGAGATAGTCGGAGAGCTCTTCCGGGCGAAAGACGCCCCGTTCGGTGATGATGGCCGTAATGTTTCGGGCGGGGGTCACGTCAAAGGCGGGGTTGTAGACCGAGATGCCTTCAGGCGCCATGCGCCGTTCCCCGGCATGGGTGATCTCCCGGGAGGAGCGTTCTTCGATGGGGATGGCCTGTCCGTTGGGGGTGCGAGGATCGATCGTGGAGAAGGGGGCGGCGATATAGAAGGGAATGCCGTGTTCCCGGGCAAGAACTGAAAGGCCGTAGGTGCCCACCTTGTTGGCCGTGTCACCGTTGGCCGCGATCCTGTCGGCTCCCACGATCACCGCATCAATGCGACCCTGGGACATGACCATGGCCGCCATGGAGTCGGTGATCAAGGTGGTGGGGATTCCGTCGGCGGCCAGTTCGTAAGCCGTCAGCCGGGCTCCCTGAAGATAGGGGCGGGTCTCGTCGGCAAAGACCTTGACCGTCTTGCCGGCCTCAATCGCTCCCCGGATGACGCCCAGGGCGGTTCCGTACCCTCCGGTGGCCAAGGCCCCGGCATTGCAGTGTGTCAGGACCGTGGCCTTCTGGGGAAGAAGCGACTGTCCATGGGCGCCGATCTTTCGGTTTCTCAGGACATCGTCATCCTTGATCGACTGGGCTTCGGCAAAGAGGATTCGGGCGCGTTCCTTGGGGGGCAGGCCGGCGTTCTTTTGCCAGATGGGACGCATCCGGTCGATGGCCCAGAAGAGATTCACGGCGGTGGGGCGGGTCTTGCCAATGGTAAGGGCGACCTCCTCCATGTAGCTTGAAAAGGAGAGCCCGTCGGAGGGGGCCGATTCTTCTTGAGCTCCGAGGGCGATGCCGAAGGCGGCAGAAATCCCGATGGCAGGAGCTCCGCGAACCACCATCTCGCGGATGGCCTCGGCCATCTGCTTGTGAGTTCTGCAGGGAACCTCGATCTCTCGCGTGGGAAGTTCCCTCTGGTCGATCAGGTGAACGAGTATCCTTCCGTCTTTTTCCGCGGTTGTCCAGAGTGCTTCGACCATGTCGTCCTCAATCGTTGTCGGAGTTTTTCAGACTCTCCGAGTCGGGTTATTTTTGGGGAGAAAGAGGCAGCGGCTGGGTGGTGGCCGGAGGCGTTATGCCATTCTTCATAAGAAATGGCTCGGATTCAGCGGCCCAGGGGGAGCTGGGAAATTCCTTCACGAGCTTTTTGTAGTTGATGATGGCCAGTGCCGGCTGGTTGAGAATCTCGTAGGTCTTCCCGATGTTGTAGAGGGCCGCATCGGCCAGAGTCTTTTCCGGGAACTCGGTGACCTTCTGGAACATGGCGATCGCCTGGTCGTATTGGTGTGCCGACATCATGGTCAGCCCCATGCTCTCGTAATAAAACGGAAGAAGCTTCATGTTGCCGGCATTCATGTCGAGCCCCCTGTGGAGCCATTCGATGGCCTTCGAGGAGTCCTGGGGGCTCTGTATATTGATGATGGAGGCCAAGAAAAGTGGGGCGACATGGGAGGAGGGGGTGTCAGGGTAGGAGGACATGACCTGCTCCAAAAGCTTTTTTGCCTCGACAAGCTCCGGACCGTTGGTCTGTTGCCCCCGCGAATAGAGCTGCTCTGCCTTGGTTTCCAGGGCGGCCGCCTCAGACTCCTTCGCCACTTTTTTTGAATGGATGTGGTAGACGATTCCCACCCCCACCAGAAGAATGAAGAGGATCGTTCCCACAAAACCCCAGGCATTTTTGGAGGGTCCCATCCCTGAGATTCTGTCGGCGAGGGCTTCAACCCGAGGGGGGACGGGAGGGGTTCCGGGAGTGCTGGAGACCGGAGAGGAAGCATTTTCCGGAGTGTTCTTTTTTCTGATGCGGTAGGCCATTGTCTTCCTTTCAGAGTTTCTTGATGTGTGGGGGGATCTCCCCAGGTGTTTCATGGACTCCGAGCACATACGCCACATTGCCGGGAAGCGGGTTTGCCTTTTTCTCCCGAATGGCGTCAAGAAGGGTTCGTGTCCGGCCTTCTGTCATATCGGAAAACCAGGTGCCCTCGGGATAGAGAAGAACCATGGGTCCACTCTCGCACATGTTGAGGCATCCGGTTTTGGAGACGAGCAAAGAGGCAAGTTCCGGGGAGTTGTCGACAATGTTCTGGGCGAGAATTTTCATCTCTTCTCCCCCCTTGCCAAGACATTTGTTCCCGGTGCAAAAGAGCATATGATGGCGAATCGGAGTTTTTGTCAGCAAGGGAGGTATTCCCTGCAAAAGATTCTTGTCTTATCCATGGGTCGGGAGGCCTTTGTCAGGGAGAAGATCGATGAAGTGCTCGTAGTGCCATGCCGGGACTCTTCGGGGAAGCGTTGTTCCACCGGAGGCAATCTCTTCCTGAAGAAGGGGGGTGAAGTGTTCGAGAAGGGATTCCACCATGAAGGCGGAGGCGGTAATGAGTCCGCAATTTCCCCGGCCCTTGATCATTTTTGTGATCTTTCGAAGCCTCTCGATCCCTTCCTCCGCGCGATGGCCGTTCATGAGACCCTCCAGGATCTGATGGAGGGATTCCGTGCCCAGTCGGCAGGGAGGGCATTGGCCGCAGGAGCCCTTTTCATAAAACTCCGAGAAGGCCGCCGTTGTGGCGAGGATGGAGTCGTTCGATCCCAGAACGATGATTCCGGCTGAGCCAAGGCCTGTGCCCTTGGCGCGGAGGGCGTCGTATTCGAGGGGGGTGTCGATCTCTCGGGCCGGCAGGATGCCAAAGGAGGGACCTCCGGTAAAGAAGCACTGAAAGGTCTCTCCCGGGAGCGGCCCTCCCGCATAGTCGTAAAGAAGTCGTTCCAGAGAAAATCCGAGCGGGAGCTCGACCACCACGGGACGTCTCACCGATCCCGAGACGGAAAAGATCATCGTCCCCGGACTTTTCGGAGTTCCCCTTTCCTTGAATCGGGCCGGGCCATCGGCCAGGATTCTCGATACGTGGGCATAGGTCTCGACATTGTTGACGACGGTGGGCTTGTGATGGAGGCCCATTTCAGTCGGATAAAAGGGGGGCTTGGGCCGGGGGCGGGGAGCACGTCCTTCCAGTGCCTCGAGAAGGGCTGTCTCCTCACCGGCAATATAGGCGGCCGGGCCGACGAAGATTTCAATGTCCACAGAAAAAGACGTTCCCAGAATGTTGTTGCCGAGGAGCCCGGCGGCAAGGGCCTCTTCGCGAGCCTTCCGAAGAATTTCAATGCCTTCAGGAAAGCTTTCCTTGATGAAAAGATGGCCGCTTTTTGCCGAGACGGCAAAACAGGCAATGATCATTCCCTCGAGAATCTGATGGGGGGAGCGGGAGATCAGGTAGTGGTCCTTGTGGCTCCCCGGCTCTCCCTCGCTTCCGTTGGCCACGACATAGCGCACTGGAACCCGGTGGTTGGCGACCTTCTCCCATTTCAGTGCCGTGGGGAAGCCCGACCCCCCTCGTCCCCGGAGTCCGGATTCCTTGATTTCCGCAATGACATCCGCGGGGGAAAGGGCAGAAAGGACCCGTCTGAGTCCTTTATATCCGCCTCCCCTCTCGTAGGAGGCCAGAGAGGGGTCACCAAAGATGGCAGGATGGGTGAGGACCCGATCGGGACCCTCCATGATTGTCATATTCTTCAAAATGAGAACCTTGAGGTTGGAAGCCTTCGTGGCTCCCGAGAAAAGTAGAGGCTGAACGGGCCATCCTGTTTCAAGGGAGGTATGACGGCGGAAAAATTCCGGTATCTTTGAATTTTACTGCGATGACAGCTTTTTTTCAACTGGAAAGTCGCCCGTTCCTTGGAGAATAAAGGCTTCTTTTTGTTGCATGAGAAGGAAAAAATCAGTCGGGAAGGTCGGCCAGTTCGCCGGGAAAAGGAAAGTGGGGGGATCAACACTATCGATCGGCGACGACTGGCCCGGTATCTCCTTGGACTGACTGTACGGGAGACTTTTGCGAGAGGTTTGCCAGAAGGGAGTGAGCAGTGGCCACGGACTCCCGGGCGCTTGGCCCAAGAACCGTAAAGTGGCCCATTTTTCTTCCGGGACGGGGAGAGGCCTTTCCGTAGAGGGTCAGCTTGGCCTGAGGATGACGAAGAATTGCCGTGAAGTCCGGGGGGGTTGTTCCCGACCAGAGGTTTCCCAGGATGTTTCCCATGGCGCAGGGGGAGAGGAGTGTTGTCGAGGCAAGGGGAAGGCCGCAAAGGGTTCGAACCTGCTGGTCGAACTGGCTGGCAAGGCAGGCATCCATGGTGTAGTGGCCGCTATTGTGGGGGCGCGGGGCCAGTTCGTTGACGAAAAGACCTCCTGACCTGTCCAGAAAATATTCGACGGCAAGAATACCTGTGTAGTCCAATGTGTGAGCGATGGCTGTTCCGATGTCCCGGATCTCTTTTATCAGATCGTGCGAGAGGTCTGCCGGGACCGATGAAAGATGGAGGATTCCTCCCTCGTGGACATTCTCGGCGACCGGGTAGAGACGTGTCTCGCCATCGGCTCCCCGGACGATCAGGAGAGAGAACTCGCGCGCAAGGTCGAGGCGCTTTTCCAGGACGAAAGGGCCCGGAGCGGAGGAAAGAAGCCTGGTGAGATCCTCGACACATCCGACAGGCCACTGTCCTTTCCCGTCATAGCCTTCTCGGGCCGTTTTAAGAATTCCCGGAAGAAGGGGCTGCACAGTGACCGGGGAGGGGGGGGATTCCCGGCTAACCACAAGAAAAGGGGCGGTGGAAAATCCATTTTTTGACAGAAAGTTTTTTTCGAGGATGCGATCCTGGCAGGTGGCGACAGAGAGGGGCGAGGGGCGAACGACGCCGCGGTCGGCGAGGAATTCGAGGGATCGGGCCGGAACACTTTCAAATTCGGTGGTGATGGCGGCGCAGCTTTCGGAGAGATCCCGGAGGGATTTCTCCTGATCGTAGGGAGAAACGATGGAACGGTCGGCCGCCGCCATGGCGGGGGCGGTGGGATCGGGGTCGAGAACTACCGTCTTGTACCCCATGCGTCGGGCAGAGAGGACAAAAAAAAGGCCCAACTGTCCCCCTCCCAGAACACCGAGTGTTGCGCCAGGTCTGATCACGGAGTCAAGGCTCCTACGGTCTGGGAAGGGTCATCTGGTGAACCTGCTCCACAAGCTCTGCCTTGTATTCTTCAACTTTCCGCAGGAGCGTCGGGTTCGATATTGCCAGCATCGAAACGGCAAAAAGTCCGGCGTTGGTCGAGCCGGCCTTTCCAATGGCGAAGGTCGCCACAGGGACGCCTTTAGGCATCTGAACGATCGAATAGAGGGAGTCGACTCCGCCAAGGTGAACAGTGGGAACCGGCACCCCGAGGACGGGAAGGGGAGTGAGGGAGGCAATCATTCCGGGCAGATGGGCGGCTCCCCCGGCTCCGGCAATGATGAGCTTGAGACCCCGGGCGGCGGCCCCCTTGGCATACTCAACCATGTCGAGAGGGGTGCGGTGAGCCGAGACGACACGGCATTCGTGGGGGACCCCAAAGCGATCGAGGATCTGGGAGGCTCCCTGCATCGTCTCCCAGTCGCTTTGACTTCCCATGACGATGCCAATGACGGGATCGTTCACCGGACTCATTCCTTTCTCAGGCATCTTCGGCCAAGAGGGTCTCCCCCGCTTTGATGAAGAGGGCGGCATCGCGGAGTCCTCCGATAAAGACCCTGTCTCCCCCTTCGTTCGTCAGAATCATGGTCGGGCGGGTCGTGACCCCTTCCGATTTTCCCTTTTCCACATCGTCCTGCAGTGCGGCTCGGACCTCGGCACTGTCGGCTCGTCTTTCGAGGTCTTTGTCATTGAAGCCAAGGCGGGCGGCTTCCTTAAGAAGCACCTTCGGGTCACCGATCGGCTCTCCTTCGACAAAGGCCAAAACACGCATTCGCGCCAGAAAGACATGGCCTTTCACCGGGTCTGTCAGCAAGGCAGCTTTTGCATATCGGCAGCAGTCTTCCGAGGACTGCGGGGCTTTTCCCGATTCCCAGAGGCGAGGGGTCATGGCCACCCCTGTCAGGCGAGAGACTTTGACGATCTTGCTGGCAAACTCCGCCTGCGATTTGAGTCCGTGGCCGGAGAGAAAACGGTTCAAATCCTGATAAAGAGGCAGGAGCCGGTGGTGAAAGGCGAGGCGGGATCCAAAATGGCTCCTGAATGTCTCCATGGCGGCCTCCGCCGCATAGCTCCAGGAGCATATGGGATCGGTGTACCATTCCGCATTGAGTGTGGGTTCCACTGTCTCTCCTATTTTTGGGGTGAGGCGAGGGATCGAATTTTCTCGAGAATGGCTCGAGCCTTGAGAATATACCTTTTTGGCTCTTTTTTGGAAGGGTCAATGGCCTGGGCCTCCTCCCACAGATGTATCGCCTGATGAAGATGTCGGTGGCGGTAAGCCAGAAGACCTTGGGTGACCTTCTGCTTCCTCAGGTGTTCGATCCTCTTCACAATGGCGGCGGCCAGAGGATTGCCGGGGTCAATCTTCAAGGCCTGTCTGGCCAGCCCCAGGGCATCATAGAGCCGACTCTCCCCTTCCCGGCGTTTGGCCCACTGGGCATAGGCCTCGGCGATCAAGGCGCTCTTTGCCCCCGTCATGGATGGAGTGTGTCGGAGGGTGCGAATGGCGAGACGTTCCTTCCCGTGAGCGATCATTTCGCGAAGTATTTTCTCTTGGCGGGGGAGGGAGAGGGAGCGAAAAAGGGAGGAGTAGCTCTTGTGTGAAAGGGCGTAGAGGCGTTCCAATCTCAGATTCAGATCCTGTGCTGAGGGGCGAGAGAGTGATGCCACCGCTTGGCGCAAGGCCTCGTTTTTCTCATCATCAGCCAAAAGAGAAGTGAGGAGTGTCTTCTCCTGAGAGGACGGCATTTTTTTGAGCAGCATTGTTGCTTGAGAAAAATCTCCGGACACTAACGCCGACATCACTCGGTCGACGCTGGCACGGGAGGGGTGCAGAGAGGGGGGAGGCGGGATCGGAGGAGGGGATTCCGGAGAGGTACAGCCCGAAATCAGGAGCGGCAGGAATATAAAGACTCCTCCCCACAAGAGGGGGGAGAGGATAGGTCCAATAGGTGTTGTCTTTCCCATTCTCGAGCCGGCGGGAAGGGAAAGCAAAGGGTTAGACGACATAGACCTCAAGGGTATGGTCGACTCCGTCAGGAGAGAGGGATCTTTTGTCACGGATTGTCGGGCGTTTTTCTTCGGGGATTCGTTGTAAGATATCTCTGGAAATAAGAATCTCTCCCGCTGAAGCCTCCTGTTCGATCCTTGAGGCGATATTCACAGCGTCTCCTATCACAGTATACTCCATCCGGTTGCGGGATCCGATGTTGCCGAGGATTCCAAATCCGATATGCAGTCCGAATCCAAAGTCCACATGGGGCTTCCCGGCGTGGATCCGCTCCGATGAAAGGGTCTCGATTGTCGCTCTCATCTCAAGGGCACAGGCGACGGCAAGCTCCGGATGGCTGGGAAGAAACTCAGGAATGCCAAAAATGATCATGAGCCCGTCACCCATGATGTTGTTTACGGAGCCGTGGTATCGAAAGACGAGGTCGATGAAGGCATCGAAGTAGCTGTTGAGGATCTCCACCACCTCTTCCGGAGCAAGTTTTGAGGAAAGACGTGTAAAATTCCGGATATCGCAAAAAAGAATGACCGCTTCCTGGCGAACACCTCCAAGGTGTATGCGTTCGGGGTGAAGAATCAGGGATTCGGCGACATCACGAGAGACATATCGGGCCAGAGCTTTTTCAAGCAGCTCCTTATGGAGAATCTCCTGCGCCATGCTGTTGAATGCGGTGACGAGATCGCTGGTTTCATCCGCGATGACAGGAGGGGCAACCGGTGAAAACTCGCCTTTGATGAGCCGAAGGGCAGCGTCGCGAAGCTCCCTGATAGGGCGAGAGAGAAAGGCGGCGAGTATGAGGGATCCCGCCAATGCCAGTGCGACACTTCCTCCTCCCAGAAGGAGAAAGGTTTCTCGTATGTTCTTTTGGACCTTTCGGTAGGGAGTGTCGGAAATGGAAAGAATAAGATGTCCGACCGGGAGTCCTTGGAAGGTGATCCGAGTTCGGAGGTCGAGGCGATGATGGGGGTTGGTCTCCGGGAAGGATCCGTTCTGTGAATTTTTTGAAGAGTTTAGCAACAAAGAATTTTTGCTTTGAGGGCTATCCGGGCTATGATGGGGAAAGAGCTCTCCCATCAGATGGCCGTTTCGGTCGAGGACCTGAATGTCGAGAACCCCTTTGGCGTGCTCAAAGACGGAGAGGTTGTCTTCGATGCCAAGGCGGTCTCCGTTGAGAAGCGGCATCGCCAGGGAGCGGGATAGCTCCCTCATGAGAAGAAGATTGTCGGACTGAAGCTGCTGTCGCGTCTCGAGAAGAATCGATTTTTCCAGAAGAATCGCCCCGATCAAAAGAGGGGGAGCCGCGATCAGAAGGGAAAGGCCGAAGATCTTGAAGAAAAGGGAAATTCTCATGGGAGTCAAGCCGGAAGGCTAATTGCCCCGATGAGATTCAGGGAGTGAGAAATTGTTCCGAAGAGCCTGTGTAAGGAAAAAAGAATCTCCCGGTGAGAGGATGGCATGACACGATACGGATTCTGGGTTTTGCTTTTCATCTTTTTTTTCAGCCTAGGGCGCCCGGCTCCCTTTACGAGGGGTGACGGCTCTCCGTGCACCCCCTGTGGGGGAGAGATGCGCACTCCTTTTGGAATGAAGGCGAGCATCAACGATCTGAAGAAGTCTGAAAAGTACCTGAGAAACGATTTGGGTCTCTCGTCCGGGGAGGAAAATTCCTCGGAGCCACTCTGGGAACAATCCCTTAAAAGCCATCCCATTCTCATCTCCCTTGCGGGAATCATGTTTGTGGGGGGGGGAATTGCTTTTTTCATGATCATCAGTCGACAGAACCGGAAGATCCGAGAAGGCATGGAACTCGTCCGTGAAAATGCGGGAAAGTATGGGGGAGGGGGATATGGAACCTCCGTTGTCGCCCCCGCTCCCCTCAAGGAGGTCATCAAGGCCGCCGAGGAGAATGTTCGAAGTGGCAGGGAGATTCCTCCGGAGAAGGCTGTCAAGCAGATGGACAGCGTTCTCGATTCGCTTCGCGTGGCACTCGGGGCAGGCGGACGATCGGCCCGGCTGACCCTCTTTCGCTACGATGAACCCGACGATCAGTTCCGGATCTGTGGCGTCAGCAACGGAGAGGACTTTAGCCTCAGGGGGACCGCTGTGTCACCGCCGGAGGTCGTCTTTACCAGTCCATTGCGAACGTTGACTCCTGTGGCCAAAGCCGGCAACAGCGCCATGGTCGACTCTTGGGTCTATCCGTTCGGCGCCGACGGTGGCGAGTTCTGCGTGCTTTTGGTTGAAATGATGGTCTCTCGCCCTCCCGACAACTGGCAGGAAAGCTTGCGGGAGTCGCTGCACCTTTTGAAATCCCTGATCGGCCGCCAGGAGACGTCAGGGAGCGATCCGACGCTGACAACGCGGGACGCCACCGGATCCCTCGACTATCGCGCCACCATGAATCGTCTGATGGAGGAGCTGGCCAAGACAAAGAAAATGGGCATTTCCTTTTCCATCATTGCATTTCGGGTGGACAATCAAGATGAGGTCGAAAAACGTTACGGAGCGGCCCCTCTGGAAACCGCCTGGTCCAAGTTTACAGGCGCCATCTCTTCCACTCTTCGGCCGACTGACTGGGTGATGAGACCCCGGCCCGACCTCCTTCTCGTCCAGGTTCTTGAAGCAGGGGAGACAGAAAGCCAGGCGGTTTTGAGCCGAATCATGAGATCGCTGTCGAAGTTTTCGAGCTCAAGGACACTGGAAAAAGGTCTCCACTACCGAGGAGTCATTGTCCCCTACCCAATCGACCTGGCTCCTTCGGTGGGGACATTCTTCGAACAAATTCTTCATAAGGTCGAAGGACAGGGATCAGTTGATGGAACCTTTTACTATTCTTGAGGCTCCCCCGATTTTCCCCACCCATCCAGTATGGTCTGGAGCTCCTCCTGCGGGAGCGCCCCAATTTTTGCCGAAAATGTTTTAATGGACTCAATGTCCTTTTGTGCCCGTTTTTTGTGGCCAAGAGCCTCCTGGATTCCCGAGGCAGTCATCAGCTCTCGCGCTGCGGCTCGATAGTTTTTCTCGGCAAGGTGGACCAGGGCCAACCCCTCGAGATCGAAGGCCAGACCCGAAGGGTTGTGCAAAGATTGGTCAATCTTTCGTGCCTTCCCAAAAGCCTTTTGTGCCTCCCCCATCGTTCCTGAAAGCAGTGCGTTCCGTCCTATTCCGGCAAGATCTGTCGCCTGGCTCAGCTCATCCCCCCGGGCCTCGTCGATCGACTGGGCTTTTTTATAGAGATCCACCGCCGGGCGATAGTGCTTTTGCAGTGAGAGACGTTCCCCCTGAACTTGATAAAGACGGGAGAGAAGCCGCTGGCGCCCATTCCCTTGGGTCCCTGCGAGGCTGGTGATATTCTTTTGGGCTTCGGCAATCCAATGGTTGGCCGAATCGGGAGGGGCTATTTCTGCGCCGAGAAGTAGTGTTTCAGCTTTAAGTGCAGGGAACTCTCCCAGAGCCTCAAGAAAAAGGGCGCGATCGATCCATTCGCTGGCCCTGTCATATCTTCCGGTCAGGATTCTCAGTCTGGCGAGGCGGTTCATGTCTGAAATCGTGGCAGGGAAGTCTGCCGACATTTGATGGCGGGCTAGGGCCTTCTTTACCGAGAGAATGGCCTGTCCTGGGTGGTTCTTTCGAAGAAGCTCCTGCGCGCTGCCCAAGTGTTCGGCTGCCCGAAGCCGATTCGGGTGTTCGATGGACGTTCCCCCGCACGCAGAAAGAAAAAGAGTCGTTCCAAGGATAACCCCAACCTTCAATTGTTCTTTTAATACGGTCATGGATGGGCTCCTCCGCTCCCGATTGTCGGCAGGGGGAGGGGAGTGCGCTGTCCCTGTCCGATGGCATCAATCGGGGGAGGGGGCGGTGGGATCATGTTCTTGACCGGCCAACTCTGTTTGACTCCGTTGAGAATTGTCTGAGTGGTATTCACTGTTCTGTCGGTAGCCGAGAGGACGGTTGTCGTCTTTTGTGTGATCTCGGGGAGTCGAGGCGTCGCTTTTTTAACGTCGTCGGCGATTCCCTGCAGTTTCTTGATAAGGGCAGGGAGGTCAGAGCTCATGTTCTTAATGTTTTCCGAGGTCTCTTTGACATTGAGTGTGGTCTTCTGAAGTTCGTCGTAGATCTCCTGTTTCCGGAGAATTGCTCCCACGGTTCCCTTGCCCCGGTCGATGGAGCTGGACAGATCCGCAATGTTTCGGACAATCCGTTGAAGATCGATGATTGTCGGATTGAGTTTTGCCATGATCTGTTCCATGGTCAGGGGGGTCTCGGCACGGATACTGGCTTTGTTCGCGATTTCAGGGAGCCAGGGGGTTCCAATGCTGATTCGAAGGGAGACGTCACCGGAGATGATTCCAGACTTCTTTACGGTAACAAAAGAGTCTTTCCGGATGAGGTTCTTATATTTTTTGAGAATTTTCATGGAAACCTTGATTTGGTTCAGTTTGGTGAAGTCCACAGAATCCACCTCTCCCACATCAAGACCTGCGAGCTTCACCGGTGTTCCCGGAACAATGCCATAGGTCTGATCGAGGACGGTATAGAGAAAGAATCGCTTGTCGAAAACATGCTGATGGACGCCGATTTCATAGAGGCCGAAGATGAATCCAATCAGCGGAACAAGGAGGAATATCCCTGCGAGCTGTTCAATCTTCTTTTCATTGGACTGATGGGCATGATGTAATTTCATCGTTATTTACTGGGAACCCTAAAGGTTTGTCCGGTTAGGACCTTGGCCCCTCAGCCTCTCCTTCCTCGTGGTCGATGCCTGAGATCTTTGTCCTTCGATCGGCTCTCTTCTCATCATGCCGGAACGAAGGCTTCAGAGACTCCGAAACCTTTTGGTGTCAGATATTCGATATTTTTGAAAAACGGCGCGGGTAAAATGCGCTTTCGTGACAAGAGCAGGACGGTGGTATTTCCGGTGTCGACAATTCTATGGAGAGCTTCGTTGATACGCCTGATCCCGTGGTCATCGAGCCCTTCGTAGGGGTCGTCGAGAATCAGAAGATCGGGGTTGTTCACAATGGCTCTGACAAAGCCAATCTTTTTTATTTGATCCGTGTTCAGGTCGCAGGGATAGAGGGGAAGGAGCGGATGCAGTTCGAACTCCTCAAGGTAGGAGTCGATGCGCTCCATGATCCGTTCGGCTCCCAGCGAGTGTCCATACTTGAGTTGCAGGACAATATTCTGAAATATCGTCATGTTTTGAATCAAAATGCCCCGATCGGGAAGAAGTCCAATTTTTTTTCGTACATAGGAAAGCAATACGGCGGGGGGATCCGTCATCTCCCGCTCAAAGGCCTGATATTGCCCTTCCCAGACGCAGAGAATGCCCATGATGGTTTTGACAAGCGCCGACTTCCCCACACCGCTCTCTCCAATGATCAGAGTATGCTCGCCCTTTTTTATCGAGAAGGTGAGAGGAAAGATCAGTGGCTCCCTCTGAGCGTATCCGATGGCGGCATTCTGAAATTCAATCAAGGTGTCCACGAGATCTCCTGTGGGAAGGATGACGCATATATGGAATCCGTCCCACCTTATGTCATGGAAGAAAAGATCAGATAGAGACTCAGTGCCACGGTGGAGAGGGCCAAAGCGCTCACCAGAGCCAGCCGTGTTTCTGTCGGGACCTCCCTGGCCGATCGTTTTACCCGCAACCCATGATAGACGCTTACGGAGGAGATGATCAGTCCGTAAAAGAGTCCTTCAAGAAGGGGAAGCATGAGATCAGAGAGGCGAATATTCATTTCAATCATGCGGACAAGAGTCGCGACAGGCATGGAGAGACCCATGAGTGCCATGGCAAATCCCCCTGCCATGGCAATGATACCAAAATAAAAGGTCAACGCGATCGTGGAGACAATGATTCCAATGATATTGGGAGTAATGATGAGATAAGAAAGGTTGACTCCCAGCATTTCAATCGTGTCGAGTTCTCCTGACACGCGCATGTTTCCGATTTCGACGGCGAGTCCTGATGTTGATCGGGCAATGACAATGAGGGCAGTTGCAAAGGGGCCGACGATCCCGAAGATGACATGTAGGACGATCGTTCCTACAAGGTTCTGGATGCCGAGCTTGGGGAGTTCGATGCCTGTTTCCGCCACCACCCCGGCACCCACGAGAAGGGCCACCACGGTAATAATAGGCAAAGCGCTGAGTCCAGCAGTGACGATGGCGTGAAGATACAAATGGAGTGAGATCTTTCTGGAGAGCGTCTGGCGAATCAGGTCATAGACGCTTGTCAGAATGATTTGGAGAAGATCTCTAAAGTAGTGATAGAGCTTTAAAGGGCTAATGAGCTCGAGAATGCCGATATGTCTTCCCTCAATTTGGTCACATCATTCAGAAAAAAGATCGCTTTGACGTTAAGGCTGATTCTTTTGGGAGACCGTCTCTCCGTTGAGCGCCAGCAGAAAGTCCACGAGTTCGATTTTTTCCTGTTTCGTCAGGTGAAGGGGCTGTAGAAGTGGATCCTTTGTTTTGAAAGGGGATTTTCCTCCCCCCTTGTTGTAAAAGTCTACAACTTGCTTGAGAGTCTTGAAGGCCCCATCATGCATGTAGGGAGAGGTGAGCGCCACATTTCGTAGGGGCGAGGTACGGAATTTACCCTTGTCGGCAGGGTCATGCGAAATGGCATAGCGGCCGACATCGGTGGAGAGCGTTCCCATCTGGGGAACCCCCAGATTGTGATAGGACTGGTCGGTAAGAAGAGCCCCTGAATGGCAGAGAACGCAACGGGCCTTTCCCTTGAAGAGAAGAAAGCCTTTTTGAGCGCTTGGAGAGAGGGCTTTCTTTTCTCCCATCAGATATCGGTCGTAGGGCGTGTTCGGTGTCAGAAGAGTCCGTTCGTAAGCGGCAATGGCTTCACCGATCCGGTCAATGGACACATCTCCTCCAAAGACCTCCCGAAAGGATCGGTGATAAAAGGGGATCTTGCGAAGTCTGTCAACAACGCTCTGGTTCGTCGGGTTTTCCATTTCGACAGGATTGGTCAGGGGGCCGATGGCTTGCTCTTCAAGACTCCCGGCTCGACCATCCCAGAACTGGCGATCGAGATAGGCGGCATTGAGTGCCGATGGGGCATTTCGCCCCCCGCGCTTTCCTCCCACACCGATTGAAACGGGGCGTGGATCGGCAAAGCCGGCCTTGGGCATATGACAAAAAGCGCAACTGATGGAGCCATTGACGGAAAGTTTCGGGTCAAAGAAGAGCTTTTTGCCGAGGGCAACCTTGGCGGGGGTTTGCAAATTAGACAGGGGAACAGGCGGGGAGGGCGGAAGCGGAACAAGGGGCTGGGCCATCGCTTTTTCCCCAATCCACCCGTTGAGAGCCACTGCCACGATGGACAACGCGATCATTCTTTTCATCGTTGCTCCTTAAGCGATTTTTCAGAGAGTGAATGTTAGCGAAACATTCTCTGAAACTCATTGTGCCGTTCCTGAATTCACATTAGCATAACATGCAGGAATATTCTATTTATCCAAAGAATAGTAATATGTGTTAGTAACTTGAAAGGATCGAGGGTTCAGCATTCGAAGCTGAGAAGCCCGGACATCGCTGCCAAGGGGCAAGTTTTTTCGTTTTGTGTTTACATAATGTACATTATTTGCGGTAAGAGATGAAATACAGTTGGTATACAATAAGTCAACTTAACTCTCACATTCATCCCCCTTTTCCCCAGAGAACCGACACAGGAGCCGCATAAATATTGTCTCCCAAAGGAAGAGTGAGTTTCCCTTCATGGAGAATGAGTCCAAGGACAAGCTGCTCTCCAAGAATTCCCCGAAGCTTTCTCAATCCACGAAGGTCCTCCGGTGTGACGTTCGTGCTCGCCTTGATTTCGACCGCGACAATCCGGCCGGACCGATCTTCGCAGAGAAGATCCACTTCGTTCTGCTCCTTGTCCCGGTAATGGCTTAAAAACAGACTTTCGGAGTACCACTCGGACTGTTTCTTGATCTCAGAGACCACAAATGTCTCAAGAAGCGATCCGTAGAGCGAGCGATCTCGGTCGAGCCTCTCCCGGGTGAGTCCTGTTGCAAGGGATTGAAGTCCTGAGTCGAGGGCATAGATCCTGGGGCTTTTCAGGATTCTCGAGGAGAGGTTTGTCTGCCAGGGTTCGAGGCGGTGGACCAAAAAGAGCTGTTCCAGGAGAAAGACATACTGCTTTGCGGTCTTGTCATTGAGCCCCAGGGTTCCTCCCCATTGCGTAAAGTTCGGAATTTGTCCGGACCGGGAGACGACAAGCCGAAAAAGTCGGGAGAGGGTTTCATGCTTTTCGATCCCCGAAATCTCGCCGACATCCCGAGAGAACAAGGCGTCAAGATAGCTTTTGGCCCATCGCATTCGCCGTTCGGGGTCCGTTCGGGTGAGAAGTTCGGGGTATCCCCCGGTCAGGACCGAGTCTTGGATCGATGTTCCATCATCGCCAAGAGAAATCTCCGGAAGCCGTCCATCAAAGGCCATTTTCAGAAATGACGGAGGGGTGGCAGTGATCTCCGCACGCGACAGAGGGAGCAATGAAATGATTTCCATTCTCCCGGCAAGGCTTTCGGACACGGTGGGAAGAGTGATGATGTCGGCGGATCCGGTCAGGAGAAATCGTCCGGGTCGCCGGTCCTGGTCAACGGATTTTTTGATGGCCAAAAGAAGATCGGGAGCCCGTTGAATTTCGTCGATCGTGAACCTTTGTCGTGAGGACACCAAGCCTTCGGGATCCCGCTTGGCCGAAAGAAGGACATTCTGATCGTCGAGAGTCAGGTAGGTGCGGTCATCCACGATGGAAAACTGCTGAACGAGAGTGCTTTTTCCGGCCTGACGGGGTCCGATGAGCAGGACAACGGGTGTATCGCCGAGGGCGGCTTTGAGCCGGTCTTCTGAAAATCGAGGATAGAGGGAGCGCACTCCCGTCTCGGGCATGTCGGTCTCCGGACCAAAAAGGTATCGTCCAATCCGGAATATTTTATACTTTATATATTATTGTTGATAATTTGAAGTGTCAATCTATTTTTCGTCCCCCTCCTCCCATTGCCGGTGCCGTGCATCCTTCTCCCGTCGGGCCTGGCGGGAGCGCATGGGGAAGCCTCCCGGAATCGGCGGCCTCCGGATTCCAGGTCGAGGCGTCGGCTCGTTTTTTTGAAAGATTCGGCTTTTTCGTTTTTTTGCCACGAGGGAGCTCCAAAAAGAAGAAGCGGAGGGCTGAACCTATGACCCGCCTCTCCCCGGGGATGAAAATTGCCGCCAGGAGCCTCGAAGAACGCGCCGCTGGAGGGTTGAGAGATCGACGATGGGAGAGGATGGGAAGCCCGGTCGAAACCCTCCGTCGACAAGGGCAAGATCGGGGAAGACTCTTTGGATCTCTTCGGGGCGAGTCAGGGGAGGCTGGCCCGAGGGGTTGAGGCTTGTGCCAGAAAGGGGAGCATCAAGAAAGACAAGGAATTGCCGGAGGATCGGGTCGGGGGGAATGCGGAAGGCGACCTTCCCGTTCTTGGACATGCCGAGCGAGACCGCCAGAGGCGTGGCGGGAAGAAGAAAGGTCCGGAATCTGGGGGGATCCGCCAGAAAACGTCCCCGGCTCCCACCCTTCGGAAGAAAGGCAAATCGGGCGACAACCTCAAGACTCCCCGCCATATAGAGAACCGGCTTTCCCGCGGGGCGACCTTTGATTCGGTAGAGACGTTGGGCGTCTTCCTGATTTCTCCAGAGTGGCACCTCTGAGAGGGCATAGGCGTATTCCGCCGGGAAGCCCAGAACTCCTCCCTGCCTCAGCCATTGCCGGATGGCGCTCCAGCCGGGCGTATGGAGGAGGGCAGGAAAGACGGGCGGCCCCACTCCCCTACCCTTTTTCCTCGGGCTTTTTGTTTCCCTCCTCGGATGTTTCCCGGAGGGCGATATCGGGGCGGACCTGTCCGCCCTTAAGTCGAATCGTTCCCATGATCCGGTAGGCGGCCTCCCGGGCGCGCGCAAGGGTCTCCCCGCGACCCACGGACGTCAGGACCCTACCGCCGGAGGCGCAGAGAACGCCGTTCTTTCGTTCCACACCGGCGAAGTAAATGGCCCCATCGGGAAATGTCGTCCCGACAGGCGGAAGACCTTCGATTGGATCCCCGGTGAGGGGTTTTTCCGGGTAGCCGGCCGAGGCCAGGACAACGCCTACCCGGGGTGACGGGGCGATCGTCCAGTGTTTTTTGAGATCCCCGGCGGCAATCTCCTCCATCAGGGGAAGTGCGGACTCCCCTAGGGATTCAAAGAGGATCTGGGCCTCGGGATCCCCCATCCTGGCATTGAATTCAAGCACAGACGGACCCTCCTCGGTCATCATGAGGCCGGCATAGAGAAAGCCCGAAAAAGGAGCCTCGGCCTTGGCCAGCCCCCACAGGCAGCGCTCGATGATCTCGCAGGCCCTCGCCTGATCGCCGTCACTCCAGCCGGGAACGGGAGTCAGCACTCCCATTCCGCCGGTATTGGGCCCCTTGTCCCCGGCCCCGATCCTCTTGAAGTCCCGGGCCGTGGGAAAGGGCACGAAGGTCTTTCCGTCGGTGGCCACGATGAACGAGACCTCCGGTCCGGAGAGGGCCTTTTCGATAAAGACCACCTCCCCGCCCGGAACCTCCCTGCGGTCGAGGTAGCGGCCAAGAGCCTCCTCCCACTCCTCGCGGGTGGAGACCACCGAGACCCCCTTTCCCTGGGCCAGGCCGTCGGCCTTGAAGACCAGCGGCAGCCCCCATCGTTTGAGGCACTCCTGGGCCTCCTCCCGGTTCGTGACGGTCTTCCAGGGGGCGGTGGGGATCCCGGCCCGTTCCATCAGCGCCTTGGCAAAGGTCTTGGAGCCTTCGATCCGGGCGGCCCGAGCGGTGGGGCCCACCACCGGGATTCCCCGCTCCAGACAGGCATCCACCAGACCGTCCATCAGGGGCTTTTCCGGGCCCACCACCACGAGTCCGCATCCGGCCTCGGCAATGGCCTTGGCCGCCAGGCGAGGATCCTCCGAAAGGGCCGGAGCGCGCTGCACTCCCTCCATTCCGTCGTTTCCCGGAAAAAGGATGAGGCGCGATTTTGTACGGGAGCGCTGGAGGGCCGAGACCAGAGCATGTTCTCTGCCTCCCGAGCCGATCACCCCGATCGTCTTTTCCATCGTCAGTCCTTTCCCCGTGGGATCAGTGCTTGAAGTGGCGGACACCCGTCAGGATCATGAACATCCCGTATTCGTCGGCGGCCTCGAAGACCTCCTTGTCCCGGATCGATCCCCCGGGCTGCACGATTCCGGCCACGCCGAGCTTGGCCGCCTCGTCGATCCCGTCGCGGAAGGGAAAGAAGGCGTCGGAGGCCAGGACCGTTCCGTGGGTGGTCCGGTTGGCCTTCATGCCGGAGAGCCTCACCGAGTCGACCCGGCTCATCTGACCCGCCCCGATCCCGACGGTCACCCGGTCCTTGACCAGGATGATGGAGTTTGATCGCACATGCTTGCCGACGGTAAAGGCAAAGAGGGCATCCTCCCATTCGCTGTCGGTAGGTATCCGTTTGGTGGCAAAGGAGACCTTGTCCCGGGAGGGCATGACGATCCTGTCCGGGGTCTGAACGAGAAGTCCCCCCGAGACCGAGCGGAGCTCGAGGATCTCCTTCTCCCCTGCCCCGCCCCCAAAGGCTTCGGGTGCCTCGAGGAGGCGAATGTCCTTTTTCTTGGTCAGAACCTCGAGGGCCTCCGGAGAAAATCCGGGAGCGATGACCACCTCGAGAAAGATCTTGGCCATCTCCCGGGCGGTCTCCCCATCGACCGTCCGGTTCATGGCGACCACGCCTCCGAAGGAGGAGACGGGATCGGTATCCCGCGCCTTGCAGTAAGTGTCCAGGAGGGAATTGCCGGTGGCGGCGCCGCAGGGGTTGTTGTGCTTGACGATCACGGTGGCGGGGCCGGAAAACTCCTTCACCAGGGCCAGCGCCGAATGGGCATCGAGCACGTTGTTGTAGGAGAGCTCCTTGCCCCAACGCTTGACGGCCGTGCCCACACCCAAGTCGGCAGGATCGGAGGAGCGGTAGAAGGCGCCCTTCTGATGGGGGTTTTCTCCGTAGCGGAGAGTCTGGGCCAAGGTAAATGTCGGGCGGAAGATCTCCGGGAAGCCGTCCTTCGGTGCCCCCGAGAGATAGGCTGTGATCGCCGCATCGTAGGCGGAGGTCATCCGGAAGGCCTTGGCGGCCAGCTCCTGGCGAAGCTCCAGAGGAATGGAGCTCTTCGACTCGATGAGGGCGAGAATGCGCTCGTAGTCGGCCGGATCCACTAAGATGACGACATCCTGGAAATTTTTCGAGGAGGCTCGGACCATGGCGGGACCGCCAATGTCGATCTGTTCGCAGGCCTCGTCGAGGGTCGTTCCGGCCTTGGCCACCGTCTTCTCGAAGGGATAGAGGTTGATGCAGACGAGATCGATGGGGGTGATTCCGTGGGTCTTCATCTCCGCCTGGTGGCCGGGGTCCTTTTTCTTCCCGAGGATCCCCCCGTGGATCTTGGGATGGAGGGTCTTCACCCGTCCGCCGAGGATCTCGGGGAAGTTCGTGACGCTTGCGACATCGGTGACGGCAACGCCGGCCGAACGAAGGGTTGCGGCCGTCCCCCCGGTGGAGAGGATTTCAACGCCCGCGGCGGCCAGGCGTTTGGCGAAGCCGTCGATGCCTGTTTTATCGGAGACGCTGATCAATGCGCGTCGGATTTCCTGGGAGGGCTGTGCCATGAATTCTCCTTGCAAAAGGGCGGTGATGGTGTGGTCTTGCATCTCATGAGGCAAGACATGGTGGCAAACTTGCGATATCTCTCCGCTAGAAGACCTTGAGAAAAGGCGGAGGCAGCGTCGAAAGTCCGTCTTTGAACGAGGGGATCAGGTAGACGTCCGATTCGATGATGGGGCTCTGGTCCGAAGCCCCCCGGCGGGGGACGAGAATCGTCCCCAGATAAATCGTCTCTCCCAGGGTCCGGCCGATTTCATGGACGAATCCCCCGTGGGGGCCGTTCTGGACCAGGAGAACGGGGTGACCCACCAATCTTTTGGCGACGGTGCCCGGAAGGACCGTCGTCCGAAAGGGCCGCTTGGGACGGACCTGGTAGACGGGGGTGCGGCCGTACTCCCGGAATTTCAGCAAGGAGGTGTTGGGATAGCCTTCGACGATCCATGCGACGGGACGCCGGGAAAGCGGGAGGGTCGCAACCATCTTCCGGATCATCCGGTCCTCCGTGCCGAATCCCGCCATCCGTCCGGTGGGGTCCACGTTCGGATCGATGGGGATCACCGGCCAGAAGATCTGAACCCCGACGGCAAGGGTGGCCAGGATCCCGAGGCCGGCCCCCACCGCAGCGGTCTTCAGGAGGGCCGGACGAAAGGACCAGGAGGAGACCATGGCCCCGGCGACGAGGAAGGCGCCGATGTAGCCCTCCACCGGCCAGTTGGCCTCGACCTTGGCCTTGAGGCTCGAATAGGCGAAGAAAAGAAGGATGGGATAGGAGGTGATCCAGAAGTAAAAAAGGGGGCCGGCGGGGTTCCTCCGGATCTCCCGGATTCCCCAGAAGGCGGCGGCAATCAGGATCAGGTAGACGATCGGCGTCATGACCCCGAACTGAGCTCCGAGATAGTCCAGAAGACCCGAAAGGGGAGAGTATTGATGCGCCTCCATCCCGTGGTGCCACTGGAACCGGAAGGAGGCCCAGTCGTGGGAGCGGTTCCAGAGGATGACCGGAGTAAAGAGAGCCACTGCCAGAAGAAGCGATCCCCAGAGGGAGGGACGGGCAAGCCACGCCCGGCGCTTGGGAGAGGCCAGAAGGTAGAGAAAGAGGAGGGGCCCCAGAAGAACCATGGTGTATTTGCACAGCAGACCGAGTCCGAACCAGAGGCCCGAAAGCCCCATCGAGCGTCCGCTTCCCGTCTCCAGGGCGTGGTAGAACTGCCAGAGGGTGAGGGCAAAGAAAAAGATGACCAGGGAGTCGGGGGTGATGATGAAGGCCCCGGCGGAAAAAAGAAGGGAGGACGAGACGAAAAGGACTGCCCAGGCTCCCGCCCAGCGATCCTTCAAAAACTCCTTGCCCATCTTGTAAAGAAGGAAGGAGATGGCCGCGGAGATCAGGAGGGCGGCCATCCGGATTCCCAGGGGATTCGTTCCGAAGAGGTGGGTAAAGAAGGCGATGGTCCAGGCAATCCCCGGAGGATGGTCGAAGTAGCTCATTTGGGGGTGCAGGGACCAGATCCAGTAGTAGGCCTCGTCGGCCACGAGCCCCGCCTTGAGCCCCAGCACCAGGTGAAAGAGGAAAAAAAAGGCGGCGAGGAGCAGGACAAGCTTGCCCGGTTCTTTTCGGAGGGTCACGGGCGTGTCCCCCCGCCTTTGGCCCGTCCGTACTTTTTCCGGAAGGTCAGGATGATCCGCAGGCTGTCGAGGAGAATGCGGCGACTCAGCGTGGACTGGCCGAGGACTCTGTCCCGGAAGGTGATGGGGCATTCGGCAAGCCGATGGCCATTCTGGTGGACGATCAAGAGGATCTCCTGGAGGACGGAGGGGCCCCGGCTTTCAAGCTGATCCCAGGAAATGGCCTCGAGGAGCTCCCGGCGAAAGACCCTGTACCCCGAGGTGGCGTCCCGGTAAGGGAGCGCAAGAATGGCTCGGATATAGAGGTTGGCCGCCCGGGTGAGAAGCCTCCGGGCAAGGGTTCTTCCCTCCTCCCGCCCTCCCGGGACGAGCCGCGAGCCGATCGCGCCGCCCATGCCGGAGGTGATCGCGTAGAGAAGGGTGGGAAGGTCCTCCGGGGCGTGGGAGCCGTCGGCGTCCATCTCCCCGATGAGGGGCACTCCCATGTGAAGGGCCTGGATATAGCCGTCGATTCCGGCCGGTCCCCTCCCCTTGTTGTCGAGCCGCTCCAGAAGGTAGACATGGGCCACATGCTCCTTCTGGAAGGCCCGGACCCGGTCCGAGGTGCCGTCCGGAGAGTGGTCGTCCACGACCAGAACCCCGATGTCTTCGCCCTGGGAGATGATCCGGGAGAGGAGCCCATCGATGTTTCCCGACTCGTTGTAGGTGGGGAGGGTCATCAGGACCCGGGCCGGAAGACCCGGTCGTCGGGGAGGCACGGAGAAGATTGCCCGGGTTCCGGGAAGGGGGGCCAGCGTCAGGGTCGGGGGTCCAGACGTTTGGTTTGATATGGAAAGGGCCTCTCCGCTCACGGGGACGTCCTCTCCCTCTTCGGGAGGGGAGCCGCCTTGAGCTGGCGAACCACCGCCTCATAGACCTGCCGGGCATCGATCACCTCCATGCAGGAGGGGTGGATGTCGCAGGCGCGACGGTAGCAGGGGGCGCAGGAGAGCGGAGTGACGATCTTCTCCCCCCGGCCGAAGAGCTCGATCTCGTGGGGCTGGGTCGAGCCGAAGATGGCCACGACGGGACGGCCCGTGGCCAGGGCCACATGCATCCCCAGCGTATCCCCGGTGACCACGACGGAACAAAGGGAGACAAGCGCCGAAAAGACCCCCAAAGAAAGATTGGGTCCCGCCTCCTTGACGTAAGGGCTGGTGATCCTGCGGGCGATTTCGGCATTTCGGGTCGACTCGCGGTCTCCCCCGAGGAGGAGAACGGGGATCTTGGCCTTTTCGAGCTCCCGGATCAGTTCGAGGTAGCCCAATACTGTCCAGTCCTTGTTGACGAAGACGCCCCCGGCTCCCGTATTGAGTCCGACGAGGGGCAGGTCGGGGGAGAGCCCTTGGCCCGCCAGAAGGCGACGGGCCGTTTCGAGGTCCCGGGGAGAGATGTCGAGGTGGTAGTCGTCGATGGCGGGGTCGTAGGGCAGTCTCACGGCCCGAGCCAGAAGGTCCGGATAGGTGCGGGTGTTGCCGTGGAACTTTTCCGGATTGTCGAGCCCCAGACGGTAGTAGTAGGCCATCTCGGGGTTGAACGGATAGACGGCGCCCCGACCATCAAGACCCATTCCCCTCTTGTCCGGGGCATTGGCCACCATGGCCAGGGCGGCCACCTCGGGCTCCTTGTCCAGGGAGAGGACCAGATCGAAGCGTTCCGCATGGAGCCGAAAAAGGGTCGGGGCCGAGAGCGTCCAGATCCGGTCGACCTGTGAGGACGGAACGAGGGGAACGGCTCCCGGAGCGGTGATCCAGGTGATGTGGGAGTGGGGATAGGCCCGACGGATGCCTCCGAGGAGGATGGTCGTGCGGAGAACGTCCCCCAGGGCACCGGTCTTGAGCACCAGAATCCGGAAGCCCTGAGGGGAATATTCGGGGCACCCCTCGCAGGTTCGGGCAAAGCGGCAGGGGCGGTCCCCAATATAGTGGCGACAGTCGAGGGCCACGGGGAAACTTCCCTCCCCGGCCTCCCGGCTGAAATCTCGCCAGTTTTCGGGGAGAAAGGGGCGACCCTCGTCTCCCGGGAGCGGTTCCGTCACGAATGTCCTTTCTTCGAGGGGGGAGTCCGGAAGGGAACCTGGCGAAATCCGATCAGCCAGTCCATGTAGAAGATGCGGGCCGGATGTCCTCGTCTCATGACCACAAAAGGTTTCAGGGGGATCACCCGGTCGAAGGTTCCGGGAGGATAAAATGTCCGCGGATCGACCCGGTACTTGTCGGTGGAGACGAAGAGTCCGTTCTCGCCGGTAAAGCGGTGGGGATCGGTCCAGAAATCGAATCCGGTGATCTCATGGGACAGACATATTGTATGGTATGGCTGGCCAAGATAAAAGGCCAGAAGATCCGCCGTATTGAAGTGTTCGCTTGCAAAGTAAAAATTCGGTGTCACCCGCTCGGGATGGCGGGCCATCTCCTCCCGGACGACTCCGGCGAGTTGGCGAAATCCGAAGAGGTCGTTGGTGATGTCCACCCAGAGGGGAACCTGTGGGGGAAGAACGAGGGGGCGGAAAAAGAGCTGAAGCGTTGTCAGGAGGGCGAGGGTGACTCCCAGGAGGATCCCTCCCCAGGTCCAGGAGGAGAGCCGCCTGCGGTTCTTCTCCCCCCAGAGAAGGGCCAGGAGAGGAAGGGCCGTGAGGTAGCCCATGGCCGGCCAGTGGGGGAGAATCGGATGAAGGATGCCGATGGCATTGAAGAAGATAAGGGGAACCAGAGAGAGGATCCATAAAAGTCTGAGGGCGACAGGATCGGCTCCCTCCGGAGGGGACGACCTGAATGTCCTCAAAGACCAGAGGGCGTAAACGAGGAGAATGAAGAGAATCGGCGAGACATATCCCAGCTGGCCAAAGACCATCTGATAGAAGTGAACCCAGGAAAAATGCCATTCGAAGGAGCCGAGCCCGTGATTTCCCTGGAAGGCAAAGGAGGCCCAGCCATGGGTTGCGTTCCAGTAAAAAAGTGGTGTCGCCACAAGAATCCCACTTTCCAGGGACAGATAGGGGGCCGGCGAGAGGAGAAAATGTCTGTGGCGGTTCGATGAGGCCAAAAAGAGAAAGGTTCCGACCGCCAAAAGCACCCCGTTGTATTTTGAAAGGAGGGCCAGGCCGAAGGTGGCGCCCAGCAGGAGCCATCCCCCGAAGCGTGCTCCCCGCGAGAGCTCCTCGTAGCGGGAGAAAAGAACGGTGGCCACGAGGATATGGAGGAGCCAGAAGACCGAGAGGGGCGCATCGGGAAGGATCAGCATGGATCCCAGATAGCCGAACAGAGGCACAGCGTTGATGAGCAGGAGGCTTCCCGTGGCCATGGCCCGGGAGGGGCGGAGACGGATGGCAATCATGGTCAAGAGGATCGTGGAAAGCAGAAAGAGAATCGGGGCAAAGAGGCGCACTCCGAAGGCGTTCCATCCGGCCAGGGCCATGCCCGTCCGGATCAGAAGGGCCACCATGAGCGGATGGTCGTAGTAGCTGGCCGAGGGGTGGGCGGCGTACATGAAGTAGTGGGCCTCGTCGTTTCCCAGATCGAATCGGCCGATCATGAAGAGGCGAAAGAGGGTGGGAAGCAGGAGAAGCCCCCCGACAAGCAGAAGAAAGCGCCGGGGCGAAAGGGATCGGAGAAAGGATGTCATGGGCGAGAAGAACCCGAAAAGAGCGGGGCCAAGAGCGGGATCCGGGAAAGGGTCCGAACGACGAGCATTCCTGTGGCCACCCCGATAAGGGCCCCCCCCATCACATCAAAGGGGTAGTGAACGCCAAGGTAGAGGCGGGAGTATCCCACGAGGGTCGCGAAAAGAAAGGCATAGGGGGTGGCCCGGGGGTAGATCATCGAAATGATCGTCGCCTCGCAGAAGATGTTGACGGCATGGCTCGAGGGGAAGCTGTAGGAGTCGGAGCATCCCAGGGGGAGATGGGCCGGCGTCTCGGCATGGCAAGGGCGGGTCCGATGAAAGAGGGACTTGAGAAGACGGCTGGCCAGAGGGTCCGAGAGAGCCACTCCGATCCCCGCGGAGAGGATGAGGGCCCGGCCCCGGCCCCCTCCCCACAAAAGAAGAAAAAAGAGGGCGACGGCCAGGCCGACCGCAAAGTTCTCCGGACGGGTCACAAAAATAAAAAAAGCGTTCAGCCAGGGCGGATGGGGGGCGTAGAGGATCGCGTGATAGAGGGAGAGATCAAGAGCGGCAAGACCGTTCATTCCGGAGTGTCGGCTCCGGAGGATTTCTTGAGTTGGCGAAGCTCATCTGTGAGGCGGGCCACGGTCTTCTCGAGCTGCTCAAGCCTTTCCTGGTTGGGGTCGGGCATGTCCTGGTGGTTCAGGGTCCACTCGGGGTATCCCGGCTCCTTGCTCCGGACGACTCGCCCGGGGATCCCCACCACGGTCGAGTGGGGCGGGATCGAGCGAAGGACCACGGCATTCGATCCCACCCGGGCCCCCTCCCCGATCGTCACATTCCCCAGAACCTTGGCGCCGGCTCCCACCAGAACATGGTTCCCCAGGGTGGGGTGGCGCTTTCGTCCCTTTTCCTTGCCGGTTCCCCCGAGGCTGACTCCCTGGTAGAGGGTGACCTCCTCCCCGATGACGGTCGTCTCTCCGATGACCACCCCCATCCCGTGGTCGATGAAGAATCCGGCGCCGATGGTTGCGGCCGGATGGATCTCGACACCGGTGAGAAAGCGGGCGAGGAGGGAGAGAAGTCGCGCGGCCAGCGTCAGGCGGCGACAGTAGAGGGCATGGGCCAGGCGATAGAGAACCACCGCATGAAATCCCGGATAGGTCAGAAGTACCGTCCAGCGGCTCCGGGCGGCCGGATCGCGTTCGAAGACCGCTCGAAAATCTCGCGAAAGAGTTGCCCGAAAGGAGACGGGACGGCTCTGGGTGGCCCCTTCGGCGGAGGCGCAGGCCCGGCTCATGTCTCGGCCACCCTCAAAACGGTGGCCACTGCCCAGACGGCGATGCCCTCTTCCCGTCCGGTGAATCCCAGGCGCTCGGTGGTTGTGGCCTTGATGGAGACGTCTTCGCTCCCCACCCCCAGACAGGAGGAGAGCTCGGCCGTCATCGCGGCAATATGAGGGGAGATCCGGGGGCGCTCCGCCAAAATCGTGATGTCCACCTGGTGGGGGCGATATCCCCGGGACTTTAGAAGCCCCGTCACCTCCCGCAGGAAGAACCGGCTGTCCTTGCCCTTGTAGCGGGGGTCCGAAGGGGGAAAGTGGTGGCCGATGTCCCCCAGCGCCAAGGTCCCCAGAAGGGCATCGCAAAGGGCGTGTATGACGGCATCGGCATCGGAATGGCCGTCGAGACCCCGGTCATGGGGAATTGTGACGCCGCCCAGCACGAGGGGCCGGCCTTCCTTGAAGGGATGAACGTCGACCCCCTGCCCGACACGAATCATTTCCAGGAATTCCTTTCGTCAATGTGGTGGGCAAAGAGATGAAGGCGTTTGAAGAAATGGGCTCGAAGGAGTTCCTCGCCCCGGCTCTTTCGCACCTGAACAGAAAATTCAACTTAAAATGATGGAGCTAAAGCGAAAGATCCTCCGGCCGCGTGATCTTCCTGTTGCGCCCGGATCCCAGAACAAGATGGAACGGGATCCCCGCTCCGAGGAAGAGGCTGGCCTCATCGGTAAATTCTCGTTCTTTGAGACGGGCCTGGTCAAGAGCCCCCAGAAAAAGATCCCGGGGACCGCCCTGGGGCGTCTGGGCGGCGACCATGCGCTCCCGGGGGACGATCTCGGCCACCTGAACATGAGATCCTTCCCCCGTCTCGGTTCGCCACAGGGTATCGGCCACCGGAACCCCCACTCCCACCGCCTTCCCCTCTCCCAGAGCCCGGATGGTCTCGGCCAGGATCTCCGGGGCGAGAAAGGGGCGGGCAGCATCGTGGACAAGGGCCCCGAAGAGCTCCGGGAAGCGATCGAAAAGAAGACGCACTCCCCGATCGACGGTGTCCTGGCGACGAGCCCCTCCCACGAAGACATCGAGGCGGCCCGAGGCGATCCTGTCGGGATAGGCCGCCGCAAGGTCCCCTTTGACCTTGTCGGCATAGGCCGCCGGCATCCCGATGGCGATGGCCCCCACCTCGGAGCTGTCCAGAAAGGGAAGAAGAGCCTTGCGGTAGACGGGGAGGCCATCGATCTCGAGGAACTGCTTGGGAACCGGGGCTCCCATGCGAAGCCCCTGCCCACCCGCCGCCAGAACGACGCCGACCCTTATCACGAGGATCCGTCCCTCGAGGGGGTTCCTTCGTCATGCTCCCGGATCCGCCCGAAGATCATCCTTCCGGCCGAGGTCTGCAGGACGCTCGTGACGACGACATCGACATTTTTTCCGATGAGCCGGCGGCTGTTGTCCACGACGATCATGGTTCCGTCTTCGAGATAGCCGACGGCCTGGCCCGGCTCCTTTCCGTCCTTGATGAGGAAGACCCGCATGATTTCCCCGGGGAGGACGACCGGCTTGACGGCATTGGCCAGATCGTTGATGTTGAGGACCCGAACCCCCTGGAGTTCGGCCACCTTGTTCAGATTGAGGTCGTTGGTAATGATCACCGCCTTCATGCGTCGCCCCAGGGCCACAAGCTTGGAGTCGACCTCCCGGATGTGGGGAAAGTCGTCGTCGGTGATTTCGATCTTGATGCCGGCGGTGGTGCGCATGCGCTGGAGGATGTCGAGGCCCCGGCGTCCCCGGGTGCGCTTCATGGTGTCGGGAGAGTCGGCGATGAACTGAAGCTCGTGGATGACGAACTGGGGAACGGTGAAGATGCCTTCGGCAAAGCCGGTCACGGCGATATCCGCGATGCGGCCGTCGATGATGACGCTGGTGTCCAGAAGCTTTGGTGGAACCGCCCGATACCCTTCGAGCCAGAAGGAGAGAAAGGAGCCGGCATACTGGAACTCCCGTCCGGCCCGGATGCCCACGATCATCCCGAAATATCCCATGATGAGGCCGACGAAGACGTCGAGGGGGGCGGTCTGCTCCAGGGTCATGTGGAAGAGGGAGCCTGTGGAGTAGGTCAGAACGCCGGCGGCGATCAGCCCTCCGTAGAGGCCGATGATCCCGCCCAGCATGATCCGCAGGGGAACCTTCCGGAAGAGGTACTGGAGAAAGAGGGCGGATCCCCCCACAGCCATGCCGATCCCCAGCCCCACGGGCCAAGGGTCATCCCGGATCCCGGAAAAGACATAGATGCCGGCGGTGGCGGTGACGACCAGAAAAAACATCTGGGTCATTGTGGATCGGTTCATCTTCAAGGGGAACTCCAAAGCAAGGCTAGCGATGGCGTCCGAAAACGGGAACGGAATGGAGAACGGACTTTTTCTGTTGTCCCGGACCGATTTGCTCTTCCGTGACGAGAACGTAGGCCATGATCAGCATGAAGAGAAGCGAAAAGGAGCCTCCCCACATGGGATGGGCCAGACCGGCGATCAAGAGATTGAGGAGAAATCCCACGGTCATCCCCTTGAGGAGCCGCACCGTCTCCGACGGATCCTTGTCCCGAAGGATCCGCCCCGACCAGAAAAAGAGAATCAGGGCAAAGGAAAGAACCCCCAGAAGGCCGTACTCCCCCAGAAGGTTGAAAAAGAGATTGTGGCCATGGGAGGCAAAACCCGGAAGGTTGTAGATCTTGTGGATGTTGGCCATCTGGAAGGTGTCCGGTCCCACTCCGAGGAGCGGCCGGTCGTGGAAGATCCGGATGGCCCCGGCCCAGGCCTCGTAGCGGCTGGTGAAGGATCCGTCCTGGGTCGGGGAGATCGCCGAGGCCATCTCCCAACGGAGGTGGGGGGAAAGAAAATACAGGATCCCGGCCCCTGCCGACATGGAGGCGAGGATCCCACCCAGAATCTTCCACTGTCGCCCGATGAGGAGGATGGCGGCCGAGGCCACGGGAAGGGAGATCAGGAAGGCCCGGGAATGGCAAAGGACAAGACTTGCCGCGACCAGAAGGAGGACCGGCAGGAAAAATCTCCAGGTGAGCCCCGAGAGCTTGGGAAGGGTCCATGCGCCCAGAAAAAGGAGAAAGGCGGTGGAGAGAAACTGGGCCGAGGAGTTCTTGTCCCCGAGGTTCATCATCTCCATATTGGGATCGGCCAGAGCGATCATTTTGTAGAGCCCGACGGCGGCTCCCGCTCCGATCCCTGAGGCCAGCGCCAGGAGGGCGATCCGGAGGGTGCGGGCGCGGTCAGAGAAAATGAAAAAGGCTCCGGCGAACACCACCCAGGACATGAGGGTCTCAAAGTCTCCCCAGAACCCCCGGAAGGCCTGGAAGGTATTGATGGAGGCAATGGCGGAGAAGAGCGACGACAGCGTGAAGAGGAGGACCGGAAGTCCCAGGATCAGGATTCGGGGAAGCGGCTCCAAGGCGCGATCGCGAAGATGGAGCAGAATCAGCAGAAAGGAGAGGACGAGAAAGATTTCCTTGAGGGCCTCGGAGAAGGGGAGGTTAAAGACGAAGACAAAAAAGAGGAGGTAGAACACCTTTTCGTCGAGAAGTCTTGACATGAAGTGGCTCACGGGGTCTCCGGGAAAATCGGTGGATTCTTGGGTCGGGGACTTTGCCCCTCCTGGCCGGGGGAAGAAGCGGCTCCTGCTCACTCTTGCAAAGAACTGCCAAAAGAGTGTCCTTCCTTCTCTTTTCGGCGAAAAAATTCCAAGGCAACACTATACCCGATTTCATAGATTTCTTCTATCGAGGAGAGCGAAAAAAGGGGGTGCCGTCCTGTCGGAACAAGAATCGTCATGTCGGCAAAGGATCTTTCCAAAAGAGACGCTCTCGCCACCGAGAGCCAGAGGGGTCCGGTGGCCATCGTCCACCAGTTCTCGCGGAACCGGGAGCCTTCCCTCCCCTTCTCTCCGGGATAGACATTCACGTCGACGGCAATCACAGGCCGGTCGGGATAGAGGCGTCGGGCCTCCCGGGCGGGAAGAATCGAGAGAACCCCCCCGTCGAGATAGTCCATTCCGCCGATCGTGACCGGGGTAAAAAGCGGAGGGAGGGCGGAGCTGGCCGCCACGGCAGGAGCAATCTCCCCTTCGGAGAGAGTTTCGAGGGTCCGCCGGCTCCAGTTGGTGGCCACGGCATGGAGCGGAACGGGAAGCTCCTCGAATCGCTTTCGGGGAAGCGCCTCGTCGAGGAGCTCAGAAATCCGCTCCCCGGAGAAAATCCCCCGGCGGGAGAAGGCAAATCGAAGGATCCGACGGGGTGTCAACTCCCGAACGAGGGCAAGGGGGCGGGCTGTGGTACAATCCCATGACGCATAGAGGGCTCCGGCCAGAGCTCCCGCGCTGGTGGCCACGATCGCCTGTGGGCGGATCCCCCTCTCTTCCATCGCGGCAAGGACCCCGAGATGGGCCACCCCCCGGGCCGCGCCCCCGGAGAGGACGAGCACGGGGCGATTGTCCATGTTCAACGGTCAGATTCCTCCTTAGGGATTGATCCCAGGGATATTGTTTCATTTCGACGAGGTTACAGGGCGATGAGTCACCACCCTTCGATGACAAGAGCGGAGATCCTCCGCTCCGACCGTGAAAATCTTTGGCACCCCTTTGCCGACATGGCCCGATGGGAGCGGGAGGACCCTCCCGTCATCGGGTCGGGCGAGGGCGTCTGGCTGACCGATATGAATGGCCACCGCATGCTCGACGGCACCGCCTCTCTCTGGGTCAACCTTCTGGGCCATCGCCGCCCCGAGCTGGACCGGGCACTTCTCGACCAGGCGGGCCTTATTGCCCACTCCACCTTCCTGGGGGCCACCCATGAGGGGGCCGTCCTTCTCGGGGAGAAGCTCCTCTCTCTCGCCCCTCCCGGACTGAGCCGTGTCTTCTATTCCGACAACGGGTCGACCGCCGTGGAGATCGCCATGAAGCTGGCCTTTCTGGCCGCGAAACACCGCGCGAAAAAAAGAGGGCAGAGCCCCCCCTCCCGATTTCTCTCGCTGGAGCGAGGCTATCACGGAGATACCCTTGGGGCGGTCGGGGCTGGCGCCATCGAACGCTTCCATGCCGTCTTCGGTCCCCTCGTGCGCCCCTCCATCACCGCCCCGGCTCCCGACTGCGCGCATTGCCCCCTGGGTCTTGTGAGACCGGGGTGCGATCTGGCCTGCGCCGACGTGGCGGTCGACCGGATTCGGGCGCACCGGGATGAGCTGGTGGCCGTCCTGGTCGAACCCCTTCTCCAGGCGGCAGGGGGGATGATCGTCTGGCCCAAGGGATATCTGGCCCGTCTGGCCCAGGGGGCACGGAGCGAAGGGATCCTCTTCGTTGCCGACGAGGTGGCCACCGGCTTCGGCCGGACCGGAACCCTCTTCGCCTGCGAGCAGGAGGGGGTGATCCCCGACCTTCTGGTTGTGGGCAAGGCCCTCACCGGGGGATACCTGCCTCTGGCGGCGACCCTTTGTACGGAGAGGATCTACCGGGCGGTGAGGGAGGATCCCGGAACCTTTTACCACGGCCACAGCTACACGGCCAATCCGTTGGCCTGCCGGGTGGCCCTGGCCACGCTGGAGGTTCTCGAACGGGAGAAGCTCCTGGCCTCAATTCCGGAGAAGAGGGCCCGCATCGAAAGGGAGTGGGGTCCTCTGTCCCGCCATCCCGGAGTGAGGAATATCCGCACTCTGGGACTGGTGGCCGCCTTCGACCTCCGACCCCCTTCCCCTGGGTCTGCGTTCGCGAATGGCGGGGCAGCCCTCTTGGAGTGGACGCGCCGGATCGGCGAGAGGACCCGGGAGCGAGGGCTCCTGATCCGCCCCCTGGGTCCCACGCTCTATCTCATTCCGGCACTTTCAGCGACGGTGGAGGAGTGCGGGATCATGGCCCGGATCCTTCGGGAGACGGTGGAGTCGGCTCTCTCCACCTCGCCATAGTGTTGGGCAAGTCCCCGCAATTCTATGGTAAGATATCCCGGTGTAAAAAGCGTTCCCCCTGTGATGTTGCTCCCCTTCCCCCGTCTTCCGAAAGGACTCCGCGTGCCCTTTTTTTTCTCCCGTCTTTTCATCCCTCTCCCCTTTTTCCTCGCTTTCATCATTGGTCCGACCTTTCTCCAGACTGCCCAAGCTGACCAGCAGGCTCTCGTCTTTACGGTGGTCGCCACCAAGACCCCCAAGGCAGGTGAGGCCGATCATTCGGTCCACCGGATCACCTATACGATCGCGGCCGATGCCATGCGCATCGACTCGCCCGGCCCCGACGGAAATCGGAGCTATATCTGGAACCTCGCCACCCGAACGGTGGCAGCATTGAACAACGACAAGAAGACCTACCACTCGGACAGCCTCGACAAGATCATGGGATTCGTCGACTTCTCCCAGCTCCTGGGGCAATATGCCGGGAACAACCCCAAGGATCGGGTGATCGAAGGCACCACCCCGCGAACAGTGGCAGGGGTGGCCTGCATCGACCGCACCATCCTCCATCGCTTCAAGGGGCGGGTCGTGGGCATGGTGAACGGCGACCAGAAGATCGTGCTCTGCCAGGCCCGGACCTTTCCGGGAAGCGATCTTTACGGATCCTTCCAGCAGGCGCTCTCCCGTCTCGCAGCAAAAAACTCCCCCAAGAGCTCCTCCCCCCTTCCCGGCATCTCCCCTCTTTCGCTAGAAACGGTCCGGACGACGGACTACTCGAAGGGCTTTCTGGTGAAGATCCTGTCGGCGCTCCACCTCTACGACAGCTCGCGGATTCCGGTGCGCACCCGGGAGCGGGAGGCGGTGGACTCCCTCTCCGTTCAGACAGTTCCTGACGGAACCTTCGCGATTCCCCCCTCCTACCGGAAGGAAGCCCCTTCCGGAAAATGATCGTCCGAAGGCCGATTCTTCTGGGGAATCCCCAGGCGGGCCCGCCAAGAGCCCGCCGGAGACTCCCTCTCATCGAGAGGGCCTTTCTCGAGTTCTTCCCCGAAGGGCGGATGTTTCGCTCCTCCCCTTCTTTCGCTGACCTTCAGGAATCCGATCTTCTCGTCGTCTACGGAGGCGACGGAACCTTGGCTCGGCTCCTTAGCTTGCCCCTGCCGAACAACCTGCCCCTTCTTCTTCTTCCCGGAGGAACCGGAAATGTCCTCTCCCGATACCTCGGGGTTCCCTTCGATCCGGAAAATCCCGGAGAGATCTTCCGGAGGCTCGGAAGCGCCCTTCCCCTGCCTTTTTTTCCGGGAGTGGCCGGCGAGGTGAGATTTTGCCTGATGGCGGGGGCGGGATGGGATGGGGTCGCGGCGAGGAGGGTTCGGGGAAAAGAACGTCTCGGCTTCCTCTCCTACTACCTCGCCGGTGTCTCCGCCGTCTTCGCCCGTCGCCTGCCCGCCATGAGCCTGAAAATCCAGGGAAAAAATGGCCAGGAGATCGTTCGGGATGGGGCAATCTGGGTTTTGGTTTCTTGCCTTCCCCCCTACTTTGGGCCCTTTCGGGTCCCGGGAGCCGGAGAAGCGGGAGGGGATCCCTTCATGGTCACCCTTGTCCGTCGTTCGGGGCTCAGGGTTCCCGGAGCCTTCCTCGAGATGCTTCCCGGCATGGGCGCGGGGCTCTTCTCCGAGCGGATCCCCGCCCGACAGATTGATCTTTTTCCCGAGGATCCCTGGAAAGACGATCTTCCCTGTCAGGCCGACGGGGAGGCCATCCCCTCCTTTTCCCGGGTGGGGCTCTCCCGGGATTCCGTCACCCTTCTGCGCTTCTGAGCGGCAGAGACTCCCTTCCGACGCTTCCCTCTCATAAAAGTGATACGCCCGATCGCTCTCCCCGGCCCCATCATAAAAAACTGAAAAAAACCCAGATTTTCTGATCAATCTGGAGGCAAAAACGGAGAAAGAGTTGAAGAGAGAGGATCGATCCGTTAAAGTCAAAGGAAAGATCCCGATTCCGAGAACCGTTTTGTGGAGGCGCCTTGGCGGAGACGAATCGTTTTGGGCATCATGGGGCAACTGTGCCCCCGCAGTCTTTCTGGCAGGCTCTTGCCGGCAAGGCCAGACGCGCCTTCCTCTGTCTCTTTCGCCCCTCCTATGTCCGGATGTCCCTAAAGCGGCGGGAGGGGGAGTGCGACATGTGCGGCAAATGCTGTCGCATCGCCTTCGACTGTCCCTTTCTGGAAATCCACGAGACCCATGCACGATGCCGCATCTACCATCTCGGGCGGCCGACCCCCTGCCAGGCCTTTCCCATAGACCCCCGCGACCTTCGCGATGTGGGGGGAGACTGCACCTTCCGTTTTTCCGAGCCCCCCTCCCCGGTCCGGGCCCCGGAGGGAGAGCTCCCGGTCTGGAACCCTTCCCCTCTGGCCTATCCCGGAGCCATGGAGGAGGCCGAAGAAGGCTGAACGGTTCGAAAGGTCTCCCCTATGGGATTTGTGTCACGCCTTACGAATGGTCCACAAGGGTCGACAGATATCCCGGTGCCCGGCGTACCCAGTCGATGACGAAGTCCAGGGCAAAGAGAACGTCCTCGCGGGAGAGCTCCGGATAGCACTCCGCCACAATCCGGTCGACGGTGTAGCCCTTCTTGAAGAGCTCGAGAAAGACGGTGACGGGAATCTGGGTTCCGTCGAGACACGGGAGTCCCCGGGCGACCTTGGGGTTCATCCTGACCTGTCGCACGGCCTTGGGGGGGGATGGCGGCGGAGATCCTCCCGCCTTTTTCTCATGATCGTCCATTTTCACTCTCCTTGATCGTTGGCCCATTCGTCAGTCGCTCGTGCGACCCTCTCCCGACGTCCCGCCTCTCCCCTGATCAAATGGGGGGGCTTTCTGGGTTCTGCCTATCCCCGCCCCCCCCGAGAAAGACTCTCCGTCAGAATCGGCCAGATTCGCTGGCCTCTTCCGTCAATCCCTCGGTCCTCTTTCCGTTCTCCTTTTCCTCAGGTTCGGCAAAAGGGTCTATACGGCCGCCCGAGACCAGGTAGGGGTTCTGGGCGAGAGTCCCGGAAGCCTGCCGTTCGAGAAGCCAGCGATAGTAGCGCTCCGTTCTCTCCACCGACCTGGCGACATCGAAAGCTCCAGCCGGAAATCCCCCCTCCCCTTCCCGAAGATCTGCTTTTTTCTCCCTCAACGCCCATGCCGTGATCCTTTGGGCCAGCATCGGGAAGTCCCACGGAGCCACGAGCTCCCCCCATCCCCCTCGGGCGAAGGCCTCGGTCACTCCCCCCTGGCGAAATCCGACCACCGGAACCCCCCGGGCGAAGGCCTCGAGAATCACGAGGGAATAAGATTCCCTGAACGAGGAGACGACGAGGACGGAGGCCTTGGCATAGTAGGGCTCGGTCTTCTGGAATCCGGGGAGATGGATGCGCTCCCGCACGGAATCAAACCTCGCCGAGGAGATGCGTCGCTCGATGTTGGGGCGAAGGGGACCCTCGCCCAGAAGAACCAGGTGGAGCTCGGGGTGGCGCTCGAGGGGACGGCGAAGGGACTCCAGAAGGGGCAGCTGGCCCTTGTCGCGCTGGAAGGTTCCAATCTGGAGGATGACCCGGGCCGAGTCCGGAATCCCCGGCAGCGAAACCGGAGAGACGGGGGAGGAAGCCTCTTCTTCATGGATGCCTCGGGGGATGGCCACCACCTTCCAGAAGGGGATCTTCCTCTCGATATAGCCGAAGCGGGCGATGTCGCTCACGGCGACGATGGCGTCGCAGAAGCGGCGAAAGGGAAGAAGTCCCTTGGGAGGGTTGAGGAGATGGCGCTGGCGAACGACGACGGGTCGATTCTTTCCGAGCGAGAGAGCGGAAAACCAGCCCAGAACGGCATCGATGTAGCTAGTCGTGACGAGGATCGCGATCTTTTCCCTTTTGATGAAGGTTCGGATCAAAAGAAAGGAGACAATGTCGAAGTTCGATTTGAGCGGGAGGGCCAGACCGCACCCCTGGCGCTGTGCCTCCTCCAGCAGATAGGTCCCCGGACGGGCCCCGATGACGTAGTGATGCCCTTGCCGGGCGAATTCTTTCGCCTCGCTGAGATGATCCATCTCCTGGCCGCCCCGGCCCCGGGTGCAGTCGAGGTGGAGAATGCGAAGGGGGGAGGTCACGGGCGTCCCCCTCTCTTCCCCGCCCGGCCGTTTTCCCAGGTGTTCTTGAGAGGGAAAAGGATCCGGTAGGCGGCCAGGGTCAGGGCAAATCGCTCGAGGCTCATGCGGCCGGAGATCGGGCGACAGGCCAGGGTCATGAGATCCTCCGGCTGTCCGAGACGATAGTGGCGGACCGTCCGGGCGGCCCGATATCCCGCCTCCCGGACCAGAGCTGCATGGAGAGGGAGAAACGATCCGTAGGGATAGCAAAAGGTGGTGATCGCGGCGGAGAGAAGCTCCGAGAGCCGGGGGCGGCTTTGGGCGATCTCTTGCCGGGCCTCCTCCTCCGGAAGGCGGGAGAGGTCGGGATGGGTCAGGGTGTGCGAACCCGCCTCGAACCCCAGGGCCACCAGCTCCCGGGCCTTCTCAGGCTCCATCAGGGGGTGGCCTCCCCACAGGGGATCGTCGGTCCAGTCGACCCGCCCCCCCATCTTCTCGGCCACGAAGTAGATCGTCGCGCGAAAGCCCCGCTCCAGAAGAAGGGGGGCGGCATATTCGTAGTTGTCGAGATAGCCGTCGTCGAAAGTGAGAACGACGGGGCGGGGTCCGGAACTCGGACGCGCGCCGTGAGCCAGCGCGAGGGCCTCAAAAAGGGAGACCCCGCGGTAGCCCAGGGCGGCAAGAAGCCCCATCTGACGGCGAAAGGTCTCGGGGGTGACCCCCGTGCGGGGATCGACCCCGGGGGCCACCCGGTGATAGTAGAGAATGGGAAAGGGAAAGGCTCCCTGTGGGAGCGAGGCGATCACAGGAGGGCCTCCATCCGGGAAAAGACCTCCTCCACCGACAGGGAGGCCAGGCAGTTGGCCGAACCGAGAGAGCAGCCGGTATGGTGGCAGGGAGAGCAGTCCTTCTGATGAAAGACCACCTCCCGCCGGGGAGAGGAGATGGGGCCCCAGACCTTGGGAAGGGTCGAGCCGAAGAGGCCCACCAGCGGGACGTGGGCCGCATCGGCCATGTGAAGGGGGCCCGAGTCGTTCCCGACAAAGAGGGTGGAGCGGCGGATGAGCCCGTCGAGCAGCCCCACGGAGGCTCCGATCAGCGGATAGATCCGCCCTCCCGACACCCCCGAGAGAACCGAGTCCACCAGGGTGCGCTCCGCGCCGGTTCCCGCCACCACCACGGCTCCCTCCCTTTTCTTCAGCCAGAGATCCGCCAGACGGGCAAATCGGTCCGGGGGCCACCTTTTGAACCAGTGCCGTCCCCCCGGATGCAGAAAGAGAAGGGGCACCATGTCGAGCTCCCGCTCCCGGATCCATCCCCGGGCCCGCTCCCGCCAGAGAGGATCGGGAAAGTAGGCCTTCTCCGTGATCCCGGCAAGAGGAATGCCCAGGGCACAAAGAAGGGCCCCGTGCATCGCCACGACAGAGTCGGGCCCCCAGTTGAGGTCGATGGGAAGCCGCACCTCCCAAGGCCCCCGAGCAAGATCGGCCGCTTCCCCTGCCGCCCCGGTCTTCCCGGCGCGGGAGATCCGCGTGAGCCAGCGGGAGCGGTCGGAGACCGTCAGATCGAGAAGCAGGTCGGGACGCAAGCTTCGGACATGGCCCATGAGGGAGAGAAAGGAGGCACTTCGGGCCAGGGCACTGCCCCGGGCGAGGGAGAGGATCTCCACCCCGGGAAATCGCTCGAGAGGGTAGCCGGTGCCTTCGTTGAGGATCACGGTAATCCGGGCATTCCGGTCGAACTGCTGGATCTCCCGGATCAGGGGGACGAGAAGGATGGTGTCCCCGAGATAGCGGGTGCGAATGATCAGGACCTTCATGGCAAGACCCCAGCCCCTCCCACCTCCCGGGAGTGAGGCAGGTCAAAGGTCTCAGCCACGGCCTTCCAGACCTCCTCGACCCCGATTTCCTGCATGCATCGGTTGTCGGGGCAATGGTTGGCAAAGGCCTGGCAGGGTTGGCAGGCCAGATGGGCCTTGAGAAAGCGCCCCCGGAAGGGGGCATAGGAGACGTGGTCCCCCGGACCGAAGAGGACCACCACGTCGTGGCCGGTGGCCTGGGCCAGGTGGAGGGGGCCCGAATCGTTGCCCAGGATGCCCCGGGAGAGGCGGCAGAGCCCCTTGAGGGTTCCGAAGGGAAGATTCTCGTAAAAGGCAATGAGGGAGTGATTCCCGAGGTATCCCCGAACCCTCTCCATCTGCTCGCGGTCGGAGGCCGCCCCGAGAAAAAGGACACTCATTCCCCGGGAGACAAGCCGCCTGGCAATTTCGGCAAAGTGCTGGGCCGGCCAGTTCTTGGTCGGGATCCCGGAGCCGCAAAAGACGAGAAAGACCGGGGTCTCTCCGGGAAATGTCGACGAGAGGAGCTCCCGGGCCCTTGCGATATTGTCGTCCGTCACGGTGAGGGTCGGATGAAAGGGGGGGCCCGGAAGGGAGGCCGGGGAGAAGATCCGGGAGAGAAGATGGTTCATGCGGTCGACCGTGAGGGCCAGCTGAACCGGAGGGGAGCTGATCCGGGTGTAGACGATCCGGTCGACCCAGCAATGTCCGGGGAATCCCCGGTCCACCAGCCCCAGACGAAAGGGCGCCCCCGTTACCAGGGAGATGACCCGGGAGCGGGGGCCCCGGGAAAAAAAGTCCACCACCAGATCGTAGCGGCTCCGGCGGATCTCTCGCAAAAATTGGAGATAGCTCCGCAGATAGGCGAACTTCCCCGGTTTTTTCGGCGGGAGAACGAAGACTTTCGAGAGAGTCTTCTCCTCTCCGAGGAGCTGATCGTGGGGCGATCGAGTCAGATAGTCGATCCTGGCTCCGGGAAATCGCCGGGCCAGGGCCGCCACGACTCCCGTGGTCAGGATGACGTCGCCCATCGTCCGAATCCCGAGGAGGAGGATCCGCTCCGGAGGGAGGCCCCGGGAGATCAGGGGCGGCCTTCCGCGACGGGAAGGGCCTCCTCCACAAGCATCACAGGGATGTCGTCCTTGACCGGATAGAGAAGGTGGCAGGAGGAGCAGGCCAGACCCGCGGGCTCCTCCGAAAGGGTGAGAGGGCCCCGGCACTGGGGGCAGACAAGTATCGAAAGAAGAAAGGGATCGATCGCCACGGGATCCTCCGGATGCGTGATGGGTAAAAAACGAGAGAACGGAGACAGTTCTCGAGACGCCGGGAGCCATCGGCGCCGGACGCACAATTTTTAAGAAAGGATAGCACGAGGACGCCGGGGAATACATCCAGGCCGGTCTGGCCGGAGGTCAGCGGGGAGCCCCTAGCGTTCCAAAGAGCCTTTCCCCTCCGACCTCTTGAGGTAGAGCTCCACCGCGTCGAAAAAGGATCGCACGAGGGTCACCCTCGGTCCTTGCGCTGCCGTCTCTCCCTCCGGAACGATCCGGTATCCCCACCCGCAGCCGGCGGCCTCCCCTGCCCTCATGTCCCGGTCGGCGTCCCCGACGATGGCGCTTTGGGCCGGATCCCCGGAAAGATCGGAGAGGGCTCGGAGAAGGAGGCCAGGAGCAGGCTTCCGGCAATCGCAGGAGCGAAGAAGGTGGGGGACTGATCCTGGATCTCTGCGGGTCCTCTCGTCGGGCTCGAGGTGAGGGCAGTAGTAGAAGGCGTCCACCCTGGCTCCGGCGTCGTCGAGAAGCTCCATGATCCGGACCTGGGTCTCCAGGACGAACTCTTCGGGGAAGTACCCCCGGGCCACCCCCGACTGGTTGGTGACGATGGCCACGGGGACCCCCGCCCGGTTGAGGCGCGCGATGGCCTCCCCCACTCCCGGCAGAAGCGCCACATCGTCGATCCGGGAGAGGTAGGGGACATCCCGGATCAGGGTTCCGTCGCGGTCGGCCAGGAGAACGGGGCGTCTTTTGGAGGTCATCGGGGCTCCGGAAGAAGCCGGAGGATCTCCGCCCGGACAAGGTCCGGAGAGAGTCCTTCCATGCAGCGGTGGTCGATGGGACACTCCCGAAGAAGGCAGGGAGCGCAGGAAACCTTGTGGAGCAAAACCTTGAAGCGATGGCCCGAGGGGCTCTCCACCGGGCCGGTCGCCGCGGGATCGGTGGGGCCAAAAAGGGCCACCCCGGGCCGGTCAACGGCCCCTCCCAGATGCATCATCCCCGAATCGTTGGTCAGGAGAAGAGTGCAGAGAGAGAGGAGGGCGGCGCTTTCGGCCAGGGTCAGGGTCCCGGCCAGAGAGATCAGTCGGGGGGAGGCGATCGCCTCTTCGAGGATCTGGGCCATGGGGCGGTCGGCCTTCCCCGAAAAGAGGACGATCGTCAGATCGGGGCGACTCCCCAGAAGCTCGCTCAGGAGGCGAACAAAGTGGCCGGACGGCCAGGTCTTGGCCCGGCCATAGAAGGCCCCGGGGTTGACGGCAAGGACCGGCCCCCCTTCGGGGGAGATCCGGGTCAGCCGGCTTTGGGCCTCTCCCGAGAGCTCCGGAGATAGCCGCAGGCGGGGCGGAAGGAAAACGGCCCCGGGAGCCACCGCTCTGGCCAGGGTCTCGTAGTAGGAGGACTGGTGGAGCCCTTTTTCTTTCCACTCGCTGAAGGAGGGGCTCTCGGTGAGGAGGAGCCCCCGGCCCTCTGAGGCAAACCCCACCCTCCGGGGAGCCAGGAAGAAGGAGTCGAGGGCGCTGGAGAAGGATCGGGGAAGGACGAGGGCCAGGTCGAAGCTCTCGGAAATTCCCCGTTTGAGCGGAGCCGGGAACCGTCCCCGGGGAGCGAGCGGCAGAACGCGATCCACCGCCGGCGAGAGGCGATAGACATCGGCGGTGGCCCCTGGAGCTCCCACCGCGATCGAAAGGTCGGGGCGGACAGCCCTGAGCCCCTGAAGGGATCCCAGAGAGAGGACGGCATCCCCGATCCAGTTGAGCCCCCGGACATAGATCCGGCTCCCCTCGGGCAACTCCTTCATGGCCGGAAGGCTCCGGCGGGAGCCTGCTCCTCCAGGAGGCGAAGGGCTTGCCGATAGGCCTCCCCCGGCGTCAGGCTCACCTGGCAGGTCATGTGGGCGCAGAATTTTCGGAAGTCGCCGCAGGGAGAACAGGAAAGAGGCTCCCTCATGACGTGATTCCTTTGAGTGTCGCCGAAGGGCCCCGTCCTCCGGGGATCGGAGGAGCCGAAAAAGGAGAGTGTGGGAGTTCCGGCGAGGGCCGCCATGTGAAGCGGGCCGGAGTCGTTGCCGATAAAGAGGATCGCGCGGGAGAGAAGAAGGGGGAGCAGGTCCAGGGGGACGCCCCCGGAAAGCTGGGGAACGGCTCTCCCCGTCCGGGCGGCAATCTCATCCAACAGGGGAGCCTCGCCCCGGTCGCCCACCAGCAGCGGGCGAGGGTGGCCTCCCCGCGACAGGGCCTGGATCAGCTCCGAAAAGTATTGGGAGGGCCAGCGCTTGCTCTCGCGCCTGGCTCCGGGATGAAGGACGATGAAGGGTTCTCCGGGAAGGAAGCCGGCCTCTTTAAGCAATTCGCTCACCTTTGTCTGGTCTTCTTCCCCATAGCAAAGCGACTCCCAAAGCTTCGGAGAGGGGGCTTTCGCAGAGACTCCGAGCGCTTCGAGGAAGAGGAGGTTCCGGCGGACCGCATGGAAGGGAGCGTCGGGGGTTTCGGGGATTTCTATTCGCCCGGAATAAAGGAAGGGCGCCCCTTCCCGGGCGCTGGCAAATCCCAGAAGAGGCGAGCCTTGACCGGAACGTCGGGCCATTCGGGCCAGAAGGGCCGAACGGAGAAGTCCCTGGGCGTCGAGCACGGCGTCGTAGGGGATCTCCCGAAGAGCGGAGAGGAGGTTCGCCATCTTCCCGAAGAAGGATCCCCGGCCGAAGTCCCGGCGGGGAAAGGCCAGCACCCGGTCGATGGCCGGATGGCGCCGGACCAGGGAAACGAATTCGCTGTTGGCGACCCAATCGATTTTGGCCTGGGGAAAGGATTTTTTCAGGGCGGTCGCCAGTGGAAAGGCGTGGAGGATGTCTCCCAGGGAGGAGGGCTTCACGATCAGGATCCGGGGGCTGGACGAGGCAGCGGAGAGAGGAAAACGCGGGGTCACGGAGCCTCCTCCCCGGCCAGCTCTCGTGCAAGGCCTGCCCTTTCCTGCCCCTTCATGAGGGCGAAGGCCGCCTCCACGACATGCGCCGGAGAGAGTTGGCTCTGGCAGGGGATTCCGATGGGGCAGCGGCGGAGCATGCAGGGCTGGCAGGAAAGTCCGGCAGAGACCACCCGGCCGCTTCGGCCGTAGGACTCTTTCTCTCCGGGGCGCTTTAAGGGACCGAAGGGTCCCAGTCGCACAGGATCGGTCGGGCCAAAAAGAGCCACCACGCGAGCCCCCGATGAGGCGGCGATATGCATGGGGCCGGAGTCGACGGCCAGCACGACTTCGGAGAGAGCCATGGCTGCGGCCAGCTCCTTGAGGGAAAGGGCCCCCAAAAGGGAGTGCCCCTTCCCATTTGTCCCTTCAAGAATCTTCCGGGCGACCGATTCCTGAGGCTCTCCCCCGGCCCCCGCCACGATGACGCGGAACCCTCGACGGACCATCTCCCCCGCCGTCTCCCGCCAGAAGTCCGGGAGCCAGTTCCGGGTCTCCCAGCTGGCAAAGGGGTGGATCAGGACAAAGGGGTCCCCTCCGGTCTTCGCCTTGGCCGAACGGATTTCGGAGTCGGCAAGCGAAAGTCCGGAGGAGATGGGTTCGACGGGCTCCCCCAGAAGCTCCCGAACGACCAGAAGATGGCGTTCCACGAGATGAAGTCCGGGGTCCGGAAGGGCCACCATGCGAGAAAAGAATGCGGACCCCTCCCTCATCCGTCCATAGGTCGAGGGAGAGCCAAGCTTCACCCCTCCTCTTGCCAGACCGGTGGCCACCCCGGACTTGAGAAGCCCCTGGAAGTCCAGGACGGCATCGTAGCGTTGGGCGCGGAGCGTTCGGACCAGATGTCCCATTTCGCGAAGCGCCTGCAAGGGATGGCCTTCTTTCCGGAGTGAGGCCACGCGGGCCCGCTCGAAGCGAATCACGCGCCGGAGGAGGGGATGGTCGGTCAGGAGGTCGGCACAACGGTCCTCGACAATCCAGTCGATGGAGAGATCGGGCCGGGCCCGGGCCAGGGCCGCCACCGAGGGAAGGGTGAAGATGACATCGCCGATCCGGCCGAAGAGGACCACGAGAACTGCTCCGTTTTTCGGAAGCCGTTCTCCCCGGACATCTCCTTCCTCTTTGATGCCGGTGGAGACGGAAAGGACGGAAGGACCGACGTGGTTTGGGGAGAGTCTGTCAATGGGGCGACGGAAAGGGAGATCCGTCGCCCGGGCAATTCTTTCAGGGCGGAGGTCGCAGGTCGGGACAGAGTCGGGTTTTGTCGGGATCATCCTTTTATTCTATCACGAGGCGGGATCGGGGCCCATGGGTCCGGGAGAGAGGGGTTCCTGAGGCTGCGTCTTCCACCGCCGATGCATCCAGATCCACTGTTCCGGGTAGTCCCGGACAAAGGCGTCGAGGGCCTGGCCGTAGAGGGCGGTCATGCGGATGGCGGCCTCTTCGGGGGGCAGGGATCTCTCGGGAAAGATCGGAGGAAGAATCCGCCCCCGGAAATGCCCTCCCGCCATCCTCTGGCAGGCGGCGGGAAGAACGGGAAGGCCCGTCATGAGGGAGAGGCGGGCGAGGCTTGTGTAGGTCGCAGCCTGCCGCCCCAGAAAGGGGACGAAGCTCCCCTCCCCCTCCCCGGCATTCTGGTCGAGGAGGAAGATCAGGACCTCGCCTGCCCGCAAGGCCCGGATCAGGGGTTTGGGGCCGAGGTCGGCGAGGATGGAGTCCCCCTTCCCGCAGTGGCGCCGGTGGCGGTCGATGAAGTCGTTCACCGCCGGATTCTTGATGCGGCGAATGACGGGATGGGCCCTTCCGGGAGCCTCCACGGCGATCCTGCGCAGAGCCATCTCCCAGTTGCCGATGTGGCCGGTCAGTAGGATGACTCCCTGGCCCTTTCGGTACTCCTCCCGGAAATGGTCGAGCCCTTCCACCGGGACAAGGGCGCACACCCTCTCGTCCGAAAGGGTGCACAGCCGCAAAAACTCGGCACCCAGACGGCCGAAGTGGCGAAAGACCTTTTTCTCGAAGCGTCGCTCGAACGGTCGGGCCTCCTCATGGGACGCCGGGGCGAGATCCGAGCGGGAGAGGTTGTTCCGGAGGATCTTGACCTTCCCTGGGAGACAAAGGCGCAGAATGTCTCCGATTCTCTCGCCCAAAAAGATGGCCAGGGGTTCGGGAAGCGCACAGAAGATCCACCGGAAAAGTTCCAGCAAGACGAAGGTCAGACGATAGGAGAGGGAGGTTCCCGGGGGGGTGGTCATGGCGCACTCCCTTGACGAGGGAGTGCCAGGATCTCGTTCCATGCCTCGATGTCGAGAAGGCGCGTCTCCCCTTCGAGAACCAAAACGGGGATCGGACTCTCCGGACAATGGGTCCATTTGATCCGGTCCTTTTCGGTGGTGAGCAGGAGCTCGGCGCCCTGGGAGGCCATACTCCGGGACAGGTTGGCTATCGCTCCCTGGACCTTCGAGGTGAAGGGGGTATGGTCGGGAAGGACCAGGATACCGACGACCTGGGCCCCCAAGGATTCGAGGGCCTGAACCACCCTCCCGGGATTGGCGATCCCTGCCACCACCGCCACCTTTCGTCCCGACAGGGTCTCGACCGGGCCGATCCCGACCCCGTCAAAGCTCTGAAGCCGGGAGAGTTTGTAGTTGACGGAGAGGATCGGCCGCATCCCGTCGGGACCTAGCATGGTCCGGAGGTTTTTCCGGAGAAGATCCTCTCTTTCGGCCACATCCCCGAAGGGAGTTTCGGGTCGGCGAACGATCCAGTGGGTGGCCCGTGTCAGGGCAGCGGGGAGCTCCCGCAGGCTTCCGGCGGGAAGCAGGTCCCGGACTCCCATGGGTCTCCCAAAGAGAGTCTCGGGAAGAAAGACAAGCGAGCATGTCGGCAGGACCTCCAGCGACTGGAAGCCGTCGTCGAGGATGACGAGGTCGCAGAGCCCTTCCAGAAGGCGGATCCCCTCCCGCCGGTCGGACGCCACCGCCACGCTCACCGCGGGAAGTGTGCGAACGAGAAGCGCCGGTTCGTCCCCGGCCTTCTCCACCGGAACAAGAAGCCCCTCTCCCCGGGAGACGAGGCAGTTCTCCCCCGGGTGGCTTCGGCCATATCCCCGTGAGACGACCCCCGGACGGACTCCGGCGCGGAGAAGATGGCGGCAGAGGGCCGCCACCAGAGGAGACTTTCCCGTACCGCCCACCTCGATGTTTCCCACGCTGATCACCGGGAGCGAGAACCGTTCCCGGGGGCGAAGCCCCGATTCGTAGCTTCGGCGAAAAAGGGCGGATCCGGCGCCATAGAGAAGGGCCAGGGGCCAGACCACAGGGCCGAGAGGCATCATCGGGACTCCGGGAAGAGGGCCAGAATCGGCTCAAGAGCCGACATGGTCCGCTCAAGGGGGCCTCCGAGGCGGTCGAAGACCCGTCGGGCGGCCAACCCCATTTTTCTGCGGGTCTCCGCATTCTCGGCCAACGCCATCAGGGAAGGCTCAAGGGCCGCGGGGCCGGGAAGTTCAAGGAGGGCCCCCTCCTCCCGAAGGGGAGAGACCAGGGCGGCGATATGGTCCTGGTAAGGGCCCAGAAGGAGGGGTTTGCCGTGGTAGGCCGCCTCTACCGGGGAGTGGCCCCCGACAGGGTCGAGGGTTCCCCCCACGAAGACCATGTCGGCCTCCCCCAGAAGCCAGCCCAGCTCTCCGTAGGTATCCAGAATATAGACGGGACACTCGCCGACTCCGGCAGGGGAGGCTCCTGCCGTCCGGAGCCGGGGGGCAACCTCCGGAGGCAGGCTCTTCAGCACCTCCGGGAGAGTCTCGAGATGGCGAAGTGCCAGCACAGGCGAAATCCTGACTCCCCTTTTCCCGAGGGAGAGACAGGCCGAGACGATGGTCCGGGCCTCCCCCGGATGGACCGAGCTCCCCACAAGGATCAGGGGAGGGTCGGAGTCCTTCGGCTCCTTTTTGTCGAGCCAGGAGAGGAGGCTCTCATGGTGGCTTGGATCCTCGGGCCCGGGCAGGGCGAGATCCCACTTGAGGTTGCCCGTCACCGCCACCGCCTCCTTCCTGACCCCCAGAGACAGAAATCTCTCCCGGTCGTGTTCCTCGGCCACCAGGACGGGCGAGAGATGGGAAAGGAAGGGGCGAGCGAGGGGCCTGATCTTTCGGTATCGGCCAAAGCTTCGGGTGGAGAGGCGTCCATTGACGATTCCGGCCGGGATGGACAGGGATCGGGCGGAGAGAAGCATCGCCGGCCAGACCTCGGTTTCAAAGAGGAGAATCGCCCGGACCCGCCGGCTCGCGAGGAAGGGAACCCAGAGCCCCGGAAGGTCGAGGGGGGCCAGGGAGACGGGAATGTCGGGATGGGCCGCCGCCAATGCCGCCCGCCCCGTGGCGGTCATGGTCGTCAGAACCAGCGGGACCCGGCCGGACAGCCTCCGGATGAGCGTTCTCGCCGCCCGCGCCTCGCCCAGGGAGGCGACATGGAGAAGGAGGCAGGGCTCCTGTCCGGGGCGCCCCCCCGCCATTCCCAGCCGCTCCCGGAAATGGGGGCGGGCCCGGGGGAAGAAGAGCCAGACGGCGCCGATCAGGGGGAGAAGAAAGGGCCAGAGAAGCCAGTGAAGGAGGCGGGAACCCTTCATCACGGATCCTTCGGAGATTCCGGGGGGGAGGAAGGGGTACAGAGTCCACTTTTCTCCACGATGGCCCGGGCGATCCGGGCCGAGGCCCCGGGGCCTCCCAGAACCTGACGGAGACCCTGGAGATCGGAGAGGGTCCGTTTCCGTGCGGACTCGTCGGAGAGGAGGGTCCAGAGGTGGTCGGCCATGGCTTGCGGAGTGGCGGCCTCCTGGATCAGCTCGGGAGCGATCTTGCGCCCGGCCACGAGGTTCACCATCCCGATGGCCGGCACGTCCACCAGCCAGCGGGCCAGGCGGTAGCTTCCCTCGTTCATGACATAGACGACGACAAGGGGGGTTCCCACGAGCCCCGTCTCGAGGGTCGCGGTTCCGGAGGTTACAAGGGCACAATCGGCGGCGGCCATCACCTCCCGAAATCGTCCGGAGATCCGGAGGACGGGAGGATGGGGAAGGGTCTTCTCGATGGCCCGGTAAACCTCGTCGGAGACCGACGGGGGAATGGGAACGAGGGCCTTGAGCCCGGGCTGTTTTTTTTCAAGAAGCGAGAGGGCCGCCAGCATCCGGGGATAAAGGCGGCGGATCTCTCCGGGGCGGCTCCCCGGAGCCAGGGCCACCACAGGTCCGGAGACCCCGGCTCCGAGAAACTCCTCCCGAAGGCTCTTTTTCGTCGAAACATCCGGAAAGGGCTCGTCGAGCAGAGGATGCCCCGCATAGGTGACGGGAACCCCGTGCTTTTGGTAAAAAGGCTCTTCGAAGGGAAAGATGACGAACATATGGTTCACAAGGCGGCGGATCGTTTTGACCCGGCCCTTTCGCCAGGCCCAGAGCTGAGGACTCACATAGTAGTGGATCTGCACTCCCCGGGACTTGAGGGCGCGGGCCAGGAGAAGGTTGAAGTCGGGAAAGTCGACGAGAACCGCGGTCCGGATCTTCTCCCGATCGACGGTGGCGAGAAGGGCCCGATAGGAAGAAATGACGCCGGGGAGGCGGGAGGCCACCTCGAAAAAACCCATGACATTGAGCCGCTCCATGGGAACGACGATACGCGCGCCCGCTTCGGCGATCGCCGGACCTCCGGCGGCATGGCACACGAGGTCGGGGCAGAGCCGTTTCATTTCGGAGAGGAGAAGGGCGCCGTGGTGGTCTCCCGAGGCCTCTCCGGCGACGAGAAGCAGGGAGGGTGTCACGGGGACGGGTCGCTCTCGTCCGCATCGCGGAAGCGCGCCAGGCTTTCGTGGGCGAGCCGGTTGACCTCGAGAGCGACCTCGAGGGCCTGATAGGCCTCGTCCCCGGAGACGCGGGGCGGGAGGCCATGGCGCAGAGACTCGATGAAGGTCGAGAGCTCCTTCTTGAGGGGCTCCTCGCTGGGGAAGCTCTTGGCGGAGCGGGAGATCGAGGGAAGAGCGCCCGTCTCGAGCTTGACCGTGGCCATGGCCAGCTCCCGGGTATCGTAGTTCAGCGAATAATAGAGGCCCCGGCGGTCGAAGACGCGAATTTTTCGGAGCTTGTCGAGAGAGACGCGGCTGGCGGTCACCTGGGCCAGGCAGCCGTTCTCAAACTCGAGCCAGGCATTGGCGAGGTCGATATGGCTGGTGATGGCCGGTGTCCCCACAACGCGCATCGTCTGGATGGGGGAGCGAACCAGCGCCAGGATGATGTCGATGTCGTGGATCATGAGGTCCACGATGACGGGAACATCGGTCGCCCGCAACCCGAACGGAGAAAGCCGCTGGGCTTCGATATAGGCGGGGCGAACCCCCGACTCCAGCATGGCGACCACGCCGGGGTTGAATCGTTCGATATGGCCCACCTGAAGGAGCACCTGGGCCTCGCGCACGGCGTCGAGGATTTTTTTGGCCTCAGCAAGGGTGTCGGCGATAGGTTTTTCGAGAAAGAGGGCGATCTTCTTTCGGGCCAGGATCCGAAGGGCGATCTCGGCATGGGTCGTGGTGGGGGTCACCACGGAGAGGGCATCGACCGAATCCACGAGCGCGTCGAGGGAGTCGAAGACCGGCACCTTGAGCCGCGCGCCGATCTCCTGGGCCCGTCGGGTATCGCTGTCGTGAATGCCCGCAAGTCGGACGTGGGGGATCTCGGAGAGAACGCGGGCATGGTGCTGGCCCAGATACCCGACGCCGACCACTCCGACGGAGACCGTCTCCTTGAGGCTCATTCGATGCCTACCACAGAAATGTCGGCCGAATCGGCCAAAGAGAGGGTCTCCTCGCGAGAAAAGAGAAGCGTCTTGCCCGCTTCGACCGCCAGGACCCGGGCCTTGGCTTCCATCATAGTCCGAATGGTCTCCGGACCCACCGAGGGAAGGTCGAACCGAAGATCCTGCCCGGGCTTTGCCATCTTCACCACCACGCCCCCCTCTCCCCCGAATTTCCCGGCCCGCCGGATCGTCTCGTCCGTTCCCTCGATGGCCTCCACCGCGACGACCACCTTTTCCCGGACGACGAGACACTGGCCGAGGTCGGCCGGCCCGATAATGCGGGCGATCTCGATACCGACCTTGATGTCGGCCTCCTCCTGCGAGGTGGGCGTCCGGCGAGTCAGGTTGCCCACGGGGGCGGCCAGATCGGGAAGGAGAAGGGTCGAGGGAACGATTTCGATCCCCTCCTTTTCGAACTCTCCGGCCAGGGCGCGAAGGGCCTCGTCATCGTGGTAGCGGGAGAGCCGGCCCAGAATCATCATCCCCTTCCAGTCCGGACGGAGATCGAAAAGCCGGGGCTTTCGGACTCCCCCCACAAAAGCGGCCCGGGAAATCCCGTTTTTGTGGAAGGTCTCGAAGATGGCGCCCACCTGCCCGAGGCGGATCCACCGCACCGGGAACCCCATCCCATCGATGGAAGAGTCGGTCTCGCCTTCGTGGGCGACGACGACCACACGGATGCCGGCCTTTTGTGCCGCCTCGAGAAAGACCAAGGGGAATGAGCCGTTTCCGGCAATCATTCCGACGGGGGTGAGAGAGGGGGAGGGTCCGGAGGTCAAGACTCCCCCTCCCCTCCTCCCCGGGGCGAGGTCAGAACGCCGCGCTCGGAGGATTCGATGAACTCGAGAAGATGGGTGATCTCCGGAGTCGCCGTCAGGGTGGCCCTCACCCGCTCGATGGCCTGGGACATGGGAAGAGCGGAGCGAAAGAGAATCTGGTAGGCCTTCTTGAGGAGTGCCACCGATTCGGGAGAGATATGGTTTCGGCGAAGCCCTTCCTGGTTCAACCCGTAAAGATAGGCGCGGTTCCCCGAGGCCCAGACGAAGGGGGGCACATCCTTGGGGACGCCGCTCATTCCTCCCACCATGGAGAAGCGCCCCACCCTCACGAACTGGTGGATTCCCGAAAGCCCTCCGATGATCGCCCCGTCGTCGATGGTGATGTGGCCGGCGAGATTGGCCGAGTTGGCCATGATCACCCGGGAGCCGATCCGGCAGTCGTGGGCAACATGGCAGTAGGCCATCAGGAGGTTGTTGTCGCCCAGGACGGTCTCCATCCCCCCCCCCTCCGTCCCCCGATGGATCGTGACCGATTCGCGGATAGTATTTCCGGAACCGATGATGGTTCGGGAGGGTTCGCCCCGGTATTTGAGGTCCTGAGGGGCCATGCCGATGGTCGTAAAGGGATAGATGACATTTCTCTCACCCAGCACCGTATGGCCGTCGATGACGACATGGGAGAGAAGGCGGGTCCCCACCCCGATTTTGACATTCTCCCCCACGGTACAGAAGGGGCCGATCTCGACCCCAGGTTCGAGGATGGCCCGGGAGTGAACGGAGGAGGAAGGATGGACGATGACCTTTCCTTCGGCGTAGCTGCGGGAGGCGTCTTCAGGGTCTTTTTTTCGGGTCATGCGCCTTCTCCTTTTTTGCGGATCATGGCCAAAAGGGTCGCCTCGCAGACAAGCTGATCCGCGACATGGACCGTTCCGGCCATGCGCCAGGAGCTTCCCCGGACCTTGAGTGTGGTCATGGTGATCCGAAGCTGGTCCCCCGGAAGAACGGGCCGCCTGAAGCGGGCATCGTCGATTCCCAGGAAAAAGGGAATATGGTCTTCCTTCTCCTGCCCCGAGCAAATGGCAAGAATCCCCCCCACCTGCGCCATGGCCTCCACGAGAAGAACCCCCGGCATCATGGGTGTGCCAGGGAAATGCCCCTGAAAAAAGGGTTCGTTGATCGTGACGTTCTTGATGGCCACGATCCGGTGTTTTGGCTCGACCTCCAGGACCCTGTCCACGAGCAGAAAGGGATACCTGTGGGGGAGAATGGAGAGAATCTCTCCGATTTCAATGGGTCCCATTGCCCTCTCCGTTGGTAGGGTGAGTCTGTCCGGGAGCTCCGTCCCGGGAAAATACGGCTTTTTCAAGCTGGGAGACGCGTCGAATCAGTTGGGGAAGTCCCTTGAGGGCTCCCTGAATCCGGAGCCAGAGTGTGTGGGGAAGAGCGGGACTTCCCGAGACCCGGGAGTTGGCCTCAAGCGAATGGGCGACCCCGGACTGGGCTCCGACCATCGTGCCGGATCCCACCTCGATATGGCCCACCACCCCCACCTGACCGGCCAAAACCACCCGATCGCCCAGCTTTGTGGATCCCGAGACCCCCGCCTGGGCGACGATGACGCAATCGCTTCCCGTCCGGACGTTGTGGGCAATCTGGACGAGGTTGTCGATCTTCGTTCCCCGGCCGATGACGGTTTCACCGAAGGTCGCCCGGTCGATGGTCACGTTGGCCCCGATTTCCACATCGTCTTCAAGGACAACGGTCCCGGTCTGGGGAATCTTGATCCGCCGCCCTTCCGATCCTTCGGCAAAGCCAAAGCCGTCAGAGCCGATCACGGCCCCGCTCTGGATGATGACCCGGTCGCCGATCCGGACGCGGTCGAGAAGGGAGACCCGGGGATAGAGAATGCAGTTCTTGCCGATTTTTGTATCGGCTCCCACGACGCACCCCGGAAAAAGGAGCGTCCCCTCCCCGATTTCCGCCCGGGCCTCTACGACGCATCCCGCCCGAATCTCAACGCCATCTCCGATTCTCGCGGTGGGATCGACCACGGCATGAGGAGAGATTCCGTTTTTGGGAGAGGGCAAGGGAAAAAAATGTTGAAGGAGGATGGCCATGGCGAGGTAAGGGGAGACCACGACAACTTGGGGGATAGAGGCTTCAGGAAGAGGCTCGGGGACGAGAATCGCCCCGGCCTTGAGATGGGGAACGGCTTTTCTGTACTTGGGGTTGGAAAGGAAGGTCAGATCATTGGGACCCGCCTCATTCATGGGGCGGATGGAACGGATCTCAATCGATCCGTCCGATCCGATCAATGTTCCTCCAACCTGGGAGGCTATCTGGGCGAGGGTTATCAAAGGAACTCCTTCCCGGCCAGAATGGCCTTGTTGCCGCTACTGGCTCGCATGCTCGTTGACATACTTGATGACGGATTGGGTGATATCCGCATCGGTCTTGATATAGAGATAGCGAGGCGACTGGAAGGGAGGAGGATAGGGACCCAGGGGAACGCGAAGGGGATGCTGGGAGATGACCAGAGAGAAATCGAACTTCTTGCCGAGGCTGTCGGAGGCCTGATTGACCGCATTGAGAAACTTCCGGAACTCCACAAAGCTCTCCGAGGCAATCTCCGTCTGGATCTTCTGCTGGCGCTTCTGGAAGTCCTGAACCTTCTTCTGGAACTCGAGCTCCTTGGCCCGCAGGGCATCCTTGCTGATCACTCCCACCTGCTGGCGAATCTGGCCCTGCTCGTCCTGGAGAGACTTCTGCTCCGCCTGCATCTTGGAGACACGACGGTCGGCAAATCGCTTGAGATGCGCCTGAATCGATTTCCCGAGGGTCGTCTTCTGGAAGACCTGCTGGATATCGACCACCGCGATCTTTTCCTTGGCCATGGCGGGGGAGGTGCCGACAACCAGGATGGTGGCGGCGAGAAGGACGGAAGAGGCCGTCCCGAAAATCTTGAAGCGAGTCATTGAGTCTCCTTGTGTGTGCAGTCAGGCTGTTTGTGTCACATTGAACATCAGACCTTCCGGGGAGATATCGGAAAAGGTTGTGATGCCGTCAGGTTGAGGGAGGATCGCTCCCCCCTCTATCCGCCGTACAGGGACCCCATTTCGAAGTTGACCACTGGGCCGGGGTAGTTGCCCGGGAATCCCTGGATGTAGGAATTGTTGGCCAATGGCCACCCGAGATCGAGGGTCAGGGGCCCCATGGGAGAGTTCCACATGATCCCGATGCCTGTGCCCGGCCAATTGAATCCCGCCAGGGAGATAGGCTGCCCCGGGAGGTATTCGCCGGAGTTGTCGAAGAAGATATCTCCGTAGAAGCCGAACTTGGCAAAGATCGGCCAGACATAGTCGGCGTTGAAGATCAGCTCCGAGGTTCCGCCGACGAGGTAGCCGAAGGGCATGGGACCGGCAAATCCGAAGTTGTAGCCCCGGTTCGAATAGATGCCGCCGACATAGAAGCGGTCCCAGACCGGAATGAATCCATCGGGCCCCAGCGGATTTTCCGTTCCCACCGCAAAGTGGAAGGAAAGCGTCGACTTCTCCGTGATCGGAATGAAGAGGGTCGCGTTTCCCGTGGTCTGGTAGAAGGCCGTGTCTCCCCCGAAGGTCCCCCCGTAGACGCCAATGTTTCCCCAGATATGGTAGCCGCTGTGCGGAAGAAGATAGTTGTCCCGCCGGTCATAGGAGAAGCCAAGGGAGGGGCCGCTCTGGGTCCAGTATCCCACCTGCTGGAGGAAGGGGGCCAGGGCCGGGGCCTCCTGCGCCTGCTGGGGAGTGACGGCCACGAGGAAGATCTGCTCCGACTCCACTAGCCATGAAAGGGACGTGGAGAAATAATACCCGAATCGGCGGGTCAGACTCAACGAACCTCCGAGGGCGCTGTTCCAGTAGGTGAAGTAGTCCATGAAGGTGTCGAAGAAGGACAGCGTCGCGGCCGTGGGAGTGTCGAGAAAGTAGGGGTCGGTGATGGTGAGCGAGTACATGGTGATGAAACCGCCGAGTTCGCCGGAGAGGCTCACCGAGTCGCCCGTCCCGAAGATGTTGTTCTGGGCGATCGTCGCCATGCCCATGACCCCGAAGAGGGTGCTGTATCCGCCGCCGATGGAGAAGGTTCCTGTGGGCTTTTCCTTGACCTTGACGTTCAGGTCGACAAGGTTGTCCCCCACCTGCTGGGGAACGATCTGGACGTTTTTGAAGAAGTTCAGGTTGTTCAGGTTCCGGTAGGAGTCCTGGAGGGCCTGCGTATCCATGATCCCCGACTCCTGGACTCCCAGTACCCGACGGATGACCTTGTCCCGGGTCAGCTCGTTTCCGGCGATGTTGATCTTGCGGATATGGACAAGACCTCCCTCGGTGATCAGGAAGGTCAGATTGACTGTCTTTTTCCGGATGTTGGGAACGATCTGCGGGGTCACGATGGCAAAGGCGTACCCCTTGTGGCCATATTTCCGGGTCAGGTTGTTGATGTCCTTCTGGAGCCGCTTTCTGGAGAAGATTTGGGGAGGCTCGGTCTTGACCGTGTCGAGGATCTCTTTCGCCTTGAAGAGCTTGTTCCCCGAGACGCCCACATGGGCAATCCGGAACTGGTCGCCTTCGGTCAGGGGAAAGCGAATTTCCATGGTTTTTCGATGGTCGTGGAAAATCGTCTTGGGTTCGCCGACGGCCACATTGATATACCCGTGGTTCAGGTAGAAGTCCCGAAGCCGCTCGATATCCTGTTCGGTTTGAGTCTTCTTGTAGACTCCGGAGTCTGTCCACCAGGAGGTGAGCCAGAAATAGGGCTTGGTCTTGATCTTTTTCTGAAGGGTCGAATCGGAGAAGGCCTTGTTTCCGGAGAAGCTGACCTTCGTGATGTGGGTCAAGGTCCCTTCGGAAATGAGGAAGACGAGCTCGACCTTGTTGTTGGACATCTGGCGGGTCAAGGGAACGACCGAGGCATTGTAATATCCCGACTTCTTGTAGAGGGCCTCAATGCGGCGAACGTTTTCGTGGACCTCATATCCGTCATAAAAGGAGGCAGGAAGAATGGTCAGTTTTTTTCTGAGGTCCGAATCGGACTCGTTATTGTTCCCGATGAAGGTGATCTTTTCGACAGTGGGCCGTTCTGTCACCCGGAAGGTCAGGGCCACCCCTCCCTCGAAGCCTTTGGCAAAGACCTCGATCCGGTCGAAATAGCCGGTCTGGTAGAGGGCCTTGATGTCGCCGGAAAGCGAGGATTGGGAGAAGGGGTCTCCCACCTTTGTATGGATCTTCTGTCGGATGGTCGAGGCATCGATCTTCTTGTTTCCCTTGATGTCGACCCGAGTGATCAGAACCGGCAAAAGAGCCTGGGAAGCCGGGGAGGAGGGAGCGGAAGCGGCATCAGCGGGGGTCACGGGAAGAAGAGCGAATAGGGAGAAGAGAAAGGTCAAGACGAGCGAAAGCGAAGATCTCTTCCCGGGGGGGGTTCGGGGGAAAGAGGTTAAATGGGTGGAGCAATAAGATTTATAGGAGGAAAGAAACATCATGGCTCAAGGCAAGAGAGGGGGAAGGATGGTCTGTCCCTCCGGTCTTTTCCTGGTCGCTGATATCCTGTGCTCAAGGAATATCCTGGTTTGATGGCGTGGATCCCGAATGATCTTGGTGCGATGTGATTGGAGTCCAAGTGACTGCTGATGAAAAAACCCTCGAGACTATATCACGGACGGGGAGGTTTTCCAAGACGGAAAGGGAAAAATTTGAAGATTTTCCCTTCTTTCCCCCTCCGTTCGTCTTCTCCTCGCCACTTCATTTTCCTCTGAGCGTCGAGCTGTGGTGTTGCCGATCGCGTTTTTTCCGTGCCAAGGCAGTTTCTAGGACTTCTCCCTTGGCGGTCAATCGCCAGAGGCATTCCACTTCCCTCTCGGGTGTGGAAACGAAGGAGGAGTTCCACGTTGGAGAGGATTATGAAGAAGTTGGGCCATGGCTTCTCCCCGAAGGGGAAAAAAGGCACAGGCAAAACGAGGGAAGAGTTTGAAATGCAATGTGGGATTAAAAACTTAACTCCATTCCGAGAGAGGAATTCTCGGGTGTTTGATGAGCCGCAGAGTGTCGCGGGGCATTTGTTTCTTGATTTTTTTGTTGACACCTGACGGTCGGAACCTTTATAGTCAACCGCTGTGCCGAGGTAGCTCAGTCGGTAGAGCAGAGGCCTGAAAAGCCTCGTGTCGGCGGTTCGATTCCGCCCCTCGGCACCATCCTCTTACATTGTTATCCGATTTTCCTCCGGACTCCCCCCTTCCGAACCTAGAAAAATGTGAACCCTATCACGACCGGAACGTAGGTCATTGTTCCCAGCGAACCCTGCGAGGTGGTCAGAACCGGTCCCATGATCTGGGCATAACGGATCTCCCCGTAGACGGGACCGATGTTGACGCCCAGAGCCGCATCCCACGTCATGTTGTTTCCTGCCGTTCCTTCCGCCTGCGTATTGTTGTACCCCGCATCGAGAGCTCCATACAAATAGAAAAGACTTGTAAACTTCAGAAAATCGTATTCAAGTCCCAGAGTCACGGGAAAGGCCGTCATCAGGGGCGTTCCCGTAAAGTGAAGATAGTTCGCCTGCCCCCTGAGCGCCACGGAGTCCGTCAGGTGGAGTGTTCCGAGGAAACCTGCTCCGAAGCCTCCTCCACTGTACCCTCCCACATCCCCCGAAACGGTCGACTGACCGGAGAGGGCTCCGATGCCCATTCCCTGGACCGACAGGCTCAAGGGAAGAACGGCCGATCGGGCCGGTTTCCCGTAGGAAAGAAGCGAGAGGGTGGCGACGAGAATCACGGACAAAAAATAACGGATTCGAAGGGAAGATCTTCTGTCATTCGTTCTCATGGCGCTCCTTCATGTGATGGGATAGTGTCGGGGAAGAGTCGAAGCCCGGGGCGACTCCCTCTTTGCCACCGGATCATTATAGAAGAAAAGCTAGAGATGACCAAGAATTTGTTTGGATTTTTCCCTGAAGCCATGTAAAAATAGGACGGGGGGTGGCGAATGCGCGCCTTCTGCCTTCCCCCTCTTCACGCTTCACGCACCGACAACGAACGCTTCCGAGGATCCCCTGTGAAGAACGTCTATAATTCTCCCTCCTCTCTTTGGGAAAGGATCTTTGCCGCCGTCTACGATCCCCTCCTCCGGTCGGTAGAAAATCAGCGGATTGCACCCCTTCGAAAGGCACTCCTGCAGGGGCTTAAAGGCAACATCCTTGACCTTGGCTCCGGAACGGGAGCCAACCTCCCCTTTCTCTCTCTCCCTGAAACCCGAACGGTCTTTCTGGAGATCTCCTGGCCCATGATTCAGCGGGGGATAGCCAAGGGAATGGGACGGGCTGGGTCCATTGTCAGAGGCTCCGGAACCACGCTTCCCTTTGCCGATCATAGCTTCGACAGTTGTATTTCCGCTCTCGTTCTCTGCTCCGTCCCCGACCCCGATGTCGCGCTCCGGGAGATCCGCCGTGTTCTTCGGCCGGGAGGAACATTTTTCATGATGGAGCATGTTCTTTCCCACAGACCTCCGGTGGCCACACTTCAAAAAATGGCCACGCCGGTCTGGAAGCGGGTGGCCGGAGGGTGCCATCTCGATCGGGAAACGGACAAGATCGCCTCGCAGATCTTCGAAAAGAAAGAGGAGTGGACCGAAACCTTTTCCGGAATTCCCTTTCGGCTGGGACGCTATCTCAATCGCCCGACAGACTCCCCGCGTCTCCCCTCCCCTTCCGTCTCCTGACCCGCCCCTCCCGTTCAAGAATCGCCCGCGTTTCCTCGAGAACCCTCGCATAGAGTCCCACCGCCCGCTCGTATTCGGGAAACCGGTGCGGAAGGCGAAGCGCCAGCCATCGGTAGAGGGTGATTCTCGCCAGGGCTTCCTCCCCCTCCTGGCGCCCCTGAATCGGCCGGATTTCGGGTGCCAGAACGATCGGTTCCCGTATTCCCCCGACCCCGGCCACCGTTCCCACCCAGCGCCAGAACTCATATTCCGTGGTGCGATTCTCCGGGGCGAAGAGCAAGAGCCATCGTTCGGAGAGAGGAAGCAGAGGGGCGAGACGCTCGATCCGCGCCGCCTTCTGCCGAAGTTCGGGCCCGATGCCGGAGCGAAGGTGGGCGTCGGAGAGAATGGAGGCGTGGAGGCGGGAGAGAAGGACTTCGAGGTTGGAGCTGCCGGTAACCTCCGCGGCCGACAGGACGATGGGATAGTCCGGGACAAAGGGAAAAGGCCCGTTCAGGGGGAGGGACGGGTGGCCAAACTGCCGGGCGACGATCTGATGGGTCCGCCGGTCCATTCCCGCGATGAGGCCCTGTTGGTGAAGGCCAAAGCGGCCCGCGCGACCGCCGATCTGCCGAACCTCCTCCGGTTCGAGGATCCGGTCCATCCGGCCGTCAAACTTCGCGGCCGTGGAAAAGATGACGTATTCGGCAGGAACGTTGAGCCCCATGCCCACGGCATCGGTGGCGACCATGACCAGGGCCTCTCCGGTGCGGAACCGTCGGGACTCCGACCGCCGAAGCTCCGGGGGCATCGCCCCATAGATCGTGGCCACCGGACGTCCCCGGTCCCGGAGCGTGCGTGCCAGGGAGAGAACATCGAGTCGGGTGAAGGCCACCACGATGCTTCCGTCGGGGATGCGGTCGAGGGGGATGGGGGCGGAGGCAACGGAAAGCGGTGTTTTGCGCTGGGTGTACCGAACATCGATTTCGACTCCGGCATAGTCGGCCAGGCGCCGAAGGGCTCCCTCCACATGAGGGGTCCCGCACACCATGATTTCTTCGGAGGGGGAGCCCAAAAGACCCCGAACCCAGGCAGGCCCCCTCTCCCGGTCCGCCATCATCTGCACCTCGTCGATGACGACGCAGGGAGCCTCCTCCGTCGTCGACCCCATTTCGACGGTGGCCGAAAGGTGTCGGGAGTCTTCCCGATGGATTCGCTCCTCCCCCGTATGGAGGGTCGTGGGGATCCCTTGGGACTCGAACCGCTCGTGGATCTCCTGGGCCAGAAGGCGAAGGGGGGCGAGGTAGCGTCCGCCTTTCGCCTCAAGATGGGCCAGGGCCTCATGGGTCTTCCCCGAATTCGTGGGACCCAGCCACGCGGTCCAGCGTCGCTGAACCCGGCGGGCATCGGGCCAGAGATCCTTGGCCAGAGGAGGAAGGATGCGGCGGACGGCGACGATCTCCCGCTCCCGTTTTTCGATATTTTCAGGAGACCTTCGGGGGCGCCTTTTGTGCTTCGACATGTTTGCCCTCGAGAACTCCCCTCTTCCCCCCTCCCGGAAAGGCTGTCAAACGGGAGAGGGATTATTTGAGGAATTCTTCTAGAGGTAGCCTCCCTCCCCTCCTTTTTTGTCTCCCCGGGGGGAGCCGCCTTTCTGGGCATCGATCTGGCGAAGGGTATGGCCCAGCCATTCATGGAAGGAACGAACACTCTGCAGGTTGGCGACCATGCCGCACTGAACGGTCCGGACAACCTTCTGTTCGGCGAACTCGACGGGCTTCCCCGCGGGATTTGCCTCAGAGATCTCGCGGATCTCGTAATCGGGAGGCGCCATCCGTTCCAGAAAGAACTCCAGAAGAAGATCTCCCGAGGGAAGGAGCCCTCCGTAGATCCCGGAGACGGGTTTGTGGGAGAAGCCTTCGGGATAGTGCCATTCGAACCTGAGGCGCTTGGACATGGGGGATCCTTTCGTGTCTTGCGGGTTAGGAGAAGTCCCGGGAGAGGGCGCGGGCCAGAAGAACGGCGATATGCGCCACCTCGACACTTTCTCCCAGGCCATCCCGAAGTTTGATCTGACAGGCGGGGCATCCTGTGGTGACGGTGGAGGCCCCGCACTCCTTCACGGCGTTTCGCTTGCGCTCGAAGATCCTTTCGGAAAGCTCCGGATTCTTGATCAGATACGATCCTGCTCCTCCCGCGCACCGGTCCGCATCGGCCATGGGACGAAAGCGCTCACCGAAGAGACGGGTGATGAGCCGGTGGGGAGCATCGGTGACACCTGCCGCCCGGAGGTGGCAGGACTCATGGTAGGTCAGAGTCCCCGGCAAGGGCGAGTCACCAAGATTCTTTTCGATTTCATTCCGGACGGTCTCCATGTCGTCGGAGAGCATGTACTCCGAAATGTGAACCACCCGCCGGGCCAGATCCTCGGCCTGTTTTCGCTGGAGGGATCCCGCCTCGAAGTGCTCGGGCATGTCCCGGAGGGCCAGCGTGCAGGAGGCGCATCCGGCCACCACGACCGGATAGGGCAGGAGGCTCTCGAGATTTCGTTGGGCCGCCTCCTGCGCCAGTCCGGCATGGCCATAGGTTTCGATAGGGGTTCCCGAGCAGGTCTGGGAGGGAAGCACCAGGCGCCGGGAGGATCGGGAGAGGAGGCGAACCATGGCCTCCCCGATGCCGTCGTCGAAAAACTGGGCGGCACAGCCATGAAAGTAGGCCAGGTCGCCGCTTCCTCCCCCCTCGGTTGTCAGGGAGCGGTAACGGTCCCGAAGGGTTCTCGGGGCGAGTCGGGGAAGGCGGAGATCGGCCGGAATCCGGGCGGTGGAAGCGATTCTTTTCATGAGAGGGCGCGTGAGGCTTTCTATGGCCTTCCTCGCCAGGGGGCGGTCCCAGAGACTTTGGGTTTTTCCGAGCAAAGGAACGATGCTATCGAGGAAGCCGTCAAGCAGAGCTTTGAAGAGCTTCTCCGAGAGGGGGTCTCCACCCCTTCGAGCCCGGGCGTCGAGGATGGCCCGGGAGACGTCGACCCCCGCCGGACAGGTGGCCCGGCAGGACTTGCAGTTGAGGCATCCGTCCAGGATCGTGTCGGAGACGGTGGCGAGGGCCGGATCGGCCAGGATCTGGTACCATCCCCGAGCCCCCTGGGACTCCGTCCTGAGCACGTCGAAGGAGGGACAGACGGTGTTGCATTTTCCACAGGTGGCACAGGGGCGGGCGACCCTTTCAAGATCGAGATTTTCGAGGAAGGAGGTCTCCGAGATCTTGACCCCGGGCGCCAGAAGTCCCCGGGGGTCGAAGAGAGTCTTGACCTCCCGGAAGATCCCGTAGATCTCCTCCCCGTAAACCATCGGAAGAAATTCCGCCCGGACCCGTCCCTCGCCGTGCTCCCCGCAGGGGACCCCGCCGAAACGTTCGATGGCGGTATGGTGGATCGTTCGGCTGATGGAGAGGAGGCGCTCCATGGTTCCCGTCTCCCGAACGTCCAAGAGAGGATTGATGTGGGCATTTCCATTTCCGATGTGGCCATAGACCGCCACGGCGACCCCCTCCTCCCGGAAGTAGTCCCTGAGAAAGCCCAGAAGCTCGGGGAGCCGGGCGACGGGAACGGCCACATCGTCGGCAAAGTTGATGGGCCGGTGAACTCCGTCGTAGCGGTAGAGGGTGGGGAAAAGAGCATGTCGAGCCCGCCAGAGCGCCTTTTGGTGGTCCGGGTCTGTCGCCACCTGAGGGGCCACGGGAGAGGGAAATTGCTTCAGAAGAGAGAGTGTCCGGGCAACGAGGTCCTCCTGGGGCTCGGAATCGAACTCGATCAGGAGAAGGGAGTCGGCCTCGCGGGGGATGCCGAAGCGCTCGCGGCCAATCAGATCGAGCGTGGCGCGATCCATCATCTCAAGGGCAGAGGGCCCCAGGGGAAGGATCTCCCCCACGGCAGACCCCAGGTCGGCAAGACTCAAGAAATAGGAGAGAAGGGTGACCCGCCGGCGAGGGAGCGGAAGGACCCTCAGTTTGGCAGAAAGGGTGAATCCCAGGGTTCCTTCTGATCCGACAAGAAGCCTGACGGGGTCGAAGGTCCCTCCCTGCCCTTTCCCTCCTCGCTCGTATTCCTGGGCCATGTCGAAGAGGTTGTAACCGGAGGAGTTTTTCGTGACCCGGGGAAGTCGATCGAGGAGTGCGGGGGCCCACCGGGGAAGCCTTCGAGCCACCTCCTGCATGGCCGGGTGGGCAAGCTGAGGCGCCACCTCCTCCCACCTTCGGTAAGGAACGGGGCGAACCCCCGCCACTCGCCCTTCCCGGTCCACAAAGGTGATTTCGCCAACGTTTTCCTTGGTGGCGCCATACTTGAGCGCATGGGCCCCGGCGGCGTTTGTTCCGATCATGCCGCCAATCTGGCAGGCCTGGGCCGAGGAGGGATCCGGAGGGAAAAAGTATCCCCGGCGGGCCAGGACATCGGTGAGTTCTTTCAGAATGACGCCCGGCCCGGCTTCGACCCATCCCTCGTCGAGAGCCGACAGGCCGATCCGGTTCATGCGGCCAAAGGCCACAGAGATGCCGGGGCCAATGGCCGCTCCGGTGAGGTTGGTTCCGGCCGACCGGGCCGTCAGGGGAATCCCGTGGGTAGAAGAAAAGGCGAGAAGGCGTTGGAGATCCTCGGGGGTTTCGGGCAGGACGATGGCTCCCGGATCGATCCGATGGATCCCGGCATCGTAGGAGTAAGCCTTCCGCTCCACCTCCTGGGAGAGAACCTTGTCAGCCCCCAGCAGGGAGCGAAGGTCGGAGAGGAGAGCCGAAGACAGGGAGGAAGGAGTCACGGATCAAAGACCCTCCGCGCTCCGGCTCCCAGCGGGGTCCGATCGACCTTTTCCGGATCGGATCCTCCCTTGTAGATGAAGGCTCCCCGGTTCTTCTCGTATCCCCATCCATCGGCCCCGGCCACCACCTGGCGCATCGCAAAGACCTGCCCCGAGAGATTGTCGATCATGTGGACGGCCATCGCTTCGGGAGTTGCGGGAAGAACGGGGGAGCCATACTCGAGCTCTCCGTGATGGGCCAGGATGAAGTGGTGAAGAAGGCGGAGAAGCCTCTCGGGAAAATCCGGGCACCGCTTGGCCACCTGGGTGCATTTTTCCACACCCAGGGCCATGTGGCCCACAAGCCGACCCTCGTCGGTATAGGAAAAACCGGCGGAGGAAGAGATTTCCCAGCATTTTCCGATATCGTGGAGAAAAAGTCCCAGAAGGAGGAGGTCGCGGTCCAGGGAGAGAATGGGGGCAATGGCATCCCCCATGGTCAGGCATTCGAGGGTATGCTCCAGAAGTCCCCCCACCAGGGCATGATGATTCCTCTTGGCGGCCGGGGCTCTCGGGAAAAGCTCCTTCACCTCGGGATCGGAGACAATGGCCTGGCCAAAGGCACGCAGGTGGGGATCCTTCAGGGAGTCCATAAACTCCCTGATCTTCTCCATGCCCCTTCCCGACTCGACCTTGCTTCGGGGAATGAAGGATTCGATCTCTTCTTGGGTGGCCTTGAGGGGATCGATGCGAGACAGTTTGAGCTGGGTTTCGTTGTTGTAGGTGATGAGTTGGCCTTCGGCCATGACGAGCTCCCCCGTCTTGATCGTCCCTTCCACATGGGAGACGTTTTCCCAAAGACGGGCCTGGAGGTCGACGGGGGAATCGTTCTTTCCCTCGCCCCGGAAGGTCAGAGTCAGAAAGAGAGAGGGACCGTTCTTTCCCTCATTGACAGTCTTGGTCTTGACGAGTGCCACACCTTTTTTCAATGCCATGGATGACCATCCTCACAGTGTTGGGGAAACTCCGGCTCGAATCTTTTTCCCGATCATTATATCCGAAGGATCCCTCCGGAATCGACCGAAGCCCTCTCAATGTGGAGGGAAATCATGCGAGGTGTTCGTCGCGGGCGGAAAGCAGTCGATCAAAATCTCTCTTCATTATATAGGTGGCAAGGGGTTCAGAGATCTCTTCAGGCAAATCGAGGAATTGGAGACCCAGGGAGAGGATCGGAAGTCCGGCGTCAAAGCCGGCCGGTTCGAGATGGATAATCCTGGCGGTCATGGCCGGCAGCACGAGGGTGCCGAAGTCGATCCGGGGAAGAAGGACGATCTGGTCTTCCCGAAAAGCTTGTTGGTGTCCCCCCCGTTCATCCCGGGCGGCCACGAGAAGACGCATTCCCATGGCTCCGAGATCGGCGAGATGGGCAAGCTCCTGATGGCCGCTGCGGGTGGAGATCCTCACCGGAGGAAAGTCCGATGGGAGTGAGACCCGCAAAGCCTCCCGTCTCTGGCAGTGATAGGTTTCATGGGGAAACTCCAGAAGGAGCGCCTCCCCGGAGGGGATTTTCTCAAGTCCGCAGATGCGGGCCCGGAATCCTGTCTCGACACCGGAACTTTTTCCATACAGAAGAAGGGAGTGGCCTGGGACAAGGTGGGCGTTTCCCTCTTCCGGAGAGAGCCGGTCGATGAGGAGGGAGTGGCTCTCCCTGTCGGCCTCAAGAACCATGGAGGAATAGACGAGGCGGACATGGCTCTCAAAAAAAATGAGGAGGGGAATTTTTTCCCGGGCCATCGAACGAAGGAGCCTCTCGGAAAAAATCAGGGAATGTTGCCGATGCCGGCCGCTTTGAAAAATGCTGGGAATGCCCCCCTGCCCTGTCATCAGTGCCTCTCGATTTTCTGTGTTCTGTTCAAGACCCCGTTCCGACATTATAATCTCTCCCAGGGAGTTTAGTGCGAGCCATGAAACGATCTCCGGACAGATGGCTCCGCTCACTCCGGAGACTGAGATCTCGAAGGGAAGAAATACACCTCTCCGGCTCTGCTTTGGGTTGCGATCCAAAAAACTCATCGGCTATAATTTCAAGACGGTTTCGCCATAACCGCCTTCGTGATGTTTGCGGAGGATCTTTGATCTTGAAGGCCTTACGTGACCAGGTTCCGCGAATCCCTTGTCACATCCCATATTTTGGATCTCTTTCCGATCCTTGAACAGGACCAGTGGAAAACAATGACTGCCCTTTCCTTTCTTACCCCTCTCCCTCAACTCTCTCATGGCATGAACCCTCCCTCCCCGATCTCAGACGGGAGCCATCGATGACCCCGGAAAAGGGAGCCATCGACCTCCCCCCTATAGAGACGGGCCGTCCTTCTCACCAAGACATCCCCAGCCTTTCGGGATCCTTTGCCGAGCAGGAACGGGACAGCTGTGCCGTCATTGCCGTCATGTCCAAGGACGGTCGGGCCTCCCATCGACTCGTCCATGAAGCTCTCGAAGCCCTTCAGAAGATGGAGCATCGGGCCGGGCAGATCCGGAACGAAGGGGACGGCACCGGAATTCAGATGGACATCCCCAAGCCTCTTTGGCGCCGGTGGCTCGTGAAGGAAGGAGTGGATCCCGGGGTCGTGGACAGCCCCCGCTTTGTCGCCGCCCACCTCTACCTGAGAGGCGACCACCCCGACAGCGAGGCCTCAACCCTTCGCAGACTTCTGGCCGACGAAGGATTCGAGGTTCTCATGGTGCGACGGGGACAGACGCTTCCTCGCCGGGTCACCCCCTTCTCCGACAACCATCCTCACTTTTGGCAGGTGGCCCTTCTTTGCCCCGAGGGCTCCGATCCCCTGCATGCCACCTTCTGGGCCCGCACCCGCCTCGAGAGGGACGGAATCCTCCATGTGGCCTCCCTTTCCCCGGCCGTTGTCGTTTACAAGGTCAAGGGCACAAGCTTCATTCTTTCGGACTACTTTCTGGACTTCCAGGATCCCCAGTGTCGGGCCTCCCTGGTTCTTGGCCACAGCCGTTACTCGACCAACACCCTTTCGGTGACGGAACGGGTCCAGCCATTTTCAGTCCTCGGCCACAACGGGGAGATCAACACCATCGACAAGCTCCGGCGCGAGTCGGCCATGCTGGGGATTCCTCCGGTGGCCAGCGGAAGCGACTCCCAGGATCTCGACAGGACCGTCGAGGGTCTTATGGTTCAGTTCGGATTCTCCCTGATCGAAGCCATGGAGATCCTCTTTCCGCCCGTGACGCACATCATCTCTGCCCTCGACCCCGATCGCCGCGCCATGTACTTTCTCTACCGACGATTTCTGGGCCCCCTGGCCCAAGGGCCGGCCGCCATTATCGCCCGCTATGGCAACGAGGCGGTTTTTTCGGTGGATGCCTTGGGGCTCCGTCCTCTCTGGCGGTTCGAGACGGCCCGGACCCTCTTTTTCTCCTCCGAGCGGGGAATCGTACGGGCCAATGATCTGGTCTCCGAACCCCGCCCCTTCTCTCCCGGCGAGAAAATGGCCATCATTCTCTCGGCCGATGGACCCAAAACTCTCGAATATCCCGAGATTCAAAAGACGCTCTTCGACCGATTCAATGCCCGGGTGGCCCCGTTCATCAACCGGACCCAGCACCAGACCAATGAGAAGGATGTCTCGGTTCAGGAGCTTCTTTCTCTTCCCGAGACCCTTTCTCGGGAGGATCGCCGACCCCAGACCCTCTGGAATCCCTTCGGGTTTTCCGCCGAGGATCTCGAACTTCTCTCGGGAATGGCCGCTCTTGGGGTCGACCCGGTGGGGTCTCTGGGGTTCGATGGCCCCCTGGCCCCGCTCTCGAACGAGAGACAGAATATCCCCGACTTCTTCAAGGAGAGCGTGGCAGTCGTCACCAACCCCGCCATCGACCGGGAGCGGGAGTCCGAGCACTTTTCCCCGAGGATTGTTCTGGGACCTCGCCCCTATTTTTCCGAGACCGTTCGGGTGCCAAAAGGGCTCGACATCTCCCTTCCCATCCTGCTCGGCGGACACGTCTTTGGGACTCCTCTTCCCCTCGACCGCTACCGGGCCCTGGCAAAAAATCATGGAACATACCTTCTTGAAGATCTTCCCCGTTACTTTCCCCAGAACGCCATCCGGATTCTGGATTCGACGATGGAGGATCACGAAGCGCTTCCCGACGCGCTGGCCCGCCTTGCCGAAGAGGCCGTCGCGGCGGCACTTTCGGGAGCGGAGATCCTTATCGTCGACGACAGTCGATCCCTCGTTCCGGGAAGGCTTTGGGTCGAGCCGGCCCTGACGGTTGCCGCCGTCGACCGGGCGTTGAGACGGGCCCCCGTTCCGGCCGGTTCTCCGAATCTGCGGCGTCTTCTGTCTTTGATCGTTCACAGCGGGGCTCTGCGCAACCTCCACGACCTCATCTTTTATTTCTCCATGGGGGCCGATGCCATGTGCCCCTTCCTGATGCTCGAGTCGGTGCTGGTTCCCGAAAAGGGAGCGGCGGCCTACTCCGTCGAGGAAGGGGAAGCCCGCATCGACAGGACGGTCACCTCCATCCACAAGGGCATTGAAAAGATCATCTCCACGATGGGGATCCATGAGATGCGGGGGTACGGCCGTCTCATGAGCTCGATCGGCCTGTCCGTCGACCTGGCCGAGCTTTTTACCACCCCCAACTTCTTTACCAGCGAAAAGTCGGGGCTGTCTTGGTCGCGGCTCCAGGGAGAATCCCGGGCCCGGGCCCCCTTCTTTCAGGGACCGAAGACGGACAAGCCCTCCCGGGTCTTCCACCTCTACCCCAAGGTCTGGAAGCTGGCCCTCGATGTGGCCAACTCCAACGAGCCCTACGAAAAGTATCAGGAAAAGCTCTCGGCGATCGAAACGGAGAATCCCATTTCCATCCGGCATCTTCTCGATCTCGTTCCCCACGGCTCACCCTTGCCGCCGGAGCGGGTCGATGTCTCGATCCTCGACCAGAATTACCCCTTTGTCATCAGCTCCATGAGCTTCGGCTCCCAGGGAGAGGTCGCCTACCGGGCCTATGCCGAAGCCTCGGAGCAGCTGGGAATCCTCTCTCTCAACGGGGAGGGCGGCGAGATCGGAGACATGATCGGCAAGTACCCCAAGAGCCGCGGACAGCAGATCGCTTCGGGACGATTCGGGGTCAACATCCGTCTGCTCAACTCTTCGGGACTCCTTGAGATCAAGATCGGCCAGGGGGCAAAGCCCGGAGAGGGGGGCCACCTGCCCGGGCGCAAGGTCTCCCAGAAGATTGCCCGGGCCCGGCGCGCCAATCAGGGGGTGGACCTCATCTCGCCCTCGAACAACCACGACCTTTACTCCATCGAAGATCTCGCCCAGCTTGTGGCGGAGCTGAAAAGTGCCAACCCTCGCGCCCGGATCATCGTGAAGATTCCGGTCATCCCGGGAGTGGGGACGATCGGGATCGGAATCGCCAAGGCCGGAGCCGACATCATTACCGTCAGCGGCTATGACGGGGGGACGGGAGCGGCCCGCCTTCATGCCCTCAAGCATGTCGGCCTTCCCGTAGAGATTGGCGTCTCCGAAGTCCATCGGGCCCTTCTGTCGGCCGGCCTTCGGGACCAGGTGGAGGTCTGGGGGGACGGAGGGCTCAAGTCCTCCGTGGATGTCGTCAAGCTGATGTGTCTCGGCGCCAACCGGGCGGGATTTGCCACTCTCCCGATGGTGGCGATCGGATGCACCATCTGCCGGGAGTGCCAGACCGATACCTGCCATGTGGGGATCGCGACCCAGATCGAGAACGAGGAGGAGGCCCGAAAGCACGGCCTCAAGAGGTTCGTTCCCCGGGACTACGACTTTGCCGTGCGCCAGCTGGTGCACTTCTTCCGGGCCATGGGAGAGGACTTCCGAAAGATTCTGGCCGGGCTTGGCGTCTCCAATGCCCAGTCCATTGTGGGCAATACCGGGTATCTGGCACAGATGCGCCACGCCGACAAGCTCGACCTGACCTCTCTTCTCAATCCCCTCCCCTACGGACTCGATGTCGAAGGAATCTGCGGGATCGGCGGATCTCCCGACGTGACCATGACGGAAAAGATCACCGAAGAGGTCGTCAGAGAGCTGAAAAAGCATCCCACCACCGTCTCCCTGTCGGTCAACTCCGTCAACAGCCAGGACCGGAACATCGGAACCCATCTCTCGGGCGTCCTGACCCGGGAGTTCCCGGCTCATCCTCCCATCGACATTCGCCTCGGGAGCGGCTCCATCGCCGGAAACGGCATGGGCGCCTTCCTTCGGGAGAACATGACCCTCCATGTGACGGGAGGGGCCCAGGACGGGGTAGGAAAGAGCGCCATCGGAGGCCGGATCGTCGTGATGAAGGCCAAGAACGTCGATGGCGCTTACGTCGATGGATCCGTCGGAAAATCCTTGGGATACGGAGCCCAGGGGGGGCTCTTCCTGGTCCAGGGGAATTGCGATTCAAGGGCCTGCATTCGCCTCTCGGGGGCCGACGTTGTCATCGGAGGACGCATTACGGGGCCGGCCGACGATGGAGCCGGCCATCTGGGCCTCCGGGCCAATATGAAGGGGTTTGCCTTCGAGTATATGACCAACGGCCGGGCCGTCGTTCTCGGCGACCCCGGTCCCTGGATCTGTGCCGGAATGACCGGGGGGTCGGTCTACCTCATGCTCCAGCCTGAGTTCGGCTTCGACCGGGAGGCGATCCGCAGACGAATCGCCAAGGGAGCGAAGGTCGTCCTCGCCTCGCTCCTTCCTGCCGACACGGAAGCGGTGGGACGCCTTCTCGGGGAATACGAACACGAGCTTCACCGATCCGGACAATTGGAGGAGGCGGAATGGGTTCGCGGGATTCGAACCTCCGATCTGGCCAAACGCTTCATCCGGATCGTTCCGGAATCTCAGCAAATGGAGCAGGAGATCTCGACCGAATGACCCTTCATTCCTCTGTTCCGGGGGGGAGCCGGTGAGTCGAACCCCACCCGCCTCGCCTTCCGCCCTGGTCTCCAGCATGACCGGTTTTGCCGATGCCACCTTGCCGTCGGGGTATCGGATACAGATCCGCTCCTGGAACCACCGGTCTCTCGAAACAGTCTTCCGCATTCCCTCCGAGTGGGAGGGAATCGAACCCTCCATGAGAAAGCTCATGACCCAGAAGCTCTCCCGCGGCCGGGTCGATGTGACCATCTCCCGAAGCGACGGTTCGGGGCGACGGTTGAGCTCCTTTTTGGAAAAAGGGGTTCGGGCCTACGGAAACCTGACCCTTCTCTCCCAGCACCTGGGGCTGAAGGACGATGTTCGGCTCGAGCATATCCTTTCGGTCCTGGCCACCGATGGGTTCCAGGAAACCCCGAACCTTGACGAATCCTCCTCCCTCGACCACTTTTCCAAAACCCTCGATGCGCTGATCCTCTCCCGCCAGAGGGAGGGGGAATCGCTTCGGGAGGTTCTTCTCGATCTCCTCACGAAGATTCGCGAACACTCGGATCTGATGGACGGCCGAAGAAAGTCCGCCAAAAAGGAAATCCGCCGCCAGTTCCTCGACCGGATGAAGTCCTATCTCAAGGAAATCGAGAGCGATCCGGGCAAGCGATTCGAGGAGGAGGCCCTTCTTTATCTCGCCAAGAAAGACAATGAAGAGGAGTGGAAGCGCTTCCATATCCATCTTGCCCAGACGGAGCGGGAGATGGAAAAGGGGGGACTTCTCGGACGCTCTCTGGACTTTCTCGCCCAGGAGATGAATCGCGAGCTCACGACCTTTATCTCCAAGGAGCCGTGGCCCGACCTCTTTCAGCCGGCCATGGAGATCCGGAATATCCTTTCGAGCTTCCGAGAACAGGTCCAGAATCTCGAATGACATCGACCCACTCTCCGACAAGGATCTGCCCGTGAAAGACACCGCTTCGGAGCCTCACTCCCGCCCGGCCTCGCCGATTCCCGAGGAAGGATGGTACCGGCTTCCTCCCGACCTGGGCCGACCCCTTCTCTATATCGTGTCGGCTCCGTCCGGAGCCGGGAAGACAAGCCTCTGCCGTCGGGTCTCCTCGCTGGTCAACTGGATAACCTACTCCATTTCCTACACGACGCGGGATCCTCGCCCCGGGGAGGTCGATGGCGTCGACTATTTCTTTGTCTCGCCCCAGGTCTTTCGTGAAATGAAGGATCGCGGGGACTTTCTCGAGACGGCGGAGGTCTACGGCAATCAGTACGGGACGGCCCGCTCCCAGATCGAATCTTCCTTCGCCAAAGGCAAGGACGTCCTCGTCGACATCGACATCCAGGGAGCCCGAACGATGCGCGCCAGCGACATTCCGAGCATCTCTGTCTACATCCTGCCTCCCTCCTACGAAATTCTCAGACAGAGGCTCTCCTCCCGGGCCCAGGATTCGGAGTCGACGATCAAAAAACGCCTCGAACGCGCAAAAAATGAAATTGTCAGCTATAATGAATACGATTATCTTCTCATCAACCGGGAGTTCGACCGGACCGCGCAGGACCTTCTCGCCATCATCCGGGCAGAGCACTACAGGAAGGCGGGCCTTTTGCGCTTCATGGAAGAGGTCTTTCTCAGGGAATTTTCCGGAAGTCCCCCCTCCCACGCCTGATCGCCAGAACACGGGGGAGACGGGGCCCACATGGCTCCGGATCCATGCTCAACAAAAGGCGGTGAAACAATGCCGCACCATCAGGGGAGTCTCATGAACGATATCGTCTCACAACCGATCGACTATGCCGACGACGTCATCGACAGTCGGTACCGCCTCGTCATCGCCGCCGCCAAGCGCACCCGCCAGATTATGGAGGGACATGCTCCTGTGGGGGATTGGCCCTACCACAAGGAGACCACCATCGGTCTCGCCGAGATCCTCGGAAAGTCTCTTCCTATCCTGACCGGTCCCGCAGCCGTCGTTGCGGAGCAAAAGCACAAGGAAGCCCTTCGAGCCGCTCGCCGTCACCACGAAGAGGCCCTGGCTCCCTCGAGAGGGTATTCGCGGGAGTCGACCGAGGCAATTCAGGCCGATGTCTCCGTCTACCAGGAAGATCCCGAACACGCGGCACCGGAAGAGAGCGACGAACTCGACGGGGATCTCTGATCCCTTGAAAGGCTCCTCTCCCTCCCTCCTTCTCGGCGTGACGGGGAGCATTGCCGCCTACAAATCACTCGACCTGATCCGGCGGTTCAGAGAGGAAGGGATGACGGTTCGGGTGGTGGCCACGGACAATGCCCGCCAATTTCTTCCCTTTCTCTCCGCCGAGGTCTTCTCGGATCACAAGGTCGAAACCGACCTTTTTTCCGAGGGCGAGGGGACAGGACGCATCCGCCATCTCGCCCTGCTCGACTCAGCCGACATTCTTCTGATCGCTCCTGCCTCGGCCAACTTCATCGCCCGCCTCTCTCTGGGAATCGCCGACGATCTTCTGTCAACCATGGCCCTTTCTGCAAGGATACCGATTCTTTTGGCCCCGGCCATGGAGGAGGCCATGTATCTCCATCCCGCCACAGAAGAGCACCGAACGCGACTAGCGGGCAGGGGCGTTGTCGAAATTTCCCCCGAGGAGGGGGCCCTCGCCTCCGGGCGGACAGGTCAGGGGCGAATGGCCTCGGCTGAACGCATTCTCGCCGCCGTTCGACAGCACCTTCCCTCTCCTGCCCCCTCCAACATCGACTCTCTTAAAGGGCGCCATGTTCTGGTGAGCTCCGGGCCGACCTACGAACCGCTCGACCCCGTCCGATTTATCGGAAACCGCTCCTCCGGTCTCATGGGGATGGCTCTCGTCCGGGCCGCCCTGGAACGGGGAGCCCGCGTCACTTTGGTCACGGGTCCCACCGCCCTGACCGCCCCGCGAGAGGTCGAGGTCCTCTCCGTGGAAACGGCCCAAGCGATGAAGGAGGCGCTGGAGAGGCTCTTTCCCGTCTGCGACGTCCTGGTGATGGCGGCGGCGGTCTCCGACTATCGCCCGGCATCGGCCCTGGCCAAAAAGCGAAAAAAGAACGGCAAGGGGTGGAGCCTTGACCTCCAGGAAAACCCCGACATTTTGAAGGGGCTTGCCGCCATGAGACGTCCCGGGCAATGCCTGGTGGGCTTTGCCGCCGAATCCTCCCTCGATCGGGAGAAGCTCCTGGAAAAATGTCGGGCCAAGGGGGTGGACCTTCTGGTCGCCAATGACATCTCGAACCCACTGACCGGCTTTGGCTCGTCAGAAAACGAGGCTCTCCTGATCACCCCCGATGGCGGATGCCATCCCGTTTCCCGGAGATCGAAGGAGGCTCTCTCCCGGGTTATCTTCGAGCGTCTTCCCTTTCCCCCCTTCCCCGCGGGGTCCCCGTCCCGTTTGGGGTGAGAGACTTCCCCCCCCCCGAACAGGATGGGGAACTCCAACCCTTCACAGGGACAGGCATTTTCAGGAATTTCTTGCAATTATCTCCTATCATTGCTAGGATACACGCCGATCAACTCGCGGCAGAACTCAAACGGGACCTCCTTCGGGCGGACACTTTATCCTTCACGGCGGGAAACTTATGAATCCTGAAGAACTGAAGGTTCTGGAAGAGCGGATCAAGGCCAACCCCAAGAGCCGTTCCTTCCTCCAGCTGGCCGAAGCCTATATTGAAGCGGGCCGGAAAAAAGAGGCTCTCGAGCTTCTAAAAAACGGAGAAGAGTATTATCCCTACTACCTGGCCGCGAGGATTGCCTACGGAAAGCTTCTGCGGGAGGAAGGCGATGCCGATCGCTCCATCGAGCAGTTCGAATTCGTCAACCGGACGATTCCCGATAACCTGATCGCCCTGAAGAACCTTGCCCCTCTCTATTTTGACAAGTCGAGACTTCCGGAAGCCAAGGCCATGGCGACTTCTGCCCTGGCCCTCTCTCCCGGAGATCCCGAAATGACGGAGATCGTCAAGAAGGTCGATGCGGCCCTGTCGGCCCAGGCCGCCCCGCCCCCTCCTCCGCCATCGCCCCCGTCCCCCGAACCGGCCCTGCCACCGGAACCGGCGGAGCCCCTCCCTGCCCCCCCAGAAGAGGCTCCCGTCGCCGAAAATCCCGAACCTCCGGTCCCCGAAGAGACGATCGTCGAGATGCCCCACGAGCTCTTCGAGTCGATCGCTCCGCAGGAAGAGCCCGAAGTGGCGAAGCCGGAACCGGCGGCTTCCGACAGCGGGTCCTCCCTTCCCCAGACCGAGACAATGGGTGACCTTCTCGTCAATCAGGGCCATATTGAAGAGGCCCTGTCGGTCTACGAGGCAGTTTTGGCCAAGGATCCCGGCAACAAGTCCGTCCCGGAAAAGCTCAACTCCGTCCGGGCCATGGTGCGCCTCACCAAACCCGCTGAGCCCGTGGTCTCCCCAGAGCCCCCCGCTCCCGAACCCGAACCTGTGGAAGAGATCCCTGCGGAGACTTTTGAGGAGCCGCCCGCCCAACCCGTTCCCGCCCCCGAACCGGAGCCGGAACCCGAAGAGGTTTTTGCGGCATCTCCGGCTCCCGAGCCCGAACCAGCCGAAATGGAACCGGAGATCGAGAGTCCCCCGCCTCCTTCCAAGCCAGTTTTTGAGCCGGAGACCGTTGCCCCCTCGACTCCCGTCACCCTTCCCGAAGGGGTTGCCGGGAAGATCGTGGAAGCCGTTCAGCACCGGATGGGACGGGCCTTTACCGGTTATGTCCGGGCCTCTCTCGATGGCCTGTCGGTGGAGACCTCCGACTCCAGCCACTGGGGCGACATCCTGGCGGCCGAAGGGGTCGAGATTGTCCGGGCCGTCTCCGACATGACCCGCATGCTCGGCTGGGGAGACCTTCAGGGAACGGTCGTCTGGATGGACCGGGCCACCCTCTACGGACTGCCCATCGGGGCCAACGAAGCCCTCTTCCTGGCGCTTAAGCCGGGCGCCAACATCGGTCTCTGCCGCCTTCTCGTGGCTCAGACGATCGAACAGGCGATGAAGGCACAGGAATGACATGCTCAAGATTTTGATTCTTCAGGGCCCGAACCTGAACCGTCTGGGAAAGAGGGAGCCAGGGCATTACGGGACAAAGACCCTCTCCGAGATCCATGAAGAAATCGAGGCGCTCGGAAAGAAGGAGAACTTTCTTCCCGTCTTTTTCCAGTCGAACCACGAAGGGGCCATCGTCGACAGGATCCATGCCGCAGGCGAGGACGGAACGCAGGGGGCGGTCGCCAATCTCGGTGCCTATACCCACACCAGCATTGCCATACGCGATGCCTTTCTTTCGGTGGAGCTTCCCGTCGTCGAGGTCCATCTGTCGAATGTCTATCGCCGGGAATCCTTCCGGGCGAAAAGTCTCCTCTCCGACATCGCCGCAGGCACGATCGGCGGTCTTGGCCCTGTCGTCTACCAGCTTGGCATTCTGGGGCTTCTCGACCTTCTTCGCCGAAGGGACTCCGGGACGCCCCGCACATAAACTCATCCTCCGGCCCGGCCGGAGACATCAAGGAGCATGAATGGCCGTTATCGTCACCAATGACTTTCGTGGTGGAGCAAGACTCGAAGTGGATCGGGAGCCGTATTTCATCGTCGAATTCCAGCATGTCAAGCCCGGGAAAGGCGGTGCCTTCGTCCGGACGAAGCTCAAGAACATGAAAACGGGGCTTGTCATCGAGAGAACCTTCCGATCCGGAGAAAAGTTCGATGTCCCCGACGTGGAGGAAAAGACGATGCAGTTTCTCTATGCCCAGGGAGAAGACTACTTCTTCATGGACAACGAGTCCTACGAGCAGATCACGCTGACGAAGAAGGATCTCGGCGACCGGATCCTCTTTCTGAAGGAGCAGATGCCGGTCAACATTCTCTTCTACAAGGAGAAGCCCATCACCATCGACCTGCCCACCTTCGTGGACCTGACCATCGTCGAGACCGATCCCGCCCGAAAGGGGGACACCGCCTCCGGAGGGTCGAAGCCGGCCAAGGTGGAGACCGGGGCGATCGTCAAGGTCCCCTTCCATCTTCAGGAAGGGGATATGATCAAGGTCGACACGCGCACATCGGAGTATATCGAACGGGTCCGTTCCGGAAGCTGACCCCCACCGAAGCCGGAGGACATCTTTTCATGACAAACGAGGACATCAAGGAGATCCTGGGCCTCGTCCGGGAGCACAATCTCATCTCCTTCGAATTCGAACGGGACGGGGCCCGGATCAAGGTCGCCCGCTCCCCCCTGTCCCCGGGATCCCTCAGGATCTCCCAGGAGGGAGAGGAGCTCGCGCCTTCTCCCTCGGGACCGACCCCACCCCCTTCCGCCCTTCCGGCGGCCCGTTCCGAAAAGGTCCGGGTCATCACCTCGCCCATCGTGGGAACCTTCTACCGCTCCTCCTCCCCCGACAACGCTCCTTATGTCGAGGTGGGAAGCCCCGTGGCCAAGGGACAGATCCTCTGCATCATCGAGGCCATGAAGCTCATGAACGAAATCGAGTCGGAAATAGAAGGAACCGTCCGGGCGTTCCTTGTGGAAAACGGCCAGCCCGTGGAATACGGAGCCCCGCTCATCGAGATCGACCTGAAGGCCGAAGAGGCATCCTGATGGCCTCTCCAGCGAAACGTTCCTTCCGGAAGGTTCTGGTGGCGAACCGCGGGGAGATTGCCGTCCGGGTGATCCGTGCCTGTCGGGATCTGGGGCTTTCCACGGTGGCGATCTATTCGACGGCCGACAAGAATGCCCTCCACGTCCAGATGGCCGACGAAGCGGTGTGTGTGGGACCGCCCGAGGGACACGCCAGCTACCGGAACATCCCCAACATCATCAGTGCCGCCGAGATCTCCCAGGCCGAGGCCATCCATCCGGGGTACGGCTTTCTCTCGGAAAACGCCCACTTCGCCGAGATCTGCCATGCCGCCGGAATCACCTTTATTGGTCCCTCTCCGGAGACGATCTCCCTCATGGGCGACAAGGCCCGGGCGAAGGCACTCATGAGGGAGGCCGGAGTTCCGGTGGTTCCCGGCAGCATCGGAACCATCGCCACCGAGTCGGACGGGCTCGACGTCGCCTCCGAAATCGGCTATCCCCTGATCATCAAGGCCTCGGGAGGCGGCGGAGGCCGGGGCATGCGGATCGTGACCAGCCCCGACGAATTTTCCAATGCCTTCCAGACCGCCCAGACGGAAGCGCTTCAGGCCTTCGGCAACAAGGAGGTCTACATCGAACGCTTTTTCGTCAATCCCCGCCACATTGAAATTCAGGTGCTCGGGGATTCCGACGGAACGATTCACACCCTGGGAGAGCGGGACTGCTCGATCCAGCGCCGCCATCAGAAGCTTCTCGAGGAGGCCCCCTCCCCCTTCATTACCGCCGCGCTGCGATCGGCCATGAGCCAGGCGGCCATCGCCGCCTCCAAGGCAGCGGACTATGTCAATGCCGGAACGGTGGAATTCCTTGTGGATCCGGAAGAGCGCTTCTTCTTTATCGAGATGAACACCCGCATCCAGGTGGAGCACCCCGTCAGCGAATCGATCTTTCGATACGACCTCGTCAAAGCCCAGCTTCTCGTCGCTTTGGGAGAGCCTATCGCCTCTCCTCCGGCCAAGCCGGAGGGCCATGCCATCGAGTGTCGGATCAATGCCGAGGATCCCTGGACCTTCGTCCCCTCCCCGGGAACGATCACCCGACTTCTTCTTCCGGGAGGCCCGGGAATCCGCGTCGATACCGCCGCCTACCAGGGAGCGGTCATTCCCCCCCACTACGACAGCCTCGTGGCCAAAGTCATCGCCACCGGAAAAAATCGCGAAGAGGCGATTGCCCGGATGACCCGGGCACTGCGGGAGATGACGGTGGAAGGGATCAGGACGACCATCCCCTTCCACCTCGAGGTCCTTGCCGATCCGACCTTCCGGTCCGGCCGTTATTCGACCTCCTTCGTCGAGCACTTCATGGAGCGCCGGGAGGCCCTCCCGAAAAATCCGTCGAAGGATCCGGAACCGGAGGACTGATCCTCCCATGCCCCAGATCTTCCCCCGCCTCCTTTATCTCGCAGGAACCCAGGACTTCGACTCGGTCGACTCTTTCGAGCGACACCTCCGCGGCCTTCTTGATGCCGGACTCCCCTGGTTCCAGCTTCGGGACAAGCGCCTCGACGACCACGCGCTTTCTCTTCTGTCTGACCGGATTCGCCTCTGGACAAGGGAGCACGGGACCCTCTTCACACTCAATGACAGACCGGACATTGCCCTTGTGTGCGAGGCGGACGGGGTTCATCTGGGACAGGAGGACCTTTCGGCGCTGGAGGAGGGAGAGGATCCTTCGAAAAAAATCTACAAGAGGATGCACCTGGGAATCTCCACCCACAACAAGAACGAGGCTCTTCGGGCACTGACCCACCACCCCGACTATTTGGGGGTGGGACCGATCTTTGCGTCAACGACAAAGGAGACGGGAGTCGCGCCCCGGGGAGTGGGGGGAATTTCCGAAACGCGGGAATTGACGACACTCCCTCTGGTTGCCATCGGAGGGATCACCTTGGAGAACGGGGCGGCTCTGTTGGCGGCGGGGGCCGGGACACTGGCCGTAAGTTCACTCCTTGTGAGAGGGGACCATCCTGAGAAGACCCTCAAGGCCCTTCTGGCGCTGAAAAAAGCAGAGATAAGGAGCCAGCCTTGATCCTTAGGCGAGCCGGAAAGTGGACCTTTCTCATCCTTGCATCATTTTTCCTTTATGCGCTTATCCTCGAAGCCCAGATACATTTCTGGGGGAGGGTCCTGGTTCCCCATGAGCATGTGTTTCTTGGAAAATCGGGGTATTATGCGGATCCATTACAGTTTATGTGGTTTTTGAACTGGTGGAGCTATGCCCTTTCTCACCATTTCAATCCTCTTTATAGCGACTTTCTCTGGCATCCGACAAAGGTATCGACCCTTTGGGTAACATCGGTCCCCTTCCTGTCAACCGTCACAGCTCCTCTCCAAAAAGCCTATGGCGTTGTTTTTACTTACAACATCCTGACGATCCTCTCTCCGATTCTTGCGGCGACAACCGCCTTCATCCTTTGTTATTTTCTGACCGGGAGATGGCTTCCATCGTTTGTGGGGGGATTCTTTTTCGGTTTTTCTCCTTATGAAATAGATTATCTTACAGGAGGAGATCTCAATCTCTCGTTTATATCAATTCTTCCCCTACTGGTTCTTCTAACAATAGCCTCCCCAGAACCAAAGAAAAAAAAAGATTTGCTTCTTTCCTTTTTACTTGGGGTTCTTCTTGCGTTCGAGTTTCTCGTTTCGACCGAAATCTTTGCCATTCTCGTTCTTTTTTCAAGCATTTCCATGGTTTTATTTTATGTTACATATCGAAATGCTTCCTACCTCCGGTTCCTCTTAAAAAGGATAGGGGCAGGACTTCTTGTTGCGAGCGTCTTATTGGCGCCGTTGATCCCCTCCCTGCTTCATGGAAGCGTCTTTGGAGGGGGAAAGGCCATGAATACCTTTGATGCAGGCAACGATCTCCTTTCCTTTGTGATCCCCCCCCCGATTCAATTGATTTCATATAGGATGCCATTGCGCTGGCACGACAATGACTCGGGATTGGGATATTTGGGTATTCCGGTCATTTTGATTGTCCTTATTTACGCCCGTTCCCAATGGAAATTCCCCCAGGGGAGATTTCTCGCCTCTCTAATGGGGGTGTTTCTTGTCCTTTCCCTGGGAGCCACATTTCATCTCTTTGGACTCTGCCTGAGCCCCTTCCCTTGGACCCTTGCCGAACACCTTCCCCTAATCGACTATGCATTGGCAATGCGATTCACATTATATTTTTGGCTGGTTTTTTCCGTCGTCGTTTCAATCTGGCTGGCAAGCTCTTCCATAAAATCAAAAGAATACATAAAAAAAATTGGATTCATTCTCCTGGCTGCCCTCTTTCTTTGGCCCAAGCCTTTTGTACAGAACCAGATCGTAAATCATCCAATTTTCACAACGGGGGAAGTGTGCAATATGCTCCCGACGGACAAGCGGCTCCTTTACTTTCCTTGGGAAGAGGGAAAAATTGACTATCAGCAGCTATCGGCACATATGTGCTTCAAGGCGGCGGAGGGATACTACGGAGCAGTACCGCACCCATTCAATAAATGGCCATTAAACCATTTTTTGGTCCGACACAGATTCAAGGAGATGTCTCCCACCATTTTCCATCAGTATCTCGCCAACTTCGACGTGGGGCTTGTCGTCATTGCCAAGACACTGGGCAATAAGGAAGATCTTGAAGTTCTTTTAGAAAAGTCGGGATTTGAGCGCTCTCCCGACCCGCCGGAGGATCCGACAGTTGAGATCTATCACCCCGGAAAAAACTTTATCTATGCCAAACTGACAAAAAAAGAATTGGAAAAGATTTATACCTATAGAGAGATTTCCCTGAGAGAAGCAGTCATCGCCTCGAATAGGGAAAAACTTAAGCAGGTTGTCTATAAGTTAGGATTTTCTTCCGACAAAAAATTTCAGGACATCTACTCGTGGCTTCTCGACCACCGCATCCTCAAGTAGACGGAGGATCCCATGCAATGTAACGGAGATATGCGGCATGTGATTGAGATTTTGGCGATCCTCGCAGCGACCGTTGTTTATTATCGGGAGACCAAAGATCCGCAGGTCACATCGATTAGGTCTGGCCGAGCCCTTCTTGATCTGATCAATACCCCTCTGGGATGGGCGCTTATAAATGACATCTTGTTGATTGTTGCCCTTCCCGCCTATATTTATTTTTATAGACAACATAAAACTGTGGGTCTTAAATCTTCTTTTCAAAAAAAACTTGATCCCGCAGGACGCAACCTTTTTCTGAAAACAACTCTTGTCTTTTTGCTCTCGTTCTATTTAACCTACAAGCAATAAATCGTGAACTCAGACTTTTAATTAACCTACTTGCCATCAAGAATTAAAAATAAGGATGGTTCCTTGCTCACCATCATCGTCCCCACCTACAATGAAGGCAATAATCCAGTTACTCTTGTCACCACTGTGTGTGAGTCGATGAAAGAGGTTAGCCGCCACGACTTCGAGATTCTTTTTGTCGATGACAGTACCGACGAAACGCCGCAGGTTCTCGAGCGACTCTCCCGGGAAAATCCCAAAGTCCGATATATCCACCGGGAGAACGAACGGGGACTTGGCTCGGCACTTGTCCGGGGATTCATGGAGGCCAGAGGAGAGTGGCTCGCCGTTATGGATGGGGATCTTCAACATCCTCCCTCCCTCCTCCCCCAAATGTTGGCCCAGGCCGACGAGGGGATAGATCTTGTCGCTCCTTCCCGGTTTATCCCGGGAGGAAGTGACGGAGGGCTCTTTCTCCATCGAAAACTCGTCTCCTTGGTCGCGCGAGGACTCGCCTGGGTTCTTCTTCCGCGGACCCGACCATTTTCAGACCCCACGGGGGGACTTTTTTTGATCAGGAGAGATGTGCTCTCCGGATGGAGCTTCGATGGAGGATCCTGGAAGATTCTCATCGAGATTATCGTCCGGGGACATTTTTCCCGAGCGGCTGAAGTTCCTTACCACTTTCGAGCCCGGGATCTGGGAACATCGAAGATGACCCTGGCAGCCCAAATAGATTATATTCGCCATCTGCTTCGTCTGAGGGAAAATGGAAGGACGGACAGTCTCCTTCCCTTCTCGATCAAAAGGATCCCTCCCTTGCCGGAGGATCAAAAGACAAACAGCAGGGTGAACAGACCCGATTGATACCCCGGGAGGCCTATCCTTCCTCCCATAACCTTTAGGAGATTCTCGTTGGCGACTCCCCCGACTCCGTCCCGTTCCCGTTGGCCCCTTGTGGCCGTTCTCCTCATCGTCGGCACCTTTGTGGTCTATGTCACCCAAGTCAAAAAAGGGAGCGACGCTCCCCCTGTCCCGGCTCCCACTCCCGCGGTTGGGCCCGTCACCGCCCCGGCATCTTCGTCCGGTGCGACCCCAACCCCTGCCGTCTCCGGCCCCGGAACCTTCTATCCTTCCCAAGGCCATGCCCACTGGGAGGAGCCGAAACTTAAAACCTTCGTCTACAACAGCAATCCTCCCACATCGGGCCCCCACGAAGAGGTCTTTGCCGATGGATACATCAACCAAAAGCCGCTCTCCCGGGCGATCCAGGCCCATCTTCTCGAGCATGGGAGCGTCCTGATCCAGTACAACTGCACCTGCCCCTCTCTGGTCAAGAAGCTCACCGACATCTCCCGCTCCTTCGACACCTACAACCCCCAGATGGCGATGGAGATGGGAAAGGCCGTGATCATTGCCCCCAATCCCTCCCTCCCCAAAAACAAAATCGCCCTCACCGCCTGGACCCGACTTCTGATGCTCGACCGGTACGACGAGAAGGCCATCAAGGGCTTCATCACCGCTTGGCTGGGCAACGACAAGAACAGTCGGCAGTAGCGTGCTGAAAGGTGTTTAGAGAGGCTGTAGACCAGAAAGGCTCTCTGATGTAAGATTTGTTTTAGTCAAAACAAACGGATCTTTCCTCCGCCATTTACCATGCCCGGATATTCCCGAAGGGGTTCCTCTCGCCATGTGGCTCGTCAGAATCGCCATGAAACGGCCGTTCACGATCTTCGTGCTCTCGGCCGTCATCCTCATCGCGGGTCTCCTCTCCTTCTTCAGGATGAGACTTGACATCTTTCCGACGATCGACATCCCCGTCGTCAACGTCGTCTGGAACTACCCGGGTCTCTCCGCCCTCGACATGGAGGAGCGGATCGTCCTCATTTCCGAACGGGCCTACTCCACCACCGTCAACGGCATCAGCCGGATCGAATCGGAGTCGATCAACGGCACCGGCCTCATCAAGGTCTACTTTCATCAGGGCCAGAGCATCGCCGGTGCCATCGCCCAGATCAACGCCGTCTCCGAGACCCTCCTCCGCATCGCTCCGCCGGGAACCGTTCCCCCGAACATCATCCAGTACAACGCCAGCAACGTTCCCATCGCCGAGCTCGAGATCGGAAGCAAGACCGTCTCGGAGCAGAAGCTCTACGACTATGGCCTCAACTTCATCCGGGTGCGCCTCTTCACCATTCCCGGACTCTCCACTCCCGCTCCCTTCGGCGGCAAGATGCGCCAGGTCATGGTGGACATCAACCCCGACAGGCTCTACGGGTATGGGCTCTCCCCCAACGATGTCGTCCAGACCCTCACCGCGTCGAACATCATCGTTCCGGCGGGGACGGCCAAGATCGGAGACCAGGAGGTCGACATCATGATCAACGGGAGCCCCTCGACCCTGAAGGGTCTGGGGACGCTTCCCGTTCGTTCCGTGCAGGGACGCATCGTTCGCCTGCGGGATGTTGCCACGGTCCACGACGGCTATGCCGTCCAGGAGAACATCGTCCGGGTCAACGGCCACCGGTCGACCTACCTGGCCATCTACAAGCATGCCGACGCCTCGACCCTTTCGGTGATCCAGCGGGTGCGGAAGATCCTTCCCATGATCCAGAAGTTCTCCCCCCCGGGGATCAACCTCAAGCTCGTCTTCGACCAGTCGGTCTTCGTGAAGAATGCCCTGCTCGATGTCCTCAAGGAGGCCGGGATCGGAACGGTGCTGGTCTCCCTGATGATCTATCTCTTTCTCCGGGATCTCCGCTCCTCCTTCATCGTCTTCCTCTCGATCCCGCTGTCGATCCTCTCCGCTCTTTTTTTCCTGAACCTTACCGGCCAGTCCCTCAACATCATGACCCTGGGAGGGCTGGCGCTGGCCATTGGCATGCTGGTCGACGACGCCACCGTGGCCATCGAGAACATCGAAAGAAACCGCTCCCTGACCCCGGAGCCCCTGCGGGCCGTCTGGGACGGGGCCAACCAGGTGGCGGTTCCGGCCTTCGTGGGAACGATGTCGATCATCATCGTCTTCTTCCCCGTGATCCTGCTCAAGGGGGTCTCCCAGTTCCTCTACACCCCCTTGGCCTATGCCGTCGTCTTCGCCATGCTGGCCTCCTACGTCCTCTCCCGGACGATGGTCGTCACCCTCTCCATGATGCTCCACCGGGAGGGCGCCTCGCGCCACGAGGAGCCCTCGCTCTTTCTTCGGGGGTTCGAGGCGCTCAAGGGGCGCTACGAGGGGATCCTTCGTTCGGCCGTGACCCATCCGGGACGAACCATGGGGCTCTCGGGCCTTGTCATCGGCCTGTTCCTCCTGCTTCTTCCCTTTGTGGGGCTCGACTTCTTCCCGAAGACCGACGCCGGCCTTCTCGCCCTTCACATGCGGGCGCCGGTGGGGAGCCGCATCGAAGTCACCGATCGGTATGCCAAAGAGGTGGAGCAAACCATCCGTTCCATCATTCCCCCTGACGAAATCGATTCGATCGACGTCAATTTGGGCCTTCCCGTCTACTACAATCTGGCCTTCTACCAGACCGACAGCATCGGACCCGGAGACGGTGACTTTCTCATCTCCCTCAAAAAGCGCCACCACTCCGTCTTTCTCTACGAAAAACGGATCCGGGAGACCCTGGCCCAGAAATTCCCCGAGCTCTCCTTCTGGTTCAAGCCCGCCGACATCATCAGCCAGGTCCTGGACTTCGGTCTCTCGGCTCCCATCGATATCCAGGTGGAAGGTCGCGATCTGGAGGCCTCCGACCGGACGGCCCGCCATATCCGGGAGATCGTCAGGAACATCCCCGGAGCGGTCGACGTGGCGATCCCCCAGGTGCTCCACTATCCCGCCCTTTTTGTGAGAACCGACCGGGACAACGCGCTCCAGGTCGGCATGACACAAAACGACGTGGCGACCAACCTTCTCGTCTCCCTGGCCTCGAGCTCGCTGATCGCCCCCAACTACTGGGTGAACCCGAAGAACACCGTGAACTACATCGTGGCGGTGCAGACGCCCACGGAAAAGATCTCCTCCCCTGCCGAGCTCACTCATCTGCCGTTGCGCCCGGCCCAGAGCTCCCTGACCAACATCTCGGCGGCCATGGCCCTTCCCGAGCCGACCCCCACGGTCCAATACCTCTCCAACATTGCCGATATCCGCACGGGAACGATCCCGGGGTCGATCTCCCACTACACCGTCCAACGGGTGGAGGATGTCCTTGTCAATGTCCAGGACCGCTCCCTGGGGTCGGTCTACCGGGACATCCGCAAGGCGCTGGCGGGCTATACCCCCCCTCCCGGAACGATCCTGCGCTTTCGGGGGCAGAGTGCCGAGATGTTCGACTCCTTCCAGCATTTCGGGCTGGGGCTGATCCTGGCCGCCCTCCTCGTCTACCTCCTTCTCGTCATGAACTTCCAGTCCTTCCTCGATCCCTTCATCATCCTCATGAGCGTTCCGGCGGGGCTCTCCGGAGTCGCCCTGGCCCTTTTCGCCACTCACACGACCCTGAACGTCGAATCGGCCATGGGGGCGATCATGGTTGTGGGGGTCGCTACGGCCAACAGCATTCTGGTGGTGACCTTCGCCAACGACCTTCGGGGAGAGGGGATATCCGCGACGGAGGCGGCCATTCGGGGAGGGGCCACCCGGCTTCGGCCCGTTCTCATGACGGCCTCCGCCATGATCCTGGGCATGTTGCCGATGGCGCTGGGGATGGGAAGCGGCGGTGAGCAGAACGCACCGTTGGGGCGGGCAGTGATCGGAGGGCTCATGGTGGGAACGGTGTCGACGCTCTTTCTGGTTCCGACCCTCTATGGCGTCATGCGCCGGAAGATCCCCAACCGCTTCCGGTACGATGAGATCTTCCGCAAGGCGCTGGGCCACGACTGACCGGTTCACAAGCTTCAGGCGTCGTTGACCGTCCTGATGGCGGGGTTGTCCAGGAGCTTTTTCATATTGGCTCTGATCCGGCCCAGGATGCCATCGAGTCCTCCCGGTTCGGACGTGCGCCATCGGGTATGGGCCACCAGAGTTCTCCGAAACCAGGGGCGCTCCAGCGTCTCGGAGCCCTCGCCCCCTCCCGTGGGCCCCAACCCGGACGACAACGCCAGAAAGATCTCCCCCGCTCTCCGCTCTTCTTTTCCCGACAGGATCACATGAAAGATCCCGGGAGGCTCTCCGAAGACCACCGTCCCCGGACCAATAAGCTGGCTCGCCTCCCGGACGACAAAGGAGCGGAGACCCTCGGCCTCCTCTCCGCCCCGCTCGAGGATCCCCTGCATCTCGGGGGCGTCGAAGGAGAAGGAGAGAACGCTGACAGGTCCCGAACGCTGATGGGCAATTTCAAAGAGCCTCTCCTTGAAGTTCTCCAGAGTGAGGAGACCGGAAGGGTCGGGAGCACTGGAGACAATCGAGGGCGAGGAGAGCGCATCCACGACAAGCAGGGCGGAGGGATCTCCCTCCGCCCCCACGGGGACAACGAGCCGGGTCCGGCTCTCCCCCTCCCCCAGAGACACCTCCTCGAAGCTCTTCTCGGAAACGATCTTCTCTTCCTCCTCCCCAAAGCTTCGCAAAAAACCGCCCTCGTCCTGGGAGATCTCGTCGGAGAGCCTCCACTCCTGACTCTCTCCGTCCCGGAGGTAGAGCTGGGCGCGGATCCTGACGAACGACTTTCCCTGACCGATGCGGCTCTTCATCGCCTCGAGGAGCTCCGACCGGGCCCTCACCGACTCCTGCCACTGCGCCCCCATCCTCCGGAAGGAATCAAAAAGGTGAGCCTCATCCGCTGGCGCCCTCTTTCGCCCCAGGAGCCGAAGCCCAAAGAAGAAAAGGAGCGCTCCCCCCAGAAGAAACAGGACAAGAAGAAGGAGGAGCGGGCGGGAGAGAAGCGACGAGGTTTTTTGGGGGGAGGACATCTTCTGGGTATCGTGCGGAAGGGAGGCGACCACGGGAATCCGGGAAAGGATCCTCCGGGCTTCTGTAATCGCCTCCCGGGGCGCGGGGGCCTCCCCCGTGGGAAGGGAGCGGGAGCGGACGATCTCTCCCTTGAGGACGGCGATCCTGTCCTCGATCAAGGTCTGCTCTCCCGAGACGCTTCCCGGGAAGCAGAGGGACCAGGCCTTCTCCCTCCGGGCGAGTTCGTCCACCAGATAGAGCATCCGGTCGTAGTTGAAAGACGAGACCTCTTGCGTGCGGTCGAAAAAACGGTTGAGTCGACCGATGGCATGGCTCAGGGACTCCGAGGACGCATCAGGGGTCAGGCCCGGAGGACAGGCGGCCATCGCAGGGACGAGAGGGAATAAAAGAAGAAGAATGACGGGGAAGATCCGAAAAAACGCCAGGACGATTCGGCATGATGGAGCCATCAACGTCTCCTGACTCAAGCGGCAGTGACGGGAAGAGAGCCTCCGAGGCTGTGGAGGGGAGCGTTGGGGTTCCCTTTTTTTCGAAAGGGGAGAGGTTTCTTCCTCAGGGTTTCAAGGCCAGCCCCTCAGAGAAAAGACGAAGTTCGTCAGCCGTTCCCCGGTCGAGGAGCGAGATCCACTCCGTCCCGGTTCGATCGATGAAATCCCTGAAGCTCTCGTTATCTTTGCAGTTTTCCCGGTAGAAGGCAAGAAGGCGCATGACGAAGGGAGCCACCTGGTCCTTCAGGAGGCGGACCCCCGTGCGCTGGCTGATGGAGATCCCCTCCGGACCTCCCCCTCCGATCAAAAGGTCGAATCCGTCCTCGGCTCCGTTGTCTCCGTTCTTGCCCTGGACACCGGAGAGGCCGATGTCCGCGATGCGCATCTGCCCGCAGTCGTTGGGGCATCCGGAGAGATGGATATACGGGGGGCTTTCGAGGTTCGGGAAGGCGTTCTCGAGCTTGTGGGCGAGCGCCTCTCCCAGCTCCTTTGTTTCGGCCAGGGCGAGCCGGCAGAAGGTCTTTCCCGTGCAGGAGACGACGCGGGAGGAAAAGCCCGACCCCAGGGTCAGTCCGCTTCCTGACAGGGACCGCTCAAAGGCATCGAGAGAGGCAAGGGAGAGCCCCGGGAGAATGATGTTCTGCTGGGAGGTGAGCCGGATCTCCCCACGGCCAAACTCCTCCACCAGCCGGGCGATCCGATCGATGGTCCGCGGCGATAGGGTTCCTCCGGCAACGGCCAGCCCCGCCAAGAATCGTCCGTCGGCCTGGGGGTGGACACCCAAGTGGTCCCGCTCCTCCCGGCGGACCATGGGAGAAGGGGGAAGATCCCCCAGCGGGGGAAGGGGTTCTCCCAGGATCTCCTCGAGTCGTGCGGCGAAGGAGTCGATCGTCCACCCGTGCTCGAGAAAGAGGAACTTGAGCCGGGCCCGCTCTCTCTTTTCGCGAAGCTCGGATCGCTCACGAAAGAGGGTGGCGATGGCCAGGAGAACCGGAACAACCCGCTCGGGGGCAATGAATCGCGCGAGCGGCAGAGAAAAGTGGGGCCGGGTAGAGAGCCCCCCGCCGATCCGGAAGAGATACCCCTCTCCCAGCACCGGATGAGTATGAGGCAGGATCCCCACGTCGTTGATCTCGGGATAGGTGCAGCCGCAACGTCCTCCGGCAAAGGTGATCTTGAACTTTCGGGGAAGGTTGTAAAAAAGCGGATTGCCGTTTAGGGCTTGGTCGACTGCGGCCAGAAGCTCCCGGTCGAGGGCCCTCTCTGTGGCGAGAAGATCGGCAACCGGGCAGGCCGTGATGTTTCTCGTGTCGTCGCCGCAGGCTCCCCGGGTGGAGAGACCCACCGCGGACAGGTCCCGAAAGAGGGGGCGGAGGGAGGGGCCCTCCACATGGTGAAACTGGATGTTCTGGCGAACGGTGATGTCGGCCGTTCCCTGGGCATATTTCTCGGAGATCGTCCCCAAAGCCCGAAGCTGGGGGACGGTCAGGCGTCCTCCCGGGATGCGGACCCGGACCATGAAGCGATCGGTGCCCTTGCCCCGGACGCCCTCGCCGTCTCCCTGGGGATAGACCCCCCACCAGCGGGTCCGGACGTCGATCTCTTCCCGGGAGAGCGCCGTTGTCCCCATATCGGCTCCCGACAGAATCACCTCGAGGAGCTCCCAGGGATTGCCGGCCCCCTTGATTCTCTCGTGTCGTGCCGCTTTGGATTCTCCTGCCGCCTTTTCCATCGCCCCTCCTGAAATGATTATTAAATTAATAACTTTATAACATAAACAGGAAAGGCTGTCAAGACAGGGGAATGCCACCTTTTCCATGAAAAAAAAGGCTTCTCTTTCTTGACTTTTTTTTTGTTTTTGGAGATATTGGGAGGATAAATAATAGGACCGGAGGTTCATCAACATCATAAGATGTAAGGAATGCGGGTGTCTGATCGTTTCATGACCAAAGACCGGACGGATGGCAGACCCCGGCGAGATGACATCCTGAGTGCGACCCTGAAAGGCTCGAAAAAAAGAGTTCGGAGGATCCCTTTTTTTCTTTCTCTGGGGCTTCTCGTGATGGCTCTTGGCTCCTGCGGCAATCCCCCCTCGAACTCGAACAACATCAACTTCGCCTACGGGGTTGCGGTGTGTTCCTCTAATACCTGTAACGTTTCCCCCCAAACACCCGCCAACCCTCCCTCCCCTCTGACGGCAACCGCCCAATTTTCGGCCGTCACGAGCTACGGAAGCCGTCAGGTCCTGATCTTTACCGGATATACGAGCTCCTCCTCCTCAAATTCCTGGCTCATCTCGAACAACTCGCTCTCTCCCTCTACATCCCTCTACAACTCGCTTCAGGGCCCCGACGGGATCCTGATCTCCTCGCAGGCGTTCAAGACGGCAAATGGATACGTGTGCCCGGCTCCCGTTCTTTACGGGGCCGACGGCATCGGCAACATTGTCGGAATCTGGTGCAGCTTCGACCCAAACAATGGATCGAACCCCGCCCCGACCATCACGATCAGCTCCGGCTCCTTTCAGTCGCCGGAAGGGATGGCCCTCGATTGGGTCAACAGCTCAGGAACCTCTCTTGATGCCCCGATCCTCTTCGTGGCCAACCCCGGCTCCTCGGACATCCTGGCCTTCGATCTCTCCCAAATCACCGGGCCGGGAACGGCCAATCTCTCGCCCTCCGGAGGTCTCCTGCCGGGGACGAACGGAGGTCTCCCCTTCGGACAACCGGCCAACAATACCGAACTCAACGGACCGGCCTTCGTCGCCTTTTCCAACTCGAAGAACACCCTCTTCGTCTCCGATACGGGCAACAGCCAGGTCAACCTCTACGGCAACGGCTATTGCATCGGCGTCAACCAGGAGTCCACCCGGCCCACCAACTGCTCGAGCAGTCAAAATATCACCCCCTCGGTCTGGTTCAGCGGATCGAACACCTACCTCTCCTCCCCCAGCGGCATCGCCTATTACCAGGATGGGCTCTACGTCGTCGATCCCTCCGCCGGAGCGGTGCTGATCTGGGACAATGTCATGAACATCACGAGCCCGGGAGGCAACATCGCCCCCACCCGACGGATCAACGGCTCGAACACGAACCAGAACTATCCCTACGCCCTGGCCATCGACGGAAACACCACGGTTCCTCCGGGCAATACCTTTTTCGTCTCCCAGCTGGGGAGCGGGCAGATTCTGGGGTACAATAACGCGACGACGATTTCGGGAAACATCGCTCCGACCTATACGATTGGGGTGACCAACCCCTCGCTCTCCTCCGGCAACACCAGCGGCGGGGGCACCACGGGCTATCCGGGATTCCCGTAAGAGAAGACCGTAAGATGAGAAATGACCATGGGGGGGAGAGATCTCCTCTCTCATATATGACCACAGACAGGAATGAGGCGTGATGACGGCGACAGGACGGAACAGACGAATCCCGAAAAAGGAAAACCTGATTCGAAGGGGATTGCTGAGAGGGTCCCTGGCTCTTCTGGCAGGAACTTTCCTTCTGGCCAACTGCTCCGGCAATACCAACAGCTCCGGTCCGGCGGCGCCCCTTCCCGTGGGACAGACGGGATCGATCGCGGCGATCACCGCCAATACGGGAAATTGCTATATATCAGATACAAGTGCTTGCGGATCTACCTATAAGGGATCCAACACCATCACCGCCCTGGCGACACTTGTCTCCGGAGGAAACTATTTATACATAGGAGACAATGCCGGAAATATAGTTGGAGCCACAGTCTCAAACACATCTCCGCCAACATCTATTAGCACATCTTGTCCTCCAACGGGGGCTTCTTCAAAGGTTCTTGCTATAGCTGCGGGAAACTCGGCATTAATCTATAGCAACTCAAGTGGTGTCACAATAAAAACAATTGCCACTCTTCCATGTACTACGTTCACCCAAACATACAACACTTCCTCAATCACCAACGCCTCCGGCCTGACCTACAACACGTCGGCCGGGGAGTTTGTCGGGGTGACCTCGAACGCCCAGTATTTTACCTGTTCGACCACCTCCTGCACCTCTCCAACGGCCCTCCCCAGCCTCCAGGACACAAGCCCCAACATCACCGCCATCGCCTCCGACCCAACTCAGTCCCTCGTCTATATTCTCTCCATCGGCGCCTCCACAAATCGCATCTATTTCTACTATGTGAGCGGGAGCACCCTCACCTACCTCGGCAACTATTCGGGGATCGAGCTCAACTATCCCTCAGGGATCGCCCTCTTCCAAGGGGCCAACCCCACGCAGAACTATTGCACCAGCGGAGCCTGCACCTTCATGGACGTAACCAACACAGGCAATTCCACGATCACCCAGTATGTCCTGACCTACTCCGGAAGCGGGGCCCAGACCTCCGTCTCGGTGAACCAGTTCAACAACGCCTATTTCGACTGCGACCTGATCGACTCCGCCGCCATCACAGCCTTCCCGAAATATGGATCGGGCAATCTTCTTCCCCAACCCGACGTTTTCGTGGGCGAGCAGGGAACCTCCTATGGTTCGTGCCTGGGCACGCCGTCAAATGCATCCTACGGGAACAACGTCACCGCCTACACGATTGTGGGCGAATAGGAGACCGTCAAGTCTCCTTCCCTCCCAAGGAGGCGTCCTCCATGGTCCGACGACCCTCCGACGAGGTCGAGCGGCTTCTGGACAGATTCGAGGAGGAGCTTCTCCTTGCCCAAAAGCGCGCCCCCAACACCGTCACAGCCTATCTCTCCGATCTTCGGACCCTCTCCCGACATCTGGCCCAGGATGGAGCCTCGCTCATCGACTTCGACAAGGACGCCCTCACCCGGTATCTTGAGAGCCGAGGGGACCTTTCCGTACGCTCCCGGGCCCGTTTTCTCTCATCTGTCCGGGCCTGGACGCACTTCCTCGAACTCTCCGGAGTCCGCAAAGACCCCAAGGAAACGCCTCCGGCCCCCCGCCTTCCCCGCACCCTCCCCAAGATCCTCTCCCAAGAAGAAATCGAACGTCTGATCGGCTCTCCGGATCCCCATCGTCCGGAAGGAATCCGGGACCGGGCGATCCTCTCCTTTTTCTATGCCTCGGGCCTTCGGGTCTCGGAGCTCGCCCACCTGACCGCCGATCGGGTCGACCTCGCCACCGGGGCGCTTCGGGTCATGGGGAAGGGCGCCAAGGAGCGGATTACCTTCCTCGACGAGCGGACCCGTCGCCTCCTCTCCGACTACCTTGCGACCGTGCGCCCGGCCTTTGCCCGGGAACACCCGGAGCTCTTTTTGGCTCGAGACGGCGCCCCCCTGACCCGCCAGGCCCTCTGGACCCTCATCAAAAAGCATGGCCGGGCGGCAGGGATCACCTCGCCTCTCTCGCCCCACGTCCTTCGCCACTCCTTCGCCACCCACCTTCTGGAAAAGGGGCTCGACATCCGGTCGATCCAGCTTCTTCTCGGCCACGAGGATATCCGGACCACCGAGATCTATACCCACGTCTCTCTCGCCCATCTGGAAAACACACTTAAAGGCCATCACCCGAGAGGACAGTCGAAAAGGAATCCCAAAGAAGAGGAAACGGGGAGGGAGGGCAAAAGAAAAAGTCCCCCCCAATCGACGGAGGACCTTTAGGAAAAGAACGATGAATCAAGATTTTCTCTGAGGAGAGAGTCGTACGGGTCAATCTATGGGAGAGCGGTCAGCGCGAGGCCAAGGAGTCAGGCGAACGTTGTCGCTCGAGAATCATCAGGACGAGAGGGTCGAGCAGGGAGAAGCCCCGGTCGTTCAGGACCAGCCTTTGTTCATTCGTACGATTTATATCAAGAACATCAATTCGTACGAATTCTGAGTAAAGAGATCCGTACGAATAGTCGTCCAGTTTTTCCCGGAGCCAGCGCGTAGAGAGCCCCTGGGAGAGGCGAAGATTTCCGTAGAGATATTCAATGTCGTACGACTCGTCCGAAAGGGTCTCCGTCATTCCGTACGATCCATTCCCCCTCTCAACAATCCGTACATACTCTGAGACTGACCGTACGTTCTCCCTTCGACTCCTCCCAGTCCGCTGGTGGGCCCCCGCCCCGAGTCCCAGATAGTCGCCTCCCTGCCAGACATGACGATTGTGGCGGCAGACGCTCTCCGGATCCTTTGAGAAATTCGACACTTCGTAGCGGTTCCACCCCTGGGAGGAGAGCGTGTGACAGATCTCGACCCAGCGCTCGGCCGCCCCCTCCTCGAGACTCTCGGAGGTTTGTCCCTGGCTCCTGCGAAGGGAAAGAACCGTCCGGGATTCAATGACGAGAGGGTAGACCGAAAGATGTTCGAGCCCTTCGTCGAGAAGGGCCCGAGCGGTTGCAAGGAATCTTTCCCCCGGACCTTTCTCTTCTCCCACGATGAAATCCATGGAAATCGAGGCCTCGGGAATCTCCTGGCGAAGCCTTTTGAGGAGGGGGAGAGGTTCGAGATAGGCGCTCCTTCGCCCCAGAGCCTGGAGATCGTCGGGAGATCCGCCTTCAACCCCCAGGGAGAGCCGGACCCCGGGGATCCGCCGAAGGATCTCCAGTGTTCCGGCATCGAGGTCCTCCGGACGACTTTCGATGGTGACCTCGCCATTTGCCCCCGCCGGGAAAAAAGGAGCAAGGATCTCCAAAAGGCGAAGGAAGGCCTCCCGGGGAAGGGAGAGGGGCGATCCGCCCCCTATATAGAGAGAAACCGGAGGCACTTTCCCAAAAAGCCCCGCCACCCTCCCCGCCTCCATGGCCAGGGCCTCGAGGTATCGGGGAAGAAGAGCCGTCGAGACAGAGACGGGAACGGCACAGTAATCGCAGCGGTCCGGGCAAAAGGGAATCTGAACGTACACCCCCATACCCTTGGGGACATCCTCTGTCACCGGCATGGACTCCTGATTGTTTGTCAAACACATCCGTACGAATCGAGGAACTAAAATCGTACACTCCTCATGAGCCCCTTCCTTTACTCTACCTGACCTTGCGGAGATCCTCCACCATCGTTTGAATTCTCAGAGAGATCGAGTATTAAAATGGGGATTTTTTGAATATAATTCAAAGAGATTTTCTTTGTTTTTTAAAAATTAAATAACTGTAAAATTTATAAAAATAAAAAAAATCTAAAAATAGGATTCATGTTGAAATAATGAATTTTAAAAATAGGCAATTTATTGTCATATATTTTATGGAAAAATGAGAAATCCCTCCTCCGTATGCTAGGATGAGGGCGTGTGAACGAACAGAACCGTCCAGGAAATTTTTTTACAATTCATTGTCGTACGGTTTCAGTGACCGGCAAGGGAGAGGGAACTGTGGACTATGCGGGAAAGGCCCGGGAATTCATCTCCGATTCGACGGAGGAAATTCGGCGCCTCGAAAGGGAGATCGACCGCATTCGAGAGATTGTGGTTCGTCTCGAGCGATATCTTGACGAGGCAGATCGACTGGGCAATCTCGAGCCCCCGATTCCCCGGAATCCCCCCCCCTCCCCTCCTTCCTGGGTTCACAGAGACTCGGAGAACACTCCACGCTTTCCCGGTCCGCCCACGGAGCCTTTGAGGAATGAGGACCGGAGGCAGGAGAAGGGGGTGGGTGTCGATAAAAATCCTGACGACAAAATCGCAGGAAGCGTTCTTCGCCCGGTGGGAGAAGTGGCAGAGGAGCTATTGAGGGCGCGTCCGGAGGGGATGAGCCTCGACGAGCTTTATCGGATCATGGTGGGAAGAGGTGACATTCCCTCCTCTCGGGATTTGAAGAACGCCATTCGGGTCTCCCTCATCCGACGAAGACCGCAGGTCGTCTCTCCGCGCCGGGGGTGGTTTCGCTGGGAGGGCCCGGGCAATTGACGCCACCATTTTTTACTTGAAGGGACAGGGGGGGGAAGAGGAATGCAAAAATGGAAGGGAGGGGGACCTTGTCTCCAGGGGACCCCTTGAAGAGGGTGAGTCCAAGTGTTTCGGTTGACCTGCAATGATTGCTATCAAGCCGGCGTGCCTCCGAATGGACAAAAAAGGAGGCAGTCACGCCCTCTCAACGCCACCCGGTGGAGCCGTTGTGCCCTTACCAGAAAATCCAGATCTTATGAGACTCTTCGACGAATTCATGGAGATCGGTTTGTCACTTGATATGTTCAGGGAGGATCGGAAGTTCGAGGGGGGGAGCAACGGTGATCGCCGAACGGCCGAACGGGCCTCCCACCCGATGAGCGTCAGAAGTGGCTCATGACCCATACGGGCACCCAGGCGGAGGCGACGAACCTTGCCTGCCGGAGGGGAGTTGACGTTCCGACGATGATGATTCCCTGGAAGAATGAGTCATTCTCGTGAAGCCAGGAACGTCTTAGGGGGGATGTTTCTTATGACGAATGTGACGCGTCAGATAGACAGCGGCGAGGGACAGGAGAGAAATACCAACCAATATAGCGTCTCCCCAAAAAACGAATTCATTGTGGCTCATTTTCTTCCCCTTCAATGGCTCCAAGAACAAGCTCAACCACAAGCCCGATCAAGAAAAAGACACAAGCGGATACAAAAAACTCTGTGGAATTCTTCTTCTGAATGCCATTCTTATCCGACGCCCACCAGCTGAGCAATGGCGGCTCCCTTTAGCATATCGGCAATCCTTTAATATGTTCATCGTTCATCTTGTCCGGCCTCGTTTCTTCTCCATATTTCTGATAACTGCTCAGCGTCTCCGTCTCGTCGCGAAAGTGGAGGGGGCTGAGTCGCCCTCGCAAGACGAGGGCAGAGAGGGTTGCCAAACACCCGATGCCACGCCTCGCGACCAACGCCTGAGCCGATGTCGGGGGAGTCGCCCGGTCCGCGGGAACTGTTATGCGCCCATCCCCGCCAGGATCCGGCGGATCGTCCGGATCTCGGGGGGATAGGTCCACAGGACGGGAAGAAGCCCCCGAAGGTGGGAGACCGAGACCTCCCCTGCCCCCTCATAGAAGGCCTCCGCCCGGAGGATCTTGAGGACCATCTTCCACCTCCGGTCGGACAGGGAGATCCCTTCGCGACCCAGACGATAGCGCAGCTCCCAGAGGGCCTCGAAGACGCCGGGACCAATGGAAACGGCTGTTGCCACATGACGGTGCAGCTTCCGGAACTCCTCTCGGGAAAAGGCCTCCCCGCTCTCTTTTTTGCCTCCGACAGGAAAGCTCTCCAAAAGATCGACAAAGGACTCGAACTTCCTGACCGGCTCGACGAGACATCGCAGGGCGAAACGGTCGAAGAAGGCCTCGAGGTTGTCCCCTTGGGAGGGGTGGGCATTGCTGGCGGCAAAAAGCGAGAGAAGGGCGGCCGGGGTCGGGGCGGGATCGTGCCAGACCCTTTCGTTCATGAACCCCAGAAGGGTCAGAAGGAGCGACTTGGGGGCCCGGAGAACCTCGTCGAGGAAGACCAGGGATCCCTCGGCGATTCCGACGGGGGAAAGGGGAGAGGAGGAGAGCGCGGCCCGGTCGCTCTCCATGTGGAGGAGACGCTCGTAGTAGGAGAGATTCGAAAATCGCTCCGCGGCCAATCGGACGACAAGACTTTTTCCCGTTCCCGGCGGGCCCACCAGGTAGAGGTGCTCCCCCGAGAGAAGGGCCAGCACCACCGCCCTGACCACCTCCTCCCTCTCCTTGAGCATCCGGTTCAGATCTCCCTCGAGCCTTCTGAGCTCCGCCACGATCGACCGGGCTTCCTGGCCCGATTCCACGGATTCGCTCATGGCCGCTTCCATCGTCACTTCTCCCCCGCCCCGTCGAGGACCGGAAAGGATTCCATGATCATGATGGAAAACCGGGTCCCCCGGGAGAGTCTGTAGGTGGTGCGGTTCACCGGCGACGGGATCTGGCTCCCTGCCATGGCCATGGCATTGCCCCCGGCCTGCATGGCCATCAGATCGCCCACGTTGTTGCCCGACCATCCCATGGTGTCCACCGCCTCCCCTCCCAGCATCATGCTGTTTTGAGCCACGGACCGACCGATGTTGCCGCCTTCGTGGCGATCCACCGGGACAGGAACCCCTTCCCGCCCTCCCGAGAGGGCAAAACCCGTGGTATGGGCCTCAAGCCCGCCCGGATAGAGGACCCGGGTGAAGCGGATCCGAAGGCGGGATCCGGCAAGGCTTTCCGGATATCCCAGCACCTTGGTTCCCGGAGGAAGATGGAGAGCGGCCAGCGACCGTCCGCTCACCCGGACGACGACCGGCATCTGGGCCCCGGGACCGGTGACGGTCTTTTCGGCCACCACCGCCATCTCGCTTCCGGCCGCCACCCGGCGGGTCGAAGCCCCCACCGGAGGCGATCCTCCGGCCGAGCGGCGGATCGCCTCGGCCTGCCGCGCCAGAGCGGCCGGCTCTCCCGTCTGTCCCAAGACGCTCTTGAGAGCCGAGAGGACAAGCGGGGCGCCGGCCCCCCCGGCCATGCCGCCCCCCTCCCCCTCGGGCCCCTGACCGTCGAGGTAGACGGTGCTTTTGGTGTCGAGAGGATGGCGCTCCTCTTCGTGTTCCGCGCCGGAAAGGGAGCTCTCGGGAACGGCCGGACGGGGAGGAGCCGGCAGGGGAAGCCGGGGCGCCGCCAAATCGTTCCATCCGGGGGAGCCCCCTCCTCCCCGCGCCGAGAGAAACCCGTCGCTTTGCCCCTGTCCGGAATCCGGATGGCTGACCTTGAAAACCAGATAAAGAAGAAGCCCCACGACGGCGGTTCCTCCCAGGAAAAACCAGCGATTCATTTTTTCTCCCCCATTTTTTCCAGCCGGAAGACCCGGCGCCCCCCCTCCTGCGCATCGACCCGGACCTCAGCGAGATATCCGTCTCGGGAAGAGACGAGAGGGGGCGGGTCGGCCGGAAGGAGGATGCGCTCCTTCCCGTGGGGGGCAACGGCAATCTGAAAGCTTTGGCTGTAATCCTGTCCGTCCAAGTAGTCTCTCCTTCCCTCCCAAAACAGTGAGGTCCTGAAAGAGCGAAGGCGCACATCCTCGAGAACGGCCGGTCGCCCTGTGGCGTTGGTTATTTCGAAGAGGGCATAGGAAACGCCCCCCAGCGAGGAAAATCCCAAAAAGGTGGCCCCCACTCCCCCCTTCTCCTGGCTCACCCCCACCGGGATTTGAGCTCCGGCTTCCCGCAGGGTCTCGATCGCCTTTTTCCTGAGGTCGACCTTTTCCCGGACGGCCAGATCGGCCTCCATTTTTTTCCGGAGGGGGTTGAGGTTGACCACGGTATCGCTCTGGGGGAGATAGAAGGTGAGGAGATCGTCCTCCTCCCCCTCCGGCACGACCCGAAGGCGGAAGGCAAACTGCCGATGGAGGGTATAGACGATCATGTTGGTCGTCGTTTCGTGGTCCCAGGTAATGGGCTTGATCTTGACCCGGCGCCCGAAGACCTCCGCCATGAAGAGCTTCGAGTCGCCGAGATAGACCTCCTTGGCCTCCTCGGGAAAGTCGATGAGGGTCACGTGGGAGACGGCGGTCCTGAGGGTGTAGACATGGTTGGGATCGTAGACGACCGTGCGGATCCCGGAGTGTCTTTTCTTTCGGATCATCTCCCGCTCCCGTCGTCGCACCTCGCGATCGACCCCTTCCCGGATCCTTGCCGGGCTGAAGGCGATCACGGGATCCGCCAGCTCTTTGGGAACACTCTTCCCCGAGCTCCCCCGTTCTGGCGAGGGGGGAGGCGGGGAGGGCGGCAGGGGAGTCTCTCCCTGGTCCAGAGGGGGAAGAGAGACGGTCTCGGGAGGAGGAGGTCCCGGATCGATCTTGGCCGGAAGAGCTGCGGATACCGCGGAGGCCTTGCGCTCGGAAGAGGAGCGGGCATCGATCAGGACAAGCACCGGAAGAAGGATCACCACGACCGCGACCCCAAATCCCGCCCAGAAGGTTCTGTTCACCGGGAGCCCCCTCCCCCTCCCATCGAGGGCTGGGACTCTTCCTGATAGCGGGAGACCCAGAGCCCGTAGGGATTGCCGGGGGTTGGAGCCCCCCGGGAGAGGATCAGGCGGGCCGAGAAGCCCTGAGCCCGCCCTTCGGGATTTCCCTGGGCGTAGGTGGTGCGGGTTCCGGACACCTCCACCGACCAGATGTCCCGACGCACCGGATGCATGGAGTAGCTTCGCAGGGAGAGCACGGTATGGATCCTTGCGCGGGAGACGCTCTCCACAAGGTTCTGGGAGAGGATCGCCCGCTTCATCCGGAGGCGGAGGTCCGGGGACATCACGGCCAGCGCCTTCCCGATGCGGTAGGAGATCTCGAAGGAATCGTAGGCCGTCAGGTTTTCCAGAAAATCCTGAACGAAGCTTCGGGAGATCCGCTCGAGGTTCTTGCGGAAGACCCCGTCGGAAAGAGGCGTCAGAACCTGCATCCGCCCGTCGGAGGAGAGCCCCACCACAAGGGTGTGGTCCCCGGAGAGAAGAACGATCCCAATGCTGTCGAGAACCATCAGCACCAGGGCTCCGACCACAAGCCGCCTAAGCTGGCGGAACCCTCTCAGGATCTCCTCCCGGCTTCCGTAAAGGGAGGGGGCGGTCCAGAGGGGGGTCTCCTCTCCCGGCTCCTCTTCGGGGGACTCCCGTTCAAAGGTCTTCATCATCGCCGTATCCTTCAAGAGTTACTCTTGTTTGGGGGCCGGAGTCTTCCGGACCCGGGGCTTTTTCACCGGAACCTTTTTTTCGGCCCCCGTTTCCTCCACGGCCTTTTTCTTTGTCACGCGGCGAGGAGAGGTGCTCTTTTTCGAGCTTCCGGAGGTCGATTTTTTCTTGCTCGTTCCCGTCTTGGCGGTGCGCGACCGAGCCGCCTTCGGACCAGCGCCTCCGGAGTCGGTGGCGGCGGTCTTTTCGGACTCCTCTCCGGCTTTTTTCTTGGCGACCCTCTGCCAGACCATGGAGGTAAAATCCAGAGGACCGAGGCGAAGCTGTCTCTTTCTGTAGACCCTCTTCCCCTGCCCCAGATCCTTGGTGGTCGTCCCCGCCTTGAACTCACCCATGCCGAACGGCAGCTCTCCCTTGAGGAGCGGCTTGGAGACGATGTTGTGCCAGATACTTCGACCCAGGGTTTCTGCCTGGGGTCCCATGAAGGAGCCGATCCCCTCGTAGGAGCGATCGAGAAGGAGATGGGTGAGGATCGGAACGAAGAGGATCATGAGAACCAGCACGAGGAGGATCCCGATCTCGAGGACCCGGTTCACGAGGGTCTGGGAAACGGGTCCGGTGGCCAGGGCCTGGTAGAGGTTGATTGAGGAGAAGATCCCGATCAGGAGGTTGTGGAAGAGGAGCCACAGGCTGATCTCAAGAGAGTTCCTGGCCCACTGGGAGACAAGAAAGAAGAGTCCCGGAACCACGGCGACGGCCAGAAGAAGAGGACCCACAACATATAAAAATGCCAGAAGGGCATACCGCACAAGGGAAAAGGCCAGGACGATGACCTTGAGGGCATCGAGAAGAATGAGGTAGAGGATCCCCATCGGATCCGAAAGAAATCCCACAAAAGACCCCACCGACCCCGGGATGAGGCTCGATTGCCAGATCCGTTCGTAGAAAGCCAGAACGAGGGAGCTGGGATAGAGGGACTGGGCCAGGGCGCCCACCACCGTGACCCCGTCGGTGAACCAGCCGTCGTAGCCGGCCAAGGTCATGAAAACCACAAGCGCCCGAAGAAGATCCCCGAAGATCCTCTCCCCTCCCCGCATCTTGAGCCAGAGAAAGACGAGGGCGATGGGGAGGCTCACGAAGAGGAGCACCCGGGTGAGCGAGGCGACCTGCTGGCGCACCGGAAGGAGGACGCAGGGGATGGTCGCCGTGTCCTGAAAGACGAGGATCCCCTCCGCGCCGGGACAGTTCATCGGGGCTCCCCCCTCACCGGTACATGATCCATTGGGGGAGGTCGATCTTCAGGATCTCCTGGTCCCGGAGATTCTGGTAGTGGTTCTGGTCGAGAACCTGTCCCTTGAGTCCGGACCGGGAGGACTGGACCTTGAGAAGATACAGGAGGTCCTGATGGATGGTGACCAGGGTCTGGAACATCCGCCCCTCCATGTCGGCTCCGAGGCGGATGGCTCCTTCGGGGCTGGCCTGGTAGGCCATGTCGTGGACGCTGCTTCCGCTGGCGTAGGCGCTGGGGACCTGGGGAAGCCCCGAGACGGCCTGTCCCATCCCTTCGGCCGCCGACTGGGTGACCCCCGAAACCCCCGTGCCTGCCACGGGGGCGGGCAGGCTCATGACGGGAACGGGGGGGAGCATCGGGGTGGCATAGAAGTCGTTCCCGCGATTCTTTTGCAGGAAGATCTGGTGAAAGCGGCTCATGGACATCCGCATCTGATTTTCGACCCAGAGGATCCGGCTCTCTATGACGGTATTGGGACCGGGAAGGACCCCGGCCCAACTCCTCTGGGGAGCCGTCCCCGAGAGGAGGAGTGCCATAAAAAGCCCTTTCCAGAGGTTTTTGTGATTCATCGTGTTATTCCTCATCCACGTCGCGTTTGTTCCAGATTTCCTCGGCCAGGGCCAGGAGGGCCTCTTTGACTGCCCCCTTTTCTTCCAGCATCGCGGCAAAGAGACGGTCTTCCTCGGGAGAGCGGGCCGCCATCCAATATTCAAGGGGCGACGGCTCGAGCCTGAGGATTCCCCGGCGTGTTCCCATGGAGAGGTAGCACTCCGAGAAATCTCCCCGGGCAAAGTCCAGGGAGTCGATGATCTGGCCCTCCCGCTCGGAGAGCCCGATCTTTCGGTAGGTCTCCGGAAGAACGGAGCACGGGAAGATCCACTTCCATGAGGAGTTGCCGAGGATCCCCCCTTCCCGGTTCTCCCCCAGCCAGTCCTCGGGAGACTGGCTCATGGCGACCACTCCCCCCCCGAACTTCCGGGCCGTGCGGTACATGTGCTCGAGAAACCCCGTCCCCGAAAACTGGGTCATCAGCCGGTGCGCTTCGTCGTAGATGAAATAGAGACGACGGTTTTTTTCGCGAAAGAGCTTTTCCATGGAAAGCCCGGCGATAAAGGCAAAGACGATACCCCGAAGGGCCTCCTGGCGGTCGAGCCCCGAGAGGTCGAAGGCCAGGAGGCGGGACTGGGGGCGAAAGCCCTGGGGGTTGTTGAAAAGAGGGGCATAGAGCCCGGTCGACCAGGACTCGAGGGTCTTGGCCATGCGAACGGAGCTCTCCTCGTCCTCGGCATCCCGTCCCCGGAAGGAGAAAAGGGTCCGGACAAGGTCGCTCAGGCAGGGGCGCCCCTGGCCGTCGGGAAGACGGTCGTACAGGTCCCCCAGACACTGCCCGAGAATGCTCCGATGGAGGGGGGTCACGGGATGGGCGGTAATCAGGAAGGTCTCGAGGAGGGCCACCAGAAAACCCATCCAGTCAGGATCGTAGCTTCCTCCTTCCCGGGAGAGGTCCTCCTTCAAGGGAAAGGGGTTCAGGGAAAAGCTCCCCGAGAGGTCGATCCGGACATAATCGCCGCCGAAGAAGGCGCACATGCGCTCGAAGTCCCCCCCGTTTTCGACGATGACGGCGTGGTGGTCGGGGCTGGCCAGAAGATACTGGTGGAGGAGCATCTTGACCCCGAAGGACTTTCCCGAGCCCGAACGGCCGATCACAAGGCCATTGGCGTTAGGGAGCTCCCGGCTCCAGAAGTCGAGAGAGAGGATCTCCTGACGGTGGTTTTTGGCAAAAAACCAGGGGCGCTCCATGTCGGGGAAGCGGTCCCACACCGGAATAAATCTTGCCGCCTGGGCGGCGGTCACCACCTCCCATCGGTCGTTGGCGCATCCGTCCGCCGGGAACTGGCTCCGGAAAAGGGGCCATTGCCGGTAAGGTTCGGCGGCGCAGAGGGCTCCGTCGGCCTCCGAAAAGGCCCTCAAAATCTCCTGCCCCATCTCTGAGAGCCTTCTTTTGTCGGGATGCCAGTATCCCAAGGTGAGGTTCAGAAGGAGGGGAGCGCTCTCCTCCTCGGGACCCTCGTGAAGGGTCTTGAGGAAGTCCTCCTGCTCCGCAATCACCGATTCGAGGCGGTAGGATTTGCCGGGAAGGAGAAGGGTCAGGAATCGGTTGACGGTGGAGTTCGACTGTATGGCCCGGCTTGCCAGGGGGCGGTCGGGCTTGAAGAGGTTTAATGTCAGGTCGCAGTCGAAGTCGGGACCTTCCAGAATGGGAGCCAGGGTCTCCCGGTGAAAGGCCGCGGGAAGTTGCCGCAGCGCATGGAATCGTCCCCAGAGGACCTCTCCGTCCGGACGGTAGCACTTGAGCTCTCCCGGGAACTCCTGGAAGGTCGTCTGAAAGAGGGGGGGAAGAGGACCCCGGGCATCCTCCCGGAAGCCGTCGACCGTGAGAAGCCCGGGGTTGGCCCGACCGGCCAGATGGGCCAGGATCTCGCCCTCCCCGGGCGAGACTCCCTCCATCCCCGCTCCCGGAAGAAGCGCCAGGACCGCCTCCTCGATCTGCCGAATCTCCCGGAGTCGCTCCTCCCTCCTCTTTGGAGTCTCCTCTCGCCCCTTGGGAGCGGCGGTGACCCCGCCCCTTGGAAAAAACGAGAGTCTGAGGCGGTCCCGTTCGTGGTCGGGATACCCGACGATCGCAAGGGACAGATGGCGCTTTCTGGTCGGTCGGATCGCATAGTCCCCATTCTTGTCTTCTGCCAATAAACTCTCGCCAAGCTCGTCCCCCTTCCAGTCGAAGGGCATTGGACCGGAAGGGGAAAGAAATGGCCGTTCTCCCGGGGTTCCGTGACGAAACTCCACACGAAACTGAAGGCCGTATCCTGGGGGAAGGTGGCCGATGAGGGCCACAATCCCCCGGTAGATCTGGAGGGTTTCGTCGGTGTCCAGCGGAAAGATATTGGCGCCCGAAAGAAAAAGAAGGCGGGAGAGGCGGCCACTGTGGCCGACAAGGGTCCTTCCGGAGAGGGTGGCCAGATCGAAGAGTCGATGAACGGCATCGCCGGGGAGTTTCTTCTTATTCCACACGATGAACCTTTTCCCGAAGGGCATAGGCGATCCACCCGCGGATCGTCCCCTCCCCCGACCGTCGCACCCAAAAGAGTGCGGTCATGGAGAGAAGGAGAAGAAAGAGGAGAAAGAGCAGATTGGCGCCAAAGAGAAATCCTCCCAAAAGAAAAGAGAGGGGGAGCACGAGATCCCAGGGGACCTCGTACCGCCCCAGAAGGGGCGTCTTCAAAATGTGCCGATAGGACTCCATCAGAGCCCGGCCCAGACGGTGAGGGTGTCCCAAATGGCCTTGGACATGAGGACGAGAGCCCCTCCCGCCACAGTCATGACTCCCTGTCGGATCCCGTCGGCATCGTGGCTCTTCATGGCAAAGCCCGCCCGGGCCATTCCCAGGATAAAGAGAAAGGCTCCCAGTCCATAAACGACAAAGTTGGCGACGTTGTTGGCAAACTCGGTAATGAGGGGATTCTCCCCGAAATTGTCGACGAAGACATTCACAAGCTCGGCATGCGGCATGGCAAACCTCCTTTCGGGATCTCCTGAAGCAACCGCAATGCCAGAACGTAAATCATTGTAAAAAATAGAGACTTTATTTTTAAAATCAGAAACTTCAGATCGATATCGAAGGAAGAAACTGGAATGATTTTTTGTAAGTTATTGTAAAAAGAGAGAATGTTCGAGAAGCAGATCTGAACGAATGAGCATGATAATCACTGTCAATGAAAAGTCGGTTTGCCGTCTTGCCAAGGGAAAGATGTGCGTGTAGAATTCATAAGATTGAAAATTTGGAGCGTTTATGCACGAATTTCGAGCGACTTCGCACTTCATTGCGGAAGTCGTGGATCCGTGCATTCCGGTTTTCAGATGGCCCGTAACCATGACTTCCCCGACAATGACGTCGGGACCAAGAGCTTGGTTTTTCGGGATCAAGAAGAGAAGGCCTCTCGATCAACGGCGAGTCGACGGCTTTTCGCCCCCTCTCCCCCCTGATCACACACGAAGCCGCTCTTTAAAGCCAGGGTCAATGAACGGATCGACGGATTGGATCTGCCGACTCCGCAAAGGCCCGACCACCACCTATTCCATTCATCGAGGAGGGAATTCATGGCGTCCTACCAGAAACTCACCCCGCCCAAAGACGGGCAGAAGATCACCATGCAGAACGGGAAGCTCGTCGTTCCCGACAACCCGATCATTCCGTTCATCGCCGGCGACGGCACCGGACCCGACATCTGGAACGCCTCCGTGCGCGTCTTCGATGCCGCCGTTGCCAAGGCCTACAACGGGAAGAAAAAGATTGTCTGGTTCGAAACCTTCGCCGGCGAAAAGGCGAACGAGGTCTACGGCGCCAACACCTGGCTCCCCGAAGACACCCTGACCGCTTACCGGGAATTTCTGGTGGGAATCAAGGGACCCCTCACGACCCCCGTGGGCGGCGGCTTCCGCAGCATCAACGTGGCCCTTCGCCAGGAGCTCGACCTTTACGCCTGCGTCCGTCCCGTCGAGTGGTTCGGCTCCCCCTCCCCCGTGAAGCAGCCGGAGAAGGTGAACATGGTCATCTTCCGGGAAAACACGGAAGACATCTATGCCGGCATCGAATGGGCGGCTGGCTCTCCTGCGATCGCCGAGTTCTACAAGATCTTCGAAAAGGAAGGGGTCATGAAGAAGATCCGCTTCCCCAAGACCGCCAGCATCGGGATCAAGCCGGTCTCCGAAGAGGGAACCAAGCGCCTCGTCCGGGCGGCCATCCGCTTCGCCCTGGCCAACAACCGCCGGAGCGTGACCATCGTCCACAAGGGCAACATCATGAAGTTCACCGAAGGCTTCTTCCGCAAGTGGGGCTATGAGGTGGCCAAGGAAGAGTTCGGGGACAAGACGGT
>JAJZHW010000009.1 GCA_021810805.1 Nitrospirota bacterium
GCGGTTCGTCATCCGTCCCAACTGGTCGGGAAGTCCTTGCTTGAGGGCGGCGAGAGCCTCCCGGAGACGTTCCTCGGCCAGGGCATAGACCAGGAGAGCCATCGCCATGACGGTGATGAGTGCCATGATCCGGGACTCCTTCTTGAGGAAGAAGCTCTCGGCATAGAGACGCGGATCCTTGAGGAAGCGGTTGCTCCCCTCGATCGTCGATCCCTGGGCCTTGTAGGTGGAGATCAGGGAGCCAGACGAGAGTGAGGCGTCGTCGACATTGTTGGTGGCCAGCACGAAGAGGCCCTTTTTGCTGAGGGCCGTCGCGATCTTCTTCGGGTCTTCCATGAGAGGCGCCGAGATCTGAACCCCCTGAAGCGGGGGTTCGGCTCCCTTCTTGGGTCGCCCCTTTGAGGCGTAGCCCCGGACCTCTGTCAGGATCGCCTCTCCGGCCGTGTGGTACTTGGCCGTCTTGAAGAGGGCCTGCAGAGTTTTCCGGGCATCCTCCGGACAGGAAAAGTGACGGGAGGAGAGCTCGTCAAGGGCTGATGCCAGAGACCGGCGTTCTTTGTCGATCCGCGTCTCGAGCGTCTTCTTCTCCTGGAGGAAGTTCTTTATGGTTCCCGCCACAATGCCTAGGTGGTCGAGGCGCTTGATGGTCAGAGGGTTGGGATGCTTGAACATGATGTCAGAGCCTCCAGAGAAAGAGGAACGTGAGGAGGATACCTCCTTGAAGTCCCCACTCCTCCGAAAGAAAAGGCACATGTTCAGTCATGGTAAGAGTTTAATGTTTAACGTTTTTTGCGTTTTTCTTAAATATTTTAGAAAAGGTGTTATTGAACAGGCACTTAAAATTGAGAAAATTCGCGGTCGAGAAATGACGAAGGTGGGACGCAGTATTTTAGAAAAGAAAGAAAACTGAGCTTTCGTTGGTCTGCCTAGTGATTTTTGATCGTTTCAATTAAGTCCTGGCCAAGACTTGAGCGGGAATCTGTTCGAAGGAGAAATGGGGAATATCCGCATGTTCGCCAGCATGTTCCACTGTAATGGCGCAAATCTGCCCTTTCTGATCAAGGTCAATCATTGTGTTTTCGTCCAGATCCCGAGTTTCGGATACTTCCGATTTCCTAAATTCGATATAAAGCGTGTCCGTGTCTTTAAAATATTTGACTTTCATGGCTCAAACCTCCGGTCAAAAAAAGCATTAAGGACAGTTTCCCTATCATCCAACAAAATCACCCTCAAACATTTCCCCTCAAACTCTGGAGCATTCCCTTCACATGCGAATCCGCCCATCTTCCTGAACGATTTCCTTCATTGGATTTTGAATTACTCTTTCGAACCAACTCCTTCATCAGAGGTTCTTTTTTATTTCCAATAATTTTTTGCACAAAATTCAGTACATTACCGATGGGATGACCTGGTATCCTCCACCAGCGGGGTGACGACTCTTTGGGAGATCCGGTCTGCTACTGCGAATATTGCTAATTTTGCTACTGATCCCATCACCCTGGCAGAGCGAGTTGGAATCCGATTCGAGGCGGAGACCCCGGAGAGCCTGGGCAATCCCATCTTCTAGTACCGGGGACATATTCTCGCTTGGGAGAACGACACGCCGGAAACCAAGGTCTACGCCTGGGGCTTGGTCAATCTCTTTCCGGGACGGCCTTTGAGCGTTGATGCTGAACCTGTGGGCCGATTGCTTGGGCTGTCCCCCCGAGCGGTTCGGGAGACCCTGGCCAGGCTGACAAAGGACGGGGATCTTGTCCGCACGAGGGAGAGAGGCCGGGAGCTATTTCACTTGAGCATTCAATAACCGAAAGGAGGAAGGGATGTTCGTTTTAGAGCAGGGAGTTTTTGTCATGGGGCTTGCGGTCTGCACGCTGGCCCTCATGGACAGGGGGCGGTGACATGTCACGAAACAGAAAAGGCCCCGGAGAGACCCGAGGCCCTAAATCATCGATGAATTTTAAAATCATGACTTAGAATAAAACCACATTCGATAGTCAAAACCAAATAACACAAAGAAGGTGCTGATATTTGTCGATCCAGTTCCAGAGATGTAGGCATTATTTCCCGCTAAAGTCATTGATGATGTCGGGTCATTAAATAGATATCCGATCTCGGTATTGAGGGAAAGATTTGGAGTGACATAATAATCAGTACCAAGAGCAACCCGAAGGCCCAAGGAGGTTCCTGGACTCACAACACATGAAATGCTATCTGCTGAGCAGACCGCATTCAGAGATGCACTATTTGTAAAACTGTTGGCATTAACTCCTATACCGAAGGAGCCATAAAAAGACCAGTTTTCCATTTTATCAGTGCGAAGTTCAATTGTAGGCAAAAATGGTAACTACTCAGCTACAACATCTTGTGGGCAATACCATGGATGCTCACTACATTTTGTGGATTCCATAGAGAAAAGCGATTGGAAATGCGTTGCATTTAAACAATTCCACACCTCAGTCGTCGCCGACTTATTAATAAATATCTGTGGTTGCGTGATTGGTGGTGATTAGCGCCCACCTGAGTAGTTACCAAAAATGAAACGGATGTTGCTTCCCCGAAATTAAAACCAGAAGATATTACATTGACTGGGTGGCCTGAAATATTAATATCAAGTCCAACAAGAGTATTTAGTGGGATGGTGTCAAAATGGGAAACTCCATAAAGGGCACTGAAGTTGACCATATAATCGACTGCGGATCCTAACACTGAATCGATGTTTTGAGTGGGAGCCCCGAATCCACCTTGTATTCCTAATAAGACGGATCCAGTGTAATCGTTTCTTCCGCTATTTTTCTTTAAATCCTCATTCATTTTAGCAGTCTGAGAGTCGTTACCTTCATTAGATTGAGGCGTTGTTGATGAGGAGGAAGGCGAAGCCCCCTCAGCATTTGAACTTGCTCCAAATGAAGTGTGTGGACTCCCGATCAACACAAGAAGGCTTAATAAGGCAAACATGCTCCACAAGCTAAAACGTTGTCGTGCCATATTTTCTCCTTTGTACTTTATGTATTGAGGAAATCGGAGGAATAAAAATCCGAACAGATTCTACCAAAGTTTTTGCTTGTTTAATATCCTGAATTGGGTTATGGGTTTTAGAGTGAAAAAATTAGGGCATGACTTTTCGCCCTGCCCACCAAAAACTCGGAGAATACCTTCGAGACCTTAGAATGTCTGAAGGACTAAAACAGTCAGACCTTGCTTTGCTTTTAGGAAAACCACAATCCTATATCTCCAAATTTGAAACGGCAGAACGGCGTTTGGACATTTTTGAACTAATCGAAATTTGCCGAAGCCTCAATAAAGACCCTGTTCACGTTATTGAACACATCATTGAGAAAGTGGATGTGTGGGGAAACGGTGATTAGCCCCCACTCCGAAGGAACGACAGGGCCTTTTTTCGACCACTAGACCCTGAAAATCTCTCCCGGGGGGACGCCCCCTTTCCCAGCCGTCTCCTCCGGGATTCCATCTGGGCCATTTCAGCCAGCTGTAGCGCAATCTCGGGAGGCACGCCAATCCGCTCAATCTCGGTCACCGGAATTCGCCATCCTGCCCTTCCCGGGAGCTTGAAAGCCTGAAGCTTCCCCTTCCGAATCCACCGCCGAATTGTCTCGGACGTGATTCCCAAAACATCACTGGCTTCCCATAGAGAAAGGGCAATCATTCCTGCCCCCCTTCCATATAGGCACGACGCTTCTCCGGACCGCCAAAAGATCGGATCATTTTCAGGTCTTCAGCCATGAGAACCTTCTCAATCGTCCCCCGCCTGGACAATTTCCAGAAAGCCGCCAGCCTCTCCAAGGCGTGAAAGGCCGGGATGGGAAGTTGGATTGCCATCCATCTCCACCGTTGGACCTGCCTCCAAGATCGGTGCTTCCGTTGCCTTTCGGCATCCGTCATCCCCATTCTCCCCCCTTTGCCATGTGACAATGTGAGATAAGAGATTATAACACCGTCACAAGTATTTTAAAAAAAATGTCTATATTTAACAATTATTTCGCTTATTCTACGGGGACTGGATTAGGCTATACCGCCTCGTGGATATCCCCGAGGGGTGGCTCGATTCTTTTGGAGAACCCCCAAGCCCTAGGGATCTCCTAAATGCATCCAACGACAATGGAGAATCGATGAGAGAAGAAACGATGACTCTGGAATATTGGGAAGACGAGGGATGGTTGTCGGTCATCTTGTCGAATGCCCGAAGGTCGCCAGTCAGGGGAAAACGCTGGAGGAACTGGCGGAGAACGTTCGGGACACTTATCGGCTGATCCGTCCTGACGAAAGACGGCCTTCCCGTATTCGGAAATCCTGTCGGTCATCACCTAGAAGAAACGGGCCTTAAAACGCAAAAACGGGGCATGATTTACAGATTCGTCCCTCGAATGAGATGCCGTGGATAGCCATAAGGCAAAAAGGGGCATTTCTCTCGCCGGAAATGGAATATGTATGGAACAGGATGGAAGAGAGGAAAGAGTAGAACTGCCTAAGTTCCTGTGAAATTTGGTGGCGATGGAGGGATTCGAACCCCCGACCGAGTGATTATGATTCACCTGCTCTGCCGACTGAGCTACATCGCCTTTAAGAAGAGAGTCTTGCTTCGTTGCGGAAAAACTTTTGTACTATAGCACGCGAAAGAACCCAGAGCAATCCACCCGATCGATTCCTGGGGAGCAGGAACCCTTAGTGGTGATTCTTTTCGAAGTGCCCTTCACGGGTCAGTCGAGCATGCTCCTTCATGATGCACTTGTCCATGACAACTGCCATGCCGGCAATCTCCGCCATACGTGCCCCCTCTTCACTAACGATTCCCTCCTGAATCCACAGACGAGGAACGGCTGTTGCGACCGCTTCCCGCACAACATCAGGAACATCCGATGCCTTTCTGAAAATAACAACCAGATCCGGCGTCACAGGGAGACTCTTCAGGTCTGGGAAGCAAGGAACATGAGCCACAGATGTCAGATTTGGGTTAACAGGAAGCACATCAAATCCATGATCTTTAAGGTAGCTCGCCACCGTGAGGCTCGGACGACCGAGCTTATCGGAAATCCCAACAACAGCCACGGTTTTTGAATCCTTCAAAATCGAATGAATTAAATCATCTTGTGCCATAGTCAAAACCTCTCCGACGCGCTTCATCTCATGAGTTTTGATGAAAAAGAACAAAGATCATTAAAATGACAGGAGAAATCACTTGCCTGACGAAAGATCTGATGGCGGGATCCCTTATGAAGAGAGCCACTCCGATTCCCTTCATGCTATCATAGAATGGTGGCTGGCAGGAACCCGGAGAGGAAAATGTTCCAGGAATGAACTGCCTGCCATATGAAAATCAGAGGGGTCTCCGTCCCAAGGAAACGGACAGCTCCACACACCCGAGGAACCTCGAGATGATCTCTCTTCATACCGATGCAATGCCCTTTTTCCGACCGGGAGTTCGGGAGGCAATACTGAAGGAGCTTGACGATACTGTCGTTCCAACCGCCCGGGTCAGAAAAGGCCTAAAAAAGGCTGAGCGTCTGGAGACTTATCGGGATGAAGTGGCTCAATATGCGCAGTGCCGCCCGGAAGAGGTTGCCTTTGTTTCCTCTGCTACCGAAGCCAACGTCTGGGCCATCCGAGGAGTTCGGTTCCCTGGGAATTCTACACCTGATCATATTCTGCTTTCGCCCCTTGAACATCTTTCCATTCTTCGCAGTGCAGAAGCCCTCTCCCGGGAGACCAGCGCAACCATAAAATGGATGCCTCTCACTCCACGGGGGGAGGTCGACATCGAAGCCCTACGCAAATCCTGGCCGAGCGGTCGAACCCTGGTCTCATTACAACGAGTCAACACTGAAACAGGGCTCCTTCAACCGCTCAAGGAGGTTGCCCAACTGGTTCGGGAAAAGGGCGGCATTCTCCACAGTGACGCCTCAGGATCTCATGGCTGGGAACTCCCCCTTTTTTCAAATGGTGGGCCAGACCTCATTTCACTTTCTTCTGCAGCGACCGGTGGGCCGGCCGGAGTTGCAGCACTCATCATTCGTCGAGGCATCCGCATCAATCCTTGGCTACTGGGTGGGGCACAAGAAGAGGGGCGCCGGGCGGGAAGTCAGCCTGTTTTCCTGGCGGCAGGCTTCGCCAGAGCCCTCACCCACGAAAAAGAGTCCCTTGAAGAAGAGCGAAAGCGACTTCTTAACTTGGATAGAACCTTCCTCTCTTCCATCACGAACGACCACCCGGATATAACGGTCGTAGGACGAGAGGGACATCGCCGTCCAGGAATGATTAACCTTCTTGTCCCCGAAGTCGATGGCCAGGCCCTTCTCTCCCTTCTCGACAGAGAGGGTGTGGAGGTAGGAACGGGGGCCAGCTGTTCGGCTCAATCCCTCACCGTATCACACGTATTGACGGCCCTTGGCCATCCCGCACGCCGGGCCCAGGGATCGATTGTCCTCTCGCTCGGGTGGTGGAACAGGGAGTCCGACCTTAAACCGTTCCTTACGGCATTGAGAAAGTCTCGGGAGATCCTTTCCCGGATCAACGTTTCCGGAGCCACCGCCTAGAATCTGAGGAGGGAAAGCGTGGTCCCTCGCATGAGAACCATCTTTTCCTCCCCCACAGCCATCGGGAACAGACCCTTGAGGAGTCCATGATGAGTGCCAATATCGGGCAGGAAGTCCATGCAATTATCGGGGGAACAGGGTTTGTCGGACGCTATCTGGCCGAGGCTCTCCGGGCGGAAAGAAAAGTCCGAATTCGGCTTATGGCAAGGAAACATCCCGATTTTCTTCCCCCGGACACAGAGTTCTTCCCTGCTGATGCCGTCTCGGGAAAAGGACTCAAGGATGGACTCTCCAACGCAACGGTTGTCTGGTACCTTCCAGGACTTCTCGCAGAAACCCGCGAACAATCCTATGAGTTGGTCCACCATCAGGGGGTCGTCAACACATTGGCGGCAGTGAATCGAGATTGCCTCAAGAGATTTATACACATGAGTGCTGTCGGCACCGCCCCCAATGCTCCTAGTGCTTACCATCGGACAAAGGCGCGCGGAGAAGAGGTCATTAGAAAGAGCGGACTCCCTTACACAATCGTGCGGCCCTCACTCGTTTTCGGAAAAGGGGACCGCTCCATCAATCAGTTTCTCGATTTGGCCCGACTCTTTCACATTCTTCCCATGATTGGTCCGGGAACAGCTCGGGTCCAGCCGATTTTTGCCGGCGATCTTGGCAAACTATGCGCGCTGATTTCCTCCCGCGAAGATACTGCGGGAAAAATCTATGAAGCGGGAGGTCCTCGAATTTACACCTACCGGCAAATGATGGAGGCGATAAAATCCTCCCGACATCTTCATGCCCTTATACTTGGGGCCCCAGTTGGGATCATGATGGCCTCTGCCTTGGCACAGAAAGTTCTCCTTCCTCGCCCCTTCCTGACCCCTGATGTTCTTAGAATGGCCATTTCAGACAACGTTCCTGTGAAAAACGCATGTGTCGCCGACTTTGGGATGACCCTTCTTGGACTTGAGGCTTGGCTCGAGAAGGCCGAGGGGTGATGGGATGGGAAAGATTCGATCCCTTTTTCTTTCCCATGGGGCGCCCAGCTCCATTGAGGATGCCGAATGGATGGCCGCACTCAAAAACTTCGGGGAAAGCCTTGAAAAAATCAACGGCGTACTCGTACTCTCCGCCCACTGGGTAGAAAAGAGCCTTTATGCCGGCCCGCTGACTCCGACTCCCCTTATTTATGATTTTTGGGGATTTCCCGAGAGGCTCTATCGCGTCCGCTACTCCGCCCCGATTGGCTCCAACATCTTGGACGCCCTGCAGGATCTTCCCGGAATCGGCCCCATAATGCCTGCCCCCGAACGGGGACTCGACCACGGAATGTGGGTCCCCATGACAGGACTCTTTCCTTCGGCTGACATCCCGGTCCTAGGGCTTTCCCTTCCGGGAACCGATCCCGGTCGTCTTTATGCCCTGGGGCAGACATTGGCCCCCCTGCGGGAAAAGGGCATCCTCGTGGTGGGCAGCGGGGGCATGACGCACAATCTTGGAGCCTTAATATCTAACGATAAGGCCCCGGTCGTCCATTGGGCGCACGCCTTTGATCGCTGGGCCACAGAAAAGATTCAATCCCGAGACCACACTTCACTAATAAATTTCTGGAAAGAAGCGCCAAACGCCTCATTAGCCCACCCGACAATCGAACACTTTGCCCCTCTTTTCGTGGCGATGGGCGCGGCCGGAGAGGAAAGTCAGCCCTCATTTCCAGTCGACATGTTCCGCTATGGATCTCTCTCCCTTCGTTCAGTGGCATTTTGGAGTCCGGACGCCCCTTCGTGATCCTCAGATTTTCCTCGACCTTGAAGCCACTCGGCCTATTCGGATACAATAGCTTCTCGACACAAGGATTTTATGTTGTCTTTTTTAAGGTCTTACCCGGAGGACATCAATGGAAAACAAAAAAAATATCACGATCAAGGCCTACCTTAAACCTAGCTGTGGATGGAGCCGAGGTGTTCGGGCGGTCTTCACAAAGTATTCCCTTCCCTACAATGACATCAACATCATCGGTGATGCTGAAGCCTATAGTGAAATGGTGCGCAAGTCCGGACAGCGCCTCTCCCCCTGTGTCGAAATTGACGGAGTGATGCTTGCGGACGTGAGCGGCGAAGAGGTTGAAAACTACCTGATTTCCCGGGGACTCGTTGCACCAGTCGAAGCAAATGATTCAACCCCTCTCGACAGGGGCTGTCAAGATGGAGAACCGGTTGAAATGGGATCATGGGGAGCGACAAAGGGCTCCTGACCCTCTCATGCTTGGCATGAAGGCAAACAGGAGATCATAAGGCTGATAAACGGGGAGATGCATGATGCAACAAGTGGAGTTGATGGAGTCGAATGGGGTGGTCTCTGGAACAGAGGGTCTGTCCAAAGGAGCCAAGTGGAAAGAGGTGGCCCTTGTCGTAGGAGCCTTCGTTTGGATTCCTGCCACACTCTACTTGCTTCTTTTTGCCCCGCTGCCCATGGTTCACGACATGGTGCATCCGGTACGCCACGCCTTTAGCTTTGTCATGTGCCACTAATCTGCAGACAAGAGCTCTCCTGACATATGGGGGCGAACGGGAAGATCCTATCGGGATCTTCCTCTCGTCCCTTTCTCTTTTTCCCCCTCATGCGCTCGTAGCTCAGTCGGATAGAGCAACAGCCTTCTAAGCTGTGGGTCGCTGGTTCGATTCCAGCCGGGCGCACCATCATTTTCCTAAATATCGACAGCTGAAATCACAACCGCCGTCAAGCCTAACCTTCCTCTTCCTCATCACCGCGTTTGACATCCGTCAGGTCAGGGAAGACCCTCTCCTCGATCCTCACCGCCCGTGCGGAGCGATAGACCCCAGGACGAGCCTTGAAGCGAAGAGCTTTCTCCACGGTGATCTTGATCGGATCATCCACATACTGATCAAGAGTGATCATATCTCCCGGCTTCCAGGCAAGAACCTCGGAGAGCCGAGCCTTCGTCGTTCCGAGCTCCGCAACAACATTGATCGGAACACTGTCGATCTGCTGTCGCAGACGAAGGATCCACCGGTGGTCGACCTCATACTGATCGCTCTGGAATCCTGTATAGAGCTTTTCCTTGATCGGTTCGATGGTGGAGTATGGAATACAGATGTAGACGGGGCGACCCTGACCGTCAATATCAAGACGGTAGGTGAGGGCGATCACCATTTCTGTCGGGCTCACAATCGCCGAGAACTGGGGATTGATTTCAGAGCGAATGTAGGAGACTCCGATATGGTGAACGGGAGCCCAGGCCTTCTCAAAGTCTCCGATTGCCTGGTTCAGGATATTTCGGGTAATCCTGTTTTCGATGGGAGAAAAGTCCCGCCCCTCCACCTTGACATGACCTCGCCCGACACCGCCAAAGAGGTGGTCGACCAGAAGATAAACCATGCGCGCATCGATGATGAGAAGGAAATTTCTCTTCATCGGCTCAAGGCGAAGAATGTTGATATTGGACGGAAGGGGGATCTTCTTGATGAACTCCCCGAACTTGATCATCTCTGTGGAAACGGGAGAAAACTCGACGGCCTTTCTCAATGTGGAGGAGAGCGTGATCTGAAAAAACCGCGCGAACCGTTCGTTCACAATCTCAAGGGTCGGCATCCGACCGCGAATCACACGCTCCTGACTCGCCAGATTGTACTCACGGGTTTTCTTTCCCGGATCTTCCTTGACTTCCGGCTTGCTTGTCTCGACATCTCCCTCGACAATGCCTCGAAGAAGTGCGTTGACCTCATCCTGGGAGAGAATGTTTTCAGCCATAGCGTTCGATCCCCCGACACCCGTTCCAATTGATCTCTGGAAGGAAGCCCTCCCGGAGATGACAGTTTTCTTTCCTTGCCATTAACTTATCGGACAAATCATCCTTTTCGTGAAGAGATCGAATTCAGATGGGAATCAAGAAACTCCCGAAGAAGTGTTTCGGCCCGGTCTGCCGATTCTTTATGGTAGGATGGGCGATCTTCACAGAAGAAACCATGGCCCGCCTCTGAAAAGGTCTCCATACGGAAGGGGCGACCGGAGGCAGAAAGAGCTGCGGAGACAGCCTTGCGCTCCTCTTCGGGAATGAAGTCATCCTTTCCTCCGTAAAGGAGAAGAAGGTCCGCACGAATCGCCGGCACCAACGAAAGTGGAACCTCGGTATGGCCGGGGAAAAAGCCTTTAGGAGCACCGATTCCCCCTCCATAAAACGGAACGGCCGCCTTGATTTTTTCCCCAAACCAACCGGCCGACAGAAAGGCCAGGCGCCCCCCCATACAAAAACCCACCGTCCCGATCCGATCCTTGTCGACACGGGGATCGCTCCGGAGAATCTCGAGACACCGGGAAATATCCTCCTTGGACTCCTCGTCCTTCAGCCGAGACAGGTTCGCCATTGCGGTCTCCCTGTCGGAATATGCCACCACCCGTCTCTCCTCAGGAAATCTCCGGTAAAGATCGGGGACGAGAACCGCATACCCCCATCCGGCAAGCCGTCCTGCCAAGCGTCTAAAATGATCGTTGACCCCATAGGCTTCCATTAAAAGGATAAGGCCAGGGAATTTTTTGTCCCCGGCGGGATAGTCCTTGAATGCCAGCCCCCGTTCAATCCATTCCCCCATCGATCTTCACCTCCATTTGCCAAGTGATTGTGAGTGATTATTCACCGCCGAAAACCACCGGGATGCTTTATGCTACCGGTAAAGACAACCCAAGACCTAAGGGCGGATTGTGGCTCCGTCGATGACAAAACGATAGCGCACATCTCCTGCCAACGTCCGTTCATAAGCCTCGTTCACCTTTTCCACTGGAATGACCTCCACATCGGAGACAATGCCTTGCTCGCCGCAATAGTCGAGCATTTTCTGCGTCTCACGAATTCCTCCGATCAGGGAGGCTGTCAGGTTCCGCCGACGGGAGATGAGCATGAAGGAGTGCACGGACAGAGGCTTTTCGGGGGCCCCCAGAAGGACCAGATTGCCATCCCGCTTCAAGGCTCCCAGATAGGGTCCCAGATCGTGATCTCCGGAAACGGCATCGAGAATGAGATTGAAGCGCCCGGCGACCGCAGCGCCCCACCCTGCCTTGCGGGTGAGGACGAAGTCGTGGGCTCCGAGAGTCGCCGCATCTTTTTCCTTGGCGGCGGAGGTGCTGAAGACCGTGACGCGGGCGCCCATCGAACGGGCAAACTTGATCGCCATGTGACCCAGCCCCCCCAAACCGACCACCCCCACATCCTGACCCGGTCCAGCCCCGAAGCGGGAGAGGGGGGAGTAGGTCGTAATCCCGGCACAAAGGAGAGGGGCGACATGGGACAGGGGAAGTGAGGCGGGAAGCTTCAGGACAAAGTCTTCGCGGACGACGATCACATTGGAGTAACCGCCCTGGGTTCGGGTCTTTTTGTCCCGCTCAACGGAGTTATACGTCCACACCGGACCATCATCGCAGAACTGTTCGAGGCCCTCCTGACAGGAGGAGCACACATGACAGGAATCGACCATGCATCCCACCCCGGCAAGATCACCCGGAGCAAATCGCGTGACTCCGGATCCAACCGCGGTCACCCTTCCAGCAATCTCATGGCCGGGAACCATGGGAAAGGTGGCCCCGCCCCACTCATCTCTGACCTGATGGATATCGGAGTGGCAAATCCCCGCATAGAGAATCTCGATTACCACATCTCCCGGTCCAGGTTCCCTGCGGGTAAAGGTAAAGGGAGCGAGTGGAGCCTTGGGGGACGGGGCCGCATAGCCAAAAGCATTGATCATCGAAACTCCTTTATATTTTTTTCATTATTGGACCTTTTCCTCCTCTCCTTTTGTGAAACTCCCTGCTTAGAGGATGCTTCCGAAAGGCAAGGATGTCTTTTTTCACAGCCATCATGGCCTAAAAAGTCACAGGAAGGTTTTTCGGATCTTAACTATCACAAGAAGTATACCTGAGAAGGCGCCAACAGGTGAAGCCAAACAGGGAGTCCGTGCGGCAAGGATGACTCATTCCCGATCGGTCCTTTCTCCTGTAATCGCCCTGCTCTTCATAAATCCGCATGACGCTCAGCCACTCCCAAGTCAGGACAGAGCCTTCTGATCTCAAACCCCTCCCCTTTCCGTCTCTCGCAAGAGAATGCTATACTTTTTCCGTCAGACCATCGCCCCTTGTCGAGTTTTTCTTTCATTTGCGGCCAACATCGGAGGACTGCATGTTTAATCCCTGGCACGACCTGTCCCTGGGCGATAACGCCCCCCACGAAATCCAGGCCCTCATCGAAATTCCGGCGCGCTCCCGGGTGAAGTACGAGCTCGACAAGGACACGGGACTTATCCGTGTCGACCGGATCCTCCACAGTGCGGTCTACTATCCGGCAAACTACGGACTCATTCCCCAGACCTACTGCGAGGACAATGATCCCCTCGATGTCTTCGTTCTCGCTTCGGAGCCACTTCAGTCCAACTCGATCGTCTCCATCCGGCCTATCGGCTTGATCAACATGGAAGACGGCGGGGAGAAAGATGACAAAATTGTGGCTGTTCTGATCAAGGATCCGGAATGGGGACAATACCGCCACATCGAAGACATCATCCCCCACCGCGTCCGAGAGCTGACGCAGTTTCTCAAGGACTACAAGACCCTCGAGAACAAGCAGGTCAACGTCAGCGATGTTCTGGGCAATGCAGAGGCCAAGAAGGTCATCGAGGCGGCCATTAGCCTTTACAATTCAAAGAAGAGCCACCTCGTCAAGAAAACACGGTAAAGCGGAATCCCATCAGATCATGATGAATATCGACGGCCCCGGGATCTCCCTCCGGCTCGAGGCCGTCACCAAAATCTACTCCGTCTCCGGAGAAGAGCTTCCTGCACTCAGAGGGGTCTCCCTCTCGATTGACGGGGGAGAGTCCGTGGCGATTGTCGGCAGCTCAGGCTCTGGCAAGTCGACCCTTCTTCATCTCATGGGTCTCCTCGACCGACCGACCTCGGGCACTCTGACCTTTGGAGATCGCCGGGTGGACAACCTGTCCTCCACCGATCGTGCCGTCCTCCGCAATCGCTCCATCGGGTTTATCTTTCAGAACTTCCAGCTGATTCCCCGCACCTCGGCCCTTGAAAATGTGGAGATGCCGCTTCTCTATCGGGGAATTCCCGCCCGGGAGCGCCGGGAACGGGCTCGGGATCTCCTCGCTTCTGTCGGAATGGGAGACCGGGAACGCCATACCTCTTCACAGCTCTCGGGAGGGCAGCAACAACGGGTGGCCATCGCCCGTGCCATTGCCGGCTCTCCCGGCCTCCTGTTGGCCGACGAGCCTACAGGCAACCTCGACAGCCGTTCCGCATCGACCATCCTCGACCTTCTGCTCTCACTCCGGGATCGATTTAAAACCACCCTCGTCCTCGTCACGCATGACATGGAGGTGGCCAAGCATCTGAGCCGGACGGTTCGCGTCAAGGACGGACGGCTGGAGGGTCATGCATGACCCTCATCGCCTTGGGGATCCGATCTCTTCTGAAAAATCCCTATCGTTCTCTTCTCACCTCCCTGGGCATCCTGATCGGGGTCCTTTCTGTCGTTGTTCTCACCGGAATTGCCTCCGGCGCCAAGGCCCTTGTTCTTCAGAGCATCCAAAATCTCGGCCCCAATCTCCTCGTCGTTATCCCCGGGAGCGTGACCGACTCCGGCGCTCAGGTCGGTGGAGGCACCGACACGACCCTGACTGCGGATGATGCTCAGGCAATCCGGACACAGTGCCCTGACATTTGGAATGCCTCGGGGGCCCTGCGAACAGCCGCACAGGTCCAAAGCCCGCACGCCAACTGGTCCACCGTGATACTCGGGGCAGAACCGAGTTATCTTCCCGTCCGCGACTGGCGACTGGCCCGAGGAGGCTTCTTCGGAGACCAGGAGGAACGAGGAATGGCCCGTGTTGCCGTCCTTGGTCGGATTGTTGCCTCCCGGCTCTTCGGACTTTCCAACCCCATCGGGAAGTTTGTCCAGATCAACCATTCCCCCTTTCGGGTCATCGGGATTCTCTCTTCCAAGGGACAATCCCCCATGGGGATGAACCAGGACGATATGGTGGTGGTTCCCCTGACGACTCTCCAAAGCCAGATCATGGGAGTGACCTATGTCGGAGTGATCCTGGCCGCCGCCACCTCGCCCGAGAGGATTGGTGCCGCCCGAAGGGAGATCGAGGGAATTCTGAGACTTCGCCACCACATCCCCTCCGGCGGACGTCCCGACTTCGAGATCCAGGCCATGAGCGACATCGCCAAAACAGCCGGAAGGCTCTCCCTCATTCTGACCGTTCTCCTGGCGCTGATCGCCTCGATCTCCCTTGTGGTGGGGGGAGTGGGAATTCTTAACATCATGCTGGTCTCGGTCCGGGAGCGCACCCGGGAGATCGGGATCCGGATGGCGATCGGTGCCCGGCCGAGGGACATTCTTGTCCAGTTTCTTTCGGAGGCCGCAGCCCTCTCCTTTTTTGGGGCCGTTGCCGGGGGGGCGGGAGGAGTCCTCTTTCTCCTGGGGATTCATCTGGCCGTGGGATGGCCCACCCCTGTTCCCTGGGAGGGACTCATGCTGACCGTGGCAGGTGCCACTCTCTTGGGCATCCTTTTTGGGCTTTACCCGGCGTGGCGTGCCTCTCGTCTCGACCCGATGGAGGCGCTGAGGTACGAATAAGCCCGAACCACGGACGACAAACCCGGTATACTAGAAGCCAAGCCCCATCTTTTGCCCTCTGGGGCCTTGCGGTCCATCGTTCTGGAGACCTCGATGAAATCTTCCCTTAAAAAACCTCTCGTCTGGATTCCCTTGGTTCTTCTGGCAGGAGGAATGCTCACTCTCTTTTTTCCCCGCCACCACTCCAAGAACCCTCCCTTTGTCACCCGTCCTGTGGTGGTTGGCACCCTGAAGAAAACAGTCACGGCAACAGGACGCCTCAAAGCGTTGAAGACTGTCCATGTGGGCGCCCAGGTGAGCGGGATCATCATGAAGATCAATGTCGACTTCAATTCACATGTGACCAAGGGCGAGGTCCTCGCCCAGATCGACCCGGCCATCTACCAGGCCCAAGTCGCCCAGGCCGAATCCAACCTCTCCAAAATTTCCACAAAGATTTCCCTCGACAAGATCCAGCTCAACCGTGATCGGGACCTCCTCGATCACCACATCATTGCCCGAAGCACCTATGACTCCGACCAGGCACAGATGATGATGGACAAGGCTTCCCAGCGACAGCTTCAGGCGGCCTTGAATCTCGCCCGAACCGATCTCTCCTACACAACAATCCGCTCACCCATTGATGGTGTCGTCATTTCCCGCAAGGTCCAGATCGGTCAGACCGTCACCTCGGCCTTCAAAACCCCCCGGCTCTTCACCATCGCCCATGATCTTCGCATGATGAGACTTGATACGAGGGTTTCGGAGGCCGACATCGGATCCATCGTCTCAGGCCAGCAGGTCACCTTCCGTGTTCCGGCCTATCCTGACCGACTTTTTTCGGGGTCGGTCACCGTCGTCCGAGACCATCCGAGAACGGTCTCCCATGTGGTGACCTATGACGTTCTCTCCACAGTTCCCAATCCCGATACCGCCCTCAAGCCAGGGATGACCGCCACTGTGACGATCCATACGGGAGAGATAGCGGGAGCGCTGATTGTCCCCAACGGGGCCCTCGTTTACCGCCCCCCCACCCGTTACCTTAAAGACAAAAAGATCCTGCGCACCAAAAACGTCACCTATCTCTTTCTCCTGAAGAGATCGCGGACCGCCTGGTCCATCTCCCCGGTCCCGGTGACGGTGGGGGCCACCGACGGTATCCGCACCCAAGTCACCGGACCCATTCCCTCCGGAGCGCAGGTGATTGTTCGCGACCGTCGGACAGCGCACCACGGAGGAGGACTCATCCCTTGAGATCTCAAAGGCATGGAGACCCTCAGACCTCCACAATCCATCGACGCAGGACCCTTTCGGAAGCCGGATCCTTTTGTCAGACAGGATGCGAGCGCCTATTCTTTGAGTCGAGGAATTATCGAAGCAGGTGACGAGTCAGGAGGGGGTGACGTGGGAGCGAAAGGCCAGGATCTCTCGCTGGCGAAGAATAAGGTATTGGAGAAGATTTTCATGCATCTCTCCTTCCAGCCCCTTCCAAAGGGCCGTCACGAGGTTGCCCCCGGAGGGCTGGGGCTGGCAGGATATGACAGCCACGGGGCAATCAATCTCGAAGACCGGAAGAGTGGGGAGCTCCACGAGGAGTCGTCCGGAGCTTCCGGGCGGGGGAGATGTTCGGGTGGGGAAGGTAGCGGCCACCTCTGAAAGCCTGATCGGAAGAACTTCGGGAAGAAGGAGTGGCTCCCCCCGCGACAGTCGCCCCAGACTGTCAAGTATGCGGCCCAGACGCATGTCCAATGACTGAAAGAGCCCCACCCAGGGGACCTCAGACTCAGGCAGTGAGGCGGCACGGGGAAAAGCAATCAGGGGACGTCGGCGAAAGGCCGGGGAGGAGAGCGGAAGAGTCGGCTCTTGGCCATCATCAGGGAGAAAGAGAAGGGGAAGTCGATCCTCTACATTGAGGGAGGGGTGTGAGGAAGGTTCTCCGAGAGGAGAGGCGGAGGCTTCAGGCAAAAAAATCAACCCGCCGGCGGGGAGTTGCCCGGGAGGACTCCTCCTTCTGGGATTCCTGCTCGAAAGTGCGAGCGCGCTCCTCTTCGTGGCGAGAGGTCTCCTCGCGCTTTTGAACTGCCGTCCGTTCCTCAACGCGGGAGCGAGGCTCAACCCTCCCGACGGGCTGGTCGAGGTTGGTCACATTATTCACCCCAAAAGCCATCGGACACTCTCCTGAACTCGAATCAATACATCAATCACGTCCACCATGAAAGATCCGGGATAAAGACATTCTCCAGAGCATCAGGCCGTCTGATTGAGCTTCATTCCCTGAAACATCATATAGGCTTCGCGGGCGGCATTGCGGCTTTCTTCATAGGCCCCCACACGAAGTCCCGCACTCCCGATTCCGTTGTCCACGGGGGGAGCCGGGGCCGGAGCCTGAGCACTCTGCCAGTGGTTCCCGATTTTCTTCGTCCCATCCCCCTGGTCGGTTTCATGCACCACCACATCGGTGACAATACTTCGACCCATGGGCTGGGAGTAGACAGAGACCTCGGCAGGAGCCGACCCCACCGCATCGATCCCGGCAAGAACCCGGGAGACAACTCCGGAGTCAGAGGTCGTCTCTGCATTCAGTCGGGGAGACCTCCCACCCTCCATCTGAGGTTGGGCCCCTGACAGACCCGACAGGAGGGAGAGCTGGGGGCGGGACCGCTTGTCTTCGGCAAGAAGCGGAACCTGCAGGAGCGAACCGGTCGATGTTCCGGAAACCCCAGAGACCGATGGCCGCAAGGACGCAACCGTGGCAGAGGCCGACAAGGGGCCATAGGACCGTTCCCCTCCGGCTTGACCCGCCACAATGTCCGAACTCCTTAGCGGTGCGATACTCATCAGGATCCTCCTGATATCACAGACTCACGTCGCACTTCCCCATTAACTCACCTTTATTCTATCACGAAAATGCCCTCCGTCAAGACAACGGAAAAATGTGTATTGTCTTTACGATCAGAAAAAGTCCCCTTCTAGGCGACGACCCGATTCTCTTCCCTCAAAATCTCGACCTGACGGGAGAGGGCCTCCGACGCCTTTCCCCTTCCCCGCTGAAGGATGGGGAGGATCTCGTACTCCACAAGGTCGGCCAACAGGATCCAGTCCTGATTCTCCTGGGCTCCGAGCATTCCCGACAGTATCGAATCAATACGGTCGCTCTCCTCGATAAACGAAAGCCGGAAGCTGTCATGGCCAGCCTGACGCTCGATCCGACCCACCTCCTCGACGAGGACCTGGGTCGCCACGATTCCTTCGAGGCCCTGCATATAGACCCCACCGGTTTCATCTTTTTTGTCTGGGGAGCCAAAGACGGCCGTCAATGTCCCCCGACGCAGGTTTGCCCCGATCTCCCCAAAGACCAGCAAGAGGCTGTCGATGTGGTGAAGCAGATCGGAGAGGACCTCCTCGAGCAGAAGCGAAAGGGCCTCCGTCTCGATCTCCAGAGTAAACATCTCCTCATGGCAGTCGGCCACCTGAGCCCGACCGGCAGAGGCCCCATTGAGTTTGACCCCCACAATCGTCCGATCCTTGGGAATCTCTCCAATGATCCGATCCAGAACATCCGCCAGGTTCTCTCCCTCATTTCGGGTCCAATTCACGGCTGTCCCGTCCATCAAAATCTGTCCCTTCTTCTCCTGGTTCATCCCATCCATTCCTGACTCCTTCGTTGTCGGCACATTGCCGGTTTTATCCTCGCAAGGCCCGAGCCGTCATCTTGCCGAGCCCCGTGGTGCTGAGTTTCCGATCCTTCCCCTCCGTTTCCGGCTTATTCCCTGCAAACCAGCGGTCAGCCAGACGGATAAGCCGATCGACCCTTAGAGTTCCCTGCCGATAGACCTTCCCAACCGACTCGACCATTTCCAGAAGGCGAAGGGGATCATCGATAGCCACCGCCTCCTTTTCGATTCCGAAGAGAGTCGTTACCGGACCCAGGGAGGGAGCCACCCACCCCTTTTCCCGAATCTTCTGGTCGAGCTCTTCAAGGGATCCGGCCCTTCTGGAGAGATTCTCCTTGTCCGACTCTCCGATGGCCCCCTCCGAGAGCGACTGTGCGATCGAGAAGCACAGACTCTCTCCCTCTCGGAACATTCCTCCCAGCTCCAGCGCCTGAGAACGGATATCTTCCCATAGTGGTCGGGGAAAGCCAGATGGCTCAAAGTCCTCCAGAAAAATGCTCCGTTGACTCTCCCAGTCGACAAGGGCGCCCATCTCCATTGCAAAGATTTGCCGGTAGAGACCGCGAAAGAGATCTTCGACCGTCATGGGGTATCGCAACAACGGACGATAGAGAAGGCTTCCCCTCGAATCAAACTCCGAACGAGCCACAAGAATCTGGGGCCCCGGAGGATTCTCCGACAGGAATCCGTCGAGAGCCTCCCTAGGAGTCTTCTTTTCTTTCTCTGAATCGCTGGAGTCGCCACAGCTCCGCTCTCCCAAGGCCACCACAAGTCGGGCCACCCATTCCGGATCCATTTCCTCCCGGCAGACGGGGTTGAGGCAGACAGCATCGAGGCCGCAGGGGGCACAGGCTCTTCGGCTCTGGATCACCACGTGTCCCTCCCCGTAGGGAGCCGTCTCATGGTAGTAAAGGTTGGCAAAGGAAAGGGCGACGACCGGCGTCCCCATGGCCGCGGCCACATGCATCGCCCCGGTGTCATTGGAGATGAGGCGATCCACACGGCGAAGCACCCCAGCAAGAGCCGCCACGGTCGTTTTCCCGGTGAGATTGAGGAGTCGTCCGGCCGACCAGCGGTCCTCAAGGGCGGCCACGATCCGGCGATTTCGAGCAATATCTTCAGCACCGGCCCCGATCAGGACCACTCCCCATTCAGGGGCTCGGGACAGGAGATGGGCAATCATCCGGACAAAGGCCTGCTCCGGCCATCGTTTGATGTCGACCGATGCCCCCGTCTGGACGGCAATCCATCTCCGGCCGGCCGGCAGAAGTCCCGAATCCTCCACTCCCATCTTGTCCGAGAGGACCAGCCCCCGGGGAGGAGGCACCTGCCCGACCCGAAGAAAGAGATCCACGAGGTTGGTATCGTTGTAGAGCCGATTCTGGACCATTTGACCAAAGTAGGCGATGGCCGGATCGAGAAAGGCCCGGAAGCCATCCCGCGTAAGGGTCACTCCCCGCACCTCGCGAGCCCGGACGAGATAGCCAAGCACCGCTCCGATCCGATTGGGGGTCAGGTTGATCAAAAGATCCACAGGGGAAGAGCTCCACCCCTGCGTCATTTCCTTGACTTGCCGGATCTTATCCCGAAAAGAGACCTGATCGTCGTAAATCATGGTACGAAGGGCCACCGCATCGACGAGGTAGAGGTCGTCAAAGAGTCCCAGCCCGACCGCCGTCTCGCCGAACTCACGATAGGCCACCAGTGAGATACGACAATCTTTGTGGCGCTCCCGAAGAGAGGCCACCATGGGGGCCATCTGAAAGAGATCGCCCATGCGGGTCATCGCAATGATCAGGATTCGCATCCCCTCCCCCACCACTTGCCCAAAGTCGAGCTCTCCCATGTCCTGGCTCATGCCTCCACCTCCCGGGCAAATTCCCTGAGCAGAAGAACGGCCGCCTCTGTCTCGGAGAGGGGGGCCTCCTGCGGATGGATTCCCCGTTCAAGATCGTCAAGGTCGACCGACCCAAAGCATCGGAATCTGTCGAAGAACCCGGAGAGCTCCGGATCCCCCTCCGATGCCGCCACCAGATCGGAAACACTCTGGCGTCCGGGGAAAGCCGCCCCCCGAGGGCGAAATCCTTGAGCATAGAGATGGTCGAGCCATGTCTCCATTCGGCGTTCGATCGTGTGGTCCTGCAGGGTCCTTTTCAGCCCTGCATGAGCAATGGCAATCCTCTCCTGAGCATGGGACTGATAATGCTGAACGAGCTTGCGACAGCTCTCCTCGTCCTCAAAGACCGCAACCTCCTCGCCCGGCACAAGAAGCTCAGGGAGCAAAGAGCGTCGATCCACAAGCTGGAATCCCCCGCAGGCGGCGATTTCGAAGGTGCGCGGATTGACGAAGTCTCCGTCGGGGTTGACGCCCCGGTGGTAGACCGAGGAGTGAAGGTTCAGGTTGATCACGGAATTCCGGTAGATCTGCGCCGCCTCTTCCGGGAGAATTCTCTTTCCCGCAGCCCTCAGGTAGGGGCCCAGAGGATCGGTGATCTCCCAGTCGGCCCCCCAGATTCCCAGGCCCAGATCCGAAAGATGGCGAAGAAAGTGCTGGCGATTGTAGTAGCCGGCTCCCATGAAGGCCAAGGGAGCCGAGAATCTCACAGGATCCTCTCCTGGCACCGGCTCAGGACGGAAGATGGTCGAGTCGGCAGCGGTGGGGAGGTAGAGGACATTGGAGAGACCCCGCCCTTCGAGGCGAGGGATCCACTCCTCCTTCTGAATCACGGCAAAGGAGGTCACCAGGGGAGCAATGCGTTCCCAGTAGGTGGCAATCCGGAAGTCCTCGACAAACCAGTAAGCCACCGGAATATTCATCCCGCGAAGTTTTTCCAGAAGATCCGTCGACAGCGGTGACTGTGCCAGCCCCACGATCAAGTCGGGCTTTTCTTGGAAGACCCGGGCCAGGATCATCTCCGACATGAAGTTCTGAAAGAGACCCCGAAGCTGGGCCCGGTGCATATCGATCCGGGTTTGCGACCCGATGGCCCGAAGGGATCCGGCAAAGTCCCCCGCATCGAAGAGGGCGGCGCGGTGCCCCATCCCCGACAGAGCTCTGACCACCCCATGGGCAATGGGATAGGAGCCCCCGGAGACGGGGGAGACCACCAGGATCCGCAAGGAATGCGCAGATGCCCCCATCTCGCCACCCACCAGATTCCTGGCCGAGCGATAGGCCTCGGGCCGAACCTTTTCGGAAGGGGCATGAATCGCCACAAAGAAGCCCTCGACCTTTCCCCGAAGAGCCCCGGGATCTGTGGCAAAGCGGATCCGCTCAGACCAGCGGGACCAGGGGATAAGGCGAAAAGAGGCGCGAAGGATATCGGGGTTGGCCTCGAAGACGACAATGGGAAGGGTCGTCCGGGCCAGCAGGGCTTCGACGTGGTACCCCAGACCCAGACCCAGAACCAGAATCCCCCGACTCTCCCCCGGAATCTTTCCGGCAATTTCATCCGCCCAGCGGACCCCTTCGGCCTCAGGGGCATACCGGCTGTGGAGGCTGGCACCATCCCAGAGAAGGGTGGGAGAGCTTTCCTTTGAGGGAACGATCTCCCACCGCTCCCGGCTTCTATCGGGGCGAACCAGCACCTCACGGAGCTCGTCTCGCCCAAAGGCGTCGAGGTTGTTCCGGAACACGTTCTCATCGAACTTCCGCATGAAATTCCTCCTTTTCGGGAATATCCCGACTCTGCCCTCGTCCGAACAGGCGTCCCGCACTTGTGGTCTCCCAGGAGAGTGCTGCTCCGGCCCTCAGGAGGGAGGGATGGTCTCCCTGTCCCCCCTCCACTCGCTCCAGATGGTGCAGGAGAGGCCAAAGTGCCGGAAAATCTCCGGCCAGACGTTCAACCATCCGCTCCCGTTCGCCCCGGTGAAGTGATCGCTCTCGAAGCCCCAGGTAGAGGTCGACCCCCCGTTCGAGGCGAACAAACCAGAGGGGATCGATCCCTTCCTTCTCTGCACCGGAGGAGCTTTTCCCGAGACAAGAGAGCTCCCGGACATTTCTTGAGTCCTCACAAGCAAGACTCATGCCGGAGAGAGCCAGCTCCTGGGCAAGGGAGGGAAGAGAGACATCCGGATTAAGGTAGCGAACGACAAATCGACGAAAAAGAACTGCCAAAAGACCTTCTTTCGACAGGAGTCCCGGGGAGACGGACTCCTGGAGCAACCCTGAGGGTGTTTCCCGGGCAACGAGGATTTGGCTGCCTGTCAAATAGTCCGACAGTCGGCGGACGATCCGGTACACCGGCTCTCCCCGACGAAGCCCGGCCACAATCCTCGCCAACACGTCGGGCTCGGGGCTGTTCCGACAGGAGAGAGACGAACACGACGACCCCTCTCCTCCGCAGGGATAACAGTCTTCCCGGGTCACCACCGATACGGCCCCCTCCCGATAGGCCCCGGTTTCAAAGGGAATGGCGCTGGCAAAGAAGAGGCCGACCGTCGGGACTCCTTGCGAGGCGGCCAGATGGATGGTGGCCGTATCCGGAGAGAGAACAACGCCAGCCTCTGCGATCAGCGCTGCGAGTTCTCCCACCCCTGTCTGACCTGCAGTATTGACCACCTGGGAGCCACACTCTGCGGCAATGGCTTCGCCCAGAGCCCGATCCTCAGCCCCCCCGGAGAGAATCACCGGATATCCATCGAACCGGACGAGGGCCGACACAAGACGGGAAAGGGCCGACGGGGCCAACCTCCGAAAGGGGCTCCTCCCGCCCAAGACCACCACCGTCGGACCGGTTCTTTCTTTCGTCGCATCCACCGGGACCGGTCGTGGGAAAAATGCACCAGGGCCTGCAAATCCCCGCCACATATCCGACAGGTGAATCCGGTTGAGCGCCCGGACTCCCCGAGAGGAGGCCACCAGATAGGCCGGCCAACCCGCAAGCGGTACCGTCCCCCCATCTCCCCGATCGAAGAGATGGTCAAAGCCCAAGAGGGGAATTCCCAGAGCCTTTGCCAAGGCAATCCCCGTCCCGTGGTGATTCAGGACGATCGCGCGGGAGAATCCCTGCCGGCGCATCTTTCGGATAAAATCCCTCGACCCGGCGATCCGTTCATGAAACGACTGAGGAACGGCCGGATTTCCAAAGTCTGGCCAAGAGAGTATCTCCGGCGCCACACCCAGTGCCCTCGCCCCCTCACAGACTCCCGGGCGCACCAGAACCGTAGGACTTCCCCCCTCAGCGGAGATCCTCTGAATCAGGGGCCCGCTCTGAATCAGATCCCCGAGTCGAGCCTCCTGGATGATCAAGACCTTGTCCGACATGGCTCTCTCCTGGCCTCTAGGCCTTTAGAGCCAGTGCAGGGTCCATCGAATCTGCCTTTGTCACGATTTCGGCAGCCACGCTGTTCTTGGGGTCACGAAGAAGGATCTCCCGGGAGATCTGAAGGGCCTCCTCCTGTTGTCCGGATTCGTCGAGAAGGCGAGCGTAGAGGGCGCGAAAGCCAGTTTTGAAGGGGTTTCGCAAGAGGAACTCCCGAACCCGTCCCATGGCAGCTTCAGGCCGTCGGATGGCAAGTGACATATCCACCAAAAGCCGCAGGACCTCTTCCTGGTCGGAGTCAATGCCCAGAGATTGGTCATAGTAGTAAACCGCCTCTTCGTAGTTCCCCAGCTCCTGACAGACCATGCCGAAGCCAGAAAGGGCCGCATGGGATCGGGGATTCTTTTCGAAGGCCCGTTTGAAGTCCGACAGGGAGTCTGCAAAGTCTCCCATCAGAAGTGCGACCACCGCCCGTCCCTGGTAGGCCCGCTCGTCAGCCACCACCGGGAGAGCTCGGTCAAAGGCCTCCCGGGCTCCCGCCAAATCCCCGCTTCGGGTGAGGATCTCTCCCAGCTTGATCTCCACCTCTCCCCGCTCTTCCCGGGTCAGACCCGGATCGCCGAGGGCTCCGCGGAGAAGCTCCTCCACTCCGTCGGTGATTCCTGCCCCGATCATGTCGTCGACTCTCTCAATAATTCCGAAGACTCTTCTCCGAGCTGTCACCAGGTACTGCATGACAAAGAGATCCCGGATTTCCTCCGGCGACTGGTCCCGAAGAACGATCGTCCCGAGATCGATGTCGGTCCGCGCCTCTCCCCGACGAGCCAGCTCTTCGGCCATCTTCGAGAACTCGCTGGAGACGTTGGCTCCCAGCGTTTCGATCTGGAGGCCGGTCTGTTCGAGCAGCTCCACGAGAGTCTTCCGGGTAAAGAATCGCAGGTGGCTTCGGTCGAGGATTCCCTGCTCCTGATAGTCGAAGCGGCCTTGGGCAAGCCCTCCCAGAACCTCGTGGTAGCGCACATTGGGAACCGAAAGGACCAATACCCCCTGGGGAGAGAGATAGGGCACATATTTTTTGAGAAGCTTGACGGGGTCCTCCACATGTTCGAGAACATCGGCCATGACGATGGCATCGAAGCTCTCTTCGCTGAAGTCCGGTTCCCAGGCAGATGCGTCGGCAATGATCACCCGATCGTAGTAGGCCTTGGCCTCGAATCCACGGGCGGCCTCCTTTTCGATTCCCACCAGGGTGACATTCCCCCAGCGGGTCCTGATCCCTCGTCCCATGCTTCCCGTCCCGCACCCGATGTCGAGAATGCGGTTGGCTCCGGCCGGGATACGGTCGATGACCTCTCCCCGCTCCTTGCGATAGACCTGCTTGGGCTTCCAGATCGCCACTTTCTGATTGATGAGCCGCTCCCAGCTTTCGAGGAATCGATCGATGGGAAACTCCCGAGCCACGATCTCCCGGGAGGCCGCCCCCATGTGCAACGCCATCTGCCGATTGTCGAGAAGGCTCTGCACATAAGCTCTCAGATCATCCACCCGATCGGCCTGAAAGCCGTTGATGCCATCCTTGACAGGGGATCCTGCATGGGTAAGCGCCACGATGGGCATCCCGGTAGCCATGGCTTCGAGTAGAGAGAAGTTGTAGCCGTCCTCCCAGGGCTCAACGGTGGTATGAAGAAGGAGGCGGTGGTGGCGCATCTGATCCTTCAGGTCCTCGAGGTTTTTTGAAGGGTGTGCACCGGGAATCCGGGGATTGAGCCCCAATGTGGTATGGGGAATCCCGTCAAGAACCTGAGACGAAAGAGTCGCCCCCAGCATCAGGTCACGCTCTTCGATGAAGTTCCCGATCCGAAGGGCCCGTTCGTCGGTCCCGTCGTAGCCTCCCCACTCCGCGATATCGATCCCGGGCAGGATGACCGGCCCCGAAAACCCCCACGATTCCTTCTTGGAGGCCGAGATGAAGACAGGAGTGAGATCGCTGACCTGCGCCATGAGGTCGGCAAGGGCCTTCCGGTATTCCCGGGGGTCGATGGCATTTTTTCCCAGGGCAATCATGGTGTCGAGACGGTTGTGGAAGACCATGAACTGGGGAACCGCAGACTTGCGAGTGAGAAGAAGGTCGCTCATGTCATGGCAGATGATGGCGTCATACTCCTCCCGGGCCAGATGGCCCATCGCCGTCTTGAAGTCGACAATCCGGGAGCCTCGGGGACAGGGACGAAATTCCGTCATCCAGCGGTCATATCCCCCCTTCGATCTTTCGACGATATCGAAGGTGACAGGAAGCTTGCCCAGAAGGGAGATGTATCCTTCATGCCAGTTAAACGTAAGAATGCGCAGCATTGTCTTCTCCTTGTGTTTTGACGGAAGTTCCGTCGGAAAGTGTCCGGACGATCGAAAGCGCCCGGTGACGGTATGTGTGAGATTCAAGAACCTTTTTTCTTCCCTGGGCACCAATCCGATTGGCCACCTCCGGGTGATCGAGGAGGAACCGGACACGATCGACAAGGTCCGCATCCTCGTAGACCACGAGGTCTTCATCGGGGACAAAGAGGTCGGCCAGTCCGGGCACCGAATCGGTCAGAAGGCATTTGCCGATGGCCAGACTCTCGAAGACTCTCATGTTCAGATCATCCTTGACGGCCGAATTGAAGAGGAGACGCGAAGAGGAGAGAAAGCGGGCCATGTCGTCAAAGAAGAGCCGACGCACGCCCACCGAGTATCGGATCCCCAGACGGGCGAGACGGCGGGATCGTCTGTCCGTCTTTTCGGGGGAGGTACAGATGGCAACATCGAAGACTTCGGGGACATCGTGGGGGCGATGAATTTCGGGGTCGCAGGCCAGGGGGAGCCAGAAGACGGGCTTTCCCAGGCGTTCCCGGAAGATATCGACATAGGCCTTCTGGGCGAGGAAGACAACATCAAAGCGGCTGGCGATCTGAAGGTGGTCTGCCGCCTGAAGGTGGGTGTCGATCAGATAGCAGGCCTTGGGGAGGGTCGGATCCGACAGGATCGGCATCTCGAACCAAACACCGCTCTCCACAAAGAGGAGCCAGTCCGGGCGAAAACCTTCCAGACCTCGCTTGATCTCATGAATCGTCCCCTCTCTCAACTCGATGTCGTGAGGGATGACCCGGTCGGCGATTCCTTCGAGGTCCCAGGCCCGGAGCGTCCAGTCTGCGATCGTGGGTCCGCAGGTTTTTACGTTGGCCACCCCTCGCAGTGCCTTTTCGAGGTAGGCTCCGGTCGTATGGGGCATGGATGTGTACATCATCAGGATGTTCATGGCAACCTCCTTGCCCTGCATCAAGCACGATCCGTGCCAGCCCATGCAGACAAGAAGGAAACCTTCGAGGATGGTTTGATGGATAAAGAAATTTCTGAGGGAGTTCTAAAAAACTTGAGGTCAAGAGAGAGAGGAGGAGATTTTTTCCCGGTTCCCCGGGAGGGGAGGGAATTTCTTCCCGTCAGAAGTTTGACGGACGGAAGGAGCGAGAGGGGAGGAGGGTCAGGCCCGACCCAGAATCTTCCGGCCAAAGAGCTTTCCGGAGTCCCGACCGGCCTTTCGGTAGGCTCCCTCCGGCCCCTGCCCGGTAATGGCGGCGATCCGGGAGGCCAGCGGGCCGCTGGGGGCTGCGAAGGGGGCCAAAACGGCACTCAGGCGCTCGATGCGATGGGAGAGGAGGAGGAGCTCCGGGAGAGGCAAGGACATCAGGGCCTCGGGACCCTCCCGGTCGAGGGCTGCCTGGGCAGACAGGAGTGGAGCAAGGTCCATCTCCTCCACCCGGGCAAGGGTGACCGGGCCCCCCTCCTCTTGTCCTGCAAAGAGAAACTCGAGCAGGGTCCCGAGCTGGAGAAGAAACTCCCGGGCGGCGGTCGCCGACGGGGAGCTCTCAGGAGAGTCGCCCGACAATCGTTCCTCGCCGATTCCTGACTCCCGGCCCTCCAAAGGCGCCTTCTTCTCCCCAGATGGCGGGGCCCCTTTCGTGGAACTCATCCCCGCACCGACAAGGTCCGGCGAGGAAGGCCCCCGTCCGGAAAGGCCGCTGCCGGGGAGGAAGGGAGGGAGCCTCCCCGTGAGGAGGCGGCGGCGGTCTTCCATGTCCCCAGGAGGTCGACCAGGATCTCCCGAACAGCCCCCAGGCGCTCGGCCTCACCCGCCACATTGGCCAGGGTCACCTCCTGAATGAGAAAGAGGTAGAGAGAGACAAGGGAGTCCGAAAGCTCCTTGGGCTCCTGCCCGTCCACGGCCGAGGCCAGCTCGGAGAAAATCCCCGTCAGCCGGTTGACGGCATCGGAGCGGCGGGGGATGTCGCCGGAGCTCATCGCCTCCTTCATGATGTCGACAAGGCGAACCGATCCCTCGTAAAGCCGGATCAGAAGATCGGCCGGAGGGAGGGTTCTCTCAAGTGTTTCCCGGTAGGTGGCGGCGGCGTAAGCGTTCATCTCGAATCCTCATCATGGCTCATCTTGGGGTGGTCACCGGGAGGGAGCTCCCCTCCCCTAGATCACTCCTCGGGCGATTTGCTGCTGAACATAAGCCTGCTTCTGGTTCAAGCCTCCCAGAAGCCCCTGAAGCCCCGAATACTTCTCTTCGAGCTGGTCCTTGAGGTTGGCCAGCTCGTCCTGCTTGCGCGTCATCTCGCGAACATTCGTCCTCTCCTGGTCGTTGATGTCGGTGATCTCGCTGGCCAATGGCCCGCTGGCCGGATTGGCAAACTGCAGGAGAAGATCATGGACCCCCGAGACGATCCCGGGGGTCGCCCCCTGGCCGGTCATCAGGTGAACGACGTCATCGTAGTTTGACGCCAGGGCCTTGTCGAACTTTCCTGAATCAAAGGAGAGGTGGCCATTCCTCTGGAAGCTGATCCCCACATCGGCCAGGGTCCGGAGCTTTCCCGTCACCTTGTCCGACAGAGGCCGCGTCAGAACCGTTCCCAGACGGTTTCTGAGATCCACCACCGAGTAGGCGCCCAGGAGGGGGCCCCCCTGGCCGGTGGCGGGGTTGACCTGAGTCTCCTTGTCGAGGAAGTCGAGAAGGTCGTTGTAGCTTTTGACGAAGGCCCCGACATTCGTCTTGATCGTCTTGGTGTTGTGCACGATCGAGGCGGTTGTCGGCGTCGCGCCGGTGGTCTGGCGAAGGTGAATGACGGAACCGGGAATGGCGTCGGCCACGTCGTTCGACTCCGACTGCACCGGGACCCCGTTGACCGTCAGGTGAGCCAGCGAGGCCTTCTGGACCGTCTTGAAGGTAAAATCGAGCCCCTCCTGCTCCATGACCCGGAAGTTCATTCCATTTTTTGTGGAGGAGAGGGAAAGGGAGTAGGGAGCTCCCGGAGCTCCGGTGCGCATCACCATGGCGTGAATGCCGATGTGGGCATCGTTGATGGCTCCCGCCAGGCTGTCGAGGGTAAATCCGGTACTCTGGTCGAGGCGGACGGTTTTGAGCTTTCCCCCCACCAGATGGTCCCCGATCAGGAAGGTCAGGGTGGCATGGGAAAAGGCCCCATCGGGAGGAATGTTCAGGACGGAGGTCTTGTCCTTGTCGGGAACCCCCGAGGAGACGAGGACCCCGGGACGGGCCAGGGAGGCGACGGAGACGCTGTACGATCCAAGGGAGGCCCCCGGACCGGGGGTCACGGTAAAGGCCGCATGGGGAGGAACGACACTCTTGAAAGCATTGAAATCCTGACGCAGGTGAAGATTGCCCGCCGACTTGAGAAAGCCGTCGAGCTTGCTCTGAACCTGCCGCCATATGGCCGACTTCGACTCGAGCTCAGCCTGCTGCTGCTGCATCTGCTCGAGGGGAATGGCCGCAGCCTGAAGGTTCGCATTGACGAGCTTTTCCGTATCCAGCCCCTGCGAGAGGGCCGACATGTTGGTGATCCTCATGCGGCGAGGGGCGGAGGAAGCCCCTCCGTCGGCGCCGGGAATCGACCCGGAAATTCCGCTCAACACTCACCTCCATCCCCAGGCCGCCTCGGCGGGAGGGGCTCTTCCCCTCTCCCCGGGACGGCCGGAGGAGTCCTGGTTCATGACAATTGCAAACGCGCGCCCTGGAGGACGCTAAAAATAGGGCCGGCCGACGTTTCCGCCGGCCGATCCCTAGGCCCGACGGGCGGGCCTGGCTAAGGGAGCAGCTTGATGGCTGCCTGTGGAATCAGGTTCGACTGAGCCAGAACCGCCGCACCCGACTGCGACAGAATCTGCCGCTTGGTGAACTTGGCGGTCTCTCCGGCGAAATCCACGTCGCGGATTCCGGCACGGCTGGCCTGAACGTTTGTGGTGGCGGTGTTCAGGTTCCGGATCGTCCACTCCATACGGTCCTGGATGGCACCGATGTTACCTTGAAGCTCGTTGATCTTGTCCAACGCCTTGTCCAGCTTTTCAACTGAATTCTTGGCGTCGTTGCGGTTCATGATGTCCGTCCCGCTGATGCCGAGGGCATCGGCATCGACCTTGCCGACCTTGACGTGCAGACGGTCGCTGAAGGAGGTGTAGATACCCACGTGAAACTTGAAGTCCTCATGGCTTCCGTCGAGGAGCTTCATGCCGTTGAAGTCGGTCACCTTGGCGATACGGGTGATTTCCGACTTGAGGTGCTGGTACTCCTGGTTGAGCACCTTGAGATCCTTCGGGGAGTAGGTGCTGTTGGCCGCTTCGATGGCCAGCTGCCGCATCTTCAGGATGATGGTGTTGTCGGTCTGAAGAGCCCCGTTCGTCGTCTGCAGGAGGCTCGATCCGTCATTGGCATTCCGGATGGCCGCCGCATAGGACTTGACCTGTCCGCCCATACGCTGGGAGATCGCGTAACCGGCCGGGTCGTCCGCTGGGCTGTTCACGCGGTACCCGGAGGAGAGCCGGTTGATGTGCTTCGCCAGAGCACGCTGGGTTTCGTTCAGGTTGTACTGCGCATTCATCGACGCAATGTTGTCATTGATGACTAAACCGCTCATTGTTCCCTCCTTGGTTGATTCGGCCTTATCCCTGGCCTTGTCCTTTTGGTGCCCGGCGACGTGACCGGGGAGGCGATCCTCTTCGCCTCAAGGACCTTTTCGGCAGGGGGCCAAAAAAACTTTAGGGGGTCTCCGAATTTTTTTTCGGAAGAAAAATCGGCTGGCGGAGCCACTCCTCAGACTCAGCCAAAATCACCTGCCGGCCGAGCCTTTCAGCCTCACGAACCAGGAGGGGGGCAAGAAGGTTGGCCGTGGCGGTCTCTCCGGAAAAGGTCACGATCACCATCGCTGTCAGCTCAGTGGACGGAATCGGCGAGAAAAACTCCCGGTCCCACTCGGGAAGAACGAGCCGGGACAGGTAGTCCGGAACGAGCAGGACCGGATCCATGACCACAAAGGCCAGCGCCGGATCGTCGAGGGACTGGAGCCAGTAAAAGACCTGCTCTTCCCCCGTCTCAAGAAGAAGAAAGCGCTGGGCTCCCGGAAATCCCGGAAGGCCGTCGGGAAAGCGGATCACCCCCGATTCCGACACCGGGATCTCTCCGAAGCGAACTGTTTTGAATGTCGACATGGCCTCCCTGCCCTTGTCCGTTTTCCCGGCCGGCTGGTGAACGTCCCCGGCCACACTCTCTCTTGGGCTGTCCATCGCATTGCGGTTTTCCTCCTCGATGCGACGGAGGACCTCGTCCCGATGGACACGGACGCCTTCCGGCGCCTCGATGCCCAGACGGACAGAGCTTCCCTTCACCTCCAGCACCACCACCCGAACCGACGTTCCGATGGTGATGCCCTCCCCATTTTTTCTCGTCAGGATAAGTATGGCGTCCTCCCTTCCCTGGGCGTACGGTTTTAGTGGAACAACACGTTCTGGACGTTCTGGAGAATGTTGCGGCTGGCCTTGGCGCTCACCTCGAGGAGATTTTGAGAGAGAGCCATTCGGGAAGCCGCCCGGGGGATGTCCACATCCTCGGTCTGGCTCCGGAGGACCTTGAGGTCGGTCCGGTACTTCTCCAGCCGGGAGATGGTGCTGCGGAGAGCGCGTTCGTAAGTTCCCAGAACCGCCGAGCGCTCGGAGACCTTTCTCACGGCCGTGTCGAGCTCGCCGATGGCGGACTGGATCGCCTTGTCGTCATTGTTCTTGAGCCCCACGATGAAGCGTCGGAGGGCAGGAAAGGCCAGGTTGGCATTGGGGGCTTTTTTGGAGTCTCCGAGAAGCTTGTCTCCGGCCATTGTGGTCTTCAGAAGACCCGCCTGTCGAAACGAAGGGGTAAAGCCCTGCTGGATCGTCGAGCTCTTGTGGTTTCCCTGGTAGGAAACCACAAAGGGCTCCTCCTTCTGCGGGTCGGAAAGCAGGAAGGGGGGGACGCTGATGTTCGTCCCCCCGAAGAGGTACTGTTCGCCTCCCCGGGTGTTGGCCAGGGCGACCGTTTGTTCCAGGAGCCTCTCCGCCTCTTCGGCGGCGATCCGCCGGTCCTGGGAGTCCATGGTGCCGTTGGCCTGCCGGATGGCCAGCCCCTTGGCCCGGATCATGATGTTGTCGATCTGTGTCAGGATGCTTTCCATCAGGGCGATGCGGGTGGCTCCCTCCCGGGCGTTCTGGATGATCTGTCCGGTGACGGCCAGGGAGCGGTTGACCCGAAGGACCTCGCTCATCGCCTCAGGGGCATCCCCCGGGGTATCGGCACGAAGCCCGGAAGAAACCTGCTTTTCCGCCTCGTAGAGATTCTCCGTGGCCCGGTCATGGTTCGCCATGAGGGAGCGGTCGGTCATCAGCCCTGTCACACGAATCATGGTCGTCCTCCGCTATCCGCTATTGGGAAGGCGGACCAGCGTGTCGAGAAGCCGGTTCACCATTTGAATGAGGTTGGCGGAGGCCTGGTAGGCCTTCTCAAAACGGATGATCTTGGCCGATTCATTGGCGATCGAAACCCCCGAGACGGCCTGACGCTGGGTCTCGAGGCTCTGGGAGATGGCCACCTGCGCCTTGTCGTTCAGCCGGGACTGACGGGCCCAGGCGCCGATCTTGGCCACGCCGGAGGCATAGTACTCGTAAATCGACGCCGGCTCGTCCTCCCCCGGAAAGTGAAGGTGCTTTTGGGACAGATAAAAGATCTTGTGGGCATTGGCGTTGTCGCCCTCGTTGGTCCCCGGACTGGCGGGGGAGCCGGCAGCTGCCACATCATCGGCCGAAAGGCCGGTGACGTCGAGATGAAGGGCCGTCCCGGCCACATGGGTGCCGCCCGACACGGTATAGGTTTCGGAGCCCTTCTTCGGCGCCAGCACCCGCAGGGAGTATCCCCCGGCACTGACCGTGGCCACGCCGTCCTTGACGACCCCGCTCCCGATGAGAACGTGGTCCTTGGCTCCGTAAACCCGGACTCCGGCCGCATCGGTCTCCACCAGGATCTTCGGAAGCACCGCGGAGGCATCCTCGACGTTGGCCACAAGCGATCCTGAGCCATCTCCGCCCGTACGGGCGACCTCCACCGTGGGCGTAAAGAAGTTCACGCCGGTCTGACCCGACAGGCCGTATCCCCCGGAATGGATCGAGTTGACGCTGTTGGCCACCTGAAAGGCCAGGAGATCGAGATGGTGCTGCATGGACTTGATCTTGTGGTCGCGCACATCGATGTAGCCGCCCAGAACCCCTCCCTTGACCCGGTCGGTGATATCGATGGGGGCCCCAGAATGGGAGGGGGGAGCAAAGGTGATCCGGTATCGGTCGTGGACCGGGTCAAAGACGGCCGCCATGTGGCCCACCTGCTGCTCGGAGAAGGCCGCTTGGCCTCCAATGTGCAGGTTCAGGGAGCCATCCTTGTCGTGAAAGAAATGGGCATTGGTCAATCGGGAAACCTCTCCCGCGATCCGGGCGCGCTCGTCGAGGAAGGTGTTCGGATCCTCCCCCCGGCCCCGGGCCGCCAGGATCGAATGGTTCAGGACGGCGATCCGAGAGATGCGGGCATTGATTTTCTTGACCTGATCCTCGATTTGGTGGCCCAGGCGATTGCGGGACTCGGCATAGAGGGCGGTCATCTGGTGGAAGTCCTGACCCAGATTGTGGCCATAGGTGATGAGCGTCGCCCGGGCAGCGCGATCGGCCGGGTGGTTGGCCACCGTTTCCCAGTGGTTGAAGAATCGGGAGAGGTCCCGGGACAGCCCTTCGGACTGGGCATGAAAGTAATAGGAATCGATCTCCCCCAGGGAAATGCGGGAGGACTCCCAAAATCCCAGAGTCGTCTTCTGGCGGGTCGACTGATTTTCGAGGAAGTGGTTGACGACGCGACGGATGCGGGCGGCATCGACCCCCGTCCCCATCATTCCGGGGTGGTTGATGTCGGGGACGTGCTGCTCGAACATCACGCGCTCCCGGGAGTAGCCGGGCGTGTTGACGTTCGACAGGTTATGGCCGGCGGTCTTCAGGGCGGCCTCGTTGGCCTCGATCCCTGTCTGACCGATATTCATGACCCCTATGATGCCAGACATCGTCGTCCCTCCGGTAAAGATCGGTCGGGGGTCATCCCCGGGTCGAGACCAGGGTGGGGGAGGTCCGGCGGGCAGGATCGACCGACCCGCTCGCCCCATAGGTTCCCCCGCCCTCCGCATCGAGGCTGATCTCCCGCAGGAGCTGGCCCACAATCTGCGAAGATTCCCGGGCAATGGCCAAGTTCACGGCCGTCAGTTCGGAAAGATGCAAAAGGGCACTCCGGAGTGCGGAGCCCTCCTCTTCCCCGACCTGCGCCCTCTCTTCGGGGGATAGCTCTGACAGGAGTTCGCCCAGGGATCGTCCCAGTGTCTCCTTGGCTTCGGTGAGGGCGTCGAGCCCCTCCCAATCGCCTGAGACGAGGAGATCTCTTTCCTGCTCGAGAACGGGAACAAGCTTGCCCACCACGGCAAGAGCCTCCTCCCGCAACGAGGAGGGATCTACGCTGCGCGCTCCTTCAACGTTCGGACTTCCATCAGAGATGTCCACCTTCATCCACCCTTCCCAGACTCCCCCAGGGGCGAGTCCGCATTCGCTTCCGGCCCTCTCCCTTTCAGGACAGGCCTGTCGCTATCCTGACGACGGCGAGGTTCCGCCGTGGTCCCGGCCCCACTCGATCATCTTTCGGGCCACTTCGCGCGAAGGAACGGCGTAGGTCCCGGATTTGATCCTGGCCTTGATGTCAGCAATCCGTTCTTCCCGCACGTCAGGCACTTTCGCGATCTCCTCACGCAGTTTGGCCACCTGCCTTGCCGGCCCCGAGATTTCCAGAACATCGGACTCCACCAGGCGCGTGACGGCATCCACACTTTTTGGTCCAGCCGACCCAGCCACCTTGGCCGCTTCCAACTTTTTCTTGCCCGAGACTCCCGCCGGCCGCTCAGGCAGGGGGGACGAACTCGAGGATGTGATCTTCGTGTCGCTCATCGATGTACCTCCCAATGGTGTGGGCACACACCTTCAAGTCTCCTATCGGCAGTTCATGATCAAGACTTTAGCAAGGTTATTCCCACAAATCCATCGGAGCTGTCACCCCTTACGGAATCAGCTTGATCGCTGCCTGGGGGATCTGGTTGGCCTGGGCCAGGACCGCCGTTCCCGACTGCTGGAGAATGCGATCCCGCACAAACCGCGAGGTCTCCTTGGCGAAGTTGGCGTCCTTGATCTGGGACTTGGTGGCCGCAATATTGACGAGAGCGGTATTCAGGTTCCGGATCGTCCAGGTCATTCTCTGCTGGAAGGCGCCGAGAGTTCCCTGAATCCGGTTCAGCTCGTCGAGGGCTCCATCGATGGCAGAGACGGCCGAAAGGGCCATCTGGCTGTTGATGACCGATGTCATCCCCAGCGGCATCATAAGGGTGCTCCCCTGGTAGAGACCCAGAACGTCGGTGCTGATGGACGGTACGGCGATCACGAGGCGGTTTTCGCCTTCAGTACCCACGTCGACCTGGAAGGTCAGCCCTCCCTCGAGGCTTCCGTCAAGCACCTTCCGCCCGTTGAAGTTGGCGACCTTGGCGATACGGTTGATTTCGCTCTGGAGGTTCTGGTATTCGTTCTGCAGGGTCGACAGATCGGTGTCGTTGTACGTCCCGTTGGCGGCCTGAATGGCCAGGGACCTCATTTTGATGAGGATCTCGTTGTCGGTGAGAAGGGCCCCGCCGATGGTCTGGATCAGGTTCGCCCCGTCGTTCGCATTCCGAACCGCCTGCTGGACCGACTTCATATAGGCAGTCATGACCTGGCCGATGGAGTATCCGGCGGGATCGTCGGCCGGGGTGTTCACCCGATAGCCGGACGAAAGCCGGTTGATCGTCTGGTTGATGCGGTTCTGGGTTTCGTTCAGGTTGTACTGGGCTCCGAGAGACGCCGCATTGGTGTTGATGACCAATCCACTCATGATTCACCTCCTCATACTGTGACCGACACAATGGCCGGCCGGACAGGAGAGCCTTCCGGCTCCTTCGGCATCGCGAGGCCCTTTCGGGCATCCTCGACAATCTGACGGGCCAGACCGAACCCGCCTGCTGCAACAAGTTCCTTCGAAAGCTCCTTCTGATAGAGCTCCTGGGCGAGAGAGAGCCCGGCAGAGCGACCCTCCTCCCTCGAGACGGGAATCGTCTTCCACATCTCCCGAACCATCCCCTCGACCACCATGGACTCAAAATTCCTGGCGGCCTTGTCGAGGGGGCCTTCCGGACCCTTCGCCGTCGGCGCCGTTGCGCCGCGGTGACCCTGCATTCCTAGTGGCGACACGCCATTCATCGCGATCTCCTATCCCACCACGCGGATTTCGGCTTCCAGCGCCCCCGAGGCCTTGAGGGCTTCGAGGATCGCGATCATGTCCTCGGTGCGGGTCCCCAATGAGGAGAGGGCTGTGACCAGCGACCTGAGGGTGACGCTTCGGGCCAGATAGGTCAGCGGCACGCTGGCATCCTTCGCCGGGGGCACAACTTTCTTGCCTTTGACCACCACCGAGAGATCCCGGTGGCTGACCGCACACTCCGAAACGCGCACTCCCCGACCGATGACAATGGTTCCCGTCTGCTCGTTGATGACCACCAGCGGGATCCGGTCGGGGGTCACCCGGAGATTCAGGATCCGGGCCATATACCCCACAACATCGCCCCTGGCGCCGTCCGGAATGCTCACCTGGACGCTCCGTCCGTCTTCCGCGACCGCAGGACGTCCACCGGTGGCGGCATTGATGGCCCGGGCAATCCGGGCCGCCGTGGTGAAGTTTGCCCGATCGAGGCTGATCCAGAGATGGTGGCGGCCATTGAAGGCGACCGGCACTCCCCTGACGACAAGCCCACCCTGATCGACCATCCCGCTCGTCCTTTTCCCCTCGGGAGGATCAGCCGAGCGGACCCTCTCGCCGATGCGTCCGGGGGCGCTGGCATCCACCGGCCCCTGGGCGGTGGCGAAGACCTCACCGTTCGGAGCCCGAAGGGAGGTGAGCAGAAGCGTACCCCCCACTAGGGAGGTGGCATCTCCCACAGAGGCCACCCGCACTGTGAAGTGCCCTCCCTTCCTCATAAAGGGGGAGAGGCGGGCGGTCACCATCACCGCGGCCACATTGTGCCCACGGATTCCCGCCACCAAGTCCCGGGCATTGACACCAAGCCTTGAGATGGCCGAGACGAGGGAGCGACGGGTGAAGGGGCTCTGCTTCGTGTCCCCGGTCCCCGGGAGGCCAACGACCAGCCCGTAACCGACGAGGGGGTTGTCTGTCACCCCCTGGACCCGGGCCAGATCACCGATCCTCTCGGCTGCCGCATTACCATAAGCACTACAAGCAAATAGCATGCCAATTCCTGCAAGCCCCGACATCATTCCTAGAAAAAAGCCCTTCATGGCGTGGTTCCTTTTCCAGCTTGTGGTTGCGTCGCCTTGGCGATCTTTTTGGCAACTCCGGCCGCCGCCCTGCTCAGAGCGGGAGGGGCGGAAAAGTTTCGTTTGGGCCCGCCCCCCGATTCGCTATCCGAACGAAACCGGAGCATGGAGATCTCCGACACCGGAACCTCATTCGAGCTCTCGATCGAGCTTTGCGAGACCCTCCCCACCAGGACGATTCGACGCAAGGAACCTCCGTCGCGGATGGTTCTCTGGGCGGAGACAAGGAGGCGTCCCGAAGGTTCGACCCGCACCACCTCTCCCGTCAGGCGGGTGGTCCGGCTCTGGGGAATTCCGGGGTAGCCATTTTTCGGCCCGAAGCGCACCACGATGGGATCCCCAATTCGGGAGGCCACGTCGTCGCTGGCCAGGTCGCCCAGCTCCCCCGGAGCATAGAGGGAGCCATCGAAGAATTTTTCTCTCTGCAGAGGCGGCAGAGGATGGGGAGCGGTGTCGGCAAAGTTGACATGGCTCACCGGAGCCTTCTGGATCATGCAGCCTCCCAGGAGGAGGGTGCCGAGAGCCAGAAGAGCGGATAGCTTGGCAGAGGTGGCCGCCGAGAGTTGGGATTTCACGAGCGTCCCCCTCCCAACTGGACCACGACGGCATCGTGGCCCGTCACCTCTCCCGACATGCTGGCACCCGACACGGGGTTGACCACCGGCACCGATTCCCCCACCCCTCCGTCCCCCTGGGCAATCCCGGAGAACCGGATCAGGAAGCCATCACCCCGGGCCGTCACATGCACGGTATCGCCGGCCCGAACCAGGGATTCGCCGCCACGTTCCTCATTGGCCAATGCGGCACTTCCGGTTGATGAGCCGATGGTCCGCCCCCCCGACGCATTCTCAAGAACTCTCACATTGAGGTAGAAGGATTCCCGCGCCACACCGTCCTTCATAAGATCCAGCAGGTAAAGATAACGACCTCCTCCTTCGTCGGCCTCCCGGGTCAGGACCGCCGAGAGATTCGAGCCCCTGGGTCCCTTCACGGAAGAGGGAAGATGGGAGATCCGGATCCGTGCAAGTGGCGACAGGGCCAGATCCTGGCGAATCCGCTCCTCGATGGCCTGGCGCTTGATGACAAGGTCTCCCGAGACATTTTTCGCATACAGCGGGAGATCCCCCGCCCGCACATCGGATCGGTCCCCTCCCGCCAAAGAGGCGAAGAGCGACATGGCAGCGAATCCGACAAGAACCCCATAGACAAGACGTGGCATCTTCATGGCATCCTCCTAGAGAGTCGCGGTATAACCCAGCATGCGGTTCACCGTCCGGATGCTCGAGGCATCCATCTGGTAGGCCCGCTGGCCGATCACCATGTTGACGAGCTCTTCGGCGACATTGACATTCGAGGCCTCGAGGAATCCCGACTGCAAGCGGCCGGCCCCGTTGACGCCGGGGCTCGACAAGGTCGGCTTGCCCGAGGCGGCGGTCTCCATAAAAAGGTTGTTTCCCCGCGAGGAAAGTCCGGCCGGATTAATGAACTGCGAAAGGACGAGCTGCCCCAACTTGACCGGAGCGCTCTGCCCCGCCACGGTGGCCGTCACCTCTCCATCCGGGGCGATATGGATCGATTTGGCGGTCTTGGGAACGACAATCTGGGGATCGGTCGTCAGCCCCTCCGGAGTCACGATCCGGCCCTGACTGTCGATATTGAAGGTCCCGTCACGGGTATAGGCCTGACGTCCATCGGGGAGCTTCACCGTAAAGAACCCGTTGCCCTGAATCGCCACATCGAGGGGGTTGTTCGTTGTCCGGAGCGACCCCTGGAGAAAGACCTTCTGAACCGAGGCGAGCCGGCTTCCCATACCCACCTGAAGCCCTGTGGGAACCTGATTCCCTTCAAGGGACGAGGCCTCTCCCGGAGGAACCATCGTCTGGTACATCAGGTCCTGAAAATTGGCTCTCTGGCGTTTGTATCCCGTGGTATTCACGTTGGCCAGATTGTTGGTGATGACATCGAGGTTGGCCTGCTGCGACTCCATGCCCGATGCCGCATTCCAGAGTGAGCGAAACATAGATCCTCCCGTGATTCAGCGATTCAGGCGATGACCGTCATGTCGTTGACAGTCCGGTTCGTCAGATCGTTCAGTGTGTGCAGCGCCTGGAGATCGGTCTGGTATGTCCGCATTCCCTGAATCATCCGAACCATCTCCGACGTTCCCTTCACATTGGAGCCTTCCACCCCCCCATCGCGGACGACCGCCTCTCCCTTTACAAGACCATCGGGAGAAAAAAACAGTCCGTTTCCCACCTTGGTCAGGCTCTCGAGCCCTCCCGCAGGAAAGCTGATGGATATCTGCCCCACCATCTTTTCACCCGAGAAGACCTTGCCGGCCGAGTCGATACGGATCCGGTCCGCCCCGGGAGGAAGATGGATCTCCTTCCCGTCGACTCCCACCAGGGGATAGCCTTCATGGGTGGCAAGACGCCCCTGGCCATCGACGGTAAGATGTCCGCCTCTCGTGAGGAGTGTGCCGCCCGAGGTCTTGACTGTCAGAAATCCCTGTCCCGACAAGGCCACGTCAAGAGGATTCCCGGTGCTCTGGAACTCCCCCTCCTCATAGCGCACATAGATCCGGTCCACCCCGGAATGGGGAATATCGGATCCCGCCATTCCCCAGGGGGTCGGAAAGGTCCCATAGGGGGTCAGGTTGAACCCGGGACGCTCGGAAGGGGTCCGATGGAGATACTCCCGGTGGGGAAGATAGGTTCGAAATGTCACCCGGTCCTTTCTAAACCCTGGCGTATTCACATTCGCCAGATTGTTCGACAGGACATCCATCATCTGTTCCTGACCCTGGGCACCCGACACGAGGGCAAATTCGGCTCGTCTCATGACACATCCTCCTTGGCACCCTTATTAGCAATAGACATGCCAAATTAAATTTATTTAAATTTTAAATATAGTTAAGTACTACTACCCTTAGACTCGGCATTTTCTTCCCAAGAAAGGGGGAAAAATTTTCCTCCTCGAAAATTCCTTGATGACACCAAGGTTTGGAGGATGCAAAAAAGAGGCCAGAGAGGGAAGAAGCACGGAGAGGAATCAGCGCGAAATGGGCGCAGAGGCAGGCCGAACAATCAAGGGAAAAGAGGTTTTTTCAAGGCGGAGAAAAGAACAAAGATGGAAAAGGAACGTCGCGCTTCAGAACCCCAGTCGCCGGGCGGCTTCGGTGGGATCGATGCCTTCAGCCCAGAGGCGTTCAAAGAGTCGCTCGTAGGTCCACTCCTTTGAGGAGGAGGAAAGAGGAGGAAGAAGCCTGTCGAGAGGATCCATCGAGAGATCCGGATCCCGAAGGAGGGCCATCTCGGAGGGGGCGAGAAGAATCTCCCTGAGAGAAGCGGAATCTTCGCCAAGGCTGTGGGCAAGGGCCACCGGATCCACCCCGGATGACTCCGGGATCTCCAGGAGAATCCGGACATTTTCCCGGGAGAGGAGAAGTATCTGGCCCGAGAAGAGACCGGGGCCCGAGTGGGCCAGGGTGATTTCCAAAGGAGAGAGGCCCAGTGTGATGAGAACCGGAGCCAGGAGCAAGGCAGTCTCCCGATCGAGGCTCCAGCGATGAAGCCCCGAGCGGAGCCCCCCGGTCTCCCTGTCAAGGCCCACCACAGCAAGAACCCGCTCCAGTCGGGTCTGGGAGAGCCTCGACGGAAAACCGCGAATCCATTCGCGAAGGTTCGACGAGGCCGTAATCCCGGATCTCTGGGCAAGTTCTCGGGTTGACAGGGAGAGCAGGCTGCGAAGGCTGTCCACAAGCACTGGGAGGGAAAGGGGTTCCATGAAGTTGAGTCTAGCAGAAGACCATCGGAGAGAAAAGAATCGAAGGGATGCCCCCCCGACCGAAAAGCACCTTCATCGTGTCGGCGACCTCGACGTCATTTTTTTGGCACTAGGGAGATTGTCCTCAGGAAAGCGGGGCGTTCGAGGAGGGAAGATTTCCCGAGACGAACAGGGTGGCGAGAATCACGGCAACGGCCTCATAGAGCTCTTCGGGGACGGGGTGACCTGGGGGAACCCGAAGAAGCTGTCGGGAGAGCTCGGGATCGGTGACCACCGGAATCTTGAGGCTTTGGGCCAAGAGAACAATTCCCCGGGCGATCTCCCCCTGTCCGCTCACCAGAACCAGAGGAGCCTCATCGACCCCCGGAAGGTACCGCAGGGCCACCGAGAGCATCATCTTTCCCGAGCCTTCTTCCTGCACTTCTCCTTCGGGACTCATCCCTTTCTTCCTCCCGCATCCGCTCCTGGCAGCAAAAGCCGCAGCGCCACCCCGGGAAAGGTCCGAAGGCTTTCTTCGAGAATCCCCCGGCGTGCCAAAAGATGGTGACGAAAGGATTCGGGAAGGGCTGAGGCAGAAAGCTCCACCGATCCCGCCATCTGGTATCGCCCCATGAGGCGGACGCTCTTTGACTGTCCGGACCCTTCAGGATCCGCCCAGGGAATGTCGAGGGTAAAGACAATGTCCCCCCTCCCCACCTGGCCAGGCGCCGTTGATTCCCCCTCCGCCTCTTCAGGGGAGACCCATCGCACGGAGAATTCGATCGTCTGCCCGGGAATGAAGGCCGGCCAAGCCATTACCGGACCACTTCCCTTGGCTCCTCCCGCTCCGATTGTCCCTCGCAGAATTCCGGCCCCAAAGACCCGATCCCCCGACACCGACTCCTCAGAGAGAGAGGAAAGGGTTCCGGACAGCCACCCGTCGGATCCTTGGAGGGGAGGGCTCCCGTCAGAATATACGGGGGAGGGGGTGGAAGGAGACGGCTCCGTCCAGGGTTGAAGCGCCACTGCACCGCTTCGAGACTGGAGGAGATCGGAGCGAAACGTTGTCTGGAGATCCTTCCCCGAGAAGATCCATTCGAGGCCGTTCTCATGGCGGGTCACGAGGAGATTGATGCGAGGGGCCCCGCTCGAAAGGTCGGGGGAAGAGAGAACCCGGAGGAGGGGACGGCTTAACGGGGGGGGAAGAGGTAGAAATCGAAGGGGACCCGCTCCCTCCGCGGAGAGGGCGCGTTCGAGGAGTGATGGGGTAAATGTGGCGGCAACCGATGCTCCGGCAACCCCTCCCTTGGAGAGGTCAAGGAGCCGAAGAAGAAACTCGATGGGCCGGGAGGCGGGATCTGGTAGGACGATTGGTCGGCTCTGCCCCACAGGATCCATCTCGTTCCTCCGGTCGTCGCTCCCTATCTTTCCTCGCGGAAACCGCTGCCCCCGGAAGACGACGGGAGAGCGCTATCTCATCCAAGACTTAAAGGAGTCAGCCCCCCTGACCGACCTTTTCCATGGAAAGCAGGAAGGAGACCTCCCCTTCGCTCCGGCCGATCGCCGCGGCGATCTCGGGAACGGAATGCCCTTTCCGCGAAAGGTTCAACACGGTCTCCTTGAGCGGAAGGTCATCCACCATCACTTTATGGGGAGGTGAGGCAGGTTCCCCGTCCGGCGGGAGGATATACATCCCTCCGTTTTCTTCTTCATGTGGCGGGGAAGAGATAGAGATTTCAACGGGGGGGGATCCGGATTTCATCGCCGCCAGGTCATCGACCAGGCCTTCAATGTCATGAAAAAGAACCTGAAGTTCGGCCCGCATGCGTTCAGCATCACGGATCAGGGTTTGGAATCGGGCTCGCTCTCTCTCCATCTCCCGGCGAAAGGAGGCCTCTTTCTCAATCAGATCCGCAGGCGCCGCGACAGGAGCGAGAGAGAATGCCGGAGAGGAAGAGTCCTCCTTAGGCTTGCGACGCTTCAGGCTCTTCCGAACCATTCCCACCCGGACAAGAAGGACGACCCCCATCACGGCAAGAAGGGCATCCACCGCCCCGGAGATCACCTCAAATTCGGACAGTCCCATCCTTCTCCCTGCCTTCCTCAGGCCCTGATGTCCAGGCGGTGGCGCTGCATTTTTCCTCCGGGACCCCGCGTCCCCCTCGAAGAACGACTCTTCTTTCCGACAGGATACTCTGATTCATCCTCTTTCTCCAGATCGCCTTCCGTTCCCCCCTCCTCGCCCACAGGGTCGACAGGACGAACCCCCTCGACGGGGGGAGATCCGGCATTGTCTCCTGTCAGCTTCGGGGAGCCCGTCGCGGGAGGCCCCTCCTCTTTTTTCTGGTCGCGAACCCTCTCTCCCATGAGTGCGGGAGATTGGGCAATCACCTGCTCGAGACCGACGACGGGAAGGATGGCCATTGGCGCCCCCTCAGATTTTGGGTGCCGGGAGCTCGGTCGGCACCGGAGGAACGGGCGAAGGAGCCGCCGGAGAGGGCGGAGCGCCTCCCCCTCCGCCCATATCGCTCGGGGCGATGTCCTCCAGGGGGGAGGTCACGGCGGGAACGGGCGAGGGGGAGGGAAGTGCTGCCGGAGTTTTTTCCTTCAACACTACGATCTCCACTCGCCGGTTCTTCTGGCGGTTTTCCGGTGTCGTGTTGGGAACGAGAGGACGATACTGGCCGTAACCTGCGGCACTGGCTCGCTGTGGATCGATGTTTCCAAGGGAGATCAGGGTTGTCACCACATTGACGGCTCGCATGGAGGAAAGTGCCCAGTTGTTTTTGTATTTCCCATGGATGGGCACATTGTCGGTGTGTCCCTCCACCCGAATGTCCCGCTTGGTCTTGGAGAGGAGCGTGGCGATATTCTTGAGGACGGGAAGGGCCTGTTTTCGCACGGAGGCGTGCCCTGTCCTGAAGAGAAAGGCCGCCTGGATCTGGATGCGGATTCCCTCGCTCGACTGGACGACCTTCATCGCCCCATGGGAGGAGGATTTGTCCTGAACAAGCTGCATCGCCCGAAAGAGGACGGTCTTGACCTTGGGGTTGGCCTTGCCCGGGGTGACCCGGCTGTGGGGGATGATGACGTGCATGTGGGCGGTGACGGTCTTGTGGGTAAAGGTCGCCACGATGGCATTGGAGAGGACCTTGTATTTTCCCGTGTTCACCGCGGAGATGGCGTACATCATCACGAAGAAGGTAAACAGGAGGGTGATGAAGTCGGCATACGAAACAAGCCAGCGCTCGAGGTTCTCGTGCTCCTCGTGCTTCGCCTTCTTGGCCATGGCGGACCTCCCCTCCGGATCGAACCGGAGGGGCTACTTGCCCTTCCGGTAGGTTTGTTCGTATTTGACGCGCTCGCCCTCGTTGAGAAATCCCAGAAGGCGCTCCTCGATCATGCCGGGGTTTTCTCCCTGGCCGATTCCCACGAGACCGTCGACGATGATTTCCCGAAGCTTTCCCTCGCCGCGACCTTTCAGCTTGAGCTTGCCCCCGATGGGAAGATAGACGAGGTTGGCGGAGCCCACGCCATAGACCGTGGCCACAAAGGCGGTGGCAATTCCTTCGGCGAGCTTTCCGGGATCGCCCATATTGCTCATGACGTGGATGAGACCCAGCACGGCTCCGAGAATTCCGATCGTGGGAGCGTACCCCCCCAGCGACTCGAAGACCTTGTAGACGACCCCTTCCTCTTCCTCGATGTAGTGGGCCTCCACCTCCAAGGCCTCCCGCACCTTGGTGATCTCCGTTCCATCCATCACCATCCGGACGCCCCGGGCAAAGTAGGCATCCTCCTTGATCTCGGGATCTTCAAGGTGGGCTTCGAGCTTCAGCAGCCCCTCCTTGCGGCTCGTCTTGGACAGATCCTGAATCTTCTGGATGATGGGACCGGGATCGACATTCTTGGAGAAGAAGACCCGGGGCGACATCTTGATTGCCTTGATGATGAAATTCAGGGGAAACTGCAGGAGCGCCGCCCCGAAGGTTCCCCCGAAGACGATCATCGCCGCCGTCGGCTGAAGGATGGTCGTGAGCGGCAAGCCTTCGAGGGTGGCCCCCAGAAGAATGGCTCCGATGCCGATCACAATCCCAAGAATCGTCGTAATATCCATCGGGGTCCCCTAGTCTTCCCGGTTCACCTAGCGCCGGCCCGCATCGCGCTGGATGGTTTCAAGAAGCTTCGGCAGCTCCAGAAGAACGACGAGCCGGTCGCCCAGGTGGGCCACGCCGGCCATCACGGCATCGAGAACATTTCCCAAACCGATCCCCTCGTTCTTTTCGATCTTGTCCCTCCCGATACGGATGACCTGGAAGACCTGGTCCACCGCCAGCCCCACCATGACCCCTTCCTGGAAAACAACGATGGTCCGGGCCTCCTCCGGGTCGGTGGAGGAAGGTGGAAAGCCAAAGCGTTTTCGAAGGTTGATCACCGGCAAGATCTTGCCCCGGAGGTTCATGACTCCCTCCACAAAGTAGGGAGCCTTCGGAACTCGGGTCACATCGGAAATCCGGTTGATCTCCCGAACGTTCATGACGTCAAGGGCATACTCCTCCTCCCCCAGCTTGAAGCTGACCAGCTGGAGAACGCTGTCGCCGAAATCCATCATGCCGGGAGCGGCAGAGCGTTCGACGGAGAGATCTCCTGTCTCGTTCACCGGAACGACTGCCGTTTCCATCTTTTCCATCCCTTCGCTCCTTCGGATTTCAGTTGCGCCCGGACAATTCGTCCCTTGTCCGTCGGCATTCCCGATGTGGGACTAAACCTTGAACCGGGAAAGGTACTCGTTGAGCTCTTCCATCTGCTTCTGAAGGCCCTCTCCGGACTCCACCGCTTCGGCCACGTTCGAGACGGTTTCCCGGGCTTCGTGGGCCGTCTGATCGACCACCTTCCCCACCTGCTCGATGGAGCGGGTCTGCTCTCCCGTCCGTTCGACGATCTGGTTGACCCGCCCCGAGACATCCGAGGCCGAAGCCACAATCCGGGAGAAGACTTCGGCCGTTTTCTGGGTCTCTCCGATCAAAAGGCGCATTTCCTTCGACCCGCGATCCATGACCTTCACCGACTGATCCGTCAGCCCCTGAAGTTGCGAGATTGTTTCGGAGATCTCCCGAGTCGACCGTGTCGTTCGCTCGGCCAGCTTTCTCACCTCATCCGCCACGACGGCGAAGCCCCGACCCTGCTCCCCCGCCCGGGCCGCCTCGATGGCCGCATTGAGGGCGAGAAGATTGGTCTGCTCCGCAATTTCGTTGATGATGTTCACGATCTGGGAAATCTGGTCGGAGCGTTTTCCCAGATCAAGGATCTTCTCCCCGGCCTCCTGTATCACCGTCTCGATACGGCTAAGTTCGCGCACCATCTCCGAGACCGTTTCTCCTCCGGCATTCGCCTCCTGGCTGGCCTTGAGGGAGAGGTCCGAGGCTTGCCGGGTGACCTGGGCCACATCGGCCAGAGAGCGGCTCAGGTCGTCCACGGCCTTCTTGGCCAGGTCGATCTGCTGCATCTGGACCGTCGCCTTCCCGCGGATCTTCTCGAGAGATCCGATCATGTTCTTCGATCCCACCTCGACGCAGGCGGACTCGTTCGTCACCTTCTTGACCAGATCCCGAAGGTGTTCGACCATCCGGCCGAAGTGGTTCACGAGATCGCCGACCTCGTCGCCGGCCTCGCTTGTCATGTGGTCGGTCAGATCGCCTTCCGCCGTGCGTTCGATGACCTTGACGAGTCCGCCGATGGGGCGAACGGCAATTGTGCGGACCAGCACGGTCAGGATCAGAAGAAGCACGCCGATCGTGCTGAGGGCATACCCTGCGGCCTCAAGCCTTAACTTCGAGAGATCCCCGAGGAAGGAGCTCTGCTCCATGCTGATGCGAAGGACCGCCAGAGTCGGCTCATGGGAGGAGTAACCATGACAAAGCGCACAGTTTTTCTCGTAACGGATCGGGAAGAGCCTAGTCAGGACAGGTTTCCCGTCAATGACCTCTTTGTAGGTCTCCGATCTGGCATACTTCACGACATCCACAAAGTGGGGATCCGTTGCAATCTTGCGCTCGTCGTGGGCCGGATGGGCGAAAAACATGCGGGGAGAGTAGGCCTTGTAGTGGCGCCAGGCATTGACCCGGTTGATCGTGGCGTTGTCGTAAAAGGACTGGGTTCCATCAGGGCGGATCACCTGAACCCGAACGACGCCCGGCAAGGACTTCTGATCGACCACGAGCTTCTGGGACAAGGCCGGGGCATTGATGGAGTACATGATCGTTCCAAGGCCCCGGACGATGGACTGCCCCATCATCGTCATCTTCCCGGTTTCGATCCGGGAGAGGTCCTTCTTGGCCGATTGGTAGAACAACGTATAGGTCACGCCCAAGACGACGACCAGGGCCAAGGCTGTGGCAATGCCAAGCTTGACGGATAGTCTCAGACGCAAATGGTGTCGCCGCTCCTCCATAAGAGTTCCTCCTCCAGTCCCGACCTGAACGCCGGCTCGCCACATCCTTCCCTGAGGGGCACCAGACATTTCCTCATCCACCCCTCAGGGAATCCCCAAGGCGACCGTCTTCCGAATACTTATCTTCTTGTGCCTCCGGGCTTTCTGAGCCATCGGACTATCGGACCGCGGCCCCCAAGGATCGGGGATCCATTCCATCCATCTGCGGCGTGGCCCCTCTCGTCCGGAGGGAGACATCCTGAAGGATCTCTCCCACATCGAGAATGATCACCACCTTTCCGTCCCCGGTGATCGTGGCTCCGGCCAGGCCCCGGATACCCGCCAACACCGGGCCCATGGACTTGATCACCACCTCCTCCTGATAGGGAAGGCGATCGACGACGAGCCCCAGATTTTTGGAGCCGATCTGGACGACCACCACATAACTGCCAGGAGGGGGTCCTCCCGTCTCTTCCTGCGGAACCTTGAATTCGTCCCGAAGACGGATCAGGGGAAGAACCTGGTGGCGAAGGTTCAGAACTTCGCTGCCGGAAATGGTCTTGATGTCCTTTTCGGTTATCTTGACCGTTTCCACCACACTCGCCAGCGGGATGGCATAGGTTTCAGGATGGATGGTGACCATGAGCGCCTGGATGATGGCGATGGTGAGGGGAAGGCGGATGGTGAATGTTGACCCCGCTCCCTTCTGGGTTGTCACCTCGACGGAGCCGTTTATCTTGCTGATATTGGTCCGGACAACATCCATCCCCACGCCGCGTCCGGAAACGTCCGTCACCTTGTCGGCCGTGGAGAAACCCGGCAGGAAGATGATGTTGACCGCCTCGGCATCGGTCATTCTCCGGGAATCCTCCTCGTTGATGATTCCTCGCTCAACGGCCTTTTTCTTGACCTTTTCCACATCGATCCCGCGGCCGTCATCGTTGATTTCGATGACGATGGAGTTTCCCTCCTGATAGGCGGAGATGCGCACCATTCCTTCCGGATCCTTGCCATTGGCGACACGGTCGTCTGGAAGTTCGATGCCATGGTCGATGGAGTTTCGGATGATATGGACCAGAGGGTCCCCGATCTCTTCGATCACCGATTTGTCGAGCTCCGTCTCCTCACCCACGAGTTCGAGGCGGATGCTCTTCCCCATCTTCCGGGAAAGGTCGCGCACCATGCGGGGAAATTTCCCCAGAACCTTCTTGATGGGCTGCATCCGGGTCTTGATGACCGCTGTCTGGAGATCGGTGGTGACCCGGTTAAGCTGGGAGATGGCTTCGGCAACCTCTTTAATTCGCTGCTCGAAGTCCACCACTCCGTCGACGTCCCCCGAAAGCTTCACGAGCCTGTTTCTTCCGAGAACGAGCTCTCCGACAAGGTTCATCACGCTGTCAAGACGGCTGATCTCCACACGAATCGTCTGGTCGGATTCTCCCGCAGCTTCCCCTGTCTTCCCCCCAGGAGTCTCTCCTCCCTGAGCCTCTTCGCGAGAGGCGGCCGGGGTGACCCGCTGGGGCCCGGGGGCCGGGGGCGGAGCAACAGGAGGGGGAGGCGGAGGGGGGGGCGCGGCGGGAGGCGCGGCAGCAGCAGGCGGCGAAGCGGCAGGTGTTTCCGGGGCGGGAGAGGTACCGGAGACCGCGGAGGCGACCCTGTCGATGGCCTGCTCCTCCCGAACTGCAGCGGCCATCTCCTCTCCTGCGGGCTCCTCCTTTGACGCCTCTCCGGAGCCTGTATCCTCTCCCCACTGCAAGAGGAGATCAAGCTTCATGTTGATCCCCTCGATATCGACATCGGCCTGCTCTCCGGTCTTGACTTCGTTGACCAGGACCTTAAGGGCGTCCATCGCCTCGAGGATGATGTCGACAACGGCCGGCTCCGCGCGCATGTTGCCGCCCCGAAGCTGGTTCAGAACGTTCTCCGCGTGGTGGGCGACTTCGACAATGCGATTCAGACCGATGAATCCGGCTGAGCCCTTGATGCTGTGAGCGGTCCGGAAGATTTCGTTGAGAAGAGTTTTATCTTCGGGATTGTTCTCGAGCTGGACAAAGAAGTTGTCAAGCCCTTCGAGCATCTCCGTGGCTTCCTGAAGGAAATCCTGAACAATTTCCTTCATCTCGTCGTTATCGAAGCCATCCCCCATGACAGTCTCCTCCTGCGGGTGGGAACCCTTTGCACTTCAGTGACGCTAAGGGACGCGTCTACTTTTCCTTGAAGATCTTTTTGATCTTTTCGTCAAGCGTCGCCACCGTAAAAGGCTTGACGATATAGTTCGAGACACCGGCCTTGATGGCCTCGACGATGTTTTCCTGCTTGGCTTCGGCGGTCACCATCAGAAAAGGGATATCTTTTATCTGCGGAGTGGCGCGAACCTTCCGGAGAAGATCGATGCCGGTCATATTCGGCATATTCCAATCGCTCACGACAAAGTCGAACTTCTCAACGGAGAGCCTGTCATAGGCCTTCTGTCCGTCTTCCGCCTCCTCGATGTTCGTGAAGCCGATCTGGCGCAACGTGTTTTTCACGATCCGTCGCATCGTCGAAAAATCGTCCACCACCAGAACCCTCATCCCAAAATCGATCATCGAAACTCCTTCCTCGAAGGCATTGGGGGAGCCAAAAAGCATCCCTTTGAGAACTTATCGGACAGATCCATCATTTTCCTGAGCTCTGCTTTCTTTCCTGGCGCACAGGGTTGTGTCGACGCTCCTCAAGGAGGGTGCGAATTCCCCGAAGAGCCTGCGAGTGGATCTGGGAGACCCTCGACTCGCTGACTTCGAGAACCTGGGCAACCTCTTTCATCGTGAGCTCTTCGTAATAATAAAGAGTCAAAACAAGCCGTTGTTTTTCGGGCAGGGCCTCGAGGGCTCCGGTCAGGGACTCGAGAGCTTCGCCCTGAAGAAGGCGGGAGAGAGGGTCCTCCTCTCTTGGCCCTGGAATGCGCTCTCCCAGAGACTCCCCCTCCCCTTCGTCGGGTCCGAAGACCTCATCAAGGGAGAGAACAGGGTGCGGATCGATTTCCCAGAGGAGGGTATCGAGTTCATCGCGAGAGATTCCCAGACGCTGGGCAAGCTCCCCATCGTCGGGTCGGCGACCCAACTCACGCTCCAAGACCTCTCTTGCCGACTGGACCTCTCCCTGCTTTTCCCGCACCGATCTGGGAACCCAGTCCATCGAGCGGATTTCATCGAGCATGGCTCCCCGAATTCGGTGTTCGGCCATCGTCTTGAACTTGAGCCCTCGGGACGGATCAAACCGTCGGGCACTTTCCACAAGGCTGTGGAGCCCAACGCTAATGAGATCCTCGACCCCAAGCTCCGGGGGCAGGCGATGGGCATAGCGCATCGCATGGTACTTGATCGTCCCGGCGAATTCCTTGATCATCTGGTCATCAAGTTCCAAGGCCATCTCTCCGCACTCCGCCTCTGTCGGAAATCCCACACGCTTTCGGCTCCGACGAATGCTTTGTCGCTCCCCGGACGTCCGGACAAATTTTGCCACTTCCGATCATTCTATCCATTCGATCAAGACTTCACAATAAGCCGCCCGCACTTCCTGGAGCCGAACCCAACTGCGAGGCAGCACTACCCTCGGCTCTCTCTCCGGTGGAGATGAGGCGCTTCATCCAGAGTCCGACCCCCCCTTCCCCTCCCGAACGGGGAGGGCGAGCGAGAAGGGTGCGGACCACCTGCTCCATGGATTTGGAAAAGGGCGCCCCGGGGAGCATCTCGGCAACGGCCCGCTGAGAGCGAACAGCCTGTGTCAGGGAGGGGTCGGCGGGAAGATGGCCGGCAAAAGAAAGGGCGAGGCCGGGCAGATAGCTGTCGGCAACCTTGGAGACCAGTTCGTACAAGGCCACTCCTTCCTGGCGATCCCGGACCATATTGGCAAGAAAAAGGAAAGGCTTTTCCGGCTGACGCCGGAAGAGGACCTTCATCAGGGCGAAGGCATCGGTCCGGCTCGTGGGTTCGGGGGTGACCACAACCACCGTCTCGCGGCTGGCGAGGTTGAAGGTCAGAACATTTTCCGAGATGCCGGCCCCGGTGTCGATCAGGAGGATGTCGAGGTCGAGGGAGAGATTTTCGAACTCTTCGAGGAGCAGGAGATTCTGTTCCGAGGAGAGGCTCGTCATCTCCTCCACGCCCGAGGCGGCCGGCAGAATGAGGATCCCTCCGGGCCCCTTGACCAGGATCTGGGAGAGGCGCATCTTTCCTGCCAGAACATCCTGAAGGGTGTGAGCTGGCCGGATATTGAAGAGAACGTCCATGTTTCCCAGCCCCAGGTCGGCATCAAGCACCATGACCCTGAGGCCAAACCGGGTCGCCATGATATAGGCCATATTGGCCGACACATTCGTCTTGCCGACTCCCCCCTTGCCGCTGGTGATCGAGATCACCCGCGGAAGGTGCAGCCTCTTCCCCCCCGGAGACCCTCCGTCCCCGCCTCTAAGCCCGGACGCCTGATCCATCGCGACTCCATCCTTCGATCATCCACTCCGCCAGCCGCCCTCCATGGGCGACCTCGATGTCTTCCGGCACCTTCTGCCCCGTGGTCACGTAAGAGACAGGGAGCCTCCCGTGAGCCAACAGGCCGTACAGAGAACCCAAGGCTCCCGTCTCGTCGATCTTTGTCACCACAAGGGCCTCCGGACGAATTTTCTGGTAGGTGGCCGCTGTCCGCTCAAGATCCTTCGACTTCTGTCCGGCCGAGACGACCAGAACCACAGAAAGATCATACTCCTGTTTGGCCGAGAGCACTGACAGGAAGGGAAGAAGTTCCTCCCCTCCCCCTTCGGAGCGGCCCGCCGAGTCGACCAGAATGACATCATTTTCTGCGAGTCGACCGATCGCCTCGGAAAGTCGTGAGGCGGTATTGGCCACCTCCACCGGGACCCCCATGAGATCCCCGTAAATTCTCAGCTGCTCCACCGCTCCGATCCGATAGGTGTCAAGGTTGAGGAGCCCCACGCGCTTCTTGTGTCGCGCGACGAGACCCGCCCCAATCTTTGCCACCGTCGTGGTCTTCCCAACCCCTGTGGGCCCGACGAAAAGGATCACCTTGGGGCGGCCGGAACGCCCCTCCTCCGCAAAGAGAGAGCCGGTGACGTCGATCTTCTGGGAGACGAGAAACTGGAGAAGGGAGCGCACCTGCGAGGGGTTCCACTCCACAGGCTGATAAGAGAGGAGCCGGAACCCCTCAAGGATCTCAAAGCGATCCTGTTCGGAAAAGCCGGCCTCGACAAGAATCCTGGCCGCCTCTTCCTCCGGATCGAAGGGGGGAACCAAGGGCGCCACTCCTCCATCCGAGACGGCTCCCACACGGGAGATCAGCTCCCGAAGAGCCTGGGACGATCCCGGACCCCACTCCCGCTCCATCCGGTCGACCATCTCCCGGAGACCCTCCATCTCAGAGAGGCGGAGGCCCTCGGGAGAATCCTCGGGGGCTCCCGGAAGATGATGGGCCCAGGGAGGGTCGATCTGAGGAAGTCCCGCTGTCACAACGACCCCCTCCTTTCCTCCCCCCACCACATCGGAGGCCTTCCGGGAGGAGAGGATCACCGCATCTCCACCCAACTCCTTCTTGACCTTCTTCAGGGCCTCATTCATGTCGGCCCCCTCGAACGTCTTGATCAACATCCTCTACGCCTCCTGATATCGTACGACATCCGACGACTGAATCGAAATATCCGCCGGGATCTCCTGGGGAGAGAGAACCGGCAGGGAGGGAAAGTATCTCTCCACCAGCCGGCGAACCCCGAATCGGGCCTGGGGGGCCACCAGAAGAACGGCCTGAACCCCCTTCTTCCCCTGGGTCTCGAGGACCCGTCCCAAATTGGTTAGCAATTTCTGGACCAACCCCGGATCAAGGGCCAGAGGCCGCCCGGTGCCGCCCCCCCCGGAGGAGAGAGTTTTCTGGAGGAGCTCCTCCCAGCGTCCATCGAAGCTGATCACCGGAAGCTGTCGGCTGCGACCCGCAAGGTAGGGATTCACGATCGTCCGCCCCAGGGCCTGACGGACTCCTTCGGCAAGAAGGGAGACGTCCTTCGCATCCCGTCCCGAGGCGATCTGGTCCGAGAGGCTCTCGAGGATGGTCCTCATGTCCCGGATGGAGACCCTCTCCGAGAGAAGGGCATGGAGAACGGAGACCAGGGTCCCGAGATTGATCTGCCCCGGAACGAGGTCCTCCACGAGCTTGGGATAGTCCTTCGCCAGAGCGTCCAGGAGGCGCTGCGTCTCCTGGCGCCCCACCAGTTCGTCGGCGTGGGAGCGCAGGATCTCGGTCAAATGAGTGGCCAGCACGGTGACGGGGTCGACGACGGTGAGCCCCGACGATTCCGCGCTCTCCTGGTTTTCCGGATGGATCCATGTGGCGGGGAGGCCGAATGTCGGTTCCTTGACAGGGATGCCAGAGATCGCCTCACCTCCCCCTCCGGCGTTCATGGCCAGCATGAAGCCGGGCTTGAGCTCCCAGCGTCCCACCGGGTTGCCCTTGAGAAGGATCATGTACTCTTCGGGCTTGAGCTGGAGGTTGTCGCGAATATGGATCGGCGGAATGATGATTCCCAGCTCGCCTGCCAGCTGTCGCCGGATTCCCTTGATCCGCTCGGTCAGGTCTCCCCCCTCGCCCCCCTCCACCAGGCTCACCAGTCCGTAACCCACGTTGATTTCCAGAAGGTCGAGCGAGAGAAACTGTTCGATGTTTTCTGCCGGAGGCGGAACTTTGGCCGCCTCCTCCTTTTGAAGGTCTTCCGTCTTCTTGCGGGTCCGACTCACCGACAGGGCGGCTCCTCCGATCAGCCCCCCCATCATGAGGAAGGCCAGATGCGGAAGACCCGGAACGGCCGAAAGAAAGAGCAGGATCGCCGATGCTCCTCCCAGAGCCCGGCTCCGGGAAAAGACCTGCTCCTGCATGTCCTTCCCGAGCTCGTTCTGGGAGGAGGAGCGCGTCACGACAATACCGGCCGCGACGCTCACGATGAGGGCAGGAATCTGGGCCACGAGCCCTTCACCGATGGTCAGGAGGGTATAGACCTGGAGGGCATCCTCGACCGGCATCCCCATGAGGACCGTCCCGATGATGAGACCCCCCACGATGTTGATGAAGAGGATGAGGACTGCGGCCATGGCGTCTCCCCGAACGAACTTGGAGGCACCGTCCATGGCCCCGTAGAACTCGGACTCCCGAGTGAGATCCTTCCGCCGCTTCCGGGCCTCCTCCTCCTTGATGGCGCCGGAGTTGAGGTCGGCGTCGATGGCCATCTGCTTTCCCGGCAAGGCGTCGAGGGTGAATCGGGCGGCGACTTCGGCGATACGTCCCGCTCCCCGGGTCACCACCACGAAGTTGATCACCACAAAGATCAGGAAGATCACAAGGCCGACGGCATACGATCCGCCGATGACAAAGCGTCCGAACGACTCGATCACATGTCCGGCCGCCACCGTCCCGTTCTGTCCATGGAGAAGGATGAGCCTCGTGCTGGCCACGTTGAGGGAGAGCCGAAAGAGGGTGGCCAAGAGCAGAATCGTGGGAAAAAGATTGAACTCGAGGATCGAACGGGTCGTCAGCGCCACCAGGAGGATCACCAGGGAAAAGGCGATGTTGGTCGACAGAAGAAGATCGAGCATGAAGGAGGGCAAGGGAACGATCATGATGGAAAGAAGCCCCACCACGCCCACAAAGACGAAGATATCGGCCGTCCGGACGGCGAGGAACGATTTCATGGACTACGACTCCCTGGCTGCCCGGAGGGGAACGTTCCCCCCGGAGCGCTGGTAGAGGATGGACAGGATCCGTGCGACCGCTTCGTAAAAGGTAAAGGGGATTTCCCGGTCGAGAGGGCATTCCCGGAAGAGCCCCCGGGCGGTGGGAGGATCCTCCACCACCGGGACCCCCACCTCATGGGCAATTTCCCGGATGCGGAAGGCGACCTCGTCGGCCCCTTTGGCCACCACCACGGGAGCGGCCATGCTTTCGGGAAGATACTTGAGGACGACCGCAAAGTGGGTCGGGTTGGTGATGACCACCGTGGCACCCTTGATCTTCGACATCATGCGCCGGCGTGCCATGGCGCGCTGGATCGACCGGATCCGTGCCCGGACATGGGGATCTCCTTCCGTTTCCTTGGTCTCTTCCTTGATCTCGCTCCGGGTCATGCGCAGGCCCCGCATCATCATGAAGCGCTGGAAGAGATAGTCGCCGATCGCCAGGGCGGCATAAAGGGGCAAGAAGGAGACAAGCACCACAAAGGTAAAGTGATAGAGCGCCCCCACCATCCGGTGGGCCCCGGTCTCCATGAGCGCAGGAAGGGTCATCCAGTCCTGCTTCAACGCATAGAAAAGAATGAGAAGAGAGACAACGACCTTGATCGTGTACCGGAGAAGCTCCTCAAGAGCCTTCCAGGAAAAAAGGCGCTTGATCCCCTGGGAGGGAGAGACGCGGTTCCATTTGACCGCCGCGGCCTTGGGGGTCAGCATGAACCCTCCCTGGACAATGAAGGCGGCCACCCCGAAGACGAGGAATCCCCCCAGAAGAGGGAAGGTTCGGCCCATCTCGTGAATGACGAGAGATTTGACGAAGGGGGTGATTCCATCGGGAGTGAGGGAGATCTTTCCCGAATGCGAAAGGTAGTAGGACATGTCGTCCCTGAGGCCGGTGACGAGCCGGGCCCCATAGCTGGCCATGAGGACGAGAGAGGCCGCCAGAAAAAAGAAATATCCGACCTCGCGGCTTCGGGCGACCTGTCCTTCCTCGCGCGCCTTTTCCAGCCGCCGGCTTGTCGGCTCTTCCTGCCTTAGCTGTCCGTCGTTTTCATTGTCCGCCATGGTCGGCCATCACTCTCAGAAGATCGTCAAGGGTCGGGGCAATCCGTCCCATCGCCTCCCCGAGAACCGTTCCCAGGAAGGGAAGTCCCAGGATCGTGAGAAGCAGCCCCCCGATCACCATCACCGGAAGCCCCAGGGAGATCAGGTTCATCTGGGGCATCATCTTGGAGAGAAAGCCCAGAACGAGGTTCAGGACAACTCCCCCTACGATGAAGGGAGATGCAAGAACCAGGCCAAGGGACATCATTCGTCCGAAGAGATGGGCGATCCCGGCAAAGTAGCTTCCCGAAAAGCTCGCCCCTCCCACGCCGACCACCTCGTAGGAGCGGGAGAGGGCCCAGAGCATCGCATACTGGGCGTTGGTCGCCAGAAAGATCAGGAAGGCCACCTGGGTCTGAAAGTTCCCCAGCAAGGGAACTTCGGCGACACCCAGGGGATTGATGACGTCCACGATCCCGAAGCCCGCCTGGACGCCAGCCAGCTGTCCTCCCAGTGCCACGGCCGCAAAGACAAGATAGGCGGCAAAGCCCATGGAGACGCCGACGACAAACTCGGTCAGGATGGACAGGAGCAGGGCATCGTACCCCGTCTCATGGAAGGCGACCCTCTGGCCCACCACGGGAAAGAGAAGGGCTGAGAGGGCAATGGCCACGAGTCCCTTCACCTTGGCCGGCACCGCCCGGGAGTTGAAGGCGGGCATCGCGATCAGGACCCCGCTTGTTCGGGCGAGGATCAGGACAAAGAGCTCCGGGTCCCACCGCGACAGAGAGAAAAGGGAGAGAAACGGGCTGTTCA
>JAJZHW010000019.1 GCA_021810805.1 Nitrospirota bacterium
AGGGAGCGTCGAGGAGGGAGAAGAGGGCGGGAAGGTTCGCCTTGCCCGGCCCGAAGACATCCTTGAAGAAGGAGTCGTGGGGCGTGGGTGTGGTGGTCATGAGAGCCTTTCTTTATTTATTTTGAATAGATTATAAATGATAGATAAAAATACTATCGTGAAAACTTCAGAGAAAATCAAGGGAAAGTGAGGGGGGAGCCATCGCTTGTCGGAAATATAGGAAATTCTTGTCTCAATAATGTGTCAGAAGTGAAATAGGGGATGGGTGCTTATGATAAGAGCGTTTTAAAAACAGGAAGAGGAGGAAGAATAACTTTGTCGATCAGTCGGCCTTCTCTGATCCCGGGAGAGCGGAGCGGGGGGAGGAGCTTTTTTTGAGGAGGGGACGCAGGGCCGCAAAAAAGAGAAGGGAGGAGAGGCAAAGTCTCAGGAGCCATTCGCCGTGGCGGCGGTAGAAGGTCTGTCCGGCTTCGAGTCGAACGGTGGCTACAATCACCGCCGGCCGGAAGAGGGGCCCCGTGGACAGGACAGTAGTGTCGGGGGCGACGATCCCGCTCAGTCCCGTGTTGGCCGCTCTGATGAGGTAGACCCCGTTCTCTGCCGCGCGCATCCCCGACTCCCGGAAGAGCTGCCAGGGAGCGCTGGTGTTCCCGAACCAGGCATCGTCCGAAATAACGGCCAACAACTTGCCTGTCCCGAGATTTTCCCGGGAGAGGGAGGGGTAGAGGGCCTCGTAGCATACCAGAGGAGCCGCCTGCCCCATTCCCTGAGGGAGGGAGAAAAGGACGGATCGATGGCCGGAGGCCATGTCTCCCGTGATTCCGATCATGGGGCGAAGCCATCCGAAAAGGGCGGGAAGGGGAAGAAACTCCCCGAAGGGGACCAGATGGCGCTTGTCGTAATGGCCGGCCACCTCTCCTGCCGGAGAATAGAGAACGGCGGAGTTGGTAAAGGAGAGACCGAAGGGCGAGCCGGGATCCGGGCGCTCTCCCACCGCCCCTGTGAGGAGGAGGGCTCCGGAAGATCCCGAAGGCGAAAGGGTCGGGGAGAGGAGCGGTCCCATATGGGTCCTCGGTCCGTTGTAGACCGCGGGAAGGGCCGTCTCCGGCCAGACGAGGAGGCGGGCCCCCTCCCCTATGGCCTGTCTCGACAGCGAAAGATAGAGGGCGAGATTTTTTTTGAGCGTCTCGGCCGACCATTTCTGGTCGGGGGGGATGTTCCCCTGCACCAGGGCGATCGGCAGGGATGGAGAGCTGTCCGGAGCGTTCCTCAGGGCCATTCCCCACAGGAGCCAGAGGGCGAAGAGGGCGACCGGCAGGAGGATCCAGGGAGCTTTCCCGATATCCCGGGTACGGAGGACCTTCGACAGGGCAAAGGCCAGGAGAGCCGTTTCGAGAAGGATGAGAAAGGACAGCCCGGTGGTTCCGACGATCTGGGCAGGAAGGGCCAGCAGGGGGTGGGAGAAGAGCAGCGATCCCGGGGGGTTCCAGGGAAATCCCGTGAGGATTTCGGTCTTGCCTGCGTCGCAGACGACCCAGAGGGCCGGGCCCATCCAGAGGCTACGAGATCGCAGGGAGCCGGAAGAGTGGTCCCAGAAAGCCAGACGATGGGAGATCAGTCGGAAGAGCCCCGGGTAGAGGGCCAGATAGACGGAGAAGAGCGAAAGCCCCCCCAGAGCAAGGACGGGAGGAATGTGGCCATACTCCTCCATGCTGACGGTGATCCAGCGGACGCCGATGATATTGGCGGAGAGTCCAAAGAGAAATCCCTCCAAAAAGCCTTCTCTTCCGGTGCGGGAAGGAAGGAGAAAAAAGGGCAAGAGCAGGAGAACGATCGCCGGGAAAAAGGGGGATGCAAGAGACTTCGTGTCGAAGAGAGTGCCGAATCCCGCGCCGGCCGTCAGAAAGATCAGGAGACGGCCCCCTCGGGAAGAGGGATGTGGGAAGCGGGTTGTGGGGGAGGGCAGCGTCGTCATGGCGCCTCAAATGTATCACGGGGAAGGGCTTTTTTGAAGTTTTTCGCCAGGAGGCCGACGATAGATCCCTCCAGGATGCCAGGCTTTGGTGCGCCCTCCCGGCAGTTGTAGATCCGCCGTTTTTGACCGATAATGGAGTCCTCGATTCAAGAAAATAGGGAGAGGATCCGGAAGAATCCTTGTCGGATGGCTTCCCGGAATTTTCCAGCCGGATCGGTCCGGATCTCGGGCCGGATCGCGGGCCGGGGCGCAGGGTGAACAGAGGACTTTCAGGAGGTTTGTCGTGGACAGAAAAAATCGGAAGGGACTCTCGGGCCGGATCTTGGCGGGGGTGGGGCTTGTCGTTGCCGTTTCGTGGGGGGTTCTTCTCGCTTCCTCCTCCGCCCGGGCCGGAGATCTTTCGGCCCTTCAGACGAGCGTCGTCTCGACCGATCTCTTCCTCTCGTGGATTCCCACCCAGAGCCCTTCTCTGGCCCTCAGCTCCGGGCAGACGGCCGCTCTTCGCGAGATTCAGGGGGACTTCCGGAGCCGGAGCGAGGAGATTGGGCGGAGGATCCAGAAGGATGCCCTGACGCTTTCGACGGAGGTGGGAAAGTATCCGATCGATCTGGGGAAGGTCAAGCCGGTTCTTGAGGAGATCAGCAATCTCCGGGGAGAGCTCACCTACCACGCCATCAAGAGCCTCTACCGGGTGCAGACGACAATGAACGAAGGGCAGTGGGACAAGGCAAAGGCCATGTGGAGCCACATCCTGGCCACCCGCACCGTTGCCCCGTCTTCTCCTGCGAGTCCGCCTCCGGGAAAAACCCCCTAGACGGTCCCGGCTTGCAAGGGGGATCGGACGGGGGCAGACTCCCTCCCGATCCCGAAGAAGGGGATCAGGGGAGGTGGACCATGTTGTATCCGCCCCCTTGCCCTTCGATCCACCAGTTTCCGGGCCAGAGACCTCCGGGAACGCCTCCTGCCGTTGTGGTGCTGTAGGTGGCCGGCGGAAGGTAGGGGGCGGAGATCTGGGGATTGGTGCCGCCGAAGAGATGGTCCAGCATGTATCCGAGTGTCCCCTCGTTCATGAGCTGGGACCGGGGGCTCTGATCCTGGCCGAGAGGGGCCAGGCCCAAAGGTTCGGTTTTTCCCAGATGCTCTCCCGAGGAGAAGGCGGGCGTGGTGGCTCCGGTCGAAGAGGCCGCGGGGAGGGGTGGGGCGTTGTCGGGCGGCGAGCCGGCCGTCTGAGCCGGGGTGTCGGAGCCTCCGAAGGTATGGCCGTTGAAGGTGAAGGCGCTGCATCCGGAGAGGCCCCCGGCCAGGATTCCCGCCAGCAAAAGTCCAACGGAAAAGGTCGTCGCCCGGGAGGACGCCTTCAAAAGATCTTCGCTCATGGTCGTCTCCTCGCTTCCAGACCGCACGTGAATTCTTCGGGACCGATTTTTCGAGGCTGTCGGTCCCTTCTGCCTTCTCGTTTCATCATACTCCAATGCATTGGCCGAAATCGAGACGCTTTCTGTGCGAGTGAAGGCGGTTCTTTGTCGGATTTCAGGAGGTTCCAGTGATTTTTGACCGATTTGCCGAGGGCCTCGAGGCGCTCGAGAAGACCTCGGGCCGCATCGATCTGGCGAAGGGCCTCTCGAACCTGCTTCTCGATCTCTCCCCGGACGAAACCGCCAAGGCCCTCTACATGGTTCAGGGGCAGCTCATGCCCTCCTTTGCCGGCGAGCCCATGGGCATGGCCGGAAGCCTCCTCCTTCGCGCCATCGGCCGGGCCCTGGAGACGTTGAAGTCCCCTCTTTCCGAAGCTGACCTCAAGGAGCGCCTGGCGGCGACGGGGGACCCGGGCCTTCTGGCAGAAAGCCTCCTGCCGTCGGGAGAGAGACCCCCGGTCTCCCTTGCCGAGGTCTATGATCGCCTTCTCGCCATCTCCCGTCTTTCGGGAGCGGGGTCCCAGGAGGACAAGATCCTCCACCTTTCCCGCCTCCTGGCGGATGTGTCGCCGCTCTCCGCCCGGTTTGTCGGCCGATTCGTCATGGGACGGCTTCGCCTGGGGGTAGGCGACGCGACGATCCTCGATGCCCTGGTTCAAACCGAGGTGCCCGCATCCGACGACGGGACCGCTCGGAAGGCCGAGCGCAAGAAGGTTCGGGAGGAGCTCGAGGGAGCCTACAACCTCTGCTCCGACCTCGGCCGCGTGGGCGCCGTGCTGCGGGAGGAGGGACGGGCAGGGATACGGAAGATCTCCCCGATGGTGGGCTACCCCGTGCGCATGGCCCTGTGCGAGAGGCTGGGGTCGGGGGAGGAGATCGTCGAGAAGATCGGCCGGGCCGCCGTGGAGTCCAAGTACGACGGCTTTCGCTGCCAGATCCATGTGGACGGAAAGGTCTCCCGCCTTTTTTCCCGAAACCTCGAAGAGACGACGGCCATGTTTCCCGAGATCGCCCGGGCAGCGGTGGAGATCTTCGCCGGCCGTAGCGCCATCTTCGAGGGGGAGGCGCTGGGATACGATGCCGAGAACGACTCCTACCACCCCTTCCAGGTCACCATCACCCGAAAGCGCAAGCACAACGTCCTGGAAAAGTCCTCGGAGATCCCCCTCAAATGTCTCGTCTTCGACATCCTCTATCTCGACGGCGTCTCTCTTATGGAACGGCCCTTTTCGGAGCGCCGGAAGATCCTCGAGGGACTCTTCCCCGTTCGGGTCCGGGGGATCGCCGACCGGGAGCTCCCTCCGGAGGGCGTCTTCGGTGCCTCGCGGCTCATCGTGACCGAGGATCCCCACGAAGTCGATCTCTTCTTCGACGAGGTCGTGGAGGAGGGCTTCGAGGGGGTGATCGCCAAGCGTCTCGACGGGGTCTATGCCGCCGGCTCGAGGAACTTCAACTGGATCAAGCTAAAGCGCTCCTACAAGAGCGCCCTCTCCGATACGGTGGATCTGGCCCTTATCGGCTACTATCGGGGGAAGGGTCTTCGGACCAAGCTGGGCATCGGAGCGGTTCTGGGGGCGGTCTACGATCCCGGGACGGGGGAGTTCCAGTCGGTGGCCCGGATCGGATCGGGACTCTCCGAAGAGGGGTGGCGGGATCTCCGGGCGATCCTGGAGGAGCTTCGTACCGAGGGCCCTCCTGCCGGCGTCGTTTCGGGGCTCGTCCCCGACTTCTGGGTGCGACCCACCGTGGTGGTCTCCGTCCTGGCCGACGAGCTTACCCGATCCCCCACCCACAGGGCGGGTCGACGCGAAGGCGAGGAGGAAGGCTTCGCCCTGCGCTTTCCCCGGATGGTCTCCGGGCCCAGGGGGGACAAGCGGGCGGAGGATGCGACGACGGCGGACGAGCTCCGGAGGCTCTACGAGATCCAGCGCCAGCGCCTTTCCGGAAAAGGAGGGGAGGGAGGGTAGGGGGCAAGACGAGCCTTGGGCTCCTTCTTCCAGGTCTTTCACCTCCCCGCGGATCCGCGATAGAATGACAGTGTCCCGGCAGGAAACAATGAACAAACCCATGGAGATTCCCACGTGAAACCTCACGACATGGAACGATTTTTCTGGCAGCTTGAAGGGGCCCTCTCCAAGGGGATGTGGCCCGATATCGTCTTCAAGGCGGCGGGAGACGGTCGCTGGTCTCCCATGACCGACATCTACGAGACCGACGACGAGACGGTGATCAAGATGGATCTGGCCGGGGTCTCAAAAGACGAGATCTCCATCGTGGTGGAGTCCAACCGCCTCGTGGTTCGGGGGACCCGGAAGGACGAATCCAAGACCTACGAACCCCAGAAGAAAAAGAACTTTGTCCAGATGGAGATCAACTACGGAGACTTCGAGCGCGTCTTCCTTCTCCGGGACGGGATCGAGGGACGTCCGGTGCGGGCCGAGTATGCCTCGGGATTTCTGCGGATCATCGTGGGCAAGAAGCCCAAGCAGACGGTGACCGTTCCCATCAGCTTCCATGAAGGAGCCGGATAGTGGCCGACGATCCGATCAAAGTTCCCCCCGACTCCCCCTATGTCGTTTTGAACGACACGGTCGTCTTCCCCCATATCCTGGCCTCGATCGCCTTCCACGATCCCCGGGCCATGGCGGCCATCGACGATGCCATGAATCGGGACCCCAAGACCCTCGTCTGTGTCGCCGGGAAGAAGGGCGAAGGCGAGGCGTCCGCCCCGGAGATCATCTCCCCGGAAGAGGCCCGGGAGATCTTCGAGGACGGTCCTCCGGCTCCGGCAGCCTCGGAGCCCTCCGACCATTACGACGTGGGAACCCTTGTTGTCATCCACAAGCTTCTCCGGATCCCCGCCGGGGGGATCGCCATCATGGTCCAGGGAGTCCGTCGGGTCCGTCTCGACCGCGAAATCCCTGAGTCGCCCTATCCCCGTGCGCATATCTCGGAGCTTCCGGAGCTTCCGGAAAAGACCGACACCACCGAGGCCCTGCTGCGAACAATTCTCTCCCAGGCGAAAAAACTCGGGACCCTGGCCTCCTACCTCCCCGACGAGTTCGAGACGATGACCCTCAACGTCGAGAACCCCTTCCACCTGTGCTACCTCATCGCCACCTTCCTGAGGCTTCCGGTGGGGGAGCGCCAGGAGGTCCTCGAGGCGGGGACCCTGGAGGAAAAGCTCCATCTCATCGCCCGCCATCTGGTGAAGGAAATCGAGATCCAGGAGCTGGGGGGGAAGATCAAGTCGAAGATTGCCGACGAGGTTCAGAAGTCCCAGCGGGACTTCTTTCTCCGGGAGCAGATGAAGGCGATCCAGAAGGAGCTGGGGGACGGCGAGGAGGGGGACGAGGAGGTCGTCCGCTACCGGCAGAAGGCCCAGGAGGTGGGGCTCTCCCCCGAGGCGGAAAAGGAAGTCTCCCGGGAGATCTCGCGCCTGGTGAAGGCGGGGGGGCAGTCCCAGGAGGCCCAGGTCATCCGCACCTATCTCGACGTCGTCCTCGATCTTCCCTGGAACAGGGAGTCTCCCGAGTCCTACGACCTCGTGGAGGCCCGACGGATCCTCGATGCCGACCACTACGACCTGGAAAAGGTCAAGGAGCGGATCCTCGACGAACTGGCCGTCCTGGCCCGGAAAAAGAAGAAAAACGAGGGGGGAAGGGGGCCGATCCTGTGTCTTCTGGGACCTCCCGGCGTCGGGAAAACCACGCTGGGGCAGTCCATCGCCCGGGCACTGGGACGGGAGTTCGTCCGGGTCTCCCTGGGCGGCGTGCGCGACGAGGCCGAGATCCGAGGCCACCGGCGCACCTATGTGGGGGCGATGCCCGGCCGGATCATCGCGGGCCTTCGCAAGGCCCAGACGAAAAACCCGGTCTTCATGCTCGACGAGATCGACAAGGTGGGCGCCGACTACCGGGGCGATCCCTCCGCGGCCCTGCTCGAGGTTCTCGATACGGCCCAGAACAAGGACTTTCGCGACCACTACCTCGATCTGGCCTTCGACCTGTCCCGGGTCTTCTTCATCACCACCGCCAATGTGGCGCAGACGATTCCGCCCCCCCTGCTGGACCGGATGGATCTCATCCCCCTGTCGGGATACACCTGGGAGGAAAAGCTCCATATCGCCCGCAGCCATCTGATCCCCCGGGCCATGGGGGAGCTGTCGCTCGACCCCCGGGAGTTCGACCTTCCCGACGCGACCCTGAAAAAGATCATCCGGGAGTTCACCCGGGAAGCCGGCGTCAGAAACCTCGACCGGAAGATCACCTCGATTCTCCGGAAGGTCGTCCGGGACCGGGCCCTTCAGTCGCGGAAAAAGAAGATCGTCGTGAAGGGGACGGATCTTGCCCGCTATCTCGGCAACGAATATATCGAGCCGGAGACCCGCCTGAGAAAGAGCGGCCCGGGGATCGTGACGGGGCTGGCCTGGACCCCCAACGGGGGAGAGGTGCTCTTTGTGGAGTCGGTGGCGATCCCCGGCTCCAAGGGCTTCATCCTGACGGGGCAGCTCGGCGACGTGATGAAGGAGTCGGCGCGGACGGCGCTGTCCTTTGCCCAGTCCCGCTCCAAAACCCTCGGGATCCCGCCCGAGTTCTTTTCGAAGGACGAGATCCACATCCATGTGCCGGGGGGGGCCATCCCCAAGGACGGCCCTTCGGCGGGCATCACCATGACCACCGCCATCCTCTCCCTGGCCACCGGGATCCCTGTCCCTTCGACCGTGGCCATGACCGGAGAGATCTCCCTGTCGGGGAGGGTCCTTCCGGTGGGGGGCATCAAGGAGAAGCTCATCGGGGCGCGCGAGGCGGGGATCACGACCATCTATCTCCCCGCCAAGAACCTGAAGGATACCGTCGAACTTCCCGACGAGGTCAAACGCGACCTCACAATCCATCCGGTGGAGACCATGGACGAGCTGATCCGGGTCTTCTTCGACTCCGCCATGAAAGAGGCCCCCAAAGGCCGGGAGGGGGCCAAAGGCTCCCGGATGTCCCGGAAAAGGTGAAATCGTTGCCGGGTGGCACGATGCGGGGGACGTTCGAAGGGGCGCTCATTCGAGGCACAAGGGTGACCGCTTCCTTTGAATGAAGGATTGCCGGAGCCGGTTGTCTTAAGATGCAAAAGTTACAAGTTCTTTTTCTTTCCCAACGAAGGGAGCCCTCGGGAGAGTCCCCACATTCAAGTTCGATGCGGAAATGCTCCAGTCAAGTTCTTGCTCAGCCCGGAAGTCCGGCTCGTGTCAAGTTACGGTCTGGGCAGTGGCGACTTGACCGAACTGGCCAGAGTCACCCTGGAAAATCGGGAAATCATTGAAAGGCCATGGCATGAATACTTTGGCTGAGGCGGTGAGTTTTGGTCAGGAATTCATGCGGGTCGATCTGTCCGACGGGCGTCGGTTGGGAGTCCCCTTGGCCTATTTCGCCCGACTTCTTTATGCAACATCTGAACAACGGAGCCACGATGAAATGAGCGGTGGAGGGGCAGGGCTCCATTGGGATGGCATTGACGAAGATGTCAGTGTTCAAGGATTTTTGCTGGGCATTGGAGATCAGACGAACGTTCCCCATGCCCGAGGAGCTTAGACTTCACTGAAAATTCAGTGTCCGTCCCCCCACGTTCCACTCCGGATCACCCCTTCAAAATCCCTGACGGTTTTTCCCCCCTCGCAGAGGGCTCTTGTCCCCTTTGCCCCGCCTCTCCAAAGGCTTGAATTCTTTTCATGTTGGGCATTGTCGCAGAAAACCCCGCACTGAAAGCCAATGCATGGACGGCCCTGCCCTCCGCGCTATCCTTCCCTTCGCCTTCGAAAAGCAGGATTGTCGAGCTTCTCTTATTGTGTCTTCGGCGGTTCGATCGAGGGAGGGGGAGGCGGCTGGGTGGCGTCCTGCCAGAGGGTCTGAAGGATGGCCAGGATCACGGGACCGATGAAGAGGCCGATGATCCCGAAGGCTTCAAGCCCCCCCAGAACGCCCAGAAGGATGAGAATGAAGGGCATCTCGGAGGATCGGCCGATGAAGATGGGTTTGATGACATTCTCGATCCCGCCGACGACGATCGCGTTCCAGACGAGAAAGAGAATAAAGGCGAGGGTGCGGCCCTGGGCCAGAAGGGTGAAGGAGGCAGGGAGCCAGACGGCCACCGCCCCCATGGGGAAAAGCGCCAGAAAGAACAGGAGAAAGGTCAGAAGAAGGGCTTCGGGCACCCGGGCCACCCCGAAGCCGATCCCGGCCAGAATGGCCTGGGCCAGGGCCGTAAAGAACATCCCGTAGACCACCCCCCGGGTGACGGGGGCAATCTGGCTGAAGGGGCGCTCGGTGGCCGGTCCCCCGAAACGGAGAAGAAGGGTCCGGATCCCGGCCCAGAGCTCGGGGCCCCGGAGGTAGAAGGCAAAGAGCCCCAAGAGAAGGATCAGCGTCTTGACGGCGATCTTGCCGGCATCGGTCATGATGGAAAAGAGACGGTCCCCCCATGTCAGAAGGTGGGACTGAAGTTTGTCGAGGAAGATGGAGAGGCTGGGGGTGTGGCTCCGGAAGTTCTGATACCCTCCCTCGATCCGGGGACCGATGACGGGCAGGTGGTCCACCCAGGGAGGAAGGGTGGCCTGGGGGTTTTCCGCGAAGCTGCGGAACTTGGCGACCTCGGTGAGGATCTCCTGGGTCAGGGGGAGGGCGAAGGAGAGCAGGGGGGCGATGACCAGCCCCAGAAAGAGTCCCGTCATGAGAAGGGCCGACAGAAGCGGTCGCTTGACGAAACGCCGAAGGAAGACGAGCAGGGGATAGGTGGCGAAGGCCAGGATCGCGGCCCACAGGAGAGGGACGAAGTAGGGGGCCAGAACGTCGGCGGCCGTCCCCAGAAGGATCAGGAGAAGCAGCGCCCGGACCATTGGCGAGCCCCGGTCGCCGGGAGGGGGAGCCGGGGCGAGGGTCGACAAGGTTACCGTCCTCCGGGCGCGGCCGGAACGAGCCAGGGTTCGCGCTCCTGACGGCGCTTTTCATAGGCCTCGATGAGAGGAGCCTTTTTCTCGGCCAGGCCAATTTCGTCGAGCCCCTCCAGAAGATGGTTCTTCCGGACCGGGTCGATGGAGAAGGAAAAGCTCTCCTTCGAGGGGAGGAGCACCTTTTGGGAGGGGAGGTCGATGGTGAGGCGGTAGCCCGGAGTCGCGGCCACCTCCCGGAAGAGGCGATCCACGTGATCAGCGGGGAGGACCACGGGAAGAATCCCGTTCTTGAAGCAGTTGTTGTAGAAGATGTCGGCGAAGGAGGGGGCCACGATCGCCCGGAAGCCATAGTCGAGGAGGGCCCAGGGGGCATGCTCGCGGGAGGATCCGCACCCGAAGTTCTCCCGGGCCAGAAGGATCCTGGCGCCCTTGTAGCGCGGGTCGTTCAGGACGAAGGAGGGATCGGGAACGAGCCCTTCGGTTCGTCCGTCGCTGGGGGCGTCCTTGTAGCGCCAGTCGTAGAAAAGTGCCACTCCCAGACCGGTTCGCCGGATGGTCTTGAGGAACTGCTTGGGGATGATGGCGTCGGTATCCACATTGGCCCGGTCGAGAGGGGCGGCCAGGGCGTCGAGGGTCACAAAGGCATCCATATCGGGCTCCTTGAAGGTAAGAGTGTCGGGATCAGGCGAGGGTCCGGTGGTCGACGAAGCGGCCGGAGACGGCCGCGGCGGCCGCCATCTCGGGGCTCACGAGGTGGGTTCGCCCGTTCTTGCCCTGACGCCCTTCGAAGTTGCGGTTCGAGGTCGAGGCGCAGCGCTCGAAGGGGGCCAGCTGGTCGGGGTTCATCCCCAGGCACATGGAGCATCCCGGCTCGCGCCATTCGAATCCCGCCTCGAGAAAGATCGTGTGCAGGCCCTCCTGCTCCGCCTGGGTCCGGACCAGCCCCGAGCCGGGAACGACCATGGCGGAGACCCCCGGAGCGACCTTCCGGCCCTTGGCGACCCGGGCCGCCGCCCGGAGATCCTCGATGCGTCCGTTGGTGCAGGAGCCGATGAAGATCCGGGTGACGGGGATTTCGGCGAGCGGTGTCCCGGGGGTGAGCCCCATGTAGGCCAGGGCCTTCCGGGCCGAATCTCTGACCACCGCGTCGGAGAAGGACTCCGGGTCGGGAACGCGGCCGTCGACCCCGACGACCTGTCCGGGGTTGGTGCCCCAGGTCACCTGGGGAGAAAGGGCCGAGACGTCCACGAGGACCGTTTTGTCATAGGTGGCACCGGGGTCGGAGGGAAGTTCTTTCCAGGCGGCCACCGCCTTCTCCCAGGTCTCGCCCTTGGGGGCGTAGGGGCGGCCCTTGATGTAGGCGAAGGTGGTGGCGTCGGGGGCCACGAGGCCGGCCCGGGCCCCGGCTTCGATGGCCATGTTGCAAAGGGTCATGCGCCCTTCCATCGACAGTGCCCGCACCGGATCCCCGGTGAACTCGATGACATAGCCGGTCCCGCCCGCCGCCCCGATCTGGCCGATGACCGCCAGGATCAGGTCCTTGGGGGTGATGCCGCGGGGAGGCTGCCCCACGAGCCGGATCTCCATGGTGCGGGGACGGCTTTGGGCGAGGGTCTGGGTGGCCAGGACGTGCTCGACCTCGGAGGTGCCGATCCCGAAGGCCAAGGAGCCGAAGGCGCCGTGGGTGGCGGTGTGGCTGTCGCCGCAGACGATGGTCTGCCCCGGGAGGGTGATCCCCTGCTCGGGGGCGATCACATGGACGATCCCCTGACGGGGGTCGTTCATGGCGAAGTGGGTCACGCCAAAATGGCGGGCATTGTCGGCCAGCGTATCCACCTGAAGGGCGCTGACGGGGTCCGCGATGCCCCGGGAGCGGTCGGTGGTGGGCACGTTGTGGTCGGGGACGGCAAAGGTCAGCTCTGGCCGGCGAACCTTGCGGCCGGCGATTCTGAGGCCTTCGAAGGCCTGGGGACTCGTCACCTCGTGGACGAGGTGGCGGTCGATATAGAGAAGGGCGGTCCCGTTCTCTTCGGTGACCACATGGTTCTCCCAGATCTTGTCGATGATGGTGCGGGGCATGGCGTTCTCCTTGATAATCCTTCCGGATGTCCCCTCCGGCAGGAGAGTCGTTGTTTTTTTCTTTCCCGGCCGGCAGGCTTCGCTTGCAATCGATTCTTCTAGTGTAGAAAATGTCATTCAATAAGTAAATTGAAACTTTTTTAGCAAAAAGATAGGAAAAAATGATCGGTAGCACGCTGAACCTCGACTACCTCGAGACATTCCGGGCGGTGGCCCTCCACGGAAGCATGCATCGGGCCGCGGAGGAGCGCCACATGACCCAGCCGGCGGTGACCCGGCAGATGGCCATGCTCTCCCGGGAGGTCGGAGCGCCCCTCTTCGCCCGGTTCGGGCGGGGGGTCCGACTGACCAAGGCCGGGGAGGTCCTTCTCCGGGAGTCGGAGGAGATCGTCCGGCAGGTGGGGGAGGCCCTCCGGCGGGTGCGGGAGGCGGACGGACTCACCCGGGACCGGCTGGTGCTGGGATGCAGCCACTACGTGGCGTCGAACGGTCTGGCCCCTCCCCTTCGGGAGTTCGGCCGGCGATCTCCCGGGGTGGGGATCACCCTTGTCCTCGGAAGCTCGGAGGCCATCGCGGGGAAGGTCCGCCAGGGAGAGGTGGACATGGCGGTGGCCACGCTTCCTGTCCGGGGGGAGGGGCTCAGGTCCGAGCGCCTCTGGCGGGATACCTTTGCCGGGGCTACTCCCGCCGAACCGGAGGAGGTCAGAAGAAATGCGGGCCGTCCCCTTCCGGCCCTCTCCCTGGAGAAGCTGGCCAGCTCCCCTCTCATCCTGCCGCCGGCCGGCTCGGCCACTCGGGAGCTGATCGACCGGGCCTTCAGAAAGAAGAGACTACGCCCGCTCTCCGTGACGGAGCTCGAGACGCTGGAGTCGATCGCCGCGGCGGTGGAGATGGGGTTGGGGCTCTCGATCCTTCCGGAGAGGCTCCTCTCCTCAGTGCCGGGACGGTACCCGGCGATTGCCGTCCGTCCGGTGGAGGGGTTCGGGGAGTTCCGGGAGATCGGGATCCTCCTTCGAAAGGGGCGCGACCTTCGCCCCCAGGAGGAGCTTCTCCGGGAGATCCTGACGGAACGCCTCGGGGAAAGGTCCTAACCCCCAAGAGGGGGCCTTCCGACATCTACCCTCGGGAGGAGGTGCCGGAGTTGGAGAGTAAAGAGAGAAGGATCTGGCTCTTCCGGGCGGGGTTGTAGAGGGCTCGGCGCCCGGGGGGGAGATCGTCGGGAGAGCCTTCCCTGAAGCCGCGTTCGATGAACCAGCGGGAGGACTGGGTCGTCAGGACGAAGAGGGAGGAAAGACCCTGCTTTGAGGCTTCCTTTCGGCACCAGGCCAGAAGCTCTCCTCCGCGCCCCTGCCCCCGGTATTCGGGGAGGAGCGCCAGGCAGGCCATCTCGGCGGTCCCGGACTCGGGGTAGGGGGTGAGGGAGACGCAGCCGATGACCGACCGGTCCCGGATGGCCACCGTGAAATGGTCGAGCTCCATCTCGAGACGCTCTCTCGGTCGCTGGACCAGGATTCCCTTTTCTTCCAGGGGATGGATGATCTCGAGGATCTCCACGAGGTCGTCGAGGGTCGCCTTGCGGATGTGCTCGAAGGGATCCCGGGAGATGAGTGTTCCGATCCCGTCGCGGGTAAAGAGTTCAAGGAGCAGGGCTCCGTCGATCCGGGCATCGAGGAGGTGGAGCCGGATCTCCCGGGAGTCGAGGGCTTCCAAAAGGGACGGTGGCAGGGATTCGCCGGGGAGACGTCGGGCCTCCGCCAGGGTCAGCTGACGCAGGGGCGCACCCTGACCGTCACAAACAAGTGGCGTTGGTTCGAGCCGGATGATCTTGGCGGCGGAGAGGGCGACGGCAGTGCGGGAGGCCACCTCCTCCGCCGGGATGTAGAAGGTCTCGCCGGTGGGGGAGAATCCGAAGGGGGGCATGATGACGACCTCTCCCCCCTCGAGATGGCGCCGGAGGGCCTCCGCCTCGATGCGTCTCACCTTGCCGGCATAAAGGTGGTCGATGCCGCCCAGGACCCCCACCGGCCGGCCCATGACGAAGTTCCCTCCCACCGTGCGGACCCGGGCCCCCGCCATGGGGGTGGCATCGGTTCCCTGGGACAGGGCCGCCTCGAGGTCGAATCTGAGTCGCCCGACTTCCGCCATCAGGGAGGGGAGATCT
>JAJZHW010000020.1 GCA_021810805.1 Nitrospirota bacterium
TGCGCGCTCTTTTTTGTGCCCGGAGATCGCTTTCCACATATTGGTCGGATCTTCCGGCGTAGGAGGACTGTTCGCTCAAAAAGGTGGTTTCGACGTCCTGCCCTCCCAGAAGTGTTCGAATGGCAAGCTCCTCGGCCCGGGAGACGGCCAGGGAGCGGATGGCCTTCGGCGGATCTGCGGCCCCCCCTGTGGCGCTTCCCGAGCTTTCAAGCCAGGTGCAGCCGCGAGGGTCCTTTCCCAGGATGAGCGCTTGGGTCGGAGAGGGGGCAGTCCCGGTGGAGAATCCCTGACTGTTGGACCTTTGAGCGCGAGGATCGGAGAATCCTTCGGCGTGCTCTAAGAGTCCGCTCTGCCCCGTCCCGACGGAAGCGGAAACCTGAGGCGCAGGCGCCTGGTGGGCGCACCCGGAGAGGGAAAGTGGGGCGATGGCAAAAAAAAGGGCGCACAACGATTCGGCCGTCTTCCATAAAGGTCGACGGCTGTCTTCTGAAATTGCTTTTTTGAGGGGGGAAGATTCTCTGGGAAGAACGGTCTTCGACATTTCGCGGTCCTTCCGGCATTTCCGGATCAATGGGGGTGGGGGAGGGCGAAGGGAAAGTCTTCTCCCGGTTTGGGACGCGGAGACTTTTCCATAGAGAATGACCGCCCCGAAGAGAGGGAGTTGTGGGGGCCTTTATAAATGTGGGAGGAGGAGATAATGCGATTTCCGCTGACCACGGCTGCCTTCATGGCTTTTCGGAGAGAGGTCTCGATTCTCCCGTTTTTCATCTTCATGGCCAGCGCCACCGCCGTGTGTCCCTCATTGTCGGCCAGAAGGGGATCGGCTCCGGCCCCGATCAGGTCCTGAACGACCTGAGAGTGTCCCTTCCATGCTGCTTCCATAAGGGCCGTTTCCCCCTTTCGATCCTGAACGTTGACGTCGGCCTTGGCGGAGATCAGCAATGGAATCACCTTCGTTGCCCCTGACGCCGAAGCAAAGAGGAGGGCTGTCTCTCCTTCGTCATCCCGGGCGTCAACTTCGGCACCACCGGCAATCAGGAGCTTGGCGATTCCCGCCTGATTCGATTGGGCGGCACCCATAAGGGCTGTTCCCCCGAAGTTGTTTCGCGCGTTGATGTTCGCCCCCCCTGAGATCAGAACTCGGACGACGTCTTCATGGCCCTTGAATGTCGCCATCATGAGGGGCGTGACTCCGTTGTTGTCGTCGGGGGTGTTGGGGTTGGCCCCATGGGTAAGCAAGATCCGGGCGGTATTGGCATGGCCCCCGACGGCCGCCCGCATGAGGGCGGTCGACCCCTTGTTGTCCCGGGCGTTGACGTCGGCCTCATGGTCGAGAAGAAAAAGGACAACATCATTTTTTCCGTGCCGGGATGCAACCATGAGGGCAGTTCGACCTTCATTGTTGGGCGTGTTGACGTGGGCTCCTGATTTCAGGAGGATTTCCGCCGCCGCCTTTTGTCCTGCGGCTGCCGCCCACATCAGAGCCGTCATTCCTCCCGATGGATCAATGGCATTAGGATTGGCCCCTTGAGCAAGAGAGCTACGGAGTTTTGAGATGTCTCCCGCATGAGCGGCGACCGAAAGATCACGGTCAGGGTCGGCAAATGCGGGTTTGAAAAAAAGGAGAAGTGTCACACTTGGGGGCAGGAGCAGGAGGAAGAGGACGGCCGCCTTGACTGCATAAGAGAAGCATATCTCAGGAAGTTTTCGTATCCTGCAGCGACTAGGATCCGCTTTCCATGTTTCCATGGCTAACCTCCTCCCGAAAGATTGACCTCGGTACAGATATTCAGTGGGCAACCGTTCATCCCATCAGAAGAGTCGATCACGCTAGGTTAAAGCCACACATTGCCTTGTGTGCTGAAATCGCCACGACTGAGTTTTTCATACTTCAATGGTTTCAATGCTTGGATTCTTCCTTGCTCAGTTCATCGAACCCCTTGTCGGCATCCTTCTCGATCGCCTTTTTCATCTTGGCGTTCATATCCTTGTATTGCTTGAGCATGTTCTTGAAGGTCGCTAGATCAATCTCGGCCTTGGCGTAAATTGTCCCGTCGGTATCCTTGTAGTGGTCGACGATCATGACGCCACGGAGAGTCATTTTGGTAAAGGCTTTGATTGTATTGGTGACTTCTTGTTCGGCAGCGGTCTGATCCTCGTTGGCGCCGCCAGCCACGCTATTTTGATAGGACTTCGCCAGGATGGCGGTATAGGTCTTGAGCTCTTGCGCCACTTTGGCCGTCGCCCGCATGTCGGCAGTTTGAGCTGCCATGGAGAGGTCAGGAATGTGTTGGGCAATCCCCACTCCGCAGATGATTTTCTGCTGAGGATCGAAACAGGATCCTCGTTGGACCCAAGAAGGGGCGCTCGAGGTCCTGGCGAGCCCCCCCCCTTCATGGGCGCAGGCGGAAAGTCCGAAGGAAACAAGAAGGAGAGGGAGAAGAACCTTTTTGACAGAAGAGGATCGAATCATGGAGAGCTCCTCGGCTTTAGAGTAATCGATGGATTGTAATGTCCAAATCAGTTGATGTTAATTGGGGGGGAGGGTGGCTTTCCCCCCAAGTTTTTTCAGGATATCCTGGTGCATGGAGTTGCCAAGGTCTTCAAGCTTCTTCATTTCCATTTCAAGGACCGACGGTGCCCGAAAGGGGTGGGGGGGAGTCACAAGACCTTGAAGGGCCCCCCGGGAAGATGGAGGGGGAGGGCTCGAAAGGGTTGTGAGATTTTCCGTGTGGGAGTCGAGTTCATGATGTTCGAAAAGAGGAACATTGCTCCCTGACAGAGGCTCATCGGGCCAACCTCCCGAATGTTGGATCCATTTTCTGGCCACGTTGGATTGAAGTGAGAAATTAATGCTGGTGATGGCAAGTCCATCGGCTGCCTTTCTGGCGATGGCCGTATCGATGCCGACCATGTGGCCGCGAGAGTCAATCAGCGGTCCACCGGAGTTTCCCCGATTCATCCCCGCATCCGTCTGGAAGACGTTCTTGCCGGGAACCCCTTCAAAGTCGAGGATTCTGGTACTGATGATTCCCTCCGTCATGGACCAGAGGCCTCCGGACTCGGGGTTCCCGATGGCAACCACGCGCTGTCCGGGAACGACGTCTGAGGAATTGGCCAAGACGATTCGGGAGGGGAAGGGTGGGGGATCGATCGGCCTCAAAAGGGCCAAGTCAAGAGTGGTGTTATAGCGCTCCAATTTGGCTTTTGTCCGGTGGTGAAGGTCCACCGCCGGGTCCCCCGAAAGTTTGTTGGGCTTGTAATAAATGAAAAGATGGACAAAAGGGTGTCCCGTCTCCTTGTCCATGATGACATGGGCATTTGTCAGTACGTCACCCCTTTTGGTGACAAGGCTTCCTGCCCCCAGCTCGCCCTTGCCTTCGTTATTGAACCCGGCGACGGCGACAACGGCTGGAGAGAGAGCGCGGTATATCGTTGCCGGCGAGAGACGGCCTGAAGATCCCGTGGAATCGCTAAAGTGTCTGTGGAAAAGAATGGATAAAGAGTGATGGGAATTCGACAGGATCGACGGATCCGCTGCCAGGGAAGGGCAGGGAAGGGGCATTTCTTCGACGAACCCAAGGGTTAAGAAAAACGAGAAGACGTGGATGGAGAACAACGTAAGTTTAAAGCGGGATCTCATGGGATCTCCTTCAACAGGGAGCGGAAAGGGCCGATTGGGCTTTCCACATGCCGCCTTTCCCCGGAACGAATTTCCAACATTATTTCAGGTCTGGATAAACAAAGACTACCATCTGATATGAAAAAGTAAATTCATCTAAGGTTTGTTCATGTACTACTTAAGTAGGATATTTTTTTATTTTTTTTTTATTTATGATGCTTCTCGTCATTATTAATACATAATGCTAGACAAACGACCGATATGCGTTGATGTTTTCCCGTATGCTATAAGTGCCGCGTGCATGCATTGCATACGAGGGACGGTTTCAGGAGATCTTTCATGGATCCCATGTCCTCCGACACCTGCAAAAAACTCATCGATCTGATGGGCCGCCTTTACGATGCCTCCGACAAGTCGGATCTTCTTTCGGTTCTTCGCGCCGGGGTTGGAAAGCTCTTCCCTATTTCTCCTTTTCTTTTTTACATTCCCGTGGATACATGCAGCGGAAAGTGGGAGATTAACGGATACCAGAGCTGTCCCCCAGGGGCTTCCTGGTCGAGCGAGTGGGCACTCTTCTATCTGAGAATCGATCCGCTGGCCCAGGCGGCCTTTGGGGAGGGAAGCCCCTCTGCTCTCCGGTTTGTCGATCTTTTTTCTGGAAAAGACTTCAGAAGTACGAGCTTTTTTCGTGATTTTTTTTCCAGAATTCCGGCAGCCTTTTCACTCTTTCTCCCTCTCGTTTGCCATGGGGAAAGACTGGGCGGGGTTTGGCTTCTCAGGCAAGAGGACGACGGTGAGTTTTCCGACCGGGAGAGAGATATCGGCAGTCTGCTGGCTCATCATCTGTCCCGGGCGATGATGCTTGTGACGCTCAGAGAGCATCCTGCTCTCTGCGGAAAGCCCGGGGTGCTCGTCTATGATGGGGAGAAGAATCTGCTCTACCGAAATGACCGGGCCGAAACGATCTTGGGAAAGACAGATCTCAGTTGGTGCCTTGACCATCCCGATGATCCGTCTCCGATTGTCCAGACGGAACGCGGGGTCTATCATTGTCGGGTCCTTCCCGTATCGCCCTCCGGCCCTTTGGCACTTAAGGATAAAAGACCTGGTCGTGTGATTATCCTCGAATCCTACCGGAAGATCCCGCTCATTTCCAAAGGTTTGGGCAGGTTTGCTCTTTCGGCGCGCCAGTCGGAGATTGTTCTTGAGGTTGTCCGAGGCCGGAGCAACAAGGAGATTGCCGAGAAGCTGGGGATTGCCCTTCAAACGGTCAAGGATCACATGTATGATATCTTTCGGCATCTGGGGGTCCGGAGTCGAACGGAGCTTGTGGCGTCGATCGTTCGTGGGATCGATGAGGGAGGGGAATAAGGCCTTCCTACATTGTAAGAGGGTTTCCGTTCGTGGAAACTGCGAGAGAAGAGTTTTTGCGAGGCTGAGCTGTTGAGGAAAAAAGTGTAAGATAATGTCTTTGAGTAATAAAATGATATGATAAAAGAAGAAAATCAAAAAATCTCGATTGCATATTTCATGGGATTCATCCATCGGTTGGTGATTTCTACTGGATTCCTTCGTTCATTCGACAAGTCTCCTTTTCGGTAAAAGTGCGGGACATTGGTCCGGTAACGCAATTCCTCAGGTCGACCCGCTGAAGCTGACGCTTGGCTAGGACGCAGAACCCTTCCCAGGTTATGTGATGGGGTATCCTTGGCATCTTACTGATAACATAGGTTGATATCCATTTCGGCTTTTTCCTGAATGGTTTCGGGCATCTCCTGTACTGATAAGCAGTCTTGTATGTATTGTTTTTTGTTATTGATCTTCGTTGGTAATGATAAAAGCCGCCATGGGTGGATCGCCATCTTATCGAGGCGTGCGCACGTTCATTCATGTCCAAACTTTCCGTTTTGGATCAATAATCAGGGATCTTACCGAATCCTGATGGAGCCAATATCTTGTGAGCTCTTTGGTGCCATCGTCGGTGTCTGGGATCTATTGTCAAGGCTTGCCTGATCTTCGACTTTCGGCTTGAGGAAGGCAAAGAGCTCCTGCACAGTAATGTGCCCTTTCTTGACCGCTCCTCCGTTCAATCCCTTGAGCAGATAGTACGTGAACAACCCATGCCCCTCCCTTTTGATCACCCCGGATTCCTGATCCGACTTGGCCGCACTCAAGACGATCAATTTTCCTGAGGATGATACGAATCCCGCTTTTATCTTTGAAACAAGAGGCCGGGCCCCTGCCACCATCACCGATCGGCCTCCCGTTCCTGAGAAGCAGGAGTCGATCATCACGACAATCCTTCTGGCCGGAAGTGACTGGAGTTCGTCATAGAAGCTGGCCAATAAGATACCTGAGTGCCTCAGGTCCGATGGATCTCCATCATAGGGGACGAGATAAGCGTTCCCCTTCTCGGATGGAGCCCCATGGCCAGAGAAGTATATGAATACGGTCGCGCCTGGTTTGACATTTTTTCTGAGCCAACGTAGTCCTCCTTGAATTCTGGATTTTGTGGCGGTCGTGTCAGAAAGTCTCTTGATGTGTCGTGGAGGAATTCCCAGTGCAATGAGGTGTGCGTTGACAGCTTTGAAATCTCGGAGTGCATATGTGGCGGGAGGAATCCCGGGGGCATAATGTTCGATTCCTATGACAAAGGCAAACTTTCGAGAGCTGACCCGCATCCTGTAACGTGGATGGTCGACGGACGAAAAAAGCTTTTTCTTGAGAGTCTGTTTGGAGAGGTCTGCGGAGCCGATCTCCTCTGACTTGAGTCGGTCTCCTATAAAGAATGTGAAACCGATTGTAGTGTCCTGATCGTATGGTGGTTGAATGTAATCCTTCTTGACCCGATATCCTCTGGCATGGCAGTCCACTTCATGCGGATGGTTTGTCAGGATGACCCGTACCCGCTTTCCTGTGGCAAGATACTGCCCATCAACATAGTATTTGCAGTTTTTGTTGGCTTGAAAGATCAAAATCCTGTTGGCTCCTGCCGACTCGCGAGGAAGCGAAGAAAGGTCGTTGCTGGTCAGTCCTGAGGGGAGGCCTGAAAGGGAGGCGCACCCTTCCAGGCCGATGATTGCAGAAAAAACTGATGCGTAATAAAAAACTTTATATTTCGTAAGGATTTTCATGTTAGCTGTGTCCTTGCTTGATTGATGTCAGTCCTAATCCACTGAATTTGAATCGTTTTTTTGTAAATATCTATGATGTTAATGTTTTTTAATGGAGATTCTGCTCTCCCACCGTCATTTTGGCTGCCGTTCCTGTAATATGGACCTCCGTTGTCATAAGGGGAATGATCGGCATCATTGTCAGCTTGTAAGTGATGACTGCGTTCAAGAGAACATCGCCTCCTTTTTCTGCCAGAGCTTTCTGGACAATGGCATTAATCTCGTTGGCATCAAAAACTTTTGGGGACAGAAATGTTGTCTCCGAATCCGAAGCCGAAACTTCTCCCATGGGGGTGACATTGCTATTCGGGTAGACAAACTCAAGGTTGTTGGATCGGACCCCGAAAGAGTATGTGCACCCGGCCATCAGGAGTAGGGAGAGTGCCAATGTGAGCGGTGCGATGGGGTGACGTTTTTTCATTGAATCCTCCTTGAAAGGATTGCCGAGTTGCCATTTTTAGTGAAGGTTCTGCTCTCCGACAGTCATTTTTGCCGCGGTTCCCTCTACCTGAACGGTGGTTGTATAGATCGTGAAGACCAGCAGCGGTACCATGGTGACAAGTTGCCGTTCATTGTAGTTGATGAGAACATCCCCTCCACGAGAGCTCAGGGCATTTGAGATGGCTTCCGACTCAAGGTTCGGATCATTGAAGTCAGGCATAAGTGATGTCGTACTTGCTTCCCCAGTGGCGTGTCCAAGAGGTTTTACGTTGCTGTTGGGGTATGTGAAATGGCTTTGGGCAAAAGGAAAGGATGTGTCAAACATCGTACAGGCGGCAGTTGTGGAAAATAGAATGAGGAAAATTGAAATTGCTAATGCCTTTTTAGGCTTTCTGCTGCAACTCATGGCATCCTCCTTGAGAGTGGTTGATCGCGATATCAGTCTGATCTGAAACTTCTAGGCTCCTCTCTGAATTTTGGGTTGAGTAAAGTGTTAAAGGGGAACGTTGCTTGAATTATTTGCCCTGTCTTGACATTTCGCAATCGACTGAAGGTATGTCGGAGTCCAACTTTAGTAGTGTCCTCTTTCGAGCCATCCTCTGGTCCGACTAGGAAGTCTCGGGACTCTCCTGCCTCCGATGGCGACCTTTCCAGCGAGCACATCCATAGGTCTTTTTTCCCGACTTGGAAAAAATCTCAAGAATTTCTCTTGAGATTTGTCCGGCAAATCAGAGAAAATACAAGAATCGCAGACAATCTGCCGCGATTTTCCTTCCCCGACCACTCGCCTGAACGTAGACGAATTTCGAGAGGATCTCCCCATATGCGTAGCGACATCATGAAAAAAGGGGTCGACCGGGCCCCCAACAGAAGTCTCCTGAAGGCCTGCGGCCTGACCGATGCCGACATGGACAAACCCTTCATCGCCGTGGCCAACTCCTATGTGGGGATCGTTCCCGGCCACGTTCACCTGAACCGTCTCGGCGAGATCGCCCGGGAGGAGATCCGCAAGGCCGGGGCCGTTCCCTTCGAGTTCAACACCATCGGCGTGGACGACGGCATTGCCATGGGCCACGGCGGCATGCGGTACTCCTTGGCCAGCCGGGAGCTCATCGCCGACGCCATCGAGACCATGGTCATGGCCCACCCCTTCGACGGGATGCTCTGCCTCACCAACTGCGACAAGATCACCCCCGGCATGATGATGGGGGCCCTTCGCGTGAACATCCCCACCGTCATGGTCTCGGGAGGGCCCATGGAGGCCGGTCGCCTCAAGTCGGGCGAGGTGGTGGACCTCATCTCGGTCTTCGAGGGGGTGGGGGCCCTCAAGAGCGGCAAGATCTCCGAGGAGCGGCTCAAGGAGATCGAGGACGAAGGCTGCCCCACCTGCGGCTCCTGCTCCGGGATGTTCACCGCCAACTCCATGAACTGTCTCGCGGAGGTTCTGGGGATCGCCCTTCCCGGCAACGGAACGATCCTTGCCACCGATCCCGCCCGGGAAGATCTCGTCCGGAAGGCGGCCCGCCGGGCCGTGGAGGTGGCCCGGGCCGGCCAGAACATCCGGGAGTTCGTCAATGCCCGGGCCCTGGCCAATGCCCTGGTCCTGGACATCGCCATGGGGGGCTCCTCCAACACGATCCTCCATGCCATGGCCGTGGCCCACGAAGCCGAAATCCCCTTCGCCCAGTCCCGCATCAACGAGATTGCCGACCGGGTCCCCTACATCTGCAAGGTCAGCCCGGCCGGCTCCTACCATATCCAGGATGTCGCCCGGGCCGGAGGGGTCATGGCCATCATGAAGGAGCTCTCGGTCCTTCCCGGACTGCTGGATCTCGAGGTCCGGAGCGTCTCGGGAAGAACCCTGGGCGAGATGATTGCCGACGCCAAGAACCTCGACACCGAGGTGATTCGTCCCGTCTCCCGCGCCTACAGCGCCAAGGGCGGACTGGCGATCCTCTATGGCACCCTCGCCCCCGAGGGAGGGGTGGTCAAGGTGGGGGCCGTCGATCCCGCCATGCGCAAGTTCGAAGGCCCCGCCGTGATCTTCGACTCCCAGGAGGCGGCCTGCGACGGGATCTTGGGGGGGAAGGTGAAGGCGGGCGACGTGGTGGTGATCCGTTACGAAGGTCCCTCCGGGGGGCCCGGGATGCAGGAGATGCTTGCCCCCACGGCCAACCTGATGGGGATGGGGCTGGGCGACAAGGTGGCCCTTGTCACCGACGGTCGCTTTTCCGGGGGGACCCGGGGAGCCTGCGTGGGGCATATCTCTCCCGAGGCTTCGGCCGGAGGGCCCATCGGCCTGGTCCGTCCCGGCGACCGGATCCGGATCGACCTCGAGGCCCGGACGATCGACCTTCTGGTCTCCCCGGAGGAACTTGCCGTTCGCCGGAAGAGCTTCTCCCCCCTGCCGCCCAAGGTGACCCGGGGCTACCTGGCCCGGTATGCGGCCCTGGTGGAAAGCGGAAGCCGCGGCGGGGTCCTGCGCACTCCCGGATCGGCGATTCGGTGACGGATTTTGCCCCTGAGATGATGAGGGGATATGCGGGACGGCGGGTCCTGGTCACCGGAGGTGCGGGCTTCGTGGGATCCCACCTGTGCGACCGCCTTCTGGCACTGGACGCCCGGGTCGACGTTCTCGACGATCTCTCCACCGGAAGCGCCGCGAACATCCCCTCGGGGATCGCTCGTTTCATCGAGCGGGACGTGGCCTCTCCGGAGTCTCTTCCCGGCTACGATGCCATCTTTCACCTGGCCTGCCCCGCCTCTCCTCCCCGCTACCAGGCCGATCCGGTGGCCACCTTCCGGACGGCGGTCTTCGGAACGGTGAGGATGCTGGAGGAGGCCCGGAGGAGCGGAGCCCGGATCCTGGTGGCCTCTACCTCGGAGATCTACGGTGACCCTCAGGAGCATCCCCAGAAGGAGTCCTACTGGGGACACGTCAACCCCATCGGCCTTCGCTCCTGCTACGACGAGGGCAAGCGCGCCGCAGAAACCGTCGCCACCGACTACCGGAGAAAACACGGGATCGATCTTCGCATGGTCCGGATCTTCAACACCTATGGTCCCCGCATGGATCCCTTCGACGGAAGGGTGGTGAGCAACTTCATCCGCCAGGGACTTGGCGGCCTTCCCCTGACCCTTTACGGGGACGGCTCCCAGACCCGCTCCTTCTGCTTCGTCTCCGATCTGGTGGAGGGGATCCTCCGGCTGGGGGCCCTTCCCGATGGGCCGGGCCGGGAGTCTCCCGTCAACCTGGGCAATCCCGGGGAGTTCACCATCGGCGAGCTGGCCGACATTGTCGAGGAAGTTCTGGGCTCCTCCCTGGGACGGGTGACCCATCCGATCCCCTCCGACGATCCCCGGCGAAGACGCCCGGACATTTCCCGGGCCGAAGGGCTCCTGGGCTGGAGCCCCGAGATTCCTCTCCGACAAGGGATCGCCCTTACCGTCGAGGACTTCCGGCGACGCCCCGAGGATCTTCTCTCCGACCGGAACCCCTCCTCCGCTCCCCGTCAGGGAACGCACTCCCGGTGACGGGGAAAAAACGCCTCATCAACCTTGCCGTTGCTCTGGGGATCAGCGGGGCGGCGCTCTTCTTCGCCCTGCGCCATGTCTCCCTCAAGAGCCTGGGCCACATCCTCTGGAAGGGGCATTACGGGTGGCTGATCCCGGCCACCTTCCTTCTCCTGTCGATCTACGGGGTCCGCGCCCTCTTCTGGCGGCAGACCCTCTCGGTGACCCGCAAGGTCGCCTACCCCTCCCTTTACTCCTCCATCGTGGTGGGGTTCATGGCCAACTCCATCCTTCCCTTTCGGGCGGGAGAGATGGTCCGGGCCCTCTATGCCCGAAAACTCGAGAATCTTCCCCTGCCCCTTCTTCTTTCGACCATTTTCATCGAGCGCCTCTTCGATCTTGTCTCCCTCTCCCTGCTTCTTTTCCTCTATCTGGTCTTCGGAGGGCAGGGGGTCGGAGGAAAAAGCCTCTGGATCATCGGCGGCACCGCCGGGCTCTTTCTGGGGCTCTCGGCGCTGGTCTATGGCCGTCTCCTGGTGGTCAGGATTCTTGAGCGAACCATTGTTCCCCTGACCCGGGGCCACCGCTTCGCCCGGAAGCTCGTGAAGACGGCGGAGCAGGCGCTCCATGGACTCTCCTCCATCACCTCCCCGATCCTTCTCCTTCGGCTCTTTCTCACGAGCCTCGCCATCTGGGGACTCACACTGCTCCTGACCTGGTTCACCCTCATCACCTTCGACGTCACCCAGAGCCCGGTGCGGGTGACCCTGGCCTTTCTGGTCTTCACCAACCTGGCCATGCTCATTCCCTCCTCTCCGGGAGGGATCGGAGTCTTCCAGCTGGCGGCGGTCTACTCCCTCTCCCCCTTCCATGTCCCCGCCGACCGGGCGGTCGCCCTCTCCCTCGTGAACCAGGGGCTCGTCATCTCGGTGACGGGGATCCTGGGGTACGTCTTCGTCTCCCGCTCCCATGTCTCCCTGGCCTCCATGCAGAGCCAGGCCCTGGAGATCGAGGAGACGGAAATCGGGGAGGAGGCGCCTTCTCCCTCCCGGAAAGAGGAGACCCCTTGACCCGTCTGGTGAACACCTTCTCCTACTCCCACTCCCGGGGAGAGCTCTTCCGGGAGTGTCCCCGGAGGTACTGGTTTGCCCGGTACGGGGGGTGGGGCGGATGGGAGCGCTCCGCCGACCCCGTCACCCGGGAGATCTATCGGCTGACCAAGCTGTCGAACCGCTATCTGTGGACGGGGCACCACGTGCACGACCGCGTCGAACGCCTCATCGCCCTCATTGCCAATGGCCAGCCCCTTCCCCCGGAAGGGGAGGAGAGGACGGGGCTCATTGACACCCTCAGACGGGAGTATGCCCACTCGAAGAAGGACCGCTCCGGACACAATCCTCCCCGGAAGGGATTCTGGGGGCTGCTGGAACACGAAGGGCGGGACTTTGCCGTTCCCGATGCCGACTGGAAGCCTCTTGTGGCCCGGGCCGGGGAGGCGCTGGGGGGATTCTACCGAAGCTGGGTCCTGCCGGAGCTTCGGGAGGCTGATCCCGCGTCGATCCTGGACCGGGATGCGGAGCTTCGGACCGCCCACCTCGATGTGGAGGGTCTCGAGGTCCCGGTCCACATGAAGATCGATCTGGCCTATCGGTCCCCCGACGGGACGGTGCGGGTGGTGGACTGGAAGACCGGCCGGCCGGGCTCGCCCGACGAACACGAGGGCCAGCTGGCCCTTTACGCCTGGTATTACGGTCGGGAGCGGGGCATTCCCCTCGACAGCATTTTCCTCGGCCCGGTCTATCTGGCCTATCGTCCGGAAAATGTCGAACTCCAGTCTGTCTCCGCCGAAACCGTCGACTCGGTCCTTCAGGAGACCGTGGCCACGATCCGGGAGATCCTCTCCTGCATCGATGACCCCATCCTGGGGGTGGCCCGGAAGGAGCGCTTCCCGGTGACGAGCCGCTCCTTCCACTGCCGCGACTGTCCCTTCCGCCCCTTCTGCCCCGACCGTCCCCGTCCTCCCGCCTCCCGGGGGGAGGATCTTCCCCCCGAGACCTCTTCCTTCTGAGGGCCCTCCTAAACGGACCTCGTGGGTCAGAGCCCTTAGAATCCTCCCCCTCCATCGCATTTCAATCTGGCTTCATTCAGGACTTCTCCCGGGAAGCCGATGAGTTCTTGAGGGCGATTTAGACTTCTTCATTGTTTTTCGCGAGGAAGTGGGATAACGTGGGCGCTCTCCCTTTCCTGATCGTCGGGAAAGGAGCCAATATGGTCACAGCTTTTTTAATCCATACAACGTGAACGGAAGAAGAACCGGACACTTTCGTCAGGGAGGATCCATGGCATTTGGGCGGCAAGGCGGCAAGGACTCGAACACATTCTCAGAGAGCTCGTCTCCCGGAGAGATTGTGCCCTCGTCCTATCTTCCGGAGGGAGATCCCTACCCCTCCGATCTCGATACGATCGTCCGTATGGCCCCAGGAGTGATCGCCCCCCTTCTCGATGCCATCCAGTCCGACGGCGTCGCCATTGCCAGCCCCGATCTGGGGCAGGGCAAGGAGGGCAACAAGATCATTTACATGAACCGGAAGATGCACGAGATCGTCGAGAAGATGGAGAACGAGCTCCGCTCGGGCTTCGGGATCTCCCCCCGGGAGGTGGTGGGCGGATCGATCCATCGATTCCACAAGGATCCCGACAAGATCCGGAAGGTGCTGACCGAGATCAAGCCCGGAGAGACCCGCTTCAACCAGATCATTCCCATCGGGCGCGTGCGGATCAGCTCCGTGACCGAGGTCATGACCGATGGTGCGGGTCGGACGATCGGATACCTCACGATCTTTACCGATGTGACGGCGCACACCCACCTCGACGAGGTCTCCCAGAAGGCCGCGGGGATCTCCCGGATGGTCGAAGAGATCTCCCTGAGCATGAAGGGGCTGGTCACCCGGGCCGACGAAAGCCGGGAGAGGATGGTCTTGATGAGTCAGGGGGTCACCGAGAACGAGGCGGCCATGGAGCGGTTGGGATCGGTGGTGGGCAACCTCGGAACGCGCTCCGAGGAGATCGGCTCGATCATCGAGACCATCAGCCAGATCGCCTCCCAGACGAACCTCCTGGCGCTCAACGCCGCCATTGAGGCAGCCAGGGCCGGGGAGCAGGGCCGGGGCTTTGCCGTGGTGGCCGACGAGGTGAGAAAGCTCGCCGAAAGAACGGCCCGCTCCACCAAGGAGATCGAGTCGACGATCCGGAAGGTTCAGGAGGAGACCTCCATGACGGTCAAGCTTCTCTCGGAGAGCCGAACCCGGGCCACCCAGAACCGGGAGACGACCCGGCTCACCCAGGAGGCGCTCGATAATATCCGTCAGGAGCAGCAGGCGCTTCTTTCGAAGATCAGCGAAATCGCTCAGGCGGCCATGGAGCAGGACAAGTCGGTGAAGGACTTCATCGCCGACAGGTAATTCTAGATTGCATTCAAGGTGTCACTTATCCAAGGCCAATTCGTGAGGCTTCGGATCGCCGACCGGTTGGCGGCCATTTTGGCTAAACCAGTCTCGGCTTGGTCAATCGCGCTTTTGAGGGAAT
>JAJZHW010000010.1 GCA_021810805.1 Nitrospirota bacterium
GGAGGGCGGTGGACCCTGCTCGACCTGGGGGATGTGGTCATCGACCTCTTTCTCCATGGAACGCGGGAGATCTACCGGCTGGAGGATCTTTACTCCGAGGCCCCCATCTACGTCTTCGACCCGTCGGGCAAAAATCGTCGGGTCCTTCCGGAGGAGAGGCTCTCCCTCTATTCGGGAAAGAGACCCGATATGCGAGAGACGGGATCTCTCTCCCCATGACTCGCCTGCTTCTCCTTGTCATGCTGGTTCTGGCGGTGGGCCTCGTCAAGCTTGCCGAGTGGAACGACCAGAAGGTCTCCTTCCAGATCCTCCCCCACCGGGTTCTCGAGCTTCCCCAGATCACCCTCATCGTGCTGGCCTTCTCTTTGGGAGCGGGTCTCGTCTTCCTCATCCACGGGCTGGCCGATCTTTTGGGGTGGGTGAAGAATCTTCGGGAAAGCCGGGAAGAAAAACGGGCGGAGAGGGCGCAGGCCCTCTGGAAAAAAACGTGGACGGAGATCAACCGCTCCCATATGCCCCAGGCCCTCTCCGTTCTCGAGCGCCTCGTGGCGCTCTTCCCCGACCATCGGGAGGCTCTCCTTCTGCTGGGAGACCTGAAAAGGTCGGCGGGCGACCACACGGGGGCCATCCGGATCCACCGGCGGGCCCGGGTCTTCGACGAGGAGGATGTCCGCCTGGTCCTGGCCTTGGCCACGGACTACGAGTGCGCGGGACGGGTGGAAGATGCCCTGGCTCTCTTTCGGGAATACTTCAAGAAGGAAGGGCGAAACCGGGAGGTGCTGGAGGGATTCCGGAGGCTTCTCATGCGCCAGGAGCGATGGGAGGAGGCGCTCTCGGTTCAGACGGCCCTTGCCCGCTCCTTCGAAAAGGGAGAGCGACGGGACCGGGAGGTGGCGACATTGGTGGGGCTCCGGTTCGAGGTGGGCTCTCTCCTGCACCGTCAGGGGAACACCGAGGGGGCCCGGAGGGCCTTTCGCGGGGCTTTGAAGATCGATCCCGCCTTCACTCCGGCCCGTCTGGGGCTGGCGGAGGCGCAGATCGCCGAAGGGCGGGAAAAGGAGGGGATCGAAAACCTCCAGGAGGGATGGACCCGAACCTCCGAAACTCTCTACCTTGTCCGGCTCGAGGAGTTTTACCTCGAAAAGGGAAACCCCGACGCCATCCTCTCCCTTTACTCCCGGGCCCTCGATCGCCATCCCGGGCGCCCCTCCCTCTCCTTTCACAAGGCTAGGGTCTACAATCGCCTGGGGATGGAGGACGAGTCGCTCTCCCTTCTCGAGTCGCTGGAAGGCGAAGCCGCCTGGGGAGGGGAATACTACCGCCTGATGGGAGAGATTTACGAAAGACGCCACCAGATGGATGCGGCGCTCGAATGCTTCCGGAAGATCCTTTCTCTGGAGTTGCCCTTCGATCTTCCCTACGGATGCCGAAACTGCCACACTTTCTTTCCGGAGTGGTCCGGCCGATGCCCGGTCTGCCATCAGTGGAATACGATTTTTCGCACCGATGGTCAGGTGCTGGCCGGGGCCGGGGGCTCGCCGGCGGCCGACCCGGCTTCTGCCCTGTCGCACCGGACGGCCTATCAGGAGTATTTCGCCGGCCCCGGCCTGACATGATCCGATTCCTGGCCGGCGGTTCTTCCGCGGGCGGGATCGCTCTTCTTTCCGGCCTCTTCTCCCGACTCTGCCTCGCCTGCCGACGCCCCTCCGGATCGGGGACGCTCTGCCTGGCGTGCCGGGAGGACCCCGCATGGAAGGGGCCGATTCTTTCTTCGGTGCGGGGAGGGATTCCGGTCCGCTCCCTCTTCCCCGACGAAGGGGCTCCGGGACGACTCTTTCGCGTGGCCAAGTTCTCGGGAAACCGTCGGGCTCTGGAATTTCTCCTGGACCGATGGAACCTGGCCGATCTCTGTCCCCCGGGAACCTCCCTTCTCCTTCCCGTTCCTCCCCAGAAATCCAGACTGCTTCGGCGCGACCTCTCCATTCCGGACATTCTGGCCCATCGCCTCTCCGACGGAAAAATTCCCCTGTGCTTCGACGGAGTTGTGCGAACCGGGCGGACCATGCAAAAGGGACGCTCCCGTCAGGAAAGACGGGATGTGTTCTTCTCGCCTCATTTCCGCATCGACCCCAAAGTTCTGTCGAAAGCGCCGACGAAAAGCCTCGTCATTGTCGACGATCTTCTCGTCACGGGGTGGACGGCCCGGTCCATCGCCCGGCTATTGTCATTTGCCGGGGTGGAGAGTCGTGCCATCGTCACCCTCCTCTATCGCCCCTGACTCCCGGGAGGGAGAGGCGCCTTCAGGAGGCGCTGGAGAAAGAGGTTGGCGGGGGAGGAGAGCTTTTTTCGGGGAACGAAGATCCAGAGGTTCCTGATCGGGGAGAATCCTTTCACTTCGACGGTGCGGACCTGTCCGGACTCGTGGGGACGGAGGCAAAGGGAGGAGATGAAGGCCACTCCGACTCCGAGTGCCACCAGCTCCTTGATGGCTTCGGGGTTGTCGACGGTCACGACTGTCTCAAAGGAATCCGGGGAGAGATCCTTTTCCAAAAGCTCCCGCTCGATGACCTGGCGGGTTCCCGATCCGGGCTCCCGGCCGATGAAGGGGATCTTGCGGAGCCGGTCGAGGGAGACGGGACCGCTCCCGGAAATGAGAGGAGCCCGGACGGAGTCGATGAGCACCAGGCGGTCGTGGTCGAGAAACTTTCGGTCGAGGGAGATCCCCTGAGTGCGCGTCGGCTCCCCTTCAATGAGCCCCAGGTCTATCTCCGAGGCCTTGAGGTCATGGAGAATCCTGTGGGTGTTGGCCACCGCCAGGCTGGCGGTGATCCGGGGCTGCTCCCGAAGAAAATGCGCCAGAAGGGGCGGGAGGTGGTAGGTCCCGATGGTCATGGAGGCCCCCACCCTGAGGTGGCCCTGAGGTGTGTCTTCCAGGGGGCGGACCTCCTCCCGGGCCTCTTCCATCTGATGGGTGATGGACCGGGCATATGGAAGGAGCTTTCTTCCCGCCTCCGTGAGGAGGATTTTCTTCCCTGTCCGTTCGAAGAGGGCGACTTTCAGGTCCCGTTCCAGAGACTTCACCTGAAGGCTTACCGCCGGCTGAGTCAAAAAAAGTGCTTCCCCGGCTTGGGTAAAGCTCTGGTATTCCGCGACCTTGAGAAAGACCTTCAGCTGGTCGTTGGTCATGGGGTCTCCGTTTGTGGAGGGCTATGTCCCTTTTCCCTGCAAGGATAGCACAGCCCGGGACTCCCCGGGAGAATGTCTGGAAGCGGTCGGCTTCTTGCCGGTCAGGATTTGTCCGGGAAAGCTTTTCCCCCCGAGTCTCCCGAAGATGTCTTGTTCGCGGATCCGGGCTTTGCGGTGGAGTGGTCGAAGCGGATGGGGGTCCCCCGGACGGTCGTGCAGGTCAGGGTATAGACATTGTAAAGGGGAAAGAAGTTGTAAAGAGATGTTGCGGTTGTGACGTGAACGAGTCCGTCGGCGTGGAGGGACGGATTTTTTTTGAAGGCATCCCTCATGGCCGATTCGAGATCGGAGTCTCCCCAGGGAATGACCCCCAGGATGAAGTGGCGGCAGGCCCGCCCTTCGATCTGGCGGCCGACTCGGTGAAAGAGATGCGAGTCGTGGGGGCCGAGGTCGGTCTCCGTCTCGCTGTCGGAGAGGAGTCCGATGGAGCCGGTCGAGGTGCAGCCGGCGGCAAGCAACAGGAGGGCCACTCCTGCGCTCAGGAGGATTTTTTGTGGTGTCTTCATCAAAGAGCTCCTTGGGTGGGGTGTGATGCGGAGTCTGTTCAGGGAGACGGTATGTCGCCCATCCGAGTCTCGCGGTCCACGCTCTGCTCCAATGCCCCTTTGACTCCTTGAGTCAAGGGATGTTGGAGAAGGGCATGCGTTTCGCTTACTTGGCGTGCGCTTTCGTTTTTCGGCGCACGCTCCGGCTGTTTGCCGAAACGTCGGACATGGGGCCTTTCGTGTCGTGCATGAAGGCGGTGGCCACAGGGGGGCCGGCAATCGAAGAGTGGTTCGTCGCCTTGTAGGCGTAAGGCGTGTAGCCTCCCCCGCAGCAGCAGGTGCACTCGGGAACATAGGCCGGACCATACGCCGCCGAGGTCGCTCCGCAGCCGCCGAACAGCATCAAAAGGCCGAGAAACGTGATCCGCACGAAAGAATGTCTCGGGAAAGAACTCTCCCGAGGTGGCACCTTCATCTGTGAGTTCATGGACTTCTCCCGGCGAAACGGTGAATTCTGTCAAAATCTGTTCGGAGTACGGAAAAGATAAAAATAATTTAAATATTTGTAGATAAATAATATTATTGATTATACGCTCTCCCGATCTGGGGTGCAACGAGAAAAATTGGTTACATCCCCTCGTCCACTCCCATTTTGATCCGATGACAACTCTTGGGAATCCTCGTACCATCACTCTTTTTATTGATTTCGGAGGGCACGGGAATGTAAAATGAAGGGAAAATCAGGGGAGAGTCTTTCGTTCGGGATCTTGCTTCGGATAATGCGGGGGCTTCCGTTTTTGGAGCGACCGCCTGCCTCGTGGTTTCCACGAAAATCCAGCGTCGACCGACCCCTCTCCCACGTTTTATTCATTGCGCAGCCCCCTCATGTGGGGACGAAAGGAGCTCTTCATGCAACCCCTGCTTTCCAATGGCCCCGTCATCGAAGGACGTCGCTCGGCCGCGTCGCTCAATCGCTTCATGATGAAGGTCTATGGCCTTCTCTCCCTCATGTTCCTCTTTTCCGGAATCGGAGCCGTCTGGGGAATGAGCTCTGGTCTCCGCGTCGTGGGTCCCCATCCCATCCTGCTGGCGATCGCCATGTTCGGCACCCTCTTTGCGCTCATGGCCGTCCAGAAGGTTCCGGGAATCAATGTGGCGATGACCTCCTTTTTTGCCGCCCTGATGGGAGCCTCCCTCGGCCCCATCCTCTTTGCCCTTCTCCGCTCGCCCGGAGGCGCGGCCATCCTCTCCGACGCGCTCTTTCTCACCATGGCCATCTTCTTCGGTCTCACCTTTTACGCCATCGTGTCGGGTAAAAGCTTTTCCTTCATGGGAAGCTTCCTCTTCACCGGCCTGATCATCGTGGTGATCCTCTCCGTCATCCAGATCTTCTTCCATCCCCCTCTGTTCCAGGCGGTGGTCTCCGGAATGGCGGCCCTTCTTTTTTCGGGGCTCATCCTCTTCGACACCAGCCGGATCCTCGAGTCTTCGGAGGAGGAGCTGACGCCTGTGATGGCCGTTGTCTCCCTCTATCTCGACGTCTTCAATCTGTTCGTCAGCCTGCTCAGGCTTCTGGAGATCTTCAAGGGCGAGGAGTAATCTCGCCCTTTTCCCTCTTTCCCTGACTAAGGAGTCCCCATGCTTAAGGAAAGCCGCTGGATTTTTATGGATGACAAAATGGTTCCGTGGAAGGAGGCCAACGTCCATGTTCTGACGCATTCCCTCCACTATGGGATGGCGGTTTTCGAGGGGATCCGAGCCTACAAGGGCACCGATGGAACCCACATCTTCCGTCTCGCGGAGCATACCGAGCGCCTTCTCAATTCGGCGCGGGTCATGCAGATGGGCGGGGACTTCACCCTCAAGGGCGTGATGGACGCGACCTCCCGGGTGGTGGTGGAGAATGGTCTGGACTCCTGCTACATTCGTCCGATCATCTACATCGGATACGGGGACATGGGCATCTATGCCAAGAAGAATCCGGTCCGCCTCTCCATCTCCGCCTGGGAATGGGGGACCTATCTGGGGGAGGAGGGACTCTCCCGGGGGATTCGGGCGAAGGTCAGCTCCTACACCCGTTTCGGGACAAACAACTTTCTGGCCCGGGCGAAGGTCTCCGCCCACTATGTCAATTCCCAGCTGGCCAAGTGGGAGGTCAAGGGGGCGGGATACGACGAGGCAATCCTTCTCGACTCCGATGGAATGGTGGCGGAAGGTCCCGGCGAGAACATCTTCATCGTCAAGAAGGGAGTTCTGAAGACCCCGCCCCTGCGCTCCGTCCTTGACGGCATCACCCGCCACAGCGTCATGGCCCTGGCCCGGGAAGAGGGAATCCCCGTGGCGGAAGAAGCGCTCACCCGGGATGATCTCTACCTCGCCGACGAGGCCTTCTTTACCGGCACGGCGGCAGAGCTCACGCCCATCCGTGAGATCGACGACCGTCCCATCGGGGCGGGAAAGCCCGGACCTGTGACGCTGGCCCTGCAGAAGATCTTTTTTGATATTGTCCGGGGGAATGTCTCCCGTCACTCCGAGTGGCGTACAACGGTCGTTCCCCGTCTCGTCTGACACGGGCCCGGAACTCGATCTCCCCGGGGGAAAACGGTTTTTTCCGGGATCTCCTGGGATCTCATCGAAAGGACCTCCGCCACGGCTGCCATAAAAAAGACCAAAGGCAAGCCGTCCCCTCCTGACTGGGCGGGTGCCCTTCCCGAGCGCACCCTCTTTCTCATGGACGGCTTCGGCTACATCTTCCGTGCCTACTACAGCAAGGTCAGCTTCATGACCCGCGACGGGCAGCCGACAGGGGCTTTTACCGTCTTCGGGAACATGCTTCTCTCCCTTCTCGGCACCTTTCGTCCCCGGTATCTGGCGGTGATCTTCGAAAGCCGAACCGGGAACGTCCGCGCAGAAATCCTTCCGGAGATCAAGGCCAACCGGACGGCTCCCCCTGACGATCTGATCCGTCAGATCCCTCTCATCGAATCCCTCATCCGGGACCTGGGCATTCCCCTTCTGTCGACCGATGGGTACGAAGCCGACGATACCATTGCGGCCCTGTCGCGATCCTGGCTCGACCAGGACCCCACGGCTCGAGTTCTGGTGATGTCGGCCGACAAGGACCTTCTCTCTCTCGTCTCCGACCGGCTCGGCGTCTTTGATCCGATGACCCAGAAGCTCTTCGGCCCGGCCGAGGTTCGGGAAAAATGGGGGGTCGACCCCGAGCAGATCCCGGATCTTCTGGCCTTGACCGGAGACGGGGTGGACAATATCGGCGGCGTTCCCGGGGTGGGGCCAAAGACGGCGGCGACATTGCTGGCCGGGGGGCTTCATGTGGAGGATCTGGTGACCCGGATCGAATCGGTCCGGCCGGAAAAGCTTCGTCCCAAAATCCTCGAATACCGGGATCTGATTCTCCGGAACAAGAGCCTGACAATTCTCCATGACCGGATCGGCGTCGATGCCCGCCCCGAGGCCCTGGCGCGGGGAACCCCCCGGAGGGAGGATCTGCGCTCCCTTGCGGCGCGGCTTGAGTCGGCGACCCTCCTCTCCCGGATCGAAAGCCTTCTGGGCGGGGAGGGGGAGGCTCTCCCCCCGGCGACCTCGGCTCCCCCTCCCGCCGCCCCCCTTTCCTTGCGTCCGGGGCTCCTCTGTGACCCCGAGGCCGGGGTGGGGCTCTGGGACGGGGATCGCTTTCGCCCTCTCCCTCCGGGGGATCCCTGCGGGGAAATTGTCGGTACGGGAGGTATCCCCGCCCTCTCCTGGACGACGAGCCTGACCTCTCTTCTTCGACGTTGTCCGGCCGAGACCCTTCCCGTGGTGGAGCTGCCCTCCTTCGATCTCGAGCTTGCGGGCTACCTCGTCGATCCGGGACGGCGAAATTATCATCTCTCCGATCTCCGGGAACAGTTCTTCTTGGGCGATCCCGTGGGAACGGGGGAGTCGGCCCTTCGCGGGGTGGCGAGTCTACTCGAACGGCTAGAGTCAGAGATCGAATCGTTGCAGCTGGGGAGCCTCCTGCGATCGGTGGAGATCCCGGTGGCCCGCATCCTTGTCGGTATGGAGAAGGCGGGGATCCCGGTCGACCTTGATCGCATTCTCGAAGCCAGAAAGACGATCGAGGGAAAGATCGCCACGCTGGAGTCGGAGATCTACCGCGAAGCCGGAGAGACCTTTTCCATCCTCTCTCCCAAGCAGGTCGGAGAGGTTCTCTACGGGCGACTGGGTCTTCCTCCCCCCCGTCGGACGGGGAAGGGGAGCGGGGCCCCCTCGACCGACGAAGAGGCCCTGGAGGGATTGGCCTCCCTCCACCCCCTTCCGCGCCTTATTCTCTCCTTCCGCCAGCTCCGAAAGTTTCTCTCGACCTATCTTCTGCCCATGGAGGAGGGGAGAGAGGCCGACGGACGTCTGCACGGACAGTTCAATCAGACGGTGGCGGCGACGGGGCGCCTCTCCTCGTCGCGACCCAACCTGCAGAACATCCCGGCGCGGACCGAGCTGGGGCTTTTGGTGAGACGATGCTTTGTCGCCCCCAGGGGAGGAGTCCTCCTCTCGGCGGATTATTCCCAGATCGAGCTCCGGCTTCTGGCCCATTTTTCCGGGGATCCCTTTCTTCGGGAGGCCTTTTCCCGGGGGGAGGATATCCATGCGCGCACGGCCGCGCTCCTCTTCGGTGAACCGGTCACGTCCGAGTCTCGCCGGCGGGCCAAGACGATCAACTTCGGGATCCTCTACGGAATGTCCGCCTATAGCCTCTCCCAGGATCTGGGCGTCGATCCGGGCCCGGCCCAGGAGATCATCGACCGGTATTTTGAGGTGGTGGCCGGGGTGGGCCCCTATTTTGATGGCATCCGGGAGGAGGCCCGCCGGTCCGGTCGCATTCGGACCCTCCTCGGCCGGATCCGCCCCATCCCCGAAATCCGCGCCGAAAACAAAAATGTCCGGGAGTACGGCGAGAGGATGGCCGTCAATTCCGTCCTGCAGGGCTCGGCCGCCGACCTTGTGAAGAAGGCCATGGTCGATCTCGTTCGCGAGATTGAGGCGTCGGGACTTTCGGCCAGGCTTCTTCTTCAGGTCCACGACGAGCTGCTTCTCGAGGTGCCCAACGACCAGGTGGAGTCCGTCTCCTCCCTCGTCAGAAAAACCATGGAAGGTGCCATCCCCCTCTCGGTCCCCCTGCCGGTGTCGATCGGTCTCGGATCCGACTGGGTGGAGGCCCATCCGTCATGAGTGTCATTCAAGGAGATTTTGCATGAATACCCGGCCCATTCTCGACAACATGAATGTCCCCCTTCTGGGGATGTCTCTTGTGGCGCTCCTTTTGGCCTTCATCTTCGCTCTCTTGGGGACGGCCTACATTCTTCGGCAGGCCCGGGGAACGGTTCAGGAGCCGCGGATCCGTCTCTGGGCCAAGGCGGGGTGGGTGGCCTTTGGCATCTATGCCTTGGTTTACATGGGCTATTTTTACAAGAAGGCCCAGCCCCAGGTGATCGCCTATCCATTCTCGGCGGGGGACAAGGCCCTGGCGTCCGGGGATTACAAGGGCGCCCTCGACGACTACAGGAAGGTCATTGCGGCCTACCCCAACCTCGGGATGGCCCACTACAAGCTGGGGATGCTGCTGAGGGTGGTCAAGCAGGTCGACGGTTCGGTGAAGGAGCTCAAGGAAGCCATCCGGCTTGATCCCAATCTGGCCCCGGCCTACTTTGCCCTGGGATCGATCTTGTGGACCCGGGGGACGGCCATGGATGCCGAGCCGTACTTTGAAAAGGGGCTGACGATCGATCCCAAGGCTCCCCAGAAGGCCTTCTTCCAGGAGATCATCGACCGGGCCAAAAAGGAGCGGGCGGGGCTGATCAAGCCCGGCTCCTCGGGAAGACCCCACCTTTCTCCGGCGTCTCCAGGCCCCGCCATTGCCCCTCCGTCCGCCGTAAAGGGACAAGCGAATGCCGGCTAGAACGCGGATCACCCTGCTGATGTTTGCGATTCCGGGGCTGCTGGACGAGTACTGGCTCGGAAACCGCTTCCTCGATCTCCCCCCCGCCTTGCGCCACCTCTCTCTCCTGGTGGTGGAGGTTCCGATGCTGGTCCTTCTCGTCCTTCTGGTGGCGTGGAGTGTGACCTCGCGGAGGATGACCGAGAGAGGAGCGCTGGGCCTTTTTGCCGCCGCGGTGATGTTGGGAGGAGGAGGGGTCCTTAGGCTTCTTCTCGTCCTGACGAACCCTGAGGACGATCCGTTATTGAAGCCCCATCTTTTTGAGGTCGGGGGGCTGGTCTTTGCCGCCATGATGGTGGGGATCGAGGGGCAAGCGGCCCGACGTTACTTTGAAAAGCTTCGCCGGTCGAGGGAGGGAGTTCCGGGGGCCACCCGGTGATCCTTCTGGGGCTCACCGGAGGGATCGCTGCCGGGAAGTCCTTTGTGGGGCGGATGATCGCCCTGAGGGGCATCCCTGTCGTCGATGCCGACGTCCTGGCCCGGGAGGCGGTCCGGCCCGGAACGGAGGGGTTTTTGGAGGTGGCCCGGGCCTTTCCCGAGATCATCAGGGAGGGAGAGATCGATCGGCCGGCTCTGGGACGGATCGTCTTTGGCGACTCCGAAAAGAGGGCCCTCCTGGAGTCAATTGTCCATCCCCGGGTTCGGGCGGCGTTCCTTCGGGAGAAGACACGTCTGGGGAGTCTTCCCCTTTTGGTCTACGAGGTGCCGCTTCTCTTTGAGCGGGGAATCGACCGGGAGATGGACCGGACTCTGGTGGTGGACGTCCCGGAATCCCTTCAGCTCTCCCGCCTGCTCACCCGGCCCCATATGACGGAGGAGGAGGCGAGACGGCGAATCGCCTCCCAGATCTCTCGTAAGGACCGGCTCTCCCGGGCCGACTTCATCATTTCCGGAGCTTTGTCCGAAGAGGAGACTGAACGGGAGCTCTCCCGAGTTCTGGGGGAGCTCCTGGTGGCGTCACCCCCTGCGTCCCCCCACAACCATTAACTCTCCCAAAGGAGGATCCCGGATGAACAATGTCAGAAAGGCCGTCTTCCCTCTGGCAGGTCACGGCACGCGATTTTTGCCCATGACAAAGGCCTCGCCCAAGGAGATGCTTCCCCTGGTGGACAAGCCTGTGGTGCAGTATGCCGTTGAAGAGGCCGTCGCTGCGGGGATCGAGCAGATTGTGATGGTGACGGGGAGGGGCAAGCGGGCCATCGAGGACCACTTCGACATCTCCTACGAGCTCGAGGATGTTCTCCGCGAGAAGGGCAAGACGGCGCTTCTGGAGGCGGTCCGGCGGATCTCCTTCATGGCGGAGGTGGTCTATACCCGCCAGAAAGAGTCCCTGGGGTTGGGTCATGCCGTTCTCTGCGCCCGCAACCTTGTGGGGGACGAGTCTTTTGCCGTGGCGCTGGCCGATGAGGTGATCGACGGCTCCGAACCCCCTCTCCGGCAGCTTCTTGCCGTGGCCCGGGAGTTCAACGCTCCGGTGATCGGCATCCAGGAGGTTCCTGCGGAAGAGGTCTCCCACTATGGCATCATCCGGGGAGAGCAGGTGAGGGAAGGTCTCTTTCTGGTCGAGTCTCTTGTGGAAAAGCCCCGGCCGGAGGTGGCCCCCAGCCGGTGGGCGGTGATCGGACGGTATATCCTCACCCCCGACATCTTTCCCATTCTGGAAAATCAAAGCCCCGGTGTGGGGGGAGAGATCCAGCTGACCGATGCCCTGGTGACGCTGGCTGCCAGACGCCCTCTCTATGCGGTCAAGATCGCCGGGCGGCGTTACGACACTGGAGACAAGGCGGGTTTTCTCAGGGCAACCGTTCGATTCGGCCTCAAGAATCCTGAGCTCGGCCCCTCCTTCCGGAAATTTCTCCGGGAAGTTCTGGAGCATCCCGAAGAGGGCCCTCCGGGGTGAAGGAGCACGAACTGATCGGGGAGCTCTCCCGGATTCTGGGAGAACAGCCCGGAGAGATTGCCCCCTCCGGTCTGGGGGTCGGGATTGGGGATGACTGCGCCCTCATCTCCCCTCCCCCGGGGTACGATCTTCTGGCGACCACCGACAGCCAGCGCGAGGGAGTCCATTTCCGGTGGGAGTGGATCGATCCCCGTTCCGTCGGTCGCCGTCTGGTGGCCGTCAATGTCAGCGATGTGGCTTCCAAAGGGGGACGTCCCGCCTTTGCCTTGGTGGCGGCGGGGATTCCGGCGGGCTTCTCCCCGGAAACAATAAAGGAGATTTACCGGGGGCTGGCTGAGGAGTCTCGGCGATACGGGATGGCCATTGCCGGTGGGGATGTCTCGAGGGATCCCGGAGGCATGAGCCTTGTGATGACCCTTCTGGGGTGGGTCTCCCGGGGGGCCTTTGTGGGCCGAAAGGGACTGGCGCCCGGAGATCTTCTCTATCTGGTCGGCCGCCCGGGTCGGGCTCGCGCCGGCTATCTCTCCCTTGAGCGAAAGAGAACGGAGCCCCATTTTGGCGGGGCATGGGAGGCCTTCCGAACTCCCCGGGCACTGCTTCGGGAAGGGGGGCTTCTCGCCGCCCATCCGGGAGTCAGGGCGATGACCGACACCTCCGACGGACTGGGGCGATCCTTGGCGGAACTTGCCCGGGCCTCGTCCGTGACGATGAGGGTTGACGATATCCCCGTCACCCGGGAGGTCCGAGCTTGGGCGGGGGCACTGGGAGAGGACCCGCGGGAGCTGGTGTGGACGGGAGGGGAGGACTACGATCTTCTGGTGGGGGTCGACTCTCTCAGCGAAGAGGGTTTTCTTGTGTGGGCGAAGGATGAGCTTCTCCGAAGCTCGCCCGAAGGGGTCTTCCGGATCGGCCAGGTCGAGCCGCGGGGCGATGCGGAGATCTCCTTTGGAGAAGGAGTGGGGAGTCAGGATTGGGGGGGGGGATTTGAGCACACAGAGTGAGGGAGGAAAAGATCCCCTGCTGGAAAAGGCCCGCCCCGGGTGGTGGAAAAACAAGGTCATCCCGCTTTTCACCGGATCGGACGACCCGGTCAAGGATGCGCTGGCCTTTGCCGTGGGGCTGTCCTCGGCCTTTCTGCCCCCCTTCGGCTTTCACTCGGCCCTCGTGGCGATCATTGCCTATCTCTTTCGCCTGTCGCTTCCCCTGGGGCTTCTGGGCTCTTGGACCAATAATCCCTGGACCTTCATTCCCGTCTTTCTTCCGGCCTATTTTGCCGAGGTGAGAATCGGGGAGAGGTTTCTGGGGATGTCCGTCCCCTTTCCCTCTCTGGCGGCATTGTCAAAAATGCCGGAGAGCGCCATTCTCATGCAGGTTCGCCAGGTCCTTTTGCCGTTCTTTCTGGGCTCGGTGGTCGTGGCGGCCTGTGCCTTCCTGGTGGCCTTTCCCGCCGCCTACGGAGCCATCCTCTGGCTCAAGAGACCCCGCTAGCTCCTAACGGATGATGTCAAGACGAACGGACCGGCTCTGTGAGTGGCAAAGAGGGCTTTTCTTCCGGCAGGAGGAGAAGAGTCGTGTCTTCTTGTCCCCCCAGGAGAGGGCTCGGATCCTTTTGGCGGGAATTTTTCGGGCGATCAGATAGTGCTTGACCGAGAGGGCTCGCCAGAGTCCCAGCTTTTTGTTGTAGACCTCTGACCCGAGAGGATCGGTCGACCCATGAAGGAGAATGACGCGGTAGGGGGAGCGTCGGATGTCCTCTGCCACCTTGTTCAGGACAACCTTGTCCCAGTAGGAGAGCCGGGCGCTGTTGAAGGAGAAGTAGACCGTCTTTTGAAGCGTGTGGGGAACGGTGGCAGGAGGTTTGGCGGCAGGCGCCGGTGCCGGCCGCGACGCGGGTTGGGGGACGGGGGGGATCTCGGTATAGATTCGATGCTCCGAATTTTGCTCCGGACCATGAAGCGTCGGCCACTGATCGCTGTCTTGAGAGACTGAAACCCCGGGAAAGCCATGATCGACGGTGGGTCCGGGGGCCATGGAAGGGATGGGAGGGCGGCTGGCACATCCGGACAGGGCCAGTGCCAAGAGCCCTCCGATGCTGGCGGAAAGAAGGTGTCGCAGAGGGGATACGGGGAATTCTCGAGACAAGACACGGTCGTTCACGAAAGACTCCTTCCGGTAGGGTCGGCTTATCGGTGGCCGATCACTGTCGCTTTTTCGCCACTATATCACTTTCCCCCAAAAGAGACAAAAAAAAAGCGGGCTCTAAAAGAGCCCGCTTCGATGCATTCGATCGAAGATCGATTACATGGTGATCTTCATGAAGTGCGCCACGCGATTCTTGGCCCAGCAAGACTCGTTGTGGTCGGAGCAGATCGAGTAGTTCGGAATCTCGCGCTTTCCGTAGGAGACGATCTTGATGCGCTTGGAGGAGACTCCGAGACGGACGAGGTAGATCCGGGCGGCCTTGGCGCGCTTCTGGCCCAGAACGATGTTGTACGCATCGGTTCCGCGCTCGTCGGCATGGCCGGCAATCACGACCTTCACACTCGGATGGGCCTTGAGGATCGAGGCATCCTTCTTGAGGATTCCGCGGTCTTCGGAGGAGAGAAGAGCCTTGTCAAAACCGAACTGAATGTCCTTCTTGAGGGGATCCATTTCGGAAGCGGCCTGGGCGGCAGCAGTGGCAGCACTGTTGTCGGTGGCGGGAGTGTTGGCTGCGGCATTGGTGGAAGCGCTTTCAGATCCGTTCCCGTTGGCACCGCCAGAGGAGGCGCAACCTGCCAGTCCGAGAACACCAGCAACAACCAGGGCCAGAACAGCTTTGGATTGACCGAATTTCATCAGAATCTCCTTCTTGTCGTTTTTTGTTCGCACATTGCGAACCATTGTCCTGTCGGTCTGCATGTCATCCTGACGATGCAGTATCGTTCACGTTAAGGTCTAGCGGATATGGATGGCCGTAATGAGAAGGCTTCCATGGAAACGGCGATAGCTGACGGAGACCTTCTGTCCCGCCTGAAGGGCGCTCATGCCGACCTTTTTCTTGCCCTTGAAGATGGCGGTCTTGGAGTTGAGATCGCCACCAAAGACGAACTCGTCTTTCTTTCCGGCGTTCTTGACGACGACGAGAGTCATGGGCTGGGAGTTCATGTCCATGTCGCGAACCACGCCGAACATCCCGGTTCCGGACTTGCGGGCGACTCGGGCGTGCTTCTTGGCCGCTTTTTTCTTGGCCACTTTCTTGGCAGGTGCGGCCTTCTTTGCGGGTGCGGGCTTCGCGGCGGTTGTGGCCGGAGTGGCATCGGCAGCGTAGGCGGCGGCAAGCGGGGAAACGGTCAGCCCTGTGGCTGCGAGCAGCATGAGACCCCAGAAAACTTTTGTAAATCCTTTCATTCAATCCTCCTTGGTCCGATCATTCGTCGGTTGTTTTTGTCCTCAAGCCGGTTCTTCCGGCCTGTCAAGATTGGTGGAACGTTATCTCGAGCTCTCCCCCGGGGCCTCCTTCTTATCCAGCCTCTTTTTCATGCCGCCATCTTGCTTGTCCGTGTTCATTCATCCCTGAAAAGACAGTGCCAGACGGGTTTCGGCTTGTCCCATCAAGGGAATTCAGGAGGAGCGGCAGATCGCAGCTTTCGCGCCTACAATACATAAACTTCTAAATGATATGAAATTATTTTCGTTAATACAAGGGGTCTTTGTAAAAAAGAAATTTTCGCCTCCGCCTTCTGGGGGAAGCTTGTTTAAATATGTAAATATATTAAAAAGATAGGTAAAAACCTGAAAAAAGTTAATGAAAGGGAGTCTTGAGAGTGTTCACTTGAGATTCCCCAGGATGAGCCCTATGATTGAGACGAGATTTTTCTCTCGTATCTTCTCTGTCATTCCATGATTTTCAGAAGGCTCGGCGAGTGAAGGGACTCAATCCCTCCGCTTGACTGGGGGGGCTCCTTCGACAGGTTCCTCTTCCAAAATCTTCTTGAATAAGGGGGGGTGGTGGAAGATCGACACGCTTTCCCCGAAAATCCTTCCGACGCTCCGCCCCCGATCCCACCTGAGGGAAGTTTGCCCTTTTCGCCGGACCTTTCCCGCTGGTTCTTCACCGAATCTCCCCGTGGCAGCTTCCTGCTCGATGGTCAGGGGAATCTTCTTGCTGCCAACCCGATGTTTTATCGCATCATCGGCTCCGCGTCCGCCAAGATTCTCTCTCGTCCCTTTCATTCATGGTGTTTGAGCGCCCCTGAGATACTTCCTGCTCCTGGAGAAGAGATCTCCTTTGCCTCCACCTTTGGGGGGGACGACGTCGATCAGATTTACGGGACGGTCACCCTTCGTGGATCAAAATCGGGAGAGATCCCTGTCATCGTTGGGGAGTTTTTGGAGAGTCTTCCGGTCGTCGATCAACAAAGGGAGGTGAAGCGCCTCACCTGTTATAACCGGCTCCTGACCACCCTGGCTTCCTTTGTCGCAGATGAACGATCGGAATATGATCTTTTCTCCGGGATCTGCGCCATGGTCGAAAAAATTGGTGGATTCCCTCTCGTTTGGGTCGCCTCTTTCGATGGGGACGGAGGCCTTCGATCTCTTGCCTTTTCCGGAGATGGCAAGTTACTGGATTCCCTGCGTCTTTATTCTCGAAATCCGGCCGTACCGGGATATGTGCTGGAGCGGGAGGCCTTGCGACAGGGGCTTCCGTTGTTTGTTCCCGACCTTCTCGACCGGATTCGTGAATCGGGAAAGACCCCATGGCTTCACATCGTCGAGTCTTCAGGATTTATTGAAGGGGCTTTTCTTCCCCTTCTGAGGGGCGGGACTCCCTATGCCACTCTTTGCCTCTACTCCCGCTGGAAAGGCGCCTTTCTCCCTCCATGTGACGATATCCTCAAAGCTCTGGCACAGATGCTCTCCCGGGCGCTCGACAGGCTCGATATGAGATTTCGGGAGAGGGAGGATCTGACGCTCCAAATGCACCTTCTCGACCGCTCCCCCGCGGGAATCGCCCTCGTTCGGGAGGGTTCCCTGGTGTACGCCAATAAAGCCTTTGAAGGCCTTTTGGGATTTTCTTCGGTGGAGGAGTGGCGTGAAAAAGGGCTGAGCGCGCTGTGGGAGGATCCGAAAGAGGCCCGGCGGGTGTCGGAGGCCCTCGAATCTTTGTCCGTTTTTCCTCAAAACCTCTCCTTGCCGGCTGTCCGGGCAAGAATGAGAGACGGAACTCCCCTTGTCCTTGATCTCTCCCTCCAGGTGGTCGCTCGCGGAGGGGAGCAGACGATTATCATGACGGCACTTGATGCCACCGAACGGGTCTCTTGCGAGATTTTCAGGAACACGATCTCCGATCTTCGTCCGGAGATGGCGAAGGCCGAGAGCGAAGAGGAAGTGTTCCGGGTTCTCTTTGAACGGCTACTGATGGAAGGGGAGATCCGGACCGTTGGGCTTTGGGTGGCGGGGGAGGGGAGATTTCTCCATCTTTCTTCGTCTGGGTCGGAGAGGCACATTCAAAAGACTTCTTCTTCCGGGACGGAGGCCGATTCGACCCCTTGGCCTCCCCTTGAAGACGAGCTTTCCCGGTGTGCCAGAGAGCGAACCGCCAGGATCATCTCCCGGAGGGAAGAGCAGGGAGTCGATGTGGCTCTTTTTCCGGTGTCTCGTGGCGAAAATCCCTGGGGGGTTCTGACGCTTGTTTCCTCTTCCTCGGGGTTCTTCGGCTCCGGCTTTCATCCCCTTTTTTCCGGTGCGGCGGAAACTCTGTCGCTGGCGCTCGACCGCCTCGATCTCCGGCGCTCCCGCCAGGAGACCTCCTCCATTCAGACGGCCATCCTTGGCCACTCGAGGTCCGGGATCCTTCTGGCCGAGGGGCGGACCATCACCTATGTCAACCCCCGTCTTCTGGAGATGTTCGGCTACGAGCGCATCGACGAGCTCGTGGGAAGGGAGAGCCGTATCCTGTACCGAACGGAGGAGGAGTTTCGGCGGGTGGGGGAGATACTCTTTCCGGCGATTCTCGAGGGGAAGCCGATTCTTCTCAAGGATCTTGCCGGGGTTCGAAAGGACGGGACCCCGATCTGGATCGATCTCTATGATGTGACGGCGGAGGTCGGGGGCAAGAAGATCCTCATCGCCACGCTGACGGACTCCACAGAGCGCCACAACCAGGAGGAAAGCCTTCGCTGGATCGCCAGGTTCCGGGGCTATCTGGCCGAACTGCGAAGGATTGGGCAGATTCATGGGGAGGAGGAGATTCTTCAAAAGGCGATTTCGCTTCTTTCGGAAGAGGAGATCGTCGATTCGGCCTCGATTCTCCGCCCGGATGGGGGAGGGGGGATGGTTGTCGAGGTCGGAGAAGATCTTTCCGATCCTCTGCCATCCCTTCCTCCCGAGGAGGCCAGGGCCCTTGCCGCCGCCTTTGAATCCGGAGGGGCGTGGTGGAGCGGAGACGGGGGCGAGGGGGGATCGGCCCATCCGGGAGTTCGAGGCGGGATTTCCCTCATGCGAGGGGGACGGCCCTGGGCTCTTCTGTTTCTCACGGGTTCGAGCCGGGGGCTGACGCTCCCCGAGATCCGGGAGATTGTCGAAGAGACGGGCCGCAGCATCTCTCAAGCTCTCGACCGACGTGACCTCGAGTTTCGAGAGCGGGAGCTTTTCGCGCTGAACCAGGCCATCACCGGGAATGCCCGCGTCGGCTTTTCCCTCATCGACCTGGCCAATCACACTCTCGTTTATGTAAATCCCTTCCACCTCGAAGAGCTGGGGTATGAGCCGGGGGCAGAGGTGAGGGGTCTCCCGGCTCGCCTCTTTCTTGCGGATGACGAGGAGGTGCGGCATCTGGGTGAGTCCCTGGAAACGGCCCGCCGGGAAAATCGGGAATGGGTCAGCCTCGTTAACGTCCGACTTCGAAGAAAGGATGGATCCATCCTTCTCTTCGACCTTTTTGGACGATGGGTCGGTCATGCCGGATCTGGGAGATTTCTCTGGACCGCCGTCAATGCCACCGAACGGAATCGGCTCCAGCGACGGATCGAATACGAGGCGACCCACGACAGCCTGACCGATCTTCCCAACAGGAGGGCGATGGAGGATTACCTCGAGAGGGCGATCGCCCGTTCCCGGCGAAGTGGCCGGGGACTCGTGACCGCGCTGATCGACCTCGACGACTTTAAACTCGTGAACGATCTTTATGGCCACGAGGCGGGAGACGCGCTCCTTCGGGACTTTGCAAACAGGGCCAAGGGTCTTCTCCGGGAGACGGACTTTTTCTGCCGCCTCGGGGGAGACGAGTTCGTCATCGTTTTCGAGTTTGAGGGGAAGAATCCCGCCGCCATGAACGAAGAGCTGGAGACCGTCCTCGATCGTCTCCATGGCGCCGTGGAAGACCCTTTTGATATCGGAGGAGGAAGGTCGGCCCGGGTGGGGATGACCCTGGGTCTGGCCTATATGATGGAAAAGACGGAGACTCCGGATGAACTCCTGCGGGAGGCCGATCAGGTCATGTATGCCCTCAAGTCGGACAAAGGGCAGCGGGCACGCTGGTGGTCCGATCGGCGGGATCCCCTGAAGATGCCTGTCTCTTCGGTGTTGAGAACGGAAGAGTTTGCGTCGTTCGGCCGGGAGGTGGAAGCGCTTTTGACTCGGGTGGCGCCTCTCGTCGAGCGGGTGACGGTCCGGTTTGTGGAAGAGTTTTACGAGCTCCTGGAAAAGGAGCCGAAGGCCCGCGAAATCCTCGAGCGGCTGGATTTGTCGCTCCTTGGAAGACTCAAGGAGGCTCAGGGACGCCACCTCGCCTTTCTTCTGGCGCCGACCACGACGGCATCGGACATTCGGAAGAGATCCCGGGCGCTGGGAGAGATCCATGCCTTCAATGGGGTCGAGCTCTCTCTCCTGGTGCACTCCAAGGTGATCTACAGCCAGCTGTTGACGAAAACGGTCGGAGAGTCCCGGCTTTCCGGGGGGGATCAGATGCGCCTTCATCTGGTGATCGAAGAGCGTCTGGGGCTCGACATTCGCTGTCAGTCCGAGGCGGGATCGCGGATCGAGGAGGTCTATCGCGAGAGACTCTTTTGCCCGCTCCTCCCTGCCGGAGGGGGCCGGTCTTCCCGGGAAGAGGAGCTGACAAGCCTCTCGCGTCTTCCGGGGATCACCGGAGCCGCCCTTCTCTCCTTCGCGGGGGACAGGGCCCCGATCGCGACGGTCGTCCCCGAGGGCTTCCGTCCGTTTCTTCTGGCACCATCGGATCTTCTCGTTCGGCTCCGGGAAGGGGGACTCTTCCCGATCCGGGATCCGGCGGAGCCTCCCGACGGACTCACCCGATCCTTGGCCACCCTTCCCGTTCTTTCCGTCCCGCTTCTTCCCGGAGGAGAGGAGCCAGGGACTCCGGTGGGATTGTTGTTGCTGGGAGGACGGTATCCCGGACAGTTTTCCACTCCTTGGCTCAAAAGCTTTCTGAGCGCAATGGCCTGGCGTTGGGGTGTCTTGCTGGCCAGCGAGAGAGGGGCGGGGGGAGCCAAGTGATTGGCGTCTGGCTATTCGGAGAGGCTCGGCTGGTCGAGTCCCAGCCCCCGGGCCAGGGAGGCGGAGTTTTTCCGAAGGTGCTCGGTGAAGGGGGAGAATCTCGCATAGCTCGCGGCATTCCCGATGGAGACAAACCGGATGTATTCGGGGGAATGTCGTTCGTCGAGCAAGGGAATGCAGACGGTGTCCCGGCTCACTTTGCTTCGGGGGAGAAGCGCCGAGCCGATTCCGTTTTGAGCCCATTGGGTGAGGGCACTGTAGCTGAAGGCCCGTCCCTCGTATTCCTGAAGGGTCACCTTGGCCTTCTTGAAAATTTCCCGGGTCACCCGTGACAGGCCGCAGGCATCGGGAACCATGACAAACTTCTGGTGCTGCAATATCTTGGCCGAAACGGAGCCGCAGGAGAGAAGGGGGGCGTCTCGGGTAATGAGCACCAGGGGTTCGTCGTAAAGAAAGAGCGAGATCATCTTCCCGAATTCGGCGGTGAATTCCGAAATCAGGGGGACGAAGATGAAGTCGAGCCCGTCTGACAGAAGCATGTGCTGGAGCTGCTCGAGATTCTCCTCATAAAGAACGATCTCGTCGTCGGGATTCTTATCCCGGAAGCTTTGGGTCAGGATGGAGGTGAATCCGGCATTGACCAGGGGAGAGACCCCGATGCGGATCAGGGCCTTCTCGGGAGAGAGGTAGTGCCGGGCCTGAAGGAGCAGGTTGGACTCCGCGCCCAATACGGATTTGATCAGGGGAATCATGGCCTTTCCGAAGGGAGAGAGGGCGACCGTGCGGGTTGTCCGCTCAAAGAGCTTGCCGCCCAGCTTTTCCTCCACCAGCGCCACTCCGTTGGACAGCGACGACTGGGTGACCTGGCATTTTTCTGCCGCCCGACTGAATGACTTCAGCTCCGCCGTTGCGGCCACAAACCTCAGATGGGTTAAGTTCATTCTTCCCAGGATTTTTTATTTATTGTTTTTTGAAATATATGTTATCAACTATACCAATTTCTAAATGAAAATCAAAGCTGATACGATGCCTCTATCGGGGCATGAGAGAGTCGTCCTCCGGCTCCTTTCATGCAGGGCCATTCATTTGATTGCGGGGATTTCCCCAAGGAGAACACATGACCTATCTTGAAATCACGCTCAAAATCCAGGACAAGAACCGCCCTTCGGCTGCAGGCGTTTACACCAAGTTCAAGCCGCCCTTTCTTTCGACGATCCCCGGAGCCAAGTCAAAAGAGCTCCTTGTTCGCGATGAGGATGTGCAGGTTCTCCACGGCTTCGATTCTGTGGATAACGCCAAGAAGTATCTGACCAGCGATCTCTTCAACAAGGATGTTGTTGTGGCGCTCAAACCCTTCCTCGATGCTGCCCCGGACGTCCGAATCTACCAGGTCGTCTGATCCCTCCTGGATCTGGGACGATTGTCACCTCGTTCCAGATCCTTCCTCTCCTCTCAAGGCCCCTCCCCTCTCGTTTTTCTCCTCTACAGTTTTTGTGACGACTCCCTTCCTCACCCTCCGGCCCCTGTGAGGATTCCCCGGGACTCCCTCTCCTTGAGACAAAAGGACGAGTGGTCTTTTGTCGCTCCTCCCTCGCCACGGAGAGCTTGATCTTCAGGGACGGTTGTTATTGAGAGAGAACTTCAGAGACGAAGGGCCGGGTTTGCTAGGAACCGAAGAGTGGCTGTGATAGGATGATTTCCGTGAGGATACGATGCGATTCCCCCTCAGTTTTCCGGAATGTCTCCGGAGATGATATGGATATGAAAAGAGGTTTTTGTGCCCGAAAGAAAGAGAAGACGCCGGAGACGGTCCGGCTCCACCCCATCCGAATCCGCCCCTTCGACACTTCTGGCTCCTCCGGATTCACCGTCCGCCTGGCGGGATCGGATTTTTCAGGTCATGGCGGATTCCCCCGAACATATTCTCTCGCTTGAGATTCTTCAGCGACGACTTCTCTCGAAAAAGGACCGGGCCCGACGGCCCGAGGCCCTGGAGTCACTGGAGCGTCTGATCTCGTCCCACGAGATTCTCCGTCTTCCCGACAGCCGCCTGGCCCTTCCCGACCGTCTTCCCCAGTTGACGGGACGGCTCGACGCGAACAAGGACGGCTATGGATTTGTGATCGATCCCGAAGGAAAAAAGGATGTCTTCATTCCCGTTCATGCCCTGGCCGGAGCCATCGACGGGGATACCGTCGTCTGCCATGTGGCCGGAGAGGATGCCCGAGGCCGCCGGGAAGGGGTCATCTTTCGCGTGCTTTCCCATGGGAGAAAGACCTTTCCCGGTCTTTTGCAGCAGACTCCCGAGGGGTGGTTTGTCAAACCCAAGGAGGCTCGGATCCGCCATCAGTTCCGCGTCGATGCGCCGCCGTCGGGAACGGAGTCGGGAACGGTGGTCATCCTTGAGGTGACGGTTTACCCGTCCGACCTTTCTGCGCCCGGTGCGAGCCCCGCCCTGGAGGGACCTGCCGGCCGGATCCTTTCGGTCCTGGGTGCTGACGGGGATCCTGCCATCGATACCGATCTGGTGATCGCCTCCTTTGGGTTTTCCACGGCCTTTCCCGAAGAGGTCGAGGCGGTGGCCCATCGCCGGGCCGAAGAGGTTCCCATCGCCCCCGATGCGGAGAGAAAGGACTTTCGCTCCCTGGAAATCGTCACCATCGACGGAGATACCGCCAAGGACTTCGACGATGCGATTTCCATCGAAGAGGAGGCGGACGGGACCGTCACCCTGGGGATCCATATCGCCGATGTCTCCGCCTATGTCCTGCCCGGCTCGGCTCTTGACCGGGAGGGATTTGCCCGGGCGACGAGCGTCTACTTCCCGGACCGGGTGCTTCCCATGTTTCCCGAAGTACTCTCCAACGGGGTGCTCTCCCTGAACCCGGAAACCGATCGTCTGGCACGTTCGGTGACGGCCCGGATCGATAGGGAGGGAAAGGTTCTTTCCTGGACGCTCGACCGCTCCGTGATCCGCAGCCGCATGCGCATGACCTACTCCGAAGTCCATCGGGCCCTCACCGGCGAGCCCTCACCGGCCTATCTTCCCTATGCCGGCCGCCTCGAGTTGATGTGGCGGGTGGCCTCCCTTCTCAGAAAGCGCCGTATGAGCAAGGGAAGCCTCGACTTCGACCTTCCGGAGCCGGAAATTGTTCTCGACCTCCGCGGCGAGCCGGTGGATATTCTGCGTTCTCCCCGCTACCTCTCTCACCAGCTGATCGAAGAGTTCATGCTTCTGGCCAACACCCTTGTGGCCACCCGTCTTCGGGAGCGCCTCGGGACAGCCCTCTTCCGCGCCCATGAAACCCCCACGCCGGAGAAGATCGAAAATCTCTACTCCTTTCTGGCATCACTCAGTCTGCCGTTCTCGAAGCCGGAGGTGGTGACTCCCCGGGATCTCTCCCGGATTCTCGAGGAGACCAAGGGCTCTCCTCTAGAGCATCCGGTTCACTATTCCGTCCTGCGTTCCCTCAAGCAGGCTCGGTACGATCCCTCTCCATTGGGGCATTTCGGTTTGGCCTTTCCCGACTATACCCATTTCACCTCCCCCATCCGCCGCTATCCGGATCTTATCGTGCACCGCCTTCTTGACCTGACCGCTCCGTCGGGGATGGCGTCCCTTCTGCCGGGGAGCCTGGCGGCGGTGGCCCAGCACTGCTCGGAGAGGGAGCGAAAGGCCACCGAAGCCGAGAGAATGGCCATCGACTACAAAAAGGTCCGATTCATCTCGAAGCATCTGGGAGAGAGCTTCGACGGGCGGATTACCGGCGTTGCCTCCTTCGGCCTCTTCGTGGAGCTCTCCCCCTTCTTTGTCGAGGGGATGATTCCGATCCACATGCTGGGAAGGGATTATTACGAGTATCGGGAAGATCGTCACCAGATCAGGGGCAATCGGAGCGGGCGGACCTTTTCCGTGGGAGATGCGGTGCGGGTGACGGTGGCCAAGGTGGACTTCCAGCGGCTCAGATGCGACTTCGTCCTTGAGGAAGAGGCCGGCCAGCTGGCAGAAGAAAGGCGCCCCTCAGGACGACGCCGATCCGGCCGAAGAGAGAGGTAGGGGAGGAGGATCCTCCCCCGGAAGGCTAATTGTTGGGAAGAGGGGACTGCGCCGCCTTGATCTCATTGGCAGCGGTGGTGAGGTCGGCCGTGGAACGATCAAACATGTTCTTTGCCCAGACCGGATTGCCGATCTTCTGGTATTCCTGAGCCGAGGAGAGCCGAACCCCGGCGGCTTCGATGTATTGCTTGGCCGCCAGAATGTGGTTTTGCAGATCGGCCTCTTTCTTGGCCGCCTTTTCGGTTGACTGGGCCGAGGAGCGATAGTTGTAGGCGGCATTCTGGTGGTTCCCGATCAGCGCGTTCGTCTGGGCACAGGCCCCGAGCGTGCCGAGAGCGGCGACCAGCAAGAGGGGGCGGGACAGGCGAAGGGCTCTTCCGAGTCGGCCGTCGCGCAGTTGTCGTGGGTGTGTCTCTGTCACCATGGACATGGGGGTGGGCCTCCGCGGCAATGTAGTGAGAATACGTTGGGTCATCGGCGAGCGTCCCCGGGATCGTTTCCGGAACCGGTCAGCTCCCTTTGGGAGGATCTTCTCGACGATCAAACAGTGAGCCACGAATACGAACGACAGAATGTTGTTATGATATTTAACACATTGGCAAGGGCAGGTTCAAGGCAGGTGAGTCCGACAGGGGAGCCCTCCGGGGCGCAGAGGCGATGGCGACGATGGCTGGGAGGGGGGCTTTTGAGCCTTCTGGCCTCCTGTTCCGCCCTTTCCCATCCACAAACTGTGATCCGGGACAAGGGAGTTCTCTACCGGAGCTCCATGATGGAAGCCGCGTCCTACCGTCCGGTGGTCATGACTCCGAAGGAGTGCACCCCCCGCTATCTCGACGTTCGGGGAGTGGTCCCCCCCACCCGGAGGAAGGGTCCCCCCGCCCTGAAGATCCGCATCCAGAAGAACTGGACCTCCGGGGTGGATCTCTCCCGGAAGGGCCCGGTGGTTCTGCCGCTTGCCGCCCGCATTTCGGAGTTCCGGGACGGGGACTGGGTTGAGAAAAAGGTGCGGGGATTTGTGGAGTTCCGGGATCTGGGCACCTGCCGGATCCGCCGTGCCGCCTTCGTGGCCTCCGATGATCCCTCCGTCCTTGAGCCGGCCCTTTGGGTTCTCAACCTCGCTCCCCCCTCCCGCTCTCGCTGGACGCCCCGCCTCCTCCTCCTCAACGCCTACCGGACGATGGTCAACGAGACAATTTCCATTACCGGGCCGGTTCTCTTCGCGACCCCCCAGCGTCTCTACCATCCCGTCTCCCGCATCAACGGCGTCCTGCAGCGAAAGGATCTTCTCCGGGGAGTGACCCCTCCGGATCGATTCGGGACGATCGATTCGACCCTCTGGTTGAAAGGGAAGGAGCAGGAATTTAGAATAAAGGGAGAGGGGGAGACCGGGATGTTTGTCCTGCACTCCCACCATACGGTGGGTGCGGGGATCTTTTTGCCCTACCCCGAACCGTTCTACTTCTATCCGAACAGATCCTACCGGATCGCGCTGGCAGGCAGCCTTCTGGTGGATGGTCCCTTTGCCTTTGAGGGGCGGGTGACCTTCGATCCGGAGGGGCAAACGGCGTCCCTCTCCGGCCACATCAATGAGGCCGGATCCCTTGTTCCCGATTTTCAGACGGAGGTTCCCTTCAAGAAGGGACACCACTCCCGCTTTGGTGTTCCGGGCGAGGTGGACCTTTCCTTCTCGTTCAACAAGAGACGGATCGATCTTGTCATGTTCCCGGATCCAAACCGGAGGACGATGTGGATCGGTTCTCTGAACCAGAACCTTCTCGGCATGGCGGATCCGGACTGAGTGACTCTTCCCGCCCGCCTCCCAGGACATCTCAAGGAGTAGCTGTGGACCCGGACAAGACAGAAAATTCCCCCTCCCCTGACACCCAAGGGGCAGAGCCGGAGGCGGCCTCTCTTGAGTTTACCCCCCGGAGGGCCAAGATCCTGGGCATCTTTTTCCGGATCTTCACCATCCTCGAGTTTGGATTTTTAGGGTTCATCATCTTCGACCTCTTCCGGAAGTACATCATCACCGGGAACCTCGACTGGTGGAAGAAGTGAGTGTGATGTGAGGAGCCCTTTCCCCTCCGTCCGGCGTCCCTTCTCTTCCCCGGGACCACGCGCCCTTCTTGCCATCCTTCTTCTGGTTCCCTTTCTTTTTGCCTCCTGCGATATCTTCGATCCCCCCACCTTTACCCAGCATCAGCTATCCGGGGTCGATCAGACCGTGGACTACGCCCAGGTCCTGCAAAACCACCGGGAGCTGGCGGGACAGAAGGTGGTGGTGGGCGGACAGGTTCTTCACCTGGAAAACCACACGACCCGCGCCTATGTCCAGCTGGCGCCCTCCCCCTTGGACAAAATCCTCCGTCCGGAATCTCCCGATCCCTCGTCTGGCCATCTTCTGCTGGTCTTTCCCTATCCGGTTGACCCTTCCGCCCTGCGCGACGGAGTCAGGATTACCGTGACCGGGACGGTTCGTCGAATGAAACGGCCCGCCCGAACCTCCGAGGGGGCGACGCTAAGGTTTGTGACGATCGACGTGGTGGATCTTCACACCTGGATTCCTCCCACGCAGCTGATGGGGGGCTCCCCCTTCCCCGTCATGACTCCGGGCTTTACCGGACCCTACCAGACTCCCTGATCCACCGCTCCACCTCCCACAGGCTGTCGACGACGGCAATCGGATCAAGAGCGGCCAGCTCCTTTTCCTGATGGGTGCCTGTCGTCAGAAGAATGACCGGGCATCCCGCCCGTCGTCCCGCCTCCCGGTCGAAGGGGGAATCTCCCACAAAAAGAAGATCCCGAGGGGCGACCCCCATCTGCATGGCGACCGCCAGAATCATGTCGGGCGAGGGTTTGAGTTCGTATCCGTCGTGCTCTCCGAGGCAAAGCGACAGACTGTCCTCCCAGCCAAAGTGGCGAATCAGGGCCCGGGCGGAGGTCCCAAGCTTGTTTGTGACCACGCCCTGGGCGATTCCCTGTCGGGCCATCTCGCCGAGAAGATGATCCGCCCCCGGCATGGGGTGGGTGGTCTCGAGAAAGATCGATTCGTAATGGGCCCGAAAGACAGCGGTTCCCTTCGCCACCTCCTGGGGTGACAGAAGTCGGGCCACCGACTCTTCGAGCCCCCCTCCCACGAGGGAAAGTGATTCGTCATGAGACAGCACTCGATCGTGTCCAAATTCCTTGAGCATGTGGTTGAAGGAGTCGCGGATGGGACGGAAGGAGTCGGCGAGGGTTCCGTCGAGGTCGTAGAGAATTGCACGAAGGGTTCCTGAAGGGGCAGCCATGCAGGGGTGTCCAAAATGAGGGGGTCTAGGGGATCTGTCCGAGTGGTTGGGGAAGTCAGCAACGCTTGCCCTGTCCCCAGAGACGGGGTTTGCCAAAGGGGAAAGGATCAAAGAGTATTGGTGGTCCCAACGGGGTTCGAACCCGTGTTTCCGGCGTGAGAGGCCAGCGTCCTAGGCCACTAGACGATGGGACCAAACGTCTTTGAAGCGTCTCAAGGCGATGATTATATCCGAATCCAACGCCAAAAGAAACTCTCTCAGGTGGGACGTTGAATGGCGTAAGGGGTGATCCCCATCATTCCGGTCAGAGCGAGTCCGGCTCCTCTTGGCGGACCTTTTTGGCGATCCACCCCTTGAGATTCTCCAGAAAGAGCTCCCGCCGATTCGGGTCGGAATGGATGCCATCGTGCCAGAGGAGGGGCAGGGATCCGGGGCTCTCCCGGGAGGAGATCCAGCGCCGGAGGGGACACTCACGGGAATCTTCGGACAGGCGGTCCATGCCCCGGATCTCGGTCCTCCAGAGATAGGCCAGGGCTCCCGCTGCGCTCTTGATGGCCCGGTCCGCCGTTGGCAATCGGAAACCTCTGACAAAGGAAGGAATCTCCCCGGGAGCCATGGGGCGGGCCAAGGCAAACCCCTGGCCATAGCGCGCTCCGAGATGGCGGGCGACCTCCACCAGGTCTGGGTGTCCCAAGCCTTCGATCACCACATGATGGTTGAAGTCCCGTCCCAGGTCGACGATGGCTCCGACGAGAGCGAGCGTCTCGAGGGGGGAGGAGTAGAAGCGGAAGAGAAGCCCCTGGTCGACCTTGATGGTGTCGAAGGGGATCGAGGCCAACCGTTCGAGGGTGCTGTAGCCGGAGCCAAGATCGTCGATGGAGAGCTTGACTCCCGTCTCCATGATGCGGCGAATCCCTTCGGACTGGGTCCGGGGATCCATCCGCTGGTTTTCCAGAAGTTCAAGGGAGATTCGGGAGGGCGAAATCCCGTAGCGGTCGAGTGGCTCCATGACCCATCGTGGGCATCGTTCGTCGGAGAGGGCATGGGGAGGGAGGTTGAGGGAGAGGTCCAGGGAAAGACCTTGGCGATCCCAGTCTGAAAGCTGACGGGAGGAGAGCTCGAGTCCTTCCCGGAAGAGCCAGATGAGGTCGCTTTCCCCCAGAAGGGGAAGAAAGATCCCGGGAGTCAGGATCTCTCCCCCCGGTCGCTCAAGCCTCGCCAGGGCTTCGACTCGGGTCACGGTTCCCATCTTCAGGTCGACCACCGGCTGCATGTAAAGTCGAAGTCCGCCCTCCAGAAGCTCCTTTCGGAGAGTTCGCGAGGAGTCTCCATCGAGGCTCCTGGGTGCGGTCTGGCTTCGATTCCAGAGCTCGCTCCACCGCTGGGAGAGAGCGGCGATGAATCGGCCGCTCCAGGCGGAGTCGAACTGGTGGGGGTAGGTGCCTGCCAGAAAGAGAGTGGCCGCGGGTCGACCCGTTTCGTCGCGAACGGGAAGAAAGAGAGAGGCGCACCATGCTTTTTCCGGCGTTCCTTCCACTGGTCTCTGGTCCGGGCAATGAATTCGGATCTGGCGGTTTTCATTCCAGGAGGACTTAAGCGATTGTTGGTGTTCGGGGTTCTCCCAGGGAAAAGGAATGCGCGAAGATGACTCGACAGAAAAGCTCCCCTGGCGGTCGGGGCGAAGAAGGATCGCTCCGCTGATCCCGGGAAGGTTTTCCAGCGCCGCGATCTCCCGCGCGAGAATGTCGGGCCAGGGGGTTCCGGGAGGGGGCGGAGAGGAGGCCAGGCTATCGGAATAGGTTTCGATGGTGAGTCCGTAGGACTCGACCTGTCCCCGAATGTCTTCTCCCAGGCGGTTCTCGAACAAAAGAAGGAGACGCAGGCGGTCTGAGGTCGAAAGGGACGCCCGGGCGATTTTCTCGAAAAAAATGTTGCTGTAGAGGGATCGGGCCGACAGGATCAGCGGCACGGAGACCCCGACCAGAGCATGAATCGTCCCCAGTGCCTTTGCAGTTTCATTGATGGTTCCGGGGAGGGTGTCGGGAGAGAGCAGGAGCTTGAGGTGGCGCGTTTGGGATTCGACGAGGCGCTCGCGTCTCGCCGGAGTGAGGTTTTCCAGGATGGCGAAGGCCTGGGGATTGGTCGCGAGCCGATCGTAAAAGGTTGTGGCAAATTGACGCGTCACCTCGTCGAAGAGGGTGCGATATCGGTCGAGGAGCGCGATGGCCTGCTCTCCGTAAATGTCGAAATCCTCTTCGCGGTCCCGTTCGGATGTCTCCGATCTGTAGCGGGACCACCAGTGTGTCCGCGAGAGCTTTTCCCCTTTGGATCGATACATGGCCAGATCGGCCTTCCGAAGGAGATCGTCGGCACTCTCTCCATCGGAGGGGAAGAGGGCGAGTCCCATCGACATTCCGATGGTGACGCGGATTCTCGGGGCGATCTCGAACGGAGAGAGAACGGCTCCGTGTATCCGCTCCAGAGCCTTTCCCAGCCTCTCCTGAAGCCCGTCATCATTGTCTCCCATCGATTCAAGGACAAAAACGAACTCGTCTCCCCCCAGCCTTCCGAAAAAGTCCGTCTCCCGGATCATGGAAAGAGCCCGAGTGGCAAATTCCCGCAGAAGAACATCGCCCAATTCATGGCCATAACGATCATTGATGGGTTTGAAGTCGTCGAGGTCGATAAATCCCACCGACAATGTCTCCCCGGATCTTTTGGCGCGGGCCAGGGCTTTTTTTAGATGAAGCTCGAAGGCGTGCCTGTTGGGAAGCCCGGTCAGCTTGTCGTGAAGGGCCTCGTATTCGAACTTTTTCGAGGCTTCCACAATCTCCGTGATATTGCGGTGAATTCCCACAAACTCCCGAACGTCTCCCGAATCGTCAAAGATGGGGTTGATGGAGAGAAGGTTCCAGAAGGTGGATCCGTCTTTCCGGTAGGTCAGCAGCTTCTCTTTGAAAGGAATTCCGGTGCGGAAAGCCTCGAGAATCTTCTCCACCGTTCCCATGTCCGTCTCGTCTCCGACCAGAATGTAGGGGGTCTCGCCCACAAGCTCCGGAGAGGGGCGTCCGATCATCTCCCCCATGGTGGGATTGGCATAAAGGATCTTCATGTCGGTACTGACGACGAGGACGCCTTCCCCCACCGAATCGACGGCGCTGGCGAGGCGCTTTTGCTCGGTCATCAGGTCGAGGCGGTCGAGTCCCTCCGAGAGGCTCTCGCCGAGTTCGACCAAGATCTGGCGAAGCTCCAGGGAGAAGGCTTCGGGGCGGCGGTCGAGAAAGGCGAGAATGGCGAAGGGAGATCCGTGTTTTCGGACGGGAACGGCGGCGGTGGAGCGAATTCCCCGGTCGTCGATGATGGTTTTCCATGAGGGGGGAAGGCTTCTCCGGGTCGGATCGAGAGAGACATTGAACCGGGGCTCGTTGTCCCGCCAGGCGGCTCCCGCGGCGCCCTGGCCCTCCGGAATCTCCTCCCGGACCGAAAGCTCGACGCCTTCCAGCCAGCCGGACTCTCCGGCGGAGTGTTCGAAGGAAAAACATCCGTCGCTGTCGGGGCGACCGATCCAGACGATGTCGGAGATCGCCCCCTCGGCGGAGAGTCGACAGACGCCGTCGAGGAGCTCGTTTTCGGTTTTGGCCGACACGGCCAGCCGACGGAAGTCGGCGAGAACCTGGGTGAAGAGCGAAAGCCGGGAGAGCCGCTCCTCCTGCTCATGGCGAGCGGTGGCGTCGTTTAAGGTAAAGATCAGCGTGCGCTCGTCTCCGAGGTCGAGGGACGAACCAAAGAGGTCGACCCAAAGGAGCGTTCCATCCTTTTTTCTGGCCTGGATATCGGGGACGGAGACTCCTTGAGCTTCCAATATTGCCGGGTAGAGCATCCCTCCGACCCGATGATACTCCTCGGGGGTGGCATAAAGATAGGAAGAATCCCGGCTCGTCATTTCCTGGGGGCCGTCGTATCCGAAGAGGCGGACGAGCTGGTCGTTGACCATGATGACCCTCCGGTCCCGGGCCATCATGATTCCGGAGCTGGTCTTTTCGAAGAGGGCGCGAATGATGGCCGCCGACTCCCGTTCTCTCGATTTGAGGTCGATCCTGTCGAGGGCGGCAGAGAGCGTGCGGGCGATCTCTAGGAGCACTCCGCAAAGCTCCGGAGCAAAGATCTCTGGGCGGGTGTCGTGGAAGGCGATGATCCCCCAGATCTTGCCGTTGCGAAAGAGCGGTAGGAAGGAGGAACTTTTGAATCCCGTGCTAAGGAGCCACTCCCGTTGGGGAGAGGAATAATTCAGTGCAACCTTTGAAAAGTCGATCCCAAAAAGGGGGTCACGCTCCCTCCATACCTTGCCATAGGCCCCTTGGCCTTCGGGTCGGTCACCCCGGACCGAAATTCGAAAGTTGGGCTCCGCTTTATCGCCCCCTGCGGAAGAGACGGTGGTGAGCCATCCCTCGGAGTCGGGACAGGAGATACGGACCATGGTCAGCCCGGTCAGTTCGGTGGAGAGCCCGCAGACCCCTTTCAGGAGAACCGACTCTTGGGGGTCTTCGGAAATCAGGGCGTTGATTCGGGCCAGGAGCTGGTTGTAGCGGGCGAGAAGGGAGAGCTTATCCGTTTGCTCGTGGCGCAGCTGGGCATCCTGAAGGGAGATGACCACGAAGGTCTCGTCGCCTTCTCCGACGAGGGTGGCCGAGACGTCGACCCAGATAAAGCCCCCCTGTTTTTTCCGTGCCTTGAGGTCGTTGTATCGGATCGATTCCTCGTTGGGCATGCGGGAGTAAAGGTCCTTGCCGGTTCTCACGAACTCGTCCTGATCGTAGTAAAGGATCGAGACCGACTGTCCGATGACCTCTTCCGGGCGATCGTACCCCAGCATGCGGAGCAAGGGGGCGTTGACGTTTTGGATAATGCGGTTCTTCAGGATGATGGCACCGGAAAGCGAATTGTCCAGGAGGGCCTTCTGGATCATGCTTTCTTCCCGGATTTTTGATTCGAGGCTGAGACGGTCGAGGGTCTTGGAAAGAGTCTTGCCCAGCCCCGACAGGGCCTGGTCGAGCCCCTTGGGAAATCCTTCCTCCCGGGAGGAGGCCAGGAAGAGGGCGAGAAAGACCTCTCCATTCTTTCTGACAGGAAGTGCCATCAGGTGGCGAATTCCTCTTCGGTGAAGCGTCTCCTCCCAGGGAGAAGAAGGGAGGGTGTCTTCGAGGTCCGAGGTCTGGATCTCTCCTTGGGAAAAGACTTGGGCGAGAAGGGATTGGCCGTTTTGGGCCAAAACGGAGAGAAGTGCGTCGAGGCCGGGCTCTTCCCTCGCCAGACGGGATGGGACAATCGACAGGGGGCCTCCCTTTCTCCAGGGATTCAGAAATCGAAGGAGTGGGAGGGAGAGTCGCCGGTCCAAAAGATCGAGAATTTTCTTTAAAAGGACATCTTCGTCTGTCTCCAGAGCCAGGAGTTCATTGGCCCGGATCAGGAGGTCGTTCAGGGAGGAAAGGCGGTTGACTTCAGCCTGGGCCTCCCGGCGCCGGGAAATCTCCCGGACCGACCCCATCAGGGTGTGGGGGCTGCCCTCCGGGGGGAGAGAAAACTGAACCTCCACGGCAAGAACGGAGCCGTTCTCGTGTCGCCAATGGGACTCGACCGCGGAGTGCGCCTCCGGGTTTTGAGGGAAGGGGCAGGCCGCTTTCAGAATCTTCGGCAGATCCTTCGCCTGGGCGGGAGTCTCCGTCAGGCCAAGAAGGTCCAGAAACTCCCGATTCCAGAAGGAGAAGTTTCCCTCCTGATCCAGGGCGAAGAGTGCGACGGGGAAGCGGTCACGACTCCGGACAACAATCTCGTCGGTCAGGGGCGGAGGGATCACAGGCAGGGTCCGAATGGGGAGGCAGAACGTCGTTTGAAAAGGCTATCGGCGCGTGGTGACATGGAGTTGTCTCGGAATATTCTATTAATAATTATAATGAATTACTTATCTCTTCGGGGAAAAGCAAGATCGATGTCCTTCAAAGCTTAAATATTTTAGCATGAAAAGCATTTCTTTTTCATGCTTTTAATTGGTCCGACCGGGGCGGCCAATTCTATGGGGAAGGACGCAGAACTGTCTGTACATTTTATGTTAAAAAACAGACAAAAGTGTAATCTTCTTTTCAATCGATGAGCATATATTTTTGGCGCCCCGAGAATATTAAAAGGTATTAAATAGTTTTTTTCTTTGTTAACATTAGCTTAAATTTTCTGGCCCAGTAATTGCTTATTCCTCGACGATTGTTTCTTGCCTGTGGCGTAGGACATAAGAATGTGGAGGTGAGCGATGAGAAACTCGGGAGTGTTCAGGAATCTGCTGGAGGGTCTTCGGAAGGGGCGATTGGGGGGGCTCGTGGTGAGTCTGGGTCTTTCTTTGGCGGCCTGCCAGGGTGCCGAGGGGGGGACGGCCCTTTCGCTTGAGATGGAAGGAGACCCCAGCAAATCGTTTTCCAAGCATATCGTGGGTGGTGTGATCAGTAAGGTTCGCCAAATACCCGGAAGCCGCATGGTTTCGTTGGTGATCCGGGAAACGGCTCTGACCCGGGGAGGACGGCCTCTGTGCCGCCGCCCGACGGGACGGATCCTCTCGGTCGATCGTGTGGCTCAGATCTTCTCCGCCGGCCGGCGATCCCTGAAAAGTGCCTTTGTGGTGACTGGGGAAGAGAGCCGGCCACAACTTCGCTCTCTTCGCCCGGGGGACTGCATTTCGGTCGTTCCTGAGGATGTCGAGGATGGCAGATCTCTGGCGAGGGGCCCCATGATCGAAATCCAGGAAGAGTCCTCCGTGATGTCGAAAGCGGACAGTGTGGGGGAAGGGGATATTGAAGTCTGGGGGCGACCATTGACGGGAAGAGCCCTGGCCGGCAAAAAAGAGGCTCCGGCAAATCATTCCCAGGCCGCCTCTGTCCACCCCCTTGAGCAAGTGGGGAGATCCTGATCTGTCGCCCACTCCTGTCATTTGCCTCGTGAATGATGGGGAGAAGTCCAGGGAGGGCGATTGCCGTGACGTTTCGGTCGGATCGAATGCCCTGTGGTGAGGGGGGCCATGGTGCATGATTCTCAGGGTTGACTCTGTGGTCTTTATTGCGAGCCTTCGCCCTCTCGGACTATCATGATGGCATGAAAAGTCCCCCGACATCAGAAAAAGCTCCGCCGGACGAGGTGTTTTTCCGCTTTCTCCGCCGCCACCGCTCAACGCTGCTCCTGGCCTTTATCCTTTTGACACTTCTGGCGGGCGTCCGTCTCATCTCGCTCCCTGTCGCGCTTTACCCCTCCATCGACTATCCCCGCATTTCGGTGATTGTGACCACCCATGACCTTCCCTTTTCCCAGATGTCGGTGCGGGTGACGCGTCCGGTCTCAGTGGCCCTCCGCGGGATCGCCGGTGTTCGGGAGGTGCGCTCTCGAACCTCCCGCGGGTCGGCCCAATTTTTTGTCAGCTTTGGATGGAAGACCCCCATGGTATTGGCCCTGTCCCGGGTGAACCAAGCCATCGGACGGGTCATGCCGGATCTGCCTCCCGGGAGTCGCTCCCGGGCTATCCGGATGATTTCTGCGGACACCCCTGTTCTTCAGATCGCAATTCTCTCCCGATCGCATTCCCTGACGGAGCTCACCGATCTGGCCCGCTATCGGCTCATGCCCTTTCTGGTGAACATTCCGGGGGTTTGGAAGGCCGAGATCGTGGGAGGCAAGACCCGGGAGCTCCATGTCGAGGTCAACCCCTACAAGCTGGCAGGGGCAGGAAAAAAGCTCTCGGAGGTGGTGGGGGCCCTCCCGGCCCATAACCGCATCGGCGTGGTCGGCCGGCTTTCCGAGTATCATCAGATTGCCCTTCTCGAAGTGCACAATGCCCTGTCGGGTCCCGAGGCTGTCCGCCATCTGTATCTTCCCGGGTCGGGACAGGCCCCTCTGCCTCTGGACCAGGTTGCCCGGGTCCGCTGGGGAAGTGCTCCCGGGGAGGAGCTCGTCCGTGTGGCGGCCGACGGCCAACCCGCGGTTCTCCTGAACGTCTACCGATCTCACGGGGAAAGCGCCCTCAAGGTTGTCCGCCGCATCAAAGACCGGGAGGCAACCTTGCGCCATCTCCTGCCGGAAGGGGTGGCGGCGCGAACGACCTATGACCAGGGACATGTCATCGGGCAGGCCATTTTGCATGTGTTTTTGGCGCTCCTGGCGGGGGTTGGGGCGGCCTTTGCCGTGGTCCTTCTCTTCCTCAGGCGATCCCGGCCCTTTTGGCTCATGGCCGCCTTTGTTCCCATGATCCTGATCCTGACGATGGGGGCGCTCTCCTTCCTTCACCAGTCAATCAACCTGCTGACTCTGGGGGGGCTGGCCGCCGGAACCGGTCTGGTCATCGACGACTTTGTCGTCGTCCTGGAGGGAGCAAACCGCCTCCGGCGTCTGGTGCGTCCCTTTCTCTTTTCATCGCTGGCGACCCTTGTCGTCCTCCTCCCCCTCTTCGATCTGGGGGGGCTTGCGGGCGCCTTCTTCCGTCCGCTGGCCCTGACCCTCCTGCTCCTTCTCGTGATCTCCCTTGCGGTCAACTTGTTTTTGACCCCCTCCTTTGTGATGGGGGAGGCAGAAGTCCGCCAAACGCCTCGGGAAGAATTCCCGGCCTTTTTGTCGGGGCTCCTTCTGCGGGTGTCGACGGCCCGATGGGGGGCGCTCGCCCTCCTTTTGGGAGCGGTTGTCGCTGGGGCCGCCTTCCGGGACCGCCTTCCCACCAACTTCATGCCTCGCATGGACGAAGGGGCGTTTCTCATCGATATCCATGCGCCTCCGGGAACCTCGGTAGAGGATAGCGCCCGGGCCATCTCCCGGATTGAACGATTCCTCGGGACACTCCCCGAAGTGCGTTCGACCTCCCGGCGCCTGGGCGCGGAGATGGGTTTTTACATCACCGAGCCCACAAAGGGGGATATTATCGTGCGCCTGCGAGACCATCGTCAGCGATCGGTCTTTGCCGTGATCGCCCAGGTTCGCTCCTTTGTCCGATCCCGTGAGCCGGAGCTGTCGGTGGACTTTCCTCAGATTCTCGAAGACAGTCTGAACGATCTTGTGGGGACGGAAGCCCCGGTGGTCCTCCGGATTCACGGAGCCGAACGACCGGCGATGGAGCAAGCGGTGCCCAATGTGGAGAGGCTTCTTCGTTCCATTCCCGGGGTTGTGGATGTGGCACGGAGCTCCCGGCCAGTGCCCACGGCTTACCGGATCAGGGTCAAAAGCGAGATGGCTGCCTCCTACCACGTGGATCCGGCCCAGGTGATACAGAACCTTCGGGTTGGGCTCTGGGGAGTGCGCACGGGATTTGTCATGGAGGGATCCCTTCCCCGTCCCCTTCGGGTCATGGAAACCCCCGGGGCCTTCCGAACGCTGGAAGAGGTCCGCCGTTTCCCGGTGGAGACCTCGGCGGGCCTCATCCCTCTGTCCCGGATTGCCCGGATTGGAGGGGAGCCCTTTGTCTCCGAGGAGGACGATACGAATCTGGCTCCGGTGATTTCCGTGGAGGGCCGCATTGCCGGAACCGATCTCGGAACGGTGACGCGCCGTCTCGATCGTACCCTGTCGACCCTTTCTCTTCCCTCCGGGGTCTGGGTTGACATCGGCGGCTATGCCCTGTGGCAGAAGCGGAGCTTCCGGGATCTTGCGCTGGCCCTGTTGGGGGCGGCGATCCTCTCCGTTGGCGTGGTCTATGCTCTGGTCCGAAGATTTGTTCCGCCGCTCCTTCTCCTGGCCGGGGTGATCTTTTCGGTCCTGACGGCGCTGATGGCACTGGCGGGAAGCGGCCACTCCCTCAATCTTTCTTCCTTTGTGGGGCTCATTCTCGTGGCCGGGATCACCGCCGAAAACGCCCTTCTCGTCCTCGACCGGGCCCTGTGGGAGGGAGGGGAGGCAGGGGAGCGATTCTCCCGGGCCCTGTCCGACCGTTGGCGCCCCCTCGTCATGACCCATGCCGCCAACGCTCTTGCCCTTCTTCCCCTGGCTCTCGCCCGGGGGGCCGGCCTCGATATGGAGAGATCCTTTGCCATCGCTGTCTTGGGAGGGCTTGTCGGCTCCCTGGTGGTCTCCACACTGCTCCTTCCTCTTCTCGGGGCCGGTTTTTTTGGCCGATCATTTGAAAGGGATCCCTCATGATGCGGAACGCGGGAGTCTGCGGGTTGATGCTTCTGGGGCTCTTTTCCTTGTCCTGCCAGCGGCACGATCCATCGAAGGTTGTGCCTGCGCAGGCGCCGGAACTCTCCTCTGCCCCGGTCCTTTCTGCCGGTCGGGAGATCGGTCGGGACCTCCTGGGACAGATCAAACCCGATCCCCGAAGTACCTCTCAGGTCATGGCGCGCATGTCGGCTCTCTCGGTTCTCTCGATCGACCACTTTCCGGGGGATCGGGTGAAAAAGGGGGAGAGGGTGATGGTCCTTTTGAGCCCGGATTTTTTTGCCGCCGAGTCCGAGCTTGCGAGCATCCTTTCCTCCTCCGGAGGGGGGCATGTGCGGGGGATCCGGAGACTTGCGGTAAGGAAGCTCCGCCTTCTCGGAGCGTCGAGGGAGGAGATCGCCCGCCTGGAGAGAACAGGCTCCCCCACCAACCGCTTCGAGGCCCGATCCCCCCGCACCGGGATACTGATGCAGCTGGGGCCCTCGGTGGGCTCCCGGGTGGTGACGGGAGATCTCCTCTTCGCCGTTTCAGATCTTCGCCACCTTTGGGTCAGTGCGTTTCTCTATCCGGGAGAGGAGTCGGGACTGGCCAAGGGAACTTCGGTGCGGGTCTTCCCTCTTCACGACCTCTCGAAGGGGCGTGCGGGAACGATTTTGCGGGTGGCCCCTTTTATCGATCCCCGGACCCGCACGATTCCTCTGCGTATCGGAATCGACAATGACGGAAATCTCTTTCGACCCGATGCCTGGGTCCATGTGCGGGTGCCGATCCGGGCGGAGTCGGGAAAACCCCTGCTGCGCCTCCCCCCCGAGTCCGTGGTCCGGCGAAAGGATGGAAAAACCGGTGTCTTTCGTCTGCGAACGGCGGCATCGCCGCGTTTCGTTCCGGTGGTGGTCCTTGGCAGGGAAAAGGGAGAGGTGGTGGTCTCGGGGGAGTTGAAGGAGGGCGATCGGGTGGTGGTGCGGGGACTCCTTCCCCTCCTGGCCGGGGAGAATGGCCGGAGTTCCACGTCGAACCCCTGAGGGGGATCGCGTCCTTTGGGGAGGAATGTTCTTTGGGCCCGGAGGGGCGTCAAAGGGTCAGGATGTTCAGGATCTCCCGGGCTTGGTTCATGTCGGGAAGGTTGGGGTCGGTCTCATCCATGACGTTTTGAAGGCGGCTGATCCCCGGAAGAAGCATTTCGTGGGCTCTTTTTAGCTCGCTGTGGCTTAGAAGAAGCTCGCCAAGGCTTATTGTCGCCCGAAGCTCAAGGGCGCGGGCTCCCTGCTGTCGGCTGATTTCCAGGGCTCGCAGGAAGCATGCCTCCGCCTCCTTGCGCTTTCTTTCCTGCCGCCTGGCCTCCCCCAAAAGCCGCCAGAGCTCGGCATCGCAGTAGGCGGCTCCGGATTTTTCCGAGAAGCGAAGTCCCGACAATGCCACCCCTGCCGCCTTTCGGGGCTCCTTGAGATGGAGCCAGCACTCCGCCAGGAGGGGGAGATACTTGTTCTCGGCGATGCGATGGTACTTGCGGGCCAGGGCTAGCCCTTCGAGGACAAGGGAGAGGCCCTTCGGGTCTCCCGTCATGACCTGGGCCCACCCCCGAAAACCCCGTTCCGACCCCGACCAGCCCGGAACCTTCATGGTCCGGATTGCCTGAGCCAGGTCGTCGGCGATGGCGAGAACCCGCTCGGGCAACCCCAGATAGCGGTAAAGGACCATTGAGAAGGTCAAGAGATGACCCTTCTTTCGGTTGACCGCCGCGGTCCGGTCCCGGTCCAGAAGGCGCTCGGCAAGACGGATGGTCGAGCGGTATCGACCTAAAAACCAGAGGGTCCAGAGGCGGTAATCCTGGGCTTCGCGCACGCTGAGGGAGGCCTCTGGGCCCACTCCCGCGGCATCGGAGAGATCGACGGCGGTTTCGAGAGACTGGAGGGCATGGGAGAATCGGCCTTCCCAGAAGGCGGTGCTCCCGTCGGCATAGAGGGCGGAGATCCGGAAGTCCCGGTGGTAGCTTCGATTCACCAGCGCGACCAGGGAGTCGGCGCGCTCCCTCGACGCCCGGATGTCGGCCTTTCCGTATCGGGAATCCCAGAGATTGTAGAAGGCAAAGAAGGTCTCCTCCCGCATCGTATCTCCCGGCCGAATCAGATCGCAGGCCTTCTGGATCGCCTTCTCCCCCTCGGAACTTCCCCGCCCCTGCATGTCGATCAGCAGGGTGCCCAGGTGAACGAGAAGCCGTATCTCCCGGGCCCGCCTCTCGTGGGAGTCGGGGCAGAGGGGAAGGATCTCCAGCGCCTTCCGGGAGAGCCGGGCGGCTTCAGGGAGGAAGCCGCCGGCCAAGGCGGCGCTGACGGAGCGTTCGAGCCAGATCAGGGCTTGAGGAAAGTCCCCGGACTCCTCGAAGTGCCTCGCGACGATGCCGGGGGAGGCCTGGGCCCTCTCGGGAAAGCGCACGGGAAGAATATCCGCGATCTGCCGGTGAAGGGTCCGCTGGTTTTCGGCCGGGAGGCTTTCCAGGGCGGCGGTGGCGATCAGGGCATGGCGGAAGGAGAAGATTTCTCCTGATGGGTCGAATTCTCGGGCCACAAGCCCCGTGGCAATGGCCTGTCGGAGGAGCTCTTCGAAGTGTTCGGGGGGCTCGGGGGAGAGGGCCCGCAGAAGTTCCATCGGTGCGATTCTTCCATAGACCGAGGCTCGCTGGAGGAGGACTCGGGCCTCCCCGAGGCGGTCGAGCCGGGAGGAGAGGACCTCCGACAGTGTGGAGGGAAGGAGGGAGCGTCGGGGGGAGTCGGAGGATTCGATGCGCTCCCGGGTCAGCTCCTCGAGAAAGAGCGGGACGCCGTCGGCGGCATCGAGGATCCGGGAGATCTCTTCCTCCGGAAGGGGAGAGGTGGCGCTGATGCTTCGGACCAGCGTTCGGCTTTCCTTGGGGTCCAGGGGCGACAGGTGAAGTGTGATTTTCTCGGGAAGCCCCGAGAGCCAAGGGGGATCCTCTCCTGTGCGGGTGGTGACGATAAAAAGGACCCGACGGGTAAAGAGCGGATCGGAGAGGATGCGTCGCAAGAGATCTCCCGTAGAGTCATCCGTCCAGTGGACATCTTCGATGACAAAGAGAATGCGTCGGGTTCGGGAACGGTTTTTCAGGATGGCAAGGAGGGTCTTGATCGTCTCCTCCCGAAGGGAGGCAGCCGGCAGGGCGGGCAGCGGAAACTCCGGGTGGGGCGGCAGGGAGAAGAATCGTCCGAGCAGGGCGACCGCGACCTGCTCGTCGGGAAGGGAGAGCTCCCGGGCATAGGCCAGAAGACGGGTGTAAGCGGCCCCCTCCTCCATCCCGTCTGGGATCCCGGCGGGCCCGCGCAGGAGTCGAACCGCTGGGGCGAAGGGGCTGTCCTTGAGCTGGGGGAAGCATTCGATCTTTCTCAGGAGGGCCTCCCGGGGTCCGGGCAAGGCGGCAATGGCTCGAACGAGGGCGGTCTTCCCGATTCCCGCCTCTCCCTCCACCACGAGAACCCCCCCCTTGTCCTCCTGCCAAAGAGACTCAAAGGTGGCGATCTCCCGCGTCCGGCTGATCAGCCGGAGGGAGGCGTCTGCCCCTCCCCCTGAGGGATCGTCCTTGATGAGGGGAAGGGCCCTGGCCCGTTGACCCAGGATCCGGACCTCTGCCGGTCTTCCCAGAACAAACTGTCCCTTGAGGAGACGGGAGGTGGGCAACGACAGGAGGATTTCTCCCAGCTCGGCCTGCATGGAGAGAGCCTGGGCCCACCGGGAGACCGTGCCGGTGGGATCGGGAGTGGCTGCGTGATCCCCCTGCAGGATCCGTCCCGAGTGGATCCCCGCGACAAGGGTCAGCCGTCTTGATTTTTTCCCGGACCCCTTCTCGATCATGTGCCGGAGTCCCAGCGCGGCTCGTGCGGCCTTTCTGGCCGCTCCTTCGGCCTCGCCCGCCACGCCGAACCACACCAGGAGGGAGCGGGTGTCTCGTCGACTGATGATCGCCCCCATCTCCTGCAGGTAGCGCTGGGCCTGGGAGAGAAGGGGGTCGATCTCGGGGGAGGGTTCGATGGGGAGGTCTTCGTCCCCGACCCGAAGTTCGGCAAGCTCCACGTGAAGTGCGGTGGCCGGGCGCCATTCGGGGGAGAGTGAAAGGCCGGGGTAGAGGGGATCCCGCCGTTCTGAAAGTTGCTCCGGTTTTCCGGGTGAGTCTTGTCGTATCGTTTCGAGGATGGTCCGGGTTTCGGGAGAGGGGAGAAGCCCCAGCTGATCGTGCAAGCGCCTGCGGAAGAGTTCGTACTGGGAAAGGGCGGCCATGGTGTTCCCGGTCTCGGACAGAAGAAGGATCTTTCGTCTCTGGCATGTCTCATCGAGAGGGTCGAGCCGGAGGGCACCTTCGAGAATGGCCAGCGCTTCGTGGGGCAGCCGACGCTTCTCGTAGAGACCGACGAGCCGGTTGGTGGTCCAGCGAACGCGAATGGCCAGCTCTTCCCTTCGTGCGGTGAGCCAGCCTTCGAAGGCGTCGCAGTCGGAAAGGGAGAAGCCGTCCATGAAGGGGCCGGTGATCTCCCGAAGGCTTCGGGAAAGCTGTTTTTCGCAGGAGGGGCAGTCTTCCGGGTCATGAAAGATTGTACAGGAGCGCGGGGGAATCAGAAGATCACCGATATCGATGTGCAGGGGGAAGTCCGGGTGCAGTCCGATGTTGGTTCGGGATCTTGGCGGTCGTGAGATCACAAGGGGCGGCCCTCCTGGCAACGGCAGGAGCTTCTTGAGCGAGATCAACGACTGCCTCAGGCTATTGGCGGCATTCTCGGGGGGAGACCCGGGCCAGAGGGTTCGGGCAAGAAAGCCCCGATCATGGGTTCGGGACGGCTCGATGGCCAGGAGGCCGAGGAGCGCCAAATGTTTTTTGTGGACCCGAAGGGCCCGATCCTCGGAGAGAAGATCGGGGGGGCCAAAGAGACGAAGCCTGTACATGAAGGAGGAGCCTCTCTCAGGACCGAAGTTCTTGGCAGAAAACTCTGTCTCGCTGTTGGGGAAGTCGGGGGCTGAATCTCTGTGTCCATCCTAGTCCAATCCGGGAATGACCGGCAACTTCTCCCGGATTTTGTGACGAGGAGGGCGGTGAACCATGCGTTGACCCGAGGACTTCTTCCGGGAGACAATGGCGAAAAAGGAGAGAAGGAGGCGTTATGACGACCGAAGACAAAGGCCCGGAGGAGTTCTCCGACAACCTCCCATGGCGCACGGGGGCTCCGGGGCCCTGGACACTGAAGCTCTTCGGGGGTCCCCCTCAGGGAGCCACACTCTGGGTGACCCGATCCATGCTGGTTCTGGCCTTCCTGTCGCTGGGGCTCTTTACCGTCACCCGTCTTCTTTTGATCCACTGGGTCTTCCTTGTCCCGGCCTCGTTGGGATCGCTCTTTGCATTGGGGGCTCTCTATGTGGTTCTCGAGATGAGGCGTCCCCCCCTGGCCGTCCTTGAAGTCCGTCAAAATGAGCTGTCCTACCGGGCAAGTGCCGGGGAAGAGGTCCTCTTGCCCCTTGAAAGAGTTGCATTGGGAACATCGGAGGGCTCCTTCTTCGATCTTGTTCGCCTCGACACCGGAGAGACCGTTGCCCGAATCCGGCGGGAGTCCGTCCGCGATGTCTCGGGCTTCGAGACCATCCGCCGATACCTGGCCCTTGCCCCCTCCCTCCGTCCGCCGATTCCCGCCTCCGCTCCTGCGCGTCCGCGCACCTACCGCTGGCTTCTTCTGGGATGGGGAACCATTGTCCTTCTGATGATCCTCTGGGCGCTCTATGAAAATCATGCGGCTCCCCGCTCCTACGAACCCTTCAGCAACCCCTGATCTCCGGGGGCCGATACCTGGCCCTTGCCCCTTCCCGCCTGCGCTTCCCCCCGGGAGATGAAGGACGGCTCCGTGGAGCCCGCCATTTTCGGGGAATCCGTCCCTTGTCGATGCAATCCGGGGGCCCTTTTTTGAAGGTCGCCGGGGGCGAGGAGAGGATGGCGGCAAAAAATGTCTTGCATTTCTTGCCGGAATGGCGAATGCTTAGGTTGATCCGGCAGGGAACCCCCTCCCCATTTGTCTGACTCCGTCGTTTTTCTCCGGCCTCGGCTCTTTGTCTCGCCTCTCTCCATCTTACGGAAAAGGATCCTTATACCATGGACCGACCGGCTTCCCGAAAAACCCGGATTCCATCCTGTCTCCTTCGGGCCGTGGGCCTCCTCTTTGAGACGGCCGGACACCGTCTGGCCCTGCGCCTAGGAGCCACCATCGGAGATGTTTTCCGCCTTCTCGTTCCCTCGAAGGTCCGCAGGGTCCGCGCAAATCTCGAGATGGCCTATCCCGCCCTGCGGGGAACGGAGGCCCTTCGCCGGACCGAGGTTGAGGTCTTTCGCCACTTCGGGCGCATGGGAGCGGAGTTTTTTCGATTCCCGGTGCTGAGTGATCGATGGCTAAGAGAGCATGTCCAGATCGAGGATCTCTCGATCGTCCGGAGCTGTCTCTCCCAGGGGCGCGGCGTTCTGGCCTTCATTGCCCACTTTGGAAACTGGGAGCTGATCAGCAAACGTCTGGCCCTCGACATCGACGTTCCCTGCCACGTCGTGACCCGACGGATCCGCGATCCCAAGATCGATGCCTATATCCGAGACCATCGATTCCGGTACGGGAAGGCGACCTCGATCAGCTCCGAGGAGGGAGGAATCCGCCCCATTCTGCGGGCCTTGGCCCGAAATGAAATCGTCGTTCTGGCCGTCGACCAGAGCGCCGCACCTCCGGAGGGAGTCCCGGTCCCCTTCTTCGGACGCATGGCCGGCACCCATACGGGGGCGGCGAGAATCGCCCTCAGGCAAAGTCTTCCCCTCCTTCCCGCCTTTGCCTGCCGGCTTCCCTGCGGGGGCCACCGGATCCGCTTCGGACCGCTTCTGGATTTTTCGGGGGCCGGAGGACTCTCCGACGCAGAAAAAATCGAATGGATGACCGGGCGCATGACGGCCTTGGCGGAAGAACGGATCCGGGAGCATCCGGAGCAGTGGATATGGATGCACAACCGCTGGAAAATGGCACCTTCATAAGAAGAGCAACGGCCTGAACCGAAAGGGATCGTTGAGTTTTTTTTCTTGGGAAATTGGAAGGCGCCTCGCCATTCTTTTTTCCCTTCCCCGGTTTTGATAGAATGGGCATTAAGCTGAACAACCCATCCCTCCCGGAAGTGACTCTTTTTGAACCGATTCCGATGGGCCCGTTGCCTTGCCTCTGTTCCGAAAGAGGGGACATTCTTCACTTTTGGCAAGCCTTTGACCGGGAGATCGAGGAAGAGCCTCTCCCGGGACGATTGCCTGAGGGATCTGACACTTCACCTGCTTCTCTTTTTCCGTCCGGTTCCCTTCGGCCGGATTTGACGGAATCAACGACGACCGGATTTGAGGGGTTTTCTTCAGAGTCCGGCAGAAAGGATGCCGATGCGCTATATCCGATTCTTCAATGAGATCAAGCTGACCGATGTGCCTCTCGTGGGCGGAAAAAATGCCTCCCTGGGAGAGCTCTACCAGGAGCTTGTTCCCCAGGGAGTGAAGGTTCCCAACGGCTTTGCCATCACGGCCGACGCGTACTGGGCTCTTCTGGAGAAGGGCGGGATCATGAAGCCTCTCCGCGACGCCCTGGAGGGACTCGATCGCCACGACATCGCCGATCTCGAACGTCGGGGGAAGATTGCCCGCGATCTGATCCTCGGGGTGACCATTCCCCAGGACATGTGGACGGAAATCGAAGAAGCCTATGGCATCCTGGCCAAGGAGTATGGGGATTCTCCGGACGTGGCCGTCCGAAGCTCCGCCACCGCGGAAGACCTTCCGACCGCCTCCTTTGCCGGACAGCAGGATACCTATCTCAATATCCGGGGGCTTCAGCAGCTCAAGGAAGCCTGTCTGAAGTGCTTCGCCTCCCTCTATACAGACCGGGCGATCTCCTACCGGGTGGACCATGGCTTCGACCACTTCTCCATCGCCCTCTCCATCTGCGTGATGAAGATGGTGCGCTCCGACAAGGGCTCCTCCGGGGTGCTCTTTACCCTCGACACCGAGACGGGGTTCCGGGATGTCGTCTTTATCACGGGGGCCTACGGCCTCGGGGAAAACGTCGTTCAGGGCAACGTCGATCCCGACGAGTTTTACGTGTACAAGAAGACCTTCCGCGAGGGCCATCGCTCCATCATCCGCAAGAACCTGGGCAAGAAGCAGTTTCGCATGGTCTATGCCACGGGGAACGCCAAGGTGACCGTGGCCAACGAGCGAGTCTCCGAGGCTGAAGCCACGACCTTCTGTCTGACCGACGACGAGATCCTGAAGCTGGCCGACTACGCCGTCAAGGTCGAGGACCACTATACCCGCAAGGCCGGGGTGGATCGCCCCATGGACATGGAGTGGGCCAAGGACGGGATCTCCGGAGAGATCTTCCTGGTGCAGGCTCGACCGGAGACGGTGGAGAGTCAGAAGAACAAGACGGAGTTTCTCGAGGCCTATACCCTCGACGAGAAGAGCCGCGTCCTCCTTCGGGGCAAGGCCGTGGGGCAGCGCATCGCCTCCGGGCGGGTTCATGTGATCCGCGACCTTCGCCACATCCGGGACTTCAAGCCCGGCGAGATCCTGGTGGCCGAGACCACAACCCCTGACTGGGAGCCGGTGATGAAGACGGCGGCGGCCATCATCACGAGCCGCGGTGGCCGGACCTGCCATGCCGCCATCGTGAGCCGCGAGCTGGGCATCCCCGCCGTGGTGGGGGCCGAAGGGGCCATCGATGCCCTGTCAGACGGCCAGGAAGCGACGGTGAGCTGTGCCCAGGGAGACACGGGGATGGTCTACGAAGGCCTTCTCAAGTTCCATGTCGACCGCACCGCCCTCGATGCCTTTCCCCGTCCGAAGACGGCGGTCATGATGAATCTGGGCGATCCCGATCAGGCCTTTGGCCTCTCCTTCATTCCCAACGACGGAGTGGGGCTGGCTCGGATGGAGTTCATCATCAACGGCTTCATCAAGATCCATCCCATGGCGCTGGTCCATCCCGAGAGGATCACCGACCCCAAGGTTCTGACCCAGATCGAGTCGATGACGGCCGGATATCCCGACATGAAGGAGTACTTTGTCGAGAAGTTGGCCTTTGGAATCGGGACGATCGCTGCCGCCTTCTATCCGAAGCCGGTGACTGTCCGCATGAGCGACTTCAAGAGCAACGAATATGCGAGCTTGATCGGAGGCGCCGACTTTGAGCCCCACGAGGAGAACCCCATGCTGGGATTCAGGGGGGCGTCGCGCTATATCAGCCCGCGCTACGAAGAGGGATTTGCCCTGGAGTGCCAGGCCATCCGGCGCGTTCGCGAGGGGATGGGCCTGACCAATGTCCGGATCATGATTCCCTTCTGCCGTACCCTCAAGGAGGCCCGAGGCGTCATCGATGTCCTCTCAAAAAACGGCCTTCGGAGAGGCGAGCAGGGGCTCGAGGTCTTTGTGATGTGCGAGATCCCCAACAACGTCATCCTGATCGACGAGTTTGCCAAATACTTCGACGGATTCTCCATCGGATCCAACGATCTGACCCAGCTGACCCTGGGGGTGGATCGCGACTCCGAGATCCTGGCCGAGAGCTTCGACGAGAGGGATGAAGGGGTGCAGACCTTTATTCGCATGGCGGTGGAGGGAACCAAGCGCAACCGTGTGCATTCGGGGATCTGCGGACAGGCGCCCAGCGACTTTCCTGAGATTGCCAAGGCTCTTGTGGAGATGGGGATCGAGTCGATTTCCCTGAACCCCGACACCGTCATCAAGACCACCCTTCAGATCCTTGAGGTGGAAAAGAAAATGAAGAAGTAGAACGCCTTCCTCTCAGACACGGAAGATGTTGAGCCGCAACCGGCTTTCCCGATCACGGGGAAGCCGGTTTTTTTGTCGAGGGGGGATCGGAAAATTGCACAGGGACTGGGACGGACGAAGAAGAAAAAGCGGAGAGTCAGGGGGCAGGCCAAGTCCCCCCCCTTCTGGTCAGTGAAAGCCGATGGGGCCCTGGGGTGTGAGGTTTGCCGTGATATGGGGCTGGGTCAGAAGGCAGTAAAGAGCCCCTCCGACCACAAGGGTCCCCACCACCATCACAAGTCCCGAACAGAGGATCTTTTTCCCCGGCGGAACCGATGTATGTTTTTTTACTGCCGGTATCATCATTGTCGCCTCCTGTCCAAAAGGCCGCACGAGGAGATTGGGGCATTTCACGCCTCTCTCTCCCGTCCTCCCGCATCCTCGGAGCACTTTTTCCGGTCCCCCTCTCGTTTTTTCGGGGCGGCAGGAGGAGCGCTCGCTCTGGAAGGTGTTCGAGGTGCGATCGAGTCTGTTGGGAGGGGAGAAAGATCAATCATACACCCGGGAGCCCGAAAGGGAGAACCGGAACTCTCAAGGAACTCTCAAATCTCTTCGGCAGAACGGAGCGGTTTGGAGAGGGGTCATTCCCCCTCTTTTTTTCCCCGGGGCTTGAGGAGAAAGGGAACGCCGGTAAAGGGGTGGGCCTCCCGGATCTTGCGGGTGAGGAACTGGAGGTAGGTGGGGGAGAGCCCCTCAGGGTGGTTCGAGAAGAGGTGGATGACGGTGGGGGCAATCTGAACCTGGGTGGCATAGAGGATGCGGACGGCGCCGGTCTTGAGGCGGGGGGGAGGAGTGTGCTCCACCACGGGAAGAATCGCCCGGTTGAGGGCGCTGGTTCCGATCCTCCGGTAGTACCAGTTGCGGACGGTGTCGATATGGCGAAACAGTGCCGGGATGTTCTTGCCGGTGAGGCCTGAGAGGGCGAGGACGGGGGCGAAGGAGAGAAAGGGGTAGCGCTCGCCTAGCTTGGTGAGATCAGGGGCCTCCTTGGGGTCGGTCGCATCCCACTTGTTGAAGACCAGGACAAGTCCCCGGCGCGCATCGATGACTTGGCGGATGATCCGGAGGTCCCCGTCGGTCAGCCCATCGGGGGTGGAGACGAGGACGACGGCGATCTCGGCCTGGGTCAGGGTGCGTTCGGTCCGGATGATTCCGTACATCTCCGAGGCCTCGGCGATCTTCCCCCGCTTGCGGATGCCTGCGGTGTCGACGAACCGGTAGGGTCGTCCCTTCCATGTGACCAGGGTGTCGATGGCATCCCGGGTCGTTCCGGGAAGGGGGCTGGTCACCAGCCGCTCCTCCCCCAGCAGGTGGTTGATGAGGGTCGATTTTCCGACGTTCGGCCGACCGATGACGGCGATGCGGGCCGGCTCCTCGAGCCGCTGGAGGATGCGTGCCCGGATCTCCTCCTCGGAGAGGTCGCCCAAGACGAGCCGGTGGGCCTCCATCGGATCATCGGGCGCAGAGGGGAGGTAGGGGGCCAGCGGGGCCAGAAGCTCGTCCATCCCCAGACCGTGCAGGGCGGAGACCGGGACGAGAGGGTTGACCCCGTACTTGTAGAAGTCGGCCATGAGGAGGCTTTCCCGGGTGGGGGCGTCGCTCTTGTTCACGGCGTAGACGGCGGGTTTGCCGGAGGACCGGATCTTCTCCACGACCTCTCGGTCCATGGGGTTGTATCCGTCCTTGGCATCGAAGAGATAGATGAGCAGGTCGGCCTCTTCCAGGGCAAAGAGGGCCTGCTTGCGGATGGCCTCCCCCAGAGGATGGTCGTCACCGAAGAGAATGCCCCCCGTGTCCACGAGCCGATAGGCGTAGGGTCCCTGGGTGACGGTGGCGTAATGGCGGTCGCGGGTCACTCCGGGCATGTCCATGGTAATGGCCCGGTTCTCGCCCAGAAGGCGGTTGAAAAGGGTCGACTTGCCCACATTGGGGCGGCCGAGGATGGCGACCAGCGGAAGCGCAGCTGGCTCCTCTTTTTCTGAATTCATCGGGGTCTCCGGCAGTGTGTCGGGTTCGGGGGGGAAACGGGGAGGGGTCTAGTCCCGGTCGAGAAACTTGGGTCGGTCGGTGTAGTCGGGGGGCGGGGTCCGACGAATGAACCGGTTGTAGATCCACTGGCCCAAGAGGGTGGCCAGTCCTCCGGCAAAGAGAAAGAGAAATCCCAGCATCAGAACCTTGCCCATGTGGTTGACCATGGGGTATTGCGGATGTCCCGAATTCATCAAACCCTCCCCGATCCTTATCCTGCCACTATACACCCTTTACCGAACCCCTCGCAATTTTTCCGCGGCCGGGGGGGGGCCAGTCGAGAAATGTGTTCCTTGTTTTGCCAGAAGGATCGGGGTGCGCTAAAATCATTAAGTTAAGGGGAGGGGACGAGTGTCCTGCCCTTCATTCAAAAATCTACAGAGAGGGTCTCCATGTCGTTGGAGGAACAAGACGGGCCGAAGCCTTACCGGGTCCTGATTCTCGGGGCGGGATTTGGAGGGCTCTATACGGGCGTCCTCCTCTCGCAGATTCTTGGAAAGCGGGCTCCCAACGTCTGGATCACCGTTGTGGACCGGCAGAACTACTTTCTCTTCACCCCCATGCTCCACGCGGTGGCCACCGGAGCATTGGAGCCCCGCTATGTCGCCCATTCGATCCGCAAGATCTTCCGCAAGACCCGGGTCCATGCCCATGTGGGAGAGATCGAGAAGATCGATCTCGAAAACAGGCAGGTGGTGACCGCCCACCGGTCCTTGGCCTATGACGAGCTGGTGATCTCCCTGGGCTCCGAGACCAACTTCTTCGGCAACCGCGAGCTCGAGCGCCGGGCCATGACCCTGAAGAGCCTCGAAGACGCGGTCCAGATCAACAATCACATTATCCGGCAATTCGAGAGGGCCTACTGGGAGGAAGATCCTGAAAAGAAGAAGGCTCTTCTGACCTTTGTGGTCGTCGGGGGTGGCCCCACGGGGGTGGAGTTGGCCGGAGAGATCTACGAATATGCCGTGAGGGAGCTTCTCCGGGACTTCGGTCGCCGCATCGATCGCGACTCCATTCGGGTCATACTCCTCGAGGCCACCTCCCGGATCCTGCCCTCCCTCTCGGACAAGCTCTCGACGGAGGCGATCCGAAGGCTTACCGAGATCGGCATCGAGGTTCGCCTTGAGACCCGTCTTGAGAGCTGGGACGGGGAGGTCGTTCGACTGTCAAATGGAGAGAGTCTGGCGGCCGGGACCTTGGTCTGGGCGGCCGGGGTCAAGACCAACCCCCTGGTCCGGGAGCTTCCCCTGGACAAGGATCCCCAGGGTCGTATCGTGGTTCGTGCGACGCTTGAGGCCAAGACGATGGATCATGTGTGGGTCCTGGGGGACAATGCCCATTCGGTTGACCCCTTCGAGCAGAAGCCCTATCCTCCCACCGCCCAGACGGCCGTGCGCCAGGCCCGGGTCGTGGCCCATAACATTGCCGCCCGCATCCTCAAACGCCCGCAGAAGACCTTTGCCCACCACCATGTGGGGGGATTCGTCTCCATCGGAGACAACTACGCCCTCCTGTCGGCCAAGCAGTTTACCCTGACCGGGATTCTCGGATGGTTCCTCTGGAACTTCGTCTACATCCACAAGCTGCCGATCATTCGCTATCGCCTCTTCTCAACCTTCGGCCTCTTCCTGAAGGTCCTCTTCGAACGGGCCACCACCGAGATCGACCTCTGCTCGAAGCCCCCCTCGGCGGGACGCAGCCATACCAAGGAAGAGGCGTCTCTTCCCAATCGGGGAGAGCGGCAGGCCGGCTAGCGCCACCGCAGGGGAGAGTTTTTCTCTCCCCTCCCTTCCCTTTGCGGCCTGTTCACTCCCCGGGGGGAGGGTGTCTTTTTTCCCGAAGATATCCCTCTCCCCCTTGCCGGGAATTTTCCTCCCCCTGATGGCCGTCCCTCTCCTCGTCTTCGCCTCTAGTTTGTGACCCCCAAGGTATAGCTGAGTGTGGTTTCGTTATGCACTGTATCGTATCCGTTTATTGTGAAGGCATAATTGGCTGTCTTGCAGCTGTTGGGAGGGGCGACGAAGGTGAAGCTGAAGGTGGAGGTGGAGGGGTTGACGGGGGTGTAGAGAACGGAGATTCCTGTGTTTGTGGGGGATGTCTCTTGAACTTGAATGTTGGATGGTCCCGACAGATTGTCCTGGAGGGTTCCGGTCACGGTGACGTTGACGGGGTTGCCGGTGCACCCCGGGGCGTAGATCCCGCCATTGGCCGGGGAGAGGCCGCTGATGGTGGGGGCGACGTTGTCGATGGTGAAGAGGGTGGTGGTGGTCTGGGTGTTCCCGGCGAAGTCGGTGGCGGTGGCGGTGATCGAGGCCGGTCCGGAGGGGCTTTGGGTGGTGTCGACCTCGGTGATGATGGGATTGCCGGAGAGGGTCCCCCCGGGCAGGACAAGGCCGTTTCCTGAGACGATCAGGGTGGCGATGCCCAGGCTGTCGGTGGCCGAGGCGGTGACGCTGATGGACTTGTTGACGAAGATCCCGGAGGTGGGGCTCGAGATGGTGACCGACGGCGTTCCGGGGTCGGGAAGGGCCGGCGAGGGGGAGGGAGGAAAGAGGGGGCCGGTATTCATCGCCACCCCATTGAGGATCCCGTCGGTGGTCATGGGCGTGAGTCCGGACTGGTTCTGGCCGCTCCAGAGAAAGACCAGGGCTTCGGCCGTCACCTCCTGCCGGAGTGTTTCTCCGGAGAGGGTATAGCCGTAATAGGTCAGGGGGGTGGGGTTGCCCGGGGCCAATCCGTTGAAGACCCCGTCTTGCAGATCCTGTTCGAGGAGGGGAAGAATCCCCAGGGGATTGGCGGTTCCCGGAGCCAGGCTTTGGGTCTGGCCGATGTGGTTAGTGAACTGGGAGAGCCCCGCCAGAAGGAGGCCGTAGATGCCGGAGGCATTGGCTGACGCGGGGCCGTTTGCCAGGTTCGAGGGCGGGACCTCGGCCGGGTCAAAGCCCAGAAATCCGTTCCAGTCGGTCCGGGCCTTGCTCAGGGCTTGGTCCATGGAAAGTCCCTGACTGCTTGCCAGCGCCTGGGCCTCTGTGGCCTCAAGGGAGGCGAAGGGGGTCAGGACAACGGTGGAGTGGGTCAGGTCGGAGGCCGGGATCAGGGTCATCAGCGAGACCCCCGTGGGGGTGTTGACCGTGGCGCCGGAGGCGATGTCGATATTGCTGCCGCCGGTCAGGGTAAAGCTGACGGGTCCTCCGGAGAGATCGAAGAGAGAGGTGATCTGGAAGGCTCCGTCGCGCCCTGTCGTCACGGTGCCAAGAGGAACCACCGATCCGTCTGACTGGTATTGGGCGACGGCCACCGATCCCCCGCTGATGGGGCCGTCGATGGCAACCCCGGAGACGGAGTAGAGGGAGGGGCCGGAGAGGGACTCGTTGGCCGTTCCCGGAAAGGCCAGGATGCCCCCCTTGCATCCTCCCAGAGCGGCGAGTGCGACAAGGGGAAGGAGGGAGAAGACATGGGTGAATCGGCGTCGGATATGCGGCCATAACACGATCATCGAGGGCTCCGGACTAAGAGAGTGAATGTCTGCGTGACATGGGACTTTGCCGGGGATCCGGCCTCAGAATGAGACCGCGATCCCCAGGAAGGTTCGGTCGAAGGAGAGGGTTCCCGGGCTGGCGCCGGCAATCGATCCCGAGACCGGAATGAACCAGCGCTCTTCCAGCGAAAGTCCCACCGATCGGGTCAGGCGATAGCCCACGCCCCCTCCGGCATCGAACTCTCCCCACAATGCCCGGGCACTTTCGGGGCTCGAAAGGTCTGCGAGGGCCGCCCCGCCCCCGGCCACGACATAGAGAAAAAGCCGGCCGGTGGGGTGGATCTCGTAGACGAGGTTCCCCGTGAGGGTGGTGGCGGAAAGCCGGCAGTTCTGGCAGAGGGAGGTCCCGTAGCCGGCGTCGATCTCTCCGGCGAGGTTGGGCATGAAGAAGTAGCGAAGGTTGCCCCCCAGAGCCAGACCTCCGTTTTCCACGCCGAAAGAGGGGGTCAGGACCAGGGAAGAGTCCGAGCTGGCGAAGGCGGGGAGCCGGGACAAAAGGAGGAAGAGCCCAAGGCTCAGCATCAGGATGAAGGCGAGGGCCTTCCTGCGGAGGATGTTCGACAGATCGGGCAGCATGGGGTGAGATCTCCTTTGGCATGCGGGTCAGGGAAAGATAAACGGGCGGGAGGAGAGCAGGATCTGTGCCACGGAGAGAAAATAACCGGCAAGTCGTTGAGGGAGCAGGGATAGAGATAGGGAGGGAAAAAGAAGATCGAGGAAAAATCATCGGAAATCCCGGCCAGATTCGGCGGAATGAAAACGAGAATCATTTTATTCTCTGGAAGGGATTTTCCTCGTGACATTTGAGATCGGGAAAGACTCCACCATGTCCGAACTCGAGTCCTCGCTGCCTCTCCTGGAGCCGCTCTTTCGTGCAGGGATCCCGGTGTGGCTGGTGGGCGGGGCGGTTCGGGACAGGGTGGCGGGGGAGAGACCCCGGGATTTTGATTTTTTTGCGGAGGCTGAAGGGGAAATCCTCCGTCGCCTTCTTCCGAGGGGGAGCTCCGTGGGGGGAAGGATCCCCACCCTTGTCCTCCCCCGGGAAAAGGGAAAGGCGCCCCTTCAGATCTCAGGCGGCTCCGGGGGGCTCCTGGCGGATCTCGCGCGGCGGGACTTTTCGGTGAATGCCATGGCCTGGCGCGTGGGTCCGGACGGACTGAAAGGGGAGATCGTCGACCCCTTCCATGGACGGGAGGATCTCCGAAAGCGCCTTCTCAGAGTTCCTCAAAGCTCCCGGGATCCCTTTCGGGAGGATCCTGTCCGGGTCTTGAGGCTGTTGCGGTTTGTGGCGACGGGGGGATATTCGGTGGAGGCCGGGACGGAGGAGATGGCCCGGAGTGCCGTCGAGGGTCTGGCCTCGGTGGCGGGTGAGAGGCGCCTTCGGGAGCTGGGGCTCTTTTGGGAGGGGGCCCATCTTGCGAGAGTGATCGAGAGGGTTCCGGGGAGTTTTTGCGAGAGAGTTCTTCGTGCTGCAATTTTCGGCAACAGTCTCCCCGCTCCTTTGCGGACGGAGCCGGAGGGGAGGGGATCATGTTTTTTGCCGGCGGTTCGGCCAGAGACGATATCAGGGAGTGTCCGGATGTGGATTTTTGCCTGGGAGGCGGCCGGAGCGGCGGGTGGAGTTGAGTCGCGGTGGGGGCGGAGCCTGTGGAGGGGAAGGGGGGGAGCCGATCTTCCCCTCTCCCGAAGCGATAGGCATTTTCTTGTGACCCTGGACCGTCTCAGGAGTGTTCTGAGTTCCTGGCCAGCGGTCGGACCTCTAGATCCGAGGGATTTGGTGTTGATCGGGAGAGACCCTTCTGGGGGAGAGGTGGCCCGTCTGGTGGCACGGGGGCTTCCCGAAGGTCTCCGGGATCGGTTCTTTCAGTGGGCGAGGCAGGAAGAACGGGAGAGCCGGCGTCTTGCCGAAGAGGGGGTCAGGAGCCTCCCACGGCGCAAGAATTGATCGTCAGGGTGCTGCCGAAGGTCTGGGGAGAGAGAACGGTGGAGGGAGATCCCACCCCTCCGCCATTGGGTGTCGAGACGGAGTAGACATAGCCATTGGAGGCGGGGATGTAGGCCACTCCTCCCAAAGCATCGATGCAGGGAAGGTTGAGGTTTGCTGTGGAGAAGGTTGTGCTTTGGGCCGCAGTCGTGGTTTGGGGAGCAATGGATTGAAGGGAGGGCGACCCGCCATTGAAGGTCGTATAGTAATAGAGGGTGTTGGCGTTGAAAGTTGCTCCCTGAGGGCAGATGGAGGTGGCGCAGGATGAAAAAGGGGCCGTATTTGGAGTGAGTGAGGCTACGGCTCCCGTGGATTCGGTGAAGGAGTCCTCTTCGGGGGCTACCGGAACGGTGGCCGTGGTCGTGGCTTGGGAGGAAAGCGTCAGGAAGAGGATGCAGTAGGAGGCCCCCGCCACAGAACAGTCCAGGGCGGGTTGGACAGGATAATCTGTGGTGGAAACGCTGTGCGCTGTGTGGCAGGTTCCTCCGGAGACGGGAAGACTGGCGATATTGTTGCTTGTCGCTCCTCCGTTCACGGCTAGAACGTAGTTGTTGTCGGATGTGACCGCCACCCCTGTGGCCGCAGAGAAAGAGCTGCAACCGCTCAGAGAGAGTGTTGTCCCTGTCCCCAGCCCTCCGCCGCTCAGGCTCCAGGTCGTCAGGTTGCTGCCTCCGTTGGCTCCGATCAGCATGGGGCTGCTTCCCGTGGTGGCGGCAATCTGAGTGTAGCTCCCTGTCACGAGGGGGGAGGAGGAAAGGGCTGAAAGCGACCCGTCACTCATGATGTTGAAGCCGTAGATGCCGCTCGTGGTGGCCAGGTAGAGGGTGCGACCTGTGGCGGTGGCCACGGTGGGACCTCCGCCGCAGGAGGAGAGAAGGGCAACGGAAGAGAGCAGGAGGAGAAGGCTCGAAAGAAGAAGGAACGGCCTGCGATGCCGGCGATTCTTCTTGGGGGCCTCCGGGGGGAGCGTCCCGTTCCTGTCGTTTCGGGGAATCAACGGAAAGGTTCTCCCTTTCGTGTGGGGTGGGTGTGGAAAGTAAAATCCGACTCTCCCACGGCATTCTATCGAAAATGGGAGATGGGATCAAATCTTTTCTGGCAAGTCCGGTCGCGGCGGCAATCGGAGTCAATGAAGTGGGTTTGGCCCATGGCTGGCGAGGTTGATCCTTGATGCCCAAAGAGGAGGGCCCCCCCATATTGATGCCCGGATCGTCGCAGTGGATGCTGGCCATTCATGACGATGGGAGGGAGATTTTTAGAAGTCGGAAGAACGTGCGAGGGTTCTTCCGACTTTCGGCGGAGCTGCCAGATCCAGAAGATCATGGAGGCTCCTCATTGCCCTTTCTTGGGTTTTCAAAACATGCGTCGCCCTCTTTTTGTCTTAGAATGGTTGACTTCCCCGAAAAAATCCACGAAAGTATCGTGTCCGATTATCCAGACTCTATCCTAAAGCCCTCATGAAAGGCTCTCATGACCACCACACCCACGCCCCACGACTCCTTCTTCAAGGATGTCTT
>JAJZHW010000021.1 GCA_021810805.1 Nitrospirota bacterium
AGATTTCCCGCCTCGGGAGATGATCGTCGATTGCTTGACTGAAACATGGGGGGAAAGGCCCTTTTTGTTCCTTTTTTCCCTCGTCCCAAGACACACCCCCCCTGTTCGGAGTCTTACAAAACGCCTCTTCCTTGATTGACGCCTCTTTATGGTGTCCGGTCAGACTGCCGGGGTCGGGACGAGTGTAAAGCCCAGCTCCTTGGCCCGTCTCTCGAGGCTTTTGCGCGCCCGCTTCTTCTGGGACTCCTCGAAGGCCTCCTGCCCCTTATCCACGTAGGCCTGCCCCTTGGTCAGGAGGGCATAGACGATTCGGGCCAGCTTGTGGGCCGTGGCCACGATCCCGCTCTTCTTTCCCAGCTTGGCACACATCCGACGATAATAGCCCCCCAGGGCCGAGTTGCTATGTTTGAGCGAGCTCGCCGCCAGGCGAAGGGCCTGGCCCACCCGGTTGTGGCTCTTCGGCACTTTCCCTGAGATCACCTTCCCCCCCGTGATCCGCGTCCCCGGAGACACTCCCGTCCAGGAGGCGAAGTGCTTTCCGCTCGGAAACGCCGACAGGTCGCATCCGATTTCGGAGGCAATGACCAGCGCGGTGGAGATCCCAATTCCGTCGACGCGCGTCAGATCCACGCCCAGCATCTTGTGGAGCGCGATCTGGACGTCGAATTTCGGCGCGTTTCTCGTCTGCCGGGCCTCGACCCGCTTCGTTTCTGCGGGGACTTCGTGCCGCTCCATCTTGGCCAACTGCGCCTCGATCATCTGGTCACAGGCGGCGATCTGCGTCGTGTAGGCGTCATAGATCCCCAAGGCGCACGTCATCGCCATGATCTGCTCTGGCAACCACTCTCCCAGAAAGGCTCCCGCCACCTCCTCGGCCGTCGCCTGCACCCGAACGTCGCACAACGCTGCCAGCTTCTTCGGGCTCCGCTCTCCGTTCACAATTGCTCGGGTGATCGCCATCCCGCTCACCCCCGCGATGTCCGAGAGCACGTTCTGAAGCGGCATGTTCATCTCCGTATAGGCCTTTTGTATCAGCTGGATCTGGTGGCTTTGGTCCCGCACCAGATTGTCCCGTGTCCGCACCAGCGTCCGGACCGCCACGATCTCCCGTTTCGGTCGGAAGGCGCCTCTCAGCAATCCGAACGCGTGAAGCTGCTGGATCCACTGGCAGTCCAAGACATCCGACTTTCGCCCCGACACGTTCTTCACATGCCGCGCATTCACCAGTGTTACCTCGAATCCCGCCATCTCCAGGATGTCGTACACCGGGATCCAGTAGACCCCCGTCGACTCCATGGCCACCTTCCGGATCCGGCACGCCTTCAGCCACTCCACCATCTCGTAGACATTGGCGGTGAAGCTTCCGAATTCCCGCACCGGCGTCTCGCTTCGGTCCGCCGGGACCGCCACGAAGTGGCTTCGGCTCCCGATATCAATCCCCGCCACGTCCGGATCGATCACCGCCAACTCCGGAACCGGGCCTCCCAGCTTCTTCATGTTCTTCTTTGAGACTTTTCCCCCACGGGGTGAGCGACAAATTTTAGGACTTTGACTTGTCGTCTTAAGCGATTGTTTTTGTTTCATTATGTTGCATGTTTCCATTCAGGCTGCCCATTGGCTGGCTTTACGTTCCCAGAACGACTCGTAGCGTCCGCTCTTGATCGTGCACCGGAGGGCCAGGATGGCATTCGCTCCGGAGACGCTCCAATGCATGCCCGACTTTTTGAGGCGGCCCCCGACGATCGACTTGCAGCCCGCCTCGACGACGCCACTTGAGGTACAGAGCCCCCGGGCCCGGAACTCCGGGTCGCGCATTCGCTCCCGGTTGTTCTGAAAATAAGTCCGACATTGCTCGGCTTCCGGGAAGCGGGAGGCATAGATTCCGATCTCCTTGAGCAGATCGTCCATCCGACCTTCATCGAGCTCCTCGTAACGACAATGTCTCCATTCTTCGGCCTTGGGAGAGTCGCCGAAAAGGGCGTGCGAGAGTTCGGAGAGGTGCTGCTTGGCGTGGAAGCGGTCCACAATGCAGAGAGCTCCGGGAAAGAGATATTCGGCGGTTTTCCAGATCCAGGCCGCTCCATCGCCGATGACGACAATCTGCCGGGCTTGTGCGGCCCCTCGTCGTGTGGCCTCGCGTTCGACCCGCCGGGCAAAGTCCGAGAGCTCCCGACCGACGTCCGGGCAGGAGGCGCTTTCGATGGCCGCCGAGTAGGAGACCGATCCGGGATCCCGGATCGGGATTCCCTGCTCGTTTTGCGTATTGGCCTCCCAGATGTCGATCATCTTGGCCTCGCGCGTCTTGGACGAGCCGTCTTTCTGTTTGCCTTTTCTCCCGGCTGTCTCGCGCGACTGCATTGGGACCCCGGTCCCATCCATGCCAATATACAGAGGACCTTGGGGAAGGCGATGAGGCTCGAGGTCGACATGCTCCCGTTCGTCTTGGTCGATCAGCTCCCCGAGGGACTTGGCGAGCCGCTCGATCTGCTTTTCTGGAAGCCGGATCCGGGCGGCGCAAAACAGCAGGGTGCTCGCTTCCAGAAAGTCCGTCTCGGCGCCAAAGAGGCCGGCCAGATACTGAACCTCGGGAGAGAATCCTGTGGCGTCGAGTCCCAGGCGGCCATCGTCGGGGAAGCACCCCTTCCGGCAGGAGCGACAAAACCCGTAACGCCGTCGGAGCGTGACCTCTCCGAACGACGTCATAAAGGTCTTGGACTTCATGCCCTTGCTCTGGAGGGGGCGACCGCAGGCCGGACAGAGGAAGGGGGCCGGGTGGCGTGTAATCTCCTCGTTCAGGCGAGACTCGAGGGTTCGGGCAGTCTCTTCGAGCATCCGGTCTTTCATAGCCCTTTCCATGGCCCCGAAGTCCAATCGCCGGGAGGACCGGATCATCGGCACGCCCATCTCCTCGAGGATCGAGGCAAACGAGGGGGTGAGGACTTTTGAGGCCTCGGGAGTCTTTTGCCCAGAAAGAAGGGAGAGGAGTTCCTGAAGATGTCTCTTTTCTTCAGATCCCTCCGGGGCCTCTCCAATCTTCTGACGCAAGGCCGCCTCCATGGCGAGAAGCGTTTCCTGGGCCTGATCGGCCGGGGGGGATGTCGGGTCCGTGGGGGGGCTTTTTCGAGGGCTCATGGAACGCTCCTATGGAAGAAGGGGGAAGTTTTTTAACATCCTTCTATCCATAACAAAATTGTACAGGAATGTCCAGCGCCGCTTGCGTGGCCATCAACATGTATGTCAGTCAATGTTCTGCCGGCCATGTCGTTCAAAAGATCTTTGACTGGAGACGCGTCCTAAAATTTGTCGCTCACCCCTGCACTGATCCCGATTTGTTTTTTCCCGTAAAATCTCCTAAAATTCTTGAGTCATGGAGGGGTGGCCGAGTGGCCGAAGGCGGCGGTCTTGAAAACCGTAGAGCGAAAGCTCCGTGGGTTCGAATCCTACCCCCTCCGCCACCCTTTGTCACCGAAGAAATTCTCCCCGGAGAGATGGCCGAGTGGTCGAAGGCGCCCGCCTGCTAAGCGGGTGTAGGATCAAAAGTCCTACCCAGGGTTCAAATCCCTGTCTCTCCGCCACTATCAGTTCTCTGATCTTCTGATCCCACCTCACCCCCGTAACTAAAGCGCAGATTGATCCCGAATGTACGCTGCCCGTGAGGCACTGGAGGACTTTTGCCCCAATTAACGCCCGCACTGGCAGTTGTCTCCCTGTAGGGAGACAGTCGTTTAAATTGGGTCATTTCATGTGGGGGGGGGGAAGATGACTTGAAAAAGAGGAGAGGGAACGAAACTAAATCAGACCTCGTTCGAGGACGACTTCCGTGATGGTTCCTTAATATCAGGCGTCTGGGGAGTCCACAGGGTAACCCGATTTCGGCCGGACGACTTTGATGCATACAGAGCCTTGTCCGAGCGTTCGAACATCTCCTCCCACTCCCGCCCTAATTTTGTCGAATGAACTCCAACGGAGACGGTCATCGTCGAGATCTTCTGTCGGGTTGAAGGATTCATAATTTCGATCTTCATGATGTTCTGCCGGAGACGTTCACCTAGGGCAACCCCTTCCTCAGCGTTGGTTTGAGGTGAAAAGACCGCAAACTCTTCTCCTCCAACGCGACCAACAACCACACCCTCTGAGACGGAACCCCGAAGAACCTTGGAGACAGCCACAATGGCCTTGTCTCCAATAATATGGCCGTAACTGTCGTTAATTTTCTTGAAGTGGTCAATATCGATCATGAGGAGAGCACAGGGCTTTCCAACGACTTTTCCGTCGAGGAGAAGGTCGTTGACCTTCCCAAGGAACCCCCGTCGATTAAGAATTCCCGTCAGCGGATCAACCATGGCTTCCGCCCGGGCGATCCGAAGCTCATCCTGGAGAAGATCGATCTTTTTCTGATTCTTGACCAGCTCCGAATTCAGTGTCGAAGAGCTCTCCCGGATCGAGAGGGTATCCTTGAGGACGGCATCCACAAGAGTTCGAAATGTCTTTTCGTCGAGACTCTCTTCCTTCAGGGAATGGCTGTATGACTCCATTCCATTTCGGACCCTTTCCGCCTCTTGGGCGGTCTGGGTCGTTGTGGAGGAGAGATTTTGAAGAATGGTTTGAAGTTGTTTGGCCAGGGTCCCTCGATAGTCATTGAGGGGAAGGACATAATCGGGCACAATAAACTTTACGAAGACCTTTTCAAGGTCTTCCCCCGAGAGGATCGGACTTTTCTTGAGCAGTTCATTGACTGACTCGATCAGGGGGGGGTTGATTCCCGCGACATATTCATAGACAACGGTATAGTGGACCGGAGTGAAGGCACATCCCCAATCCGCCATTTTCTGGATCACCATGCGAAAGATTTCGGCACTGGCCGGCTTGCTTTCAATATATCTGAGCATTAAAAATTCCTTCCAGTAAAAACCATAAAATCATTCAATCCTGCAGAATCATACCAGCAATCACAGTCCGCTTACAATCTTGCGCCAAGCATGGGGGGTCGGGTTAGAATAAGGTCCGAACCTCTTGAAATTTTCAAGTCCCCGACCGAAAAGGAGCCCTCCAATTTTTTCAGTTTCCCTTGTCCATCATATCTCCCGCCACGGTGACTCCCGCCGCTTCATCTGGGACGTCACGGTCTTCCACCTGGGAAAGACTCCCGTCACACTGGCAGGCATCATCGATTTCACTCTGATCATCCTCTTTGGATTCTTCTTCCGGTATCTCCTCCAAAAAGCCCTGAGGTCGAGAGTCCAGTCCCAATCGTCGCCCCAGACCCGCCACCTCATGGGGCTCCTGTCGACACTGGCCTCGAACCTCGTCTTGGGACTCGCAGTCATCATTGCCCTCGACAATCTGGGGGTCAGACTCTCCTTCCTTGGGGGAGCCCTGGGTGTTCTGGGTATCGGGTTCGGAATCGGACTTCAGACTCTTGCCTCCAACATGATTGGCCTCATTGTCATTCTGCTGGAGAAAAGCATTCAGGTGGACGACCTGATCGAAGTCGACGGAGTTCTTGGAACAGTCGTCGAAATCAAGGCACGCTCCACAACAATCATGAGCCGGGACAATATTGCCATCATCATTCCCAATTCCCATCTGATCGCCAACAAGGTGATCAACTGGAGCCACCGGGACAGAAAAACCCGCATGCACCTCAAGGTCGGGATCGGCATGGATGCCTCTCGATTGGATCAGGCGGTCATTCTGCTCAAAGATATTGCGGGAGCCCACCCCGAAGTTCTGGTCGACCCCGCCCCCGAGGTCTGGTTTTCCGAATTCGGAAATTCCTCATTCAATCTCGAGGTCGTCTACTGGATCGAGGATGGGACCCGTCGACACAATGTTCTTTCAGACCTGAACTTTGCTATTGCTCGCCGATTTGCCAACGAGGGCATCGACCTTCCCTATCCCCACACCGTCGTCCTTCTTCCGGAGAAATCGCCTGATGAAAGATCTCCCCTTGCCGGACCGGCGAGGATGGGGGCATAATGATTTCATGAAGATCGGCATCCTTCTCTCAACACATCCCGACAAAAATGACGGTCCTCGGGTCCGCCATCTCGCAGACACAGCCTTGTCCAAAGGCGACGAGATCTATCTATACCTGCTTGATGAAGGAGCACGATTCCTACAGGAAGACTGGGTTCACAATCTCGTCGACCAAGGAGCCACCGTTTATACCTGTGCCTATGCGGCACAGAACAGGCGTCTTTCCGATCCGGGGAAGACCACCTTTTGTGGACTGGTCGTCCTGACACAGGTTATCGAAGGGTGCGATCGTTTTCTCTCCTTCGCATGAAGGGATACTGGTGAGTTCATCCACGCATCGAACGCTTCTCCTTATAAAAAGCAACCCCGAAGAGGACTCACGGCCAGCCGAAGCCGTCCGTTCATCTCTCGGCCTTATTGCCGGGGAGATCCCTCTCTCGGTCTATCTCTTCCGGGAAGCCCACGTTCTTCTTTCTGCCTCCCCCGACGAGCTTGAAGACTTTGAAGACGGAGAAGTACTCAAGCGATTCTTACCCATGCTCTTGCAGATGGCGGCCAATGTTTACTATGAACCGGATGAAAAAGGTGGGCCGCCTTTCGACAAAGGCCACCCCCTCTCACTGAGCGATCTGGGAAAGATGCTTCCAAACTTTGACCATACCATCGTCTTTTAGGGACCGAATGCTTATTCTCCTGCGCACCCCGCCCGATGAACGCCTCCAAGAGGTTATTACCTCGATCCCACCCTCCGAAGGACCCTCGCTTCTTGTCTACCTCGAAGGATCCTTGGACTCCTCCGCTCCGGCTCCACTGGTCCTTGCCAATAACACCTATGCCCTCAGCCCTACTCCCCCTGCGGGAATTTCCTCCCTCACACAAGAGGATTTTCTCCAATTGATCCATGACCATTCCCGGATCCTCGTCCTCCCCTAACATTTATTGCCAAACTTTACCCCTTCCTTGAAGTCGTTATGGAGGGACAGGATCGCTCCAAAATCATCGGGTCTTCCTCTTGTTTTTTACATGTCTTCCCGCTATGATTTCTTGATGTTCCGCATTCAAGCCTTTCAATGGAGAGATGTCCGAGCGGCCGAAGGAGCACGACTGGAAATCGTGTAGGTGCCTAAAAAGCGCCTCGGGGGTTCAAATCCCCCTCTCTCCGCCATTTATAGGCTGTCTCCACCCACGGGAGCGGTTTTTCCGAGAGCGGTCCGATGGGACTCCAGGCTCCGGGCAACGGGATCCCGCAAACCCCGCCAGGTCCGGAAGGAAGCAACGGTAGCGGTGTATCACGTGTGCCCCGGATCCCCCTGGGGTCCCTTCGGTCCTCTTTCACCTCCTCGCCTTCTCCAGCTCGCAATGTCAATACGGAGATCTCATGGCAAAATTCGCCTCCCTCGCCCGCCTTTACAGACCGCGCACATTTTCCGACCTAATCGGACAGGAAGCTGTGGTTCGATCTTTGACGCGAGGCCTCTCCTCAGGGGTCATGACCCAGGCCTACCTTTTTTCCGGAGAGAGAGGGGTGGGAAAGACCACCGTCGCCCGGATCCTCGCCAAGGCCATTAATTGCCAGACCGGACCGACGGCCACTCCATGTCTCACATGTTCGTCTTGTCTCGAGATATCCGATGGCCGCTCTCCCGACGTCACCGAGATGGATGGAGCCTCCCACACCGGAGTCGACGATGTCCGATCCCTTCGGGAAGGGCTGGTCTACGCCCCTCTCTCCTCCCGTTCACGGATCGTGATCATCGATGAAGTTCACATGCTTTCCACATCGGCATTCAACGCCCTTCTCAAGACGCTCGAAGAACCCCCTCCGCATGTCGTCTTTATTCTCGCCACCACCGAGGCTCACAAGATCCCTGATACAGTCCTTTCCCGATGTCAGCATTTCAGATTCCGGCTCCTGACCGTCTCACAGATTTCCGATCGAATCCAGCATGTCTGTAAAAGTGAGAATATCGCCCTCGACCCAACCGTCACCGGGATGGTGGCCCGGGCCGCAGAAGGAAGCCTGCGCGATGCCTTGTCCCTCCTCGACCAACTTCTTCGGACCGGTGGCGAGGCCCTGACTCCCGCCGACGTTGCCGACCTTCTGGGTGTTACAGACCATGCGCTGGAAGAAAAAATGCTGTCAGCCATTTTGTTGGGCGATCTCTCGTCCACCTTGTCAGCCGCCCGAACAGCCCTCGATTCCGGTGTCGATCCCCGCGCCCAGGTCCGAGCCCTTGCCCGACGTTTTCGCGACATTCTTCACAGCACCCTTGAGGGCACCCCGCTCGACAGTCCCCAGTACGGATGGATCCCCGAAAGCGTCCGAGCCCTGCCGCTTTCCCCTCCCCCCAACATCTTTTTTCTCGAACAGGTCCTGACAGTTCTCGTGCGAGGGGAGGACGACCTCAGACGCTCCCCCCAACCCTCCATCACCTTCGAGCTTCTCCTGGCTCGGCTCTGCCATCTTCGGGAGGTCCTCCCCCTCCCCGATATATTGGCCGGATTAACCGCCGGAGGGTCGAGAACCAGCCCTGCGGCTCCTCGCCCATCCCTCCCAACCGCCTCCTCCACAACAGCCTCCAGCCCTCCTCCACTGGAGTCCTCCGTCGATGTCTTTCCTTCTCCCCCGGAGGATCTCCCCCCCACCTCCCCAGGCCCCCCCCCGCCCCCCGATAACACGGGCCCTTTGGACCTGAGGGTTCAGGGAGACTGGCCTCGGGCACTTGCTCGTCTTCCCCATGAAATGGCGACACTCCTCGAGTCTGTCCGTTCCCGAAAACTCGAGCAGGACACCCTCTATCTAGATACAGGCAATACATTTTTCAACAGCCGGATTCAGACCAGCAGGGATCCCCTTGCGAAGGCGCTCTCCCTTGCCATAAAATCCCCGGTACCCTTACGCATTGAGACGCCCTCGATTTCAAAGGGTCAGGGAAGCTCTTCTCCTATGTCTTCGGAGACTACCCCTTTGGCCTCCAAGGCTCCCGGCCAGACCTTACCTCCGCTTGTCTCCGATGCCGTTTCCCTTTTTGGCTCGGAGGTTCTTGACATTCGGTCTCCCAAAGCCGATCGACCCCACACTCCAGACGAGGAGATCGATTGATGTTCGGACTCGATATATTAAAAAAAGCCCAGGAATTTCAGGCCAATCTCGCCGCGGCAAAGGACGAGATCTCCCGCCTCGTCGTCGTCGGACAATCGGACAATGGCTTCGTTCAGCTCCAGATGAACGGGCGCTTTGAGGTTCTCTCCCTGACGATCAATCCCGCACTTTATGAACAGGACAAGTCCATCATTTCCTCCCTGATCATTTCAGCGATGAACAACGCCTCAGGGAAGGTTCGGGAAGAAACCGCGAAAGCTCTCGAAAAAGCCACAGGTATGGGACCGGGAAATCCCCTGGCCTCATTAGGGCTCCCAGGGTTCTGATGGACCGTCCCTCCCGAACGGGATCGCCCCTTTTTCCCGACCCCTTTCAGGATCTCGTCGACCTTTTTCGGCGTCTTCCGGGGATCGGGACAAAGACCGCGACCCGCCTGGCCTTCCATCTGCTCCAGTCCCCCGACTCGGAACGGCAGGATCTCGCCACATCCTTGTCTTCCATGAAAGAGCGTCTCCGACCCTGCGCCGATTGCCGAAATATTGTCGCGGCTCCTCCACCGGAAGACTCTTCCCCTCCCCTTTGCTCCATCTGCCTCGACCCGGCACGAGACTCCACCATTCTGATCGTTGTCGAGGACATCCAGACGCTCTATTCCATCGAAAAAAGTGGGGAATTCAGAGGACGATACCATGTCCTCGAAGGACGACTCTCTCCGCTGGAAGGCGTCGATCCGGCCATGCTTCGAGTTCGAGAACTTCTTCGCCGCCTGGAGAACCCCGAAGTTCGGGAAGTGGTCCTCGCCACCTCTCCGACGACGGAGGGCGAAGCGACCGCCCTTTACCTCTCCCGCCTCGTCAAGCCCCTAGGAATCCGTGTCAGCCGTATCGCCTTCGGAATTCCCGTCGGGCTGGAGCTCGAGTATGTCGACGAAGTCACCCTCATGCGCGCCGTTGAGGGGCGGCATCCTTTCTAGCCCATTTTAAGATTCACGTCTTTACTCGAGAGGTAAGATTGGACCCGAACACCCCTTCAGAACTTTCGTCCGAAATCGCCCGACGCCGGACCTTTGCCATCATCAGCCACCCCGACGCCGGCAAGACGACGCTTACGGAGAAGCTCCTCCTCTACGGCGGGGCCATCCATCTCGCCGGCTCCATCAAGGCCAGAAAAGCCGCCCGCTATGCCACGAGCGACTGGATGGAAATCGAGCGGCAGCGCGGGATCAGCGTGACGTCCAGCGCCTTGGTTTTCGACTATCGGGACCATACCCTCAACATTCTCGATACACCGGGGCACAAGGACTTCAGCGAAGACACCTTTCGCACCCTCGAAGCCGTCGACTCCGTCGTCATGCTTCTCGACGGAGCCAAGGGAATCGAGCCCCAGACACTCAAGCTCTTCGAAGTGGCAAGAATGAGACAGCTCCCTATTGTCACCTTTATCAACAAGGTCGACAGAGAAGGCGTCGATCCCTTTTCTCTCCTCTCCGAAATCGAGCGCACCCTCGACATTCGAGCCATCCCCTTTGACTGGCCCATCGGATCGGGATCGTCCTTTCGGGGAGTCTGGGATCTCTCCTCCCACTATGCCCATCTCTACGAAGCCGTCGACCACGGAGGGACCCGGGCCACGGATCGCATTCTCGAAGCCACCGACCCCCAACTGAACGCGGTCCTTGACACCCTCCCGGACAAAGAACATTTCCTCGAAGAGATCGCCTTGCTCTCCCTGGAAGAGACCTCCTTCAATCGCCAGGACTTTCTTTCTGGACGAGCCACTCCCGTCTTTTTTGGAAGTGCTCTGAACAACTTCGGCATTGAGCTGTTTCTCAACGCCTTTATTGGTCTGGCCCCCCCTCCCCGGGCCTACCCCTCGGATAAAGGTCCCATTTCTCCTGACTCTTCTGAGTTTTCCGGATTTGTCTTCAAGATTCAGGCGAATATGGACCCGCAGCATCGTGACCGTTTTGCCTTTATTCGGGTCTGCTCCGGACGCTTCGTTCGAGAGATGTCCGTCACCAATGCCACAACGGGAAAACCGCTCAGACTTTCCAAAACGATCCAGTTTCTCGGTCAAAAGAGAGAACGGGTGGAGGAGGCCTGGCCGGGAGACATCATCGGCCTTCACGATCCCGGGGTCTTCCGGATCGGCGACACACTCTGCGAGAAGAAGATTTTTCACTTCGAGGGAATCCCTTCTTTCTCCCCCGAACTCTTTGCCAGACTCATTCTGGAAGATCCGCTCAAACGAAAACACCTCAAAAAAGGTCTTGACCAGCTGGCCGAGGAGGGGGCCATCCAGGTCTTTGCCCAAGACCCCCACGGGGAAAGGGACATGATTGTCGGGGCCGTGGGTGCCCTGCAACTCGAAGTTCTCAAATTCCGACTCGAGCATGAGTACAATGTAAAGACCCGCCTGGAGCCGGTCGGCTATGACCGAGCCCGGTGGATGACAGGCGACCCCGCCCGGATCGACGCCCTTTCCGGCACCCTCGATACCCTGCGGGTCTATGACCGGGAAGGCTCACCTGTGGCCCTTTTCCGGAACGAATGGGCCCTTCGGTATGTCGTCGAGAAATACCCCGAAATCTCCTTTCACGGAACTTCTCCGCGAGGATTCGTAAAATAGTCAATAACTAGTTTTTTAATTTTTTAAAAAGAATGGGAAGGAGCGGGCCGTCTCACCCTACCTTCCCTTGCTACGTCAAAAGGTCTTCTTTGCTTTCCTTCGGAAGATTTCCGGTCAATGAGTAGACGACCGGAAGCACCAGGAGCGTAAAGGCAATAGTGGTAAGAACCCCCCCCACAATCACAATCGCCAAAGGTTTTTGTGCCTGATTCCCGATCCCCGAGGAGAGCGCCGCAGGGAGGAGCCCCAAACCAGCCAGAAGGGCCGTCATCAAAACCGGACGCACCCGAAGATTTCCTCCCTGGACCAGGGCCTCGTGCATCGACAGTCCTTCACGACGTAAATTGGACACGAAGTTGATCAGGATCATCCCATCCTGAACCGCGATCCCAAAGAGAGAGAGGAAGCCCAGAGAGGCCGAGATGCTCAGGTGGTGGCCGGTGAGGAAGAGGGCCCATACCCCCCCGGTCACCGCCACTGGAACCGTAAGAATCTGGACCAGAGCATACTTGACCGAACGGTAGGCCCAATAGAGGAGAAGAAAAATCATTCCAAAGGCAATGGGGACGAGAAGAGCGAGACGGTGTTGGGCCAG
>JAJZHW010000022.1 GCA_021810805.1 Nitrospirota bacterium
TCTACCCGCTCCCAAAGAGAAGGCCAGCACGATGAGGGTGATCTGGGGAAGCTCGAGAACCCGGTGGGGGAGGATCTGGAAGGAGACCTTCTGGTCGTTCCACTCGGCAAGCTTGACGAGCCCCACCGCCAGAACCAGCATGACAAGGAGAAGCAGGCGAGTCATGGGGAGAGAGACCCCGTCTCTCGCATATCGGGTCTCTTTCCCGAATAGAGGGAGAGCCTCTCCTCCGGAAGGACCCGACGATTTTTGCCCGACGGCTCGAAGACGTAGATGGGGGCCTCGGAGTAAAGATCCTCCAGCCGGTAGATCTCCCGCGTTCCATGGAGAAAGAGGTCGATGACCACATCCCCCAGGTCGAGCAGGGTCCACCGCCCTCCCCGCTCCGGAGAAAATCCCGTCCCCGGCAGGGAAATGGCCATATCGAGACCTTCCAGTGCCGCCTGCATGTGGCGTTCGTTTTCGGCGTCCCCCAGGATCAGGCAGTCGGCATAGCCGCACAGTCCGGCGACGTCGATCACCCAGACGTCCCCGATCTTTTTCTCGAGAAGAATCTCCGCAAAGCGCATGGCTCTGGCCAGCGTTCCGGTCTTCTCCTCCTTGCGGACCTTCCGGTCCGTGGTCGATCCCACGATAAGGCTCCTTGGCAAGAAAACTATGATGATGAAAAGATTCGGGGTTCATTGTATCACGAGACCCTGGCCTTCGGAGCCACGGCCAAGGACGCATCATTTCCTTGCGACCTCAGATTTTTTTAAGATAGAGGCCTTTTTCAACGATATAGGATTTGACCGGACCCGGCAAGAGATGCGCCCACGTTTCAGGCTTTCCCGAGGCGATATCGGATCGGAGGCGCGTGGATGAGAGCTCCAGCGAGTCGATGGCCAGAAGCCTGATCGTCGTGGCGAAGGCGGGAAGGGCGGCCACCCACTCCTCCGCCTTCCCCGACCGAAGATCGTCAAGAGCCGGTACCTCCCGGTCGGTCAGGAGGGAGCCCGCGAAGGAGAGCACCCGAAGGAGGGTTCCCCGGGCCCGAGCCCCCTCGGCTCCCGGTCGGGTCACGACGACAAGGTGGCTCAGCGAGAGGATGGTCTCGGGACCGCCCCACTCCAGAAAGTCGGCGAAGGCATCCTCTCCCATCACAAAAAAAGGGGGAGAGGGAAGAGCGAGACGTTCGAGCGTCCGGGCGGTCAGCGAGGGGCCCGGAAGTCGGCATTCGATGTCCGACACGCTCCATCCGGGCCGACCGGCGATGGCCAGCTCGACCATGCGAAGGCGCTCCTCGCAGGAAACCCCCGGAGGATCTTTGTGGGGAGGGTGTCCCGTCGGGACAAAGACCACGTCGGAGAGTCCCAGCCGCCGCTCGATCTCCTCGGCCAGGGCGATATGGCCGTTGTGGAGAGGATTGAAGGCCCCGCCGAAGAGGGCCCGTCGGGGACGGACGCGGCTATCGGCCCCGGAGGTGTCCATGGCCGCGCACCATGTATTTTGTCGTGGTGAGTTCGGGGAGGCCCATCGTCCCCCGGGCATGGATCCGGGTGGTGGAGATGCCGACCTCGGCCCCGAGGCCGAAGACCCCGCCGTCGTGGAGCCGGGTGGAGGCGTTGACCATCACGCAGGAAGAATCGACCTCCCGACAGAACCTCTCCGCCTCTCCCACATCGGAGGTGACGATCGCCTCGGTATGGCCCGAGCTGTAGAGTGCGATATGGTCGAGGGCCTCGTCGAAGGTTCCCACGATGCGGACATTCATGGCCAGCGAGAGAAACTCCGTCCGGTAGGTCTCCGGGGTGGCCGGCGAGACCGAGGGGTCGAGATGGCGCGTGCGGGCGCAGCCGTAGACGGTCACCCCCTTTTCCCTGAGAATGTGCAGGAAGGGGCCCAGGAAGGTTTCGGCCTGGGCCTCGTGAACGAGGAGGGTCTCCATGGAGTTGCAGGTCGAAGGACGATTGGTCTTGGCATCGAGGACGATGTCCCGGGCCATGGGGAAGGTCGACGACGCCGAGACGTAAACATGGCAGATCCCCTGGTCGTGGCGAAGAACGGGGACCCGGGCATGGGCCACCACCGTCTCCATGAGGGATTGCCCTCCCCGGGGAATGACGACGTCGAGGGAGGTGTCGCTCACCAGGTCGGCCACCACCTTGCGGTCGGTCCAGGGGAGGAAGGCCACCCCTTCGGGGTTGACGTTCGACTGGGCCAGTCCCTCCCAGATCGCACGGAACAGGGCGGCATTGCTCCGGCGGGCCTCCTTGCCTCCCTTCAGAACGGCCCCGTTCCCCGCCTTGAAGCAAAGGGAGGCCACCTCGATCGTCACGTTGGGACGGGCTTCGTAGACCACGCCCACGAGACCGATCGGCACCCGGATCTTTTCGATGATGAGCCCGTCGGGATTTTCCCAGCGGGAGACGGCCGTTCCCACGGGATCGGGAAGGACGGCGACCTCGGAGAGCCCCTGGACCATGGCGTCAAAACGTGGACCGGTGAGCAGGAGACGGTCGCACATGGCCGGAGAAAGCCCCGATTTTTGTGCCTCCTCGTAGTCTTCCCGGTTGGCCTCGAGGATCTCCTCCCGGCGCGCCTCGAGCTCCCGGGCAATATTGGCCAGAGCCTCGTTCTTTTTCTTCGAGGTCAGAACGGCATAGGAACGGCAGGCTTCCCGAGTTTTGGAGACGATGGCGGTGAGTTGGGAACGGTCGTAGGACATATCGCGGGCTCCTTGAAGTCTTAGGACAGGGGATCGGAGAGAACAAGGTCGTTTCGGTGGACCAGCAAGCCCTCCTCTCCGGGAACAATCTCGCGGGAGGAGGTGCGCACGATACCCCGGGCAATCTCCGTCCCCTGGGGATCCTTGAGGACCACCGTCTCCCCCCGAAGAAAATCACCGGCCAGGCTTGCCACGCCCCGGCCAAGAAGGCTCGTCCTGCCCGAGCGGAGAGCGGCGGCGGCCCCGGCATCGAGAAAGAGCTCTCCCCGGGGAACGGAAAAATGCCCGATCCAGATCTTCCGGTTCGAAGGAAGGCTCCGGTCGGTATCGAAGAGGGTTCCGGTCTTTCCCTCGAAAAAGCGAAAGATCCCCCCGGGCAAATCCCCCTTCAGAACACCGACGGGAAGACCCCATCCGTTCGCCCACTGGGCGGTCCCCACCTTGGAGGACATCCCCCCGGTCCCGAGGCCGCTTCGGGAGAGCCCGGCCATCCGGAGGGTCTTGCCGTCGATCTGTCGGACGCAGGGAAGCGGACGGGCCTCGGGATCGATGCGGGGATCCGCGGTGTACAGGTAGTTCACGTCGGAGAGGAGGAGCAGGCACTGGGCCCGCACCAGCCCCGCCACATAGGCGGAAAGGCGGTCGTTGTCCCCGAAGCGGATTTCGAAGGTCGCCACGGCATCGTTTTCGTTGACCACCGGAACCACTCCCAGGGAGAGGAGGGTTTCGACGGTGCGCTCGAGGTTGGTGAACCGTTCGCGGTCGGCGATGTCGGAGGGGGTCAGAAGGATCTGTGCGACCCCAAGGCCATGGCGCCGGAAGGCCTTTTCCCATTGCCCCATGAGGGCCGTCTGGCCGGCGGAGGCGGCCGCCTGCTTCTGGGCCAGGGAAAGAGGGCGCCGTCCGAATCCGATGCGTTCCCGCCCGGCCGCGATCGCCCCGGAGGAGACCAGAACGACCCGGACCCCTTCGTCTCGAAGGATCCGGATCTGGCGGGCGATCCGGGAAAAGGAGCGGCCGGAAAGTCCTCCGTCAGGGCCCGTCAGGATATTGCTCCCGACCTTGACCACGAGGACCCGAAGCCTTTTTTTGATTTCGGCGCGTCTTTCCCGGCAGGACTCGGCCATCAGCGCCCCGGACGGGCCCCGTCATCGGGAGCCAGGAGAGCCTCGCCCGCGAGAAGGAGGTCGAGGGCGTTCAGGATCTCGGGGATCCCCTCCCCCGTCTGGGAAGAAAGGAGATAGGGGGTCCGTCCGGTCCGACGACAGAAGTCGCGGAAGGCCGCCACCTTTTCGGGATCGGCAGAATCGGCCTTGGTGGCCGCCACCTGCTCGGGCTTGTCGAGTAGGCGAGGGTCGTAGAGGGCCAGTTCGTTGCGGATGATCCGGTAGGACTCCTCCGGGTCGGCAGGGCCCTCGTAGCTCACGTCGATGAAATGAAGGAGAACTTGGGTCCTCTCCACATGGCGGAGGAAGCGGTCGCCGAGGCCCTTGCCTTCGTGGGCGCCTTCGATCAGACCCGGAAGGTCGGCCACCACGTATTCGCGGATTTCGGGAAAGCTCCCGCGGGAGACCACGCCGAGATGGGGATGGAGAGTGGTGAAGGGATAGGATCCGATACGGGGATGGGCCCGGGTAATGCGACCGAGAAAGGTGGATTTCCCCGCGTTGGGGAAGCCCAGAAGTCCCACCTTGGCCATGACCTTGAGTTCGAGACGAAGGGTGAGCTCGACGGCGGGCTTGCCGGGTTCGGCAAAGTCGGGAGCCTGGCGGGTGGCGGTCGCGAAGTGGACGTTGCCCCGGCCTCCGCGTCCGCCGGGAGCGGCCACGAAGAGCTGGCCCTCGGTGACGATATCGGCCAGCAGGTCGCCCGTCTCCATATCGAAGACCTGGGTTCCCAGGGGAACGAGAAGGACAAGATCCTCCCCGCTCTTGCCGTGCTGTTTCTTTCCGCGGCCGTTCTCTCCCGAGGTGGCGACAACCCGGGGACGGTGCTTGAAGTCGAGGAGGGTCGAGCGATCCGGGGTCCCGCGAAGGACGATGGAGCCTCCGTTTCCGCCGTCTCCCCCATCCGGCCCTCCCCGGGGGACGAACTTCTCCCTCCGGAAGGAGGCCGAACCATCCCCGCCTTTTCCCGAAGCGACGCGAAGGGTCACCTCATCGACAAACTGGGACATGGTGACTCCCCAAAGGGTGGACGCCGACACCTTCCCCGACCGGCAAGCGGGCGGGGGAGTGTCAGGCCTTGACGGACTCCTGAGCCGACGGGGCCTCGGGAACGATGCTGATTTTCTTGGCATCCCGTCCGTACCGGGAAAAGCGGACCACTCCGGTCTGCATCGCAAAGAGAGTGTAGTCGCGGCCCATGCCGACGTTGTCGCCGGGATAGAACTGCGTCCCTCTCTGGCGAACGAGAATGTTGCCGGCCAGCACGAGCTGACCGTCGTGGCGCTTGACTCCCAGCCGCTTCGACTCAGAGTCGCGGCCGTTCCGGGTCGAGCCGACCCCTTTCTTATGTGCCATGACATCTTTCCTTTCGAGAAAACGTTACGTCGAAAAACAACGGTTACGCGATAGTCCTAGGCGGTCTTGACGATCGATTCGATCTCGATGCGGGAGACGAGCTGACGATGTCCCTTTTTCCGGCGGTAGTTCTTCCGGCGCTTTTTCTTGAAGACGATGATCTTCGCGTCCTTTTCCTGACGAACGATCCGTCCCCGAACCTCCACGGCAAGCGGCTTGTCCGCCGTCGCGTAGACGACGCCACTCTCGTCGGAGACCATCAGAACCTCGCGAAAGACGATCGATCCCTCTTCCTCGATGCGTTCCACAACGAGAACCTGCCCCGGCGACACGCGATACATCTTGCCGCCCGTCCGAATCACGGCAAAGGTGTCTGCCATGAAATCCCCCTTCCATAGACATGAAAAATCGTGTTTGTGTGCACACGGCGGACCGAACCGGCCCAGCCAGAGCCAGCCCCAGAGCTGGCTATAAATTGAGCCAAAGCGGCCAAGCCGTCGTATCCCGGAGTTCCCATTTTCATAACCCGGCAACATACGAAGGTGCCCATCCCGTAAAATCGCAAAGTGGAATTCTAGCACAGGATATGGGAGGGATGCAAAATTGATGTGAAGCCGGCTTGCGGGCAAAGAGTCAGGGGACAAGACAAGCATTGTCCGGGGAAGAAGCAGAGATCCCAAGTCACCGGAGCGACCGATTGTGACCCGATCGTTTATTTTTCTCCTGGCACGAGATCCTCCCCCCAGAACGACACACGAATGAGCGCTTTTGTATTCCGGAGCAAAAACTCTTCCCTTTTCGCCAGGGGCTATCCGAAGCTTTGACCGCCTAGCCCCGTGAAATGCTACGATTTGGACGGCCATGAAAACATACTGGATGCCCCCCGAAATCGGAAATATCTCCACAACAGGATCGACTCAAGCAAGTTTCCGGAATTAATCACTCATCGACAACTTAATTCTATTCAAATAGAATAAGTCTAGAAAAGCTCGGGGGACCTTCCTCACAATACGCCTCTTAGAAGGGTGAGGGGAACGCATGTCAGAGCCGATCACCGAACATGCGACCTGTCGAGAACATCCACCGGCTTCCATCCCCCTCGCGAGATGCCCGATGAACCTTCCCAACATCCTCTTTTAAGCGACCGGGGATCTTCCATGTCAGACGATCTCTTCCCCGACTTTCGGCTTGAGCTCCTCGGACTTCCCGTGCTTCGCCGGGGAGATCGGGAATCATTTATCCACGAACCGGACAAACCCTATTTTCTTCTTTTTCTCCTGGCCGCAACGAAAGACACCCTTTCTCGCGAAGCGGCGTGCGACATCCTCTGGCCGGGCGTTCAAAAAACTCGCGCCCGGGCCAGCCTTTCCACCGCTCTCTACACCCTCTCCACGAGACTCGGAACAGATTTCTTCCCCCAGAAAAACCGGACGAGCCTCCATTGGAATCTCCCTCCCTCCTCGGCCGACATTCGAGAGGTTCTCTTTCCTTCTCCGCCCGACGGATGCGCAAGGATTCACCCTGCCCATCTTTGCGATTCCTGCCGAAACATGGCCTTATCCCGTCTCGAGCAGCTCTCCCGTCCGTTTCTCCAGAATATTCGGATCCCAAAGGACACTCCTCTTTTCCAATGGGTGGAAAACATTCAGCGGGCCCTTGCCGAGATGAAGGCACTGACCGAGCGGGAGATCGCCCATGCCCACCATCCGCCGTCGGCAAATGCAGAGGATGACAGAATGGTGGAATTGCGACCATTGACCGCCCTCGTGCTCCGGCTTGTCCCTACCGATCCCCTTCCGGACGACGAACTCCTTGACAGCCTCGAGCCTGTCCGTCTCTCCGCCGAAGAGCTCATTCGCACTCGAGGGGGGTTTGTCGTGCCTTCGTCGCCGGACACGGTGACCGCCTACTTCGGATTTCCCCGATGTCGGGAAAACGAGGGACGATTCGCCGCCGACTGTGCCCGGAAGCTGCTCGCACACCACCTCTCCGATCCCTCCTTTACACTGACCATTGGCATGCATTCCGGACTGGCGCCCTGCGATCCCGGTCGGTCCATTCCGGACCCGTTCGGCCGCCTCTCCGAAATCGCCCGCACTGCCACGGAGCTCGTTCAACCATTCTCCCTTGTCGTCACGGAATCCTCCGCTCTTCTGCTTAAAAGCCACTTTCGACTCTCCCCGGTTCCCGTTATTGCCCCCCCACTGTTTCTCGTGGAGGAAGAACTCTCGGCGCCCGACAGGACCGCCGCCCTCGCTACAGGCATCTTCGGCCGCGACTTCGAGCTCTCCCTTCTCCGACGATCCTGGGAGGAAACCCGACACGGAAAGAGGCAGACGATATGGCTCGAGGGAGAGGCGGGAATCGGCAAGTCGGCTCTTCTTTCCTCCTTCGTCAAGGAAGTGATCTCTTCCGGTGCGCCCCACAATGTTCGGGAATACTTCTGTCTTCCCGAACACCAGGGAACGCCCTGGGCTCCGATCATTCACTCCATCCGTCGGCAGACAGGGATCGATGAGCCATCGTTGTCCCTCTCCGAGCGGACATACCGCCTCGAACGCTATCTGCTGGAAAGAGAACGCCCGGTCGAAAAGGATCTCCCCCTCCTTCGACACCTTCTGGGAGAAAAAGGAACTCTTTCCGAGCTTCTCCAGCGACTCTCCCCCGACCGCCTTCGGGAGACCCTGGAGACATTTCTCCTGGGGGTGATCTCACACCTGTCCCGATCGGCCCCCCTTTTTCTCGTGATGGAAGACGTCCATTGGGCCGACCAGGCGACCCTGGCCCTTTTGAAAAAGTCCTTCGAGCGCATGGGACCTGTCTCCATGACGATGGTCCTCTCCTGTCGCGACCGCCGCTCTCTCGAGGTCCTCGACCTGCCCCTCCCCGACACGATGATCACTTTGAGCCGACTCGATCGTCAGAGCGGCCGCCACCTCGTCTCCCGGGCCGCCGGACGAACTCTCTCCGCCGCGAACCTTCGTCGCATTCTCGACATGGGAGAGGGTGTTCCCCTTTACCTTCGGGAGCTGGCCCTGCTGGCCAGAGACGAAGATGTCCCGCTTCCGCCGACACTCAATGCCCTCTTTGCCTCCCGAACCGACACGCTGTCTCTCCGCCTCCGGCAGATTCTCCCTCCGGCCGCGGCCCTGGGAATCACCTTTCAGGAATCCCTGCTTCGTCCTCTCGTCCTCGAACCCTCGACGCTCGAGAGGGATCTCGAAAATCTCTGTCAGGCGGGACTTCTGGAGAAGAAAAACAAACTTCCGACAACCTACTCCTTCCACCACGCACTCCTGAGGGAGGCGGTTCTCGCCTCACTTTCGGCTCCGGCACGTCGAACTATCCACAGCCGAATCGCCAACCTCTTCGCTTCCCTGGAAACCGAGATTCCTCCGGAAGATCTGGCCTTTCATCTCGAAAAAGCCGGCCGGACCGAAGAGGCCGTCCCCGCATACCGACTTGCCGCCAAACGCGCCTCGGCAAAGGGAGCCACCTCCGACGCCTCTCTGCACCTGGACAAGGCCCTCTCCCTGGTGCGGTCGGATCCCGCGCGTTTTCCGGGAGGAACGGAGCTTTCGATCCTTCTTGAGGCCGGTCCCCTGGCAGTCTCCCTCCATGGACACGGCTCGGAAACGGTGGCCGGGATCTACACCCGAGCCGCAGCGCTCGCCAACGATCTCCCTGACACCGAACACCCCTTCCCCCTTCGCTTCGGCCTTTGGACCACGGCCTTCACCAGAGTGGGACCGGACGCCGCACGCCCTTTGGGAGAAGACCTTCTCCGCTGCGCCCAAGGGCTCAATGATCGGGAACTCTCTCTCAGAGCGGAATATGCCCTGGGCGGGACCCTCTTTTGGACAGGAGAGCTGCTCCTCGCCAGAGAGCATCTTCTCTCGGCATTGCGCTATGCCAATGCCAAGGATTCGAAGGGAGGGCGGGAGAGCGAGCTCGACGCCTTTGCCGAGGATCCGGAGATGGGAAGCCGGGCCTATCTGTGTTGGGTGACGGGAATTTCGGGTGATCCCGAGGAAGGGCTTCGAGAGGCCCGGCGTGCCATCCGTCGGGCGGAAGCCATCGGACATCCCAACTCACTGGGATATGCCCTGGCCTTCGACTGCTATCTGAAGATGATTCTGGGAGATCCGAAGGGAGCGGGAGAAGTGGCAAGACGATCCCGGGAGCTGGCGGAGCAGTACGGATATTTTCAGTGGGAAGTGGTGGGACAGGTGGCGGAGGCCTATGCCCAGGGGGACAAGAAGAGCCTTGCGGCGTCCCGGTCGGCTGTCCTTGCCATCGGAACCGTTCTTCCCGGACTGGCCCCGCTCTTTACCCTGATCGAAGCCATGACCGCTCTCAGGGCTAACGAGCCTGAGAGCGCCCTCTCGTCGGCCTTGCGGGGTCTGGAAGAATCGAAAAAAACCGGCGCCCGGGCCTTCGATCCCGAGCTCTTTCGCATCGTAGGGGAGGGGCTTCTCGCCTCCGGAGGCTCCATCGACGAAGCTGTCGCTTTTTTTCTTCGGGGAGCTGGGTCCGCCGACCTCGCCGGATCGACCTTCTTTGCTGCCCGCTCCAGAAAAAGCCTTCTGAAGGTTCGGCCCGGCGAGGATGCAACCTACCAAAAATATCTTTCAACGCTCCAGAGCGGGAGGGATCGGATCTAGGGGAAAGGAGCCTCGCCGCGAAGACCGGGATGGAAGATCTTCCCCTCGGCCTAGTTTTGCAGTAACAACTCAGCCGGGTAAAAAATGAGGGCAATTGGGGGGGGGACCAGACGGAGCGGTCGGGTGACTGGGGATGTGGAGCCTGGCGCTGTGTGGGAGGAAGCGAGAGGGCGACTATCCGGAGAAGCAGGAGGGGAGAATGGGCTCACCCCGCAAGGCGGCGGTCAGACCGACAAAGACGTTTCTCGAATTCTTTCTGAGCGTGTCGGTATAGCCCCGGATCCGAAGAAAGAGTTGGGCGCCCTCGAAGGTGCGGAATCGGTCCCTCGGGAGTCGGCAGACTCCGTCTTCGACGAGGTATCAGGGTGGAAAATGGAGGGACGTTCTTGCATCAAATCGCATCCTCGGGTGTCAGGGATTTTTTCGTACCCCTATCCTAGCGGAATGCGGTGACGATGTCCAGTCCCCCCGAACATCAAAAACCCTCGACGATTTTCAAGTGCCGGAGGGGGGCTGAGTGGCCCCCCCTTTTTGTCTTATTTATCAGCAGGTGATCTCATACAACATGTATAAAGATCCGGGTATTGAAAACCTATTGGCTCTTGACGGCCAGATCGTAGACCAACACCATGGATATTGGGTCAAGATTGAGGCTCGGCGCGTTGAGCCGACCGCTGAAATTCCTCATGGCATTCGTTATTCCTTGACGCTCCATGAGCCCTACGGGAAAAGAATCTTAGGGTATCTGAATTTTGTGGTTGATAACAACACAAAGTTCCACTCACATTCCGAATTCGCTGATCGAGGAGTGCCAATCGGTTTCTTCGTCAGGGGCCGGTTCATCGACAGAGTCAGAGTTGACGCCTGCCCGGTTGGTCACGATATCAGACCAGACTTCATCGAGAGAGATTTTCCCAAGTCTCGACAACCCCTCAAGAAAAGCCCGTGTTGAAAGGACATGCGTTTGGGTCAGACCGATTGCTGCTGAGAGAAATCGGCGGTCTTCGGAAAGAACGAGAATGATGTTCTCCTTGTGTGAATATGTCATCTCGCGGGCTAGGCCAAGGATCGCGGCTTCACCCCCGTTTCTGGGAGGATTCTCCGGCTTTAATCCGACAGCATTTTCCAGAATGGCTTTCTTCTCCGGGGGTGCACCTTGGTAAGTGTCCCATAGTTGCATTGCGGCAATGAGCGTTGTCCCAAGTTCTGTTTTTTCGACCTGAACCCGTGGGGCATTCTCCGAGATAAAACGTGCAATGACAGCCGCATCGGGATGCCTGTCGGCAAACCGAGTCACTTCGTGGGCCACCGCATCGGCGATGAGGATTCTGACCTCCGGCTTGAAGAGAAGCAGTAGATCCAAGTGGCCGCCTTTTGCCAAGGAAATGAGCGGACCAGCATCCGGGATCACGATATTGATCGCCATGGTCATCAGGAAAGGGCCTCTTCAATAACGGGCATAGCTTGATCAAGTTCTCCTCTGGTTTTTGTATCCAGAACGGCATCACCTCGATCGATCCCGTTTTCCCTCATGGCATCAATAAGTTCGCCGTACCATTCGAAACCGAGGAGATCCATAGCCTCTGCCCGGCTGATGGCCCCATCGGCGAACGCGCCCAGCACAAGGCGGATGCCCATTTTGGCATTGAACACCAAATGGGTTGGAAGACCTCGCGTTTCAATAAGTAACGATTCATTATCAGCAAGGTTGAAATGTTCTCCAAACCTGTTTTTGGCTTCCGTGGCAGGGATTGTTTTCATCCTTGGCGCGCAATGGAAACCTCGGCGTTTACGCCGGGGAGGAATGCGCCTTCTCCTTTGCGTTCGAGTGGATAACCGTATCCGTCGGCTCTTTGGAGGAGCCGGCAGTACTTGTGGGAGAT
>JAJZHW010000011.1 GCA_021810805.1 Nitrospirota bacterium
TCCCGAACACGGCCGTTAAGACCTCCAGGGCCCATGATACTGCACCCGCGAGGGTGTGGGAAAGTCGGTCGCTGCCGGACTCTTTATTTTTTCCCTTCTCCTCTCTTCCTCTCTTTTTCTCCCCTCGCCTCCCGTTCCTTGGCCCGAGGGGTTTTTTTTAATCTCAGGACCGAGCGGAAGGACGACCGTCGTGCCTTATCTGCGAATCATCAGCGTAGTTCTCCTTCTCAGCACGATCCTCTCCTGCTCTCCCCACTTCCATCCCGTGACCCGTGGGAACCTCCACGATCTTGTCCTGGCTCTTCCCGACGATCCCGCCACCCTCGACTGGAACAAGGCGACCGACGGCAACTCCTTCGAAGTCATTACAAACCTGATGCAGGGGTTGGCCCGATTCGACAGGAATCAGCAGGTCATTCCTGCCGATGCCGATCACTGGAGTTCAGACGCGACCGGGACCGTCTTTGTCTTTCATCTTCGGCCAACGGCAAAGTGGAGCGACGGAACCCCCGTTCTCGCCTCCCAGTATCGGGACTCCTTTCTGAGACTTCTGGCTCCTTCCACGGCCTCTCCTTATGCCTATTATCTTTTCGACATCAAAAATGCCCAGTGCTATTCCTCCGGACACTGCCCGGATTCCGCGGTGGGGGTGCGGGTCCTCGCTCCTCGCTCGCTGGAGGTGACACTTTCCCATCCGATGAAGACCTTTCCCTCCCTCCTCACCAACGCCATCACCGATCCCATCAGGCTTGATCTGATCCGGGCCGATCCCGACCACTGGAGTGATCCCGGACACCTTGTGGGAAACGGTCCCTTTTCTCTCGTCTCCTGGCATCATGATGCCTATCTTGAACTGGTGCGGCGACATTTCGACCCCCTTCATTCCACGAGGATCTCTCGCATCATCTTTCTCGTCATTCCGGAGCCGGTGACCCAGCTGACCCTTTTCGAGCAGCATCGTCTCGATATTGAGGGCATCCCCTCCTTCTACATTGAGAAGTATAAAAACAGCTCCCTTCTCAAGAGAATTCCTCAACTCTCCACGATCTACTACAGCATGAACATCAATCGGACCCCCTTCGACAACATACATGTTCGTCGGGCCTTTGCCATGGCGGTTGATCGTTCCCGACTGGAAAGGATCTTCCTCTCGGCCCTTCCCTCCCTCTCCTCCTTCATCCCCCGGGGACTTCCCGGCTACGATCCCCAGGCGGCCTACTCTTATGATCCCCAGGGTGCCCGACAGGAGCTGGCGTCGGCAGGCTATCCCCAAGGCCGGGGATTTCCTCCTGTGACGCTCGTCTTCCCCGAGGGAACCCAGAGCCGCATTCTGGCCTCGTATATGCAGCAGAACTTCAAGGATGTCCTCGGTGTGACGGTCGCGCTTCGCTCCCTGGAGTGGAAGGCCTTTCTCGCGGGGCTTGATTCCCATACCCCCGCCCTCTATCAGTCGGGATGGATTGCGGACTATCCCGATGGCATGACCTTTCTCTCCCTCATGAAAAGCGGATCCGGAAACAACCGCACCGGCTGGTCCGATCCTGCCTTTGACCGTCTGCTTGACCGTGCGATGCAGGCCGACGATGCCGAAAAGGCCTCCCTCTATGATGAAGCCCAGAGGATCCTCCTGCGTCAGGGGGTGGTCGCGATCCCGCTGGCCCAGGGGGTGACCAACCTCCTTGTGCCTCCCTATATCCACGGATATTGGCACAATGCGATGGGCATGGATAATCTCTCGGATGTCCGGAAGATCCCAAGAAATTAAAAAATATGATATTCTTTTCTCCTTGAGCCTCAGATCGTTTCACCCGTTTTTGATTTGTGGGTCTCCGGATTGCCGGAGATTAATGGTATCGTTGACCTCCCCTTACGGAGGCATTGTTTTTTCAGGAGTTCTCTTTTGGCCTCTCTTAAATCCCTTCCCGCTTCCGAGCGCTTCGAAGAGGATGTCCGGCAGTTTTGCCTCACCGGACTCCAGACGGTGGCTCTGGGCCATGACAGCTCCGACTTCCGGGACCCCTTCGTCGATGCCGGTGTCTCCGTCTATTTCTACGAGAGGAATATCTACACCCCGGTCGGACAGAAGGAGATTGACGGATTTCTGGCAACGGATCGGGGATTTTTTGTCGTCGAATGCAAGAATATTTCGGGACAGGTGACCGGCACGCTCAACGCGGCATGGCATGCCGGCCGCGAGACGATCCAAGTGCCCGGATCGGGCCATGCCAACCCTCTGACCCAGATAAAAAACCGCATCGGCCCTCTGGCCTCCTTCCTGAGGGATCGCAAGGTTCCCTTCTATCTCACCGGGATCATCCTCTTCCCTGACGATGCCAACCTCGATGGGCTCGCCGAAAGCGGCACGCTCTTTATCCATGAGCCGGCCACTCGCGATCACAGCTATGTGGTGACGTGCGTCTCCCGGATCCCCGAGATTCTGGCGAAGATGCCCCCGGGCGTCGTCTCCCCGGAGGATGCGTCGCGAGTCGCCCGGCTTCTGGGGCTCGTGGTTTCGGATGCGGGAAGCCCCGAGCGGGTGCTGAGATTTCCGGTGGGGGGATTTGAGGATCTCTCCTCGCACCAGAATGAGCGTCTTCTGGAGCGGAAGATGGAACAGATGAAGGAGAAGCTTGCGGGGCTGCCGCAAGAGATCGTGTCGGGGCAGGAGGAAAGGCTTGAGTCGGCCCGGACGGCCCTTCTGGCGTCTCTGCCTGCGACCCGGTCGACCCCCTCCCGTTCCCAGAGAAGTCTCTGGCTCCCTGCGGTGGCGAGCCTTCTGCTGATGATCTTGATGTTCGGGACGATTACCTGGTACTTCCAGAACCGCAAGGAGGTCCAGCTCATCCGGAAGCAGAACGAGGCGGAGCTTCTGCCGGAGCTCATCGGGAAGGATCCCCAGGCTTCGGCCTATGCCCTCTACCTTCTCTTCTACAGCCGCCACCCGGGCTTTCCCATGGACAAGGATCTTCTCTCCCTGGCCTACCCCTTGCGGACCCGGGAAAAGGCCAACTCCGATCCCGAATTTCGGAAAAAGTTCCGGAAGCGCATCGACAACGACCTGAAGGTGGTCGGCACGTTGAGTCGGTTCAAGATCTCAATTTCGGCCACCCTCGTTCGCTACGATGCCCACAAGGATCGTTTCTATCTGACGGGGATTTTGCCGGTGCGGCTTCCCGGCGCCCCCGGTCCGGGGCTCTTTCCCTCCCGACAGATCGGCGTGGCCGCCCGCATCGAATGCCCCTTCTGCGATGCCCAGGTGCTCCTTCGGGATTGGCCGCTCAAGCCCGCCTTCTCTCCTCAGGGGATCTTCTTTTCCTTCCCCTATCCTCAGACCGGTGTCTCGGAGATCATTGGCCAGGCCCCCTGTTCCGGATGCGGCCTTCCCGTCCATGTGAACCTGTGGATCTCCCCCAAGGATGTGGATGCCGGACGGACATCGGCCGGAAAGCCCTATATCTCGCTTCTGGGATCGGTCAAGGTCCTCTCGATCATTCTTGATACCGATGGTCGGGAGCTTTTCCGGAAGAACCCTCCCTCCATCTGAGGGCTCGTTCATTCGATCGAACCCTCTCAGGGGGTCTTTGCTCCTTCTCCCTGAGCTCTTTCCCCGTTTTCCCGTCCCCGCGAGCCCGCCTGACCCTCGTCCTTTGACAGATCCTCGAGTCTTCGGTCAATTTCCTGAAGGATAATTGGCGGTATTCCCGACTTTCGGTCGAGGAAGGTCCCCAGGAGCTCTTTCTCCGGGACAGAGTGGAAAAAGTCCACCGCACTTTTGATCTGGGGGGAGAAGATCTGGATCTGCCCATTTTCGCTGCGGGAGAGGGAGAGGGAGTAGACCAGCTTGAGCTGGTCCTTCAGATACTGGATGAGGGGGATGAAATCGGTGTCCCCCGAAACGATGATGGCGGCATCGTAGTGGGGCATCTTGGCAATCATGTCGATGGTGATGCCGATGTCGACCCCCTTCTCTCCCTCCACGGTTCCCTGGTAAAGAAGTCCCCCCTCCTTGTCTCGCACGAGCTCCCTCACTTTGTAGGGCCTCAGAACCAGCTGCCCCACATACTTGAACTCGAGGAAGGAGCTTCGTTTTTGGATCTCGTCGAAGACTTCCTCCTTGGCCCGGGCCACAAGTTCGCGCTGGTGCCGATGCCATCGTTGGGCCAGCGTGTCGATAAGGGGGGCCGTCAGTTCGGGAAATCGCTCCTGGTAGCTCTCGAGGATCTCCCGGATGGCCCGATCATGCCGATGGTAGGGGGTGGTGGCCTGAGTGTTGTACCAGTAAACCCTCACCAGCCGATGGGAGGTCCGGGTTCGAAGGGACAGCGCCTCAATGGCATTTTGGAAGAAGTTCTCCCAGTGGAAGTGCTTCTCGTCGAGGCGATACTCGGGAAGGTTGTGCCCCTGGGCTTTGAATCGGAATTTCTGGAGGTCATTCTTAAAGTTCTGGCCGTCGATGAAGACAACTGTTTTCAGGGTATCCATAGGGTCCTTTCCCGGAAGACCATCGGTCTTGAGAGAGCTCATTGGTGAGGGGACGCTGTCTGTGAGTCCTTTCTACGCGAACCGGGACGGGTTGGCAAGCCTTGGGGGGGGAGTCTCCGGACCGGAACTACGGGGGCTCGATTGAACTCACGACGCATTATCGGGGGGGCTGGGGGGAGCCCAGGATGGGCGGTCTTGGAAAATCCGGAAATAGAAAGAGCCCCTAATCGGGGCTCCAACTAAACTGGGTAAGTGGACTCTTGGTCCGAAAAAGATTGTACCAGAAGTGACCGGGAGGCTGTCAAGGGACGATTTTTCCTGTGTCGAAGAGAACTTCTCTCGCGAGCCGTCAAATGAGAGCTGGAGAGAGAACCGGGGAAGACTCTTCTCTGTTCTTACTGTTCCGCAGATGTTCCCTTAGGAGGGAGATATTCCTGGATATTGTTCGGACTGATCACCTTGGGCCAGGTGAAGCGGAATCGGGTCCCGCGTTGGGGGGGCGTGCTTTCGATCGAGATGGTTCCCCCCACCGTGCTGACTGTTTTTCGGACAATCGCAAGCCCCATCCCGCTTCAGCAATTTTAAATTTAAAATTGCTGCGACCAGCCCGCAGCGTCCCCAAGCGAAGATCTTGACGATGTGGATTCCGGGTGTACAATAATGATTATCATCCTCAATTCTTCCTCCGGCCCCAAAGCCGGAGGAGGCGAAGATGTTGTTTGTATCGTCTCAAAAATAAAGGAGAATGCCATGAAAGCCCAGGATGTTCTTGCTCGGGCGCGTCTGATCGGGAGGGGGGCGACGGTCGATGCCGTTCCCGATCCCACGGCGGAGGGATTCGATCAATGGAGGGAGGATATTCTCCGGTACTTCATTCCGACCCTTGAGAGATTTCTCTCGGCACATCAAGCCGAGGCGCTTAGGGACCAGGTTGTGACGGCGATGAGAGAGGGGTTTGTGGAATTGGTCATCTCACAGCCTTATGTCGACGTTCCCCTTCAACCAATGGAGCCCCTTCCCCGGAACGGCGAACTCCATCTGATCGAGGAGGTCTTTGACGGACTCCGGCTGGCATCGGTCCACTGACCTCCCCTCTTCGAGAAGGAATGTCCCCGGAGCTTGGATTTTCTTTCGGAGCTCCGGGGATTTCCGCTCCTCCTTTTCTCTTGCTTCCGGCCCTTCTGAAATCCCTTCCCCGATGTTCTTGGAAAATGGCGCCGAGTTTCTGTCCGGGTATCCGGAGAGGGGGTGACGGTCTGTTTTTCCTGCCATCAAATCGGTGCGAATGCCCCGGTGAGAGGGGAGGTTATGGCTTCAGAGAGGGGATGTTCCTGAAAAGGAGGGCCGACCAGGAGATCCCGGAGCGGCCCAAAAGATCTTCCGAGGTATTGGAGACAAGGAGGGAGAGCCCACACTGCCGGGCACATCGAATCGTCTCGGGGAGGCTCACCGGGGCCATGCCCCGATCGGGGTCATCGGAGACGCTTCGGAAGGTCAGATAGAGATGCCCCTCGGGCAGAAGCAGTCGGGCGAGGCGTTTAAGTGCCTCATCGCGGGTGAGGGGAGGAAGATGCATCCACACCGCCGATACAAGAATCAGCGAAAAGGAGGGGTCCTCCGGGATCGTCGCAAGCTCCGGAAGCCGGTCATCCTTCCACTGGATCTTCGGCGAGGGAGGATGTCGGGCGGCCTCCCGGCGCATGGCCCTGGAGGGCTCGACCGCGACCACCTCAAGGCCCCGATCGGCGAGAGCTCGGGCATCCCGGCCCGACCCGGCCCCCACGTCGAGGACCCGACCCTCTTTGGGAAGAAAAGGGAGAAGAAGACCATGGAGCTTATCGAAGTCGATGGCATCGTAGGCCTTGGCCAAGGCTTCGGCCTCCCGGTCATAGAAGGCGATGGCCGGAGGAGGGGGCTGAGTCACTTGCCGGCGTCCCGTCTCTTCTGGATTTCTTCCTGTTCCTGCCGGATCATCTCCACCAGCCACAATGTCAGATCCTTGAAGGAGATGTCGCCCGGTCCATTCTCGTGAACCCGGGCGTGGATCCGGGCGCCCTCTGCGGCCGAGTCTCCCATGCGGGAAAAGAATCGGGACAGGGGACAGCTTTCAAGCTCGGGGAGACGGGTCTCACTCCCGGAGGCATGGATCCATCGATGGAAGGAGAGCCCTCCTAAGGCGGTGGTGATTTCCCCGGGCGTGATGGGGAGTCGGAAGCTTTCCAGCCATGAGGCCATCTGAGTTGCCGGCATGGGTCGGGCCAGCGCGTATCCCTGACCATAGGGCGCCCCGAGGATGGCTGCCGCCTCGACCATCGCCAGATCTTCGAGCCCCTCCACGACCACGTCGCGTTCGAAGTCCTGTCCCATGCGCACAATGGTGCCGATCATGCTGATGGTATGGAGGGGGGCGGTGCGAATGCGCTTGAGAAGACCCTGGTCGACCTTGATGCTGTCAAAGGGAAGGGTGACCAGTCTCTGGAGAGAGCTGAATCCCGACCCCAGATCATCCATGGAGAGCTTGATCCCAATGGCAGTCAGGCGGTCAATGGCCTGATCCATCGCCTTGCCGTCAATTTCGCTGTTTTCCAGAAGTTCGAGGGTCAGCCGATCGGGTTTGACCCCGTGGCGGCGAAGGGCCTCTTCCACCCAGAGAGGACAGTCGGCATCCCGAAGCGTCCCCGGGGGAAGGTTCAGTGAGATGTCCAGACGGAGTCCCTGGGCATCCCATTGGGCGACCCAGCCCAGAGCCTGATCGAGCCCCTCCCGGAAGAGCCGGTCAAGCTCGGCATCTCCCAGCGAGGGAAGAAAAAGACCCGGAGAAACGATCTCTCCCTCGGGGCGGAGGAGCCGGGCCAGAGCCTCAACCTTGACGACCTTCCCGGTGATCAGGTTGACCACCGGCTGCATGAACATCGAAAGCCCCCCGGAAAAAATCTCCTGGCGGTACTCGATCGCGCGTGTTTCCGGGATGGCCGAGACCGGGGCCCGGGAGAGGGCCCAGAGCCGTTCCCAGCGTTGGGCCAGTCCGCGGGAGAACTGAAGCATCCAGTGGGAGTCGAACTGGTTGGGGTAGGCCCCGTAAAGGGAGAGCACCGCCTGAGGGCTTCCGTCAGCCCCCCTGATGGGGATCGAGATCCCGGAGCGGACTCCGAGAGGGTGAACGACCTCCTGCCAGTAGTGAAGTCGGGAGTCACTGGGGTAGTTCGAGGTGCGCTGGATTTCCCGGCTTCTCCAGGCATGGCCGATGAGCCCCTGTCCGCGGGGATCGTTGGGGTCGGCAGTGGCGGCAAATTTCTTGTCCTGCATGATGGCCGCCCCTTCCCGCCCCCGCACGCCGGCGCTGCTTTCCACAATAAAGATCCCCTGACTGTCGAGACGCATGAGGAAGGCGCATTGGATTCCCGGCAGGCTTCCGATGAGGGATATTTCTCTCTCCCGAACGTCGGTCCAGAGGGCTCCGGGCTCCGGCATGGGGGAGGAGAGGGAGGAGAAGAAAAGGCTCATGGTGTCGGTGGAGGCCCGGAGCTCCTCCTGGAGATCGTCCTGGAGACGGATCTCGTTGGCGAGGAGGAGACGGTAGCGGTCGCGAGCCGTCAGGACCGTCTGGCTCAGTCGCTCGGAGAGAAGGCGTCGGTAGAGGGCCATGCTCTGGGCCAGCATTGCGCCGTCCACGCCATTCAAGGCATGAATCTGTCCAATCACTTTGGCCCGAACCGAGACCTCCTCCGGGGTCCGTTCGGGGGCCATCAGGAAGGACATGTGGGAGGATTGGGCCTGGGCGATTCGCTGGCGCCCCTCTTCATCCTGGCTGGCAAGGATCCTCTGTGTCTCCGGGTCCGAGTCCCCCTGGGCCATGAAGGCTTCGACAAAGTCCAAGATGGCGGCCCGGACATGGTCCTGATGGCGGGAGAGAATGTCCTGGCTCTCGGGCCCATAGGCATCGAAGGAGGCCTCGAGCACGGCGGTGGAGGAGAGGATGGAGCTCATGGACCACCAATGGGTTCGGGAGGCCTTGCTGGACTTGGACTGGTAGAGTGCCGCCTCGGCCTCCCGGAAGAGGCTCTCTCCGTCTTCGCCGCTGGTGGGGTAGAGGGCCATGCCCAGGCTGACTCCCAGGGAAAGGGTCTTACCAGAGGGGAGGACAAAGGGGGCCTCGACCGCCTTGTGGAGACGGTCGAGAATTGTCGCGACCTGGGAGGTGGGTTTGTCGATGGCAAGCTCTTCGACAATGATCCCGAACTCATCTCCCGAGAGGCGCGCCAGAAAGTCACTTTGCCGAAGCTCCAGCCGGAGGCGGGCGGCCAGCTCTTCGAGAAGCCTGTCCCCGGCTGCCTGTCCCAATGTTTCGTTGAGAGGGCGGAAGTCGTCGACATCAAGCGTTCCCACTCCGAAGACCATGCCTTTTCTTCGGGCCCGAGAGATGGCTCCGGAGATGGCATGGTCGAAGGCGGCCCGATTGGGGAGGCGTGTCAGGGGGTCGTGAGAGAGCTGTTGTTCGATTTTCTTATGGGAATGGTAGAGGGGAGAGATGTCCAGAATGATGAGATCGATAGGAGGATGGGCCTCCCCCGCCGGGGAGCGGATAGATCCGGTGGCGGCGATGAAGAGGCTTTCTCGGTGTTTTTTTCTTAGGAGAAAGGTTTCTGAGCCTTGCCGGTCCCGCTCAATCCGGTGAATGAACCGATTAAACTTCTGGGGCGCCTCGCCCGTATCGAGAAGGATGTCCATCGAAAGCCCGGCAAATTCGTCGGCCGCGTAGCCCAGCATGCGGCAGAAGGCAGGGTTGGCCCTTCGAATGGTTCGGTCAGGGGCCAACGAGACGAATCCGGCGGAGGAGGTCTGAAGATAGGCGTCGTCGGTACGGGTGGAGTCGGTCGCCGGGAGAAGCGCGAGAAGTCGAAGGGGTTCCCCGGAGAGGGTCAGAGGAGAGGATCGCACCTCCTGCATGACAAGCTCTCCGTCATAGCGGCGAAAGAGGGATTCTCCGGTCTCGCCTGACCCTTCGGTTCGGGTATCGAACGCAGAGATCGATGCCCCCTGGGGGCTCTGCCCCGGAGCGAGGAGGAGCGTCCGGAAGGCGGCATTGGCCGAAAGGAGATTTCCCTGGGCATTGAGGAGGGCAAGGGGAAGGGGACACCCCTCGAAAATGGGTCCACCTGAGAAGGCGATAGGGTCCTGTCCCGCACCCTCAGGCTGGTTCGAAGGCGGGGTCGGGGGGGACGTGCTCATTGAGCTGACGGCTCCTTAGACTTGATGGATGCATGAGGACACCGGTGGCACCTGCAATGATTCCGTGAATAGAGTCTACACGAATTGGCGCCGCTTTCAAAGAAGAAGGCGGTCATGTGGCGCACTTTTTGGGAAACGGTGGGGGGGAAGATCCAAAAGATTCGTCGCTCTCTTCCTCTTTCAAGTGATTAACTTTTAAGGATTTGCCAATGTCTGTGCGGCTGAGTGAAGGAATGAAATGATTAAAATTAATAAAAATATAATAATAAAATATGATTGACAAACGATGAAAATCGTATATGCTTGAAAAAGAATCTCTTGGCCGATTTTGCCACCATGAAAGAGAATCGCTCCGGAGAGCCAAGCCCTGCGGCGCTGGCTTTCGGGAGGGGGAGGATGCATGGCAAACCCAACTCCATCGAGGCTCTCCGAAGTGAATCGCCTGCTGGGGGAGCTGCACGAGCTTCTTCCGGAAGCCCGATTTGACTACGACGAGAAGACGGGAGTCCTTGTGCGGGTCGTCCTGAACCTCAAGGAGAACCCCCTTCGGGAGATCAACTTCTTTGACTCCCGACCCCGCTCCTTTCCGACCCCCAACCTCCTCTGTCGCCCTCACCTTGGCCCGTCCCGCCTCTCCCCCTCCGATTTCGAGAGCTGATTCGCATCAAGTCTCAATCGCTTCCGTTTGAAAACTCTGACCCCATGGGTTAGGATGAAGCCAAATTCAACGAGGATGTTTCCGGTGGGATTGGCAGGATTTTTCCAATATCTTTCAGGTCCCACCAGAGCACCCCAATCCATTCCCTGTCGTGCTTTTTCGAGAGAGGTGGTCCGCATGAGACATCCCCGCATTCCCCATGTTTTTTCGGCCAAACTTGGTCCGGGATTCCTTCGTCAGGCCTCTTTTCTGGGATGCCTTTTGGGGGGGCTGGGCCTCCTTTCGGCCTGTTCGAGCCTGTCGACCCCCCCGGGAGGTCTGGGCGTGCCCCATCTCGAAGCCCGCTCCTCGAAGACCCGTCCGATTTGGATCGACAGTCTGGGCAAGTGGCAGCGGGATCACTCGGGACGCCAGTATTTTGTGGGGACGACCTCCAAGGAGCCGGATCAGGAGTCCGGCCGGACCGATGCCTATCAGAACGCCGTCCGCTCCATCGCCGAGCGGATCGGCGAACAGGCCCGCTCCCTCTATCAGGAGACGAGCTCCCGGCACATGGATGCCAATGGCTCCGGGATGGACATGAGCGTTCGCAGACATGTGACCTCCATGGTGAGGAATGAAGCGAGCGCCCGCATCTCCGGCGCTCGGGTGGAAGACTACTTCTGGCAGAAGTTCTGGGAGAAGGATCAGGAAGAGCAGCCTCCTTATTCTTTTTACAAATACTACGTTCTTGTCTCGATACGGCAGGATCTCTATGATGCGCTCCTTCGCAAGTCCCTGGAGGGAGCCCGTCGAAACGCCTCGGATCCGCAGGTCCGCTCTCTTCTCGAGCAAATGATTCACCAGTCATCTCACTAAGGGCATCCACTTCGGAGGGGCGTTTGCATGGGTGAAACAAAAAGTGCGGCGAAGCGGTCGGTTCGTCTTTCCTTGGGATCTCTCCTCATTTTGGGAACTGTGATGGCCTGCAGCTCTACTGGTGGGTCTCCCGCTTGGGCTGGCGGAAAATGGTGGAAAGATGGCCATGTCGACGGGTACTCCTCGAAGGACTACCTCACCGCCATCGGGTACGGGTCGACCCTCTCCCGGGCCCAGAAGGATGCCTCCCGGAACATTGCCACCCAACTCGACTCGAACATCCGCTCCCAGTACCAGCAAAGCTCCAACCGGAACGGAATGTCCGTCTCCCGGAGCGTCAAGGATGCGCTCTCGGTGACGACCCACGCCAAGATCTACGGGCTCAGGAACATACGGGGTCGCTTCGTCTCAAACCAGGGCTCCTATGTGGCGGTGGTCGGCGTCAAGCGCGACGATCTGGCCCGCTACCTGAAGGGTCGCATCAACAATCTTCGGACGACGATCGATGGCCTCAACTCCGACCTGTCGGCCACCTCCGATCGGATGCGGCAGATCCACGATCTGGCCGGACTGATCCGGGCCAAGGAACAGGCCGCCTTCTTCGATCGGGAACGGGCCGTGGTCGTGGGAGGGACCCCTTCGGACGCCTTCAACGTGGAGAATGACCTCTCCCGCCTGGAGGACCTCCTCTCCAAACACATGACCGTCTCCATCGACCTGAAAAACGGATGCGGGGGAACCGACCGCTTTGTCCGGCATGTGGGCGGGGCCATCACCGATGCCGTTACGCACATGGGGCTTCTGGTGGTTCCCTCCGGAGGGCAGATCCTCATTGGGGGGACGGTCAGCGCCCGTCCCATGGAGTCGGGTTTTTCGAGGCGCTACAAATACTACATTCTCCACTATGACCTGACGATGGCGGCCCCCGACGGAACCGTCTGGGGATCCCGAGTGGCCGAACACAAGGTGGCGGCGCTCACCCCGAGTCAGGGGGAACTTCTGGCGGTTCGCCAGGTCGCCGGCCGGGGCGTGGGGCCCCTGCTTGAGGCACTGAAGAGCCGGCTCTTCCTCAATCCCGGAGATCCCCAGTTTGTGGCCTTCCCCTCCGACAACGGGACCGGGGCTTCAGCCGCCGCGGCGGGAGCTTCCTCTCCCGGCCATCAGTGCGACGATTTCCGCTCTTCGGCCGAACTTTCCACATCTCCGGCCCCTGCGATGTCGGCCCCGGCGGCAATGACGTCCCCTCAGTCCGGAGATTCCCTCCGCCAGGGGCATGTTCGCGTCCTCTTCCGGTCGGTTCCCCGGGGAGCTTCGGTTACGATCGGTGGATCGTACCCCTACCTCTTTCCTCATTCCTCACTGTACGGCTCCATCATTGGTCAGACTCCCCTCCTCTATGATCTGCCGCTCCCCCGGGTCGAGCATGTGGGGGTGGATGCCAACGGCAATCCGATCCGCCAATACCGATGGGATCCCATTACCTATACGATTTGCTACACTTCCAAGGATTTTATGAAAGATGTCAACAGTTCCGGTTGCTTCCCGGGAAGGTCAACAGACTTCCCCTCGTGACCCTGCGCCCCCAGTAAGAATCGCTGATCTCTTCCATAACGATGGTCGCTCCGGAATGAACCCCGTTCCGGGGCCATGGCCCCCGCGGGGGCATAACACGAAAGGAGCTTCGATGAAAAAGGTTGCATTGACGCTTGCGGGTGCCCTGGCCGGTTCGGCCTTGGCTCTGGCGGGCTGTTCCTCTCTTCCGAGCCTTCCCAAAGGCCCTGAAGGCTACAAGATCGTGGCCGAGTCCAGCTCGAATCTCCCTGACTGGATCAACGGCATTGGCATGTGGAGCGACAAGAAGGGCAACAAGAGCTCTGTGTGGTTTGATGCGAGCTCGCCCCAGGAGAACTCCCTTCAGGGGGCCAAGCACGATGCCTTCATCCGCGCCCAGAGGAAGGCCTCCGACCGGATCGGCGACCAGAACTGGAATCTGGTGGGCAATACCGTCAAGCGAAAGCTGAACCTTGACACCCAAACCATGATGCGGATCAAGGACAACACCAAGACCCAGGTTCGCCAGACCTCCCAGGGATGGCTGGTGGGGGGCGAGGAGTATCAGTACTACTGGATCGAGTACCAGGCCAAGCATCCCAACCGCGTTTCCGCCGACCAGCGGACGCTCTATCGCGCGTGGGCCCTTGTTCGCTATTCTCGGCCGAACTGGGAATGCTCCCGCCGGAACTCTCTCAAGATGCTTCCGATGATCGCCTCCAACCTCGGAGGGGAGCTCAAGTTCAAGCACTTCGATCAGTCCCGATTCTCCCAGGTGCTCAAGGACATCACCGACAAGAATCTCTCCCTGATTCCGGAGAGTGTCTGCATCGGAGGATAGACCGCCGTTTCAGCGGCAAGACTTAAAGGAGAGGGGCCTTGGGCCCCTCTTTTTTTTTGCCTTTTTTCTGGCCTCGGAAACGGCGGGGCCGGCTTACCCCCGATTCCAGGCGTCGTGGGTCTCATTGAGGATCGACTCCATCCATTCATAGATGTTGTGGCGGGAGATCTCCTCCCGCAGGATCCGGTTGCGCCCCGAGCGGATGGCCAGCGGCTCTTCCAGGGCCCGGTGAATGATCTCTGCCGTCCCCTCGGGATCATACGGGTCGATGAGGACCGCCTCCCGCAAGCCATGGGCTGCCCCGGCATACCGGCTCAAGAAGAGCGTTCCCCCGGCCTCCTTCTGGGTGGAGAGGTATTCTTTGGCAACGAGGTTCATCCCGTCATTGGTCGAGGTGACCAGAGCCCCGGTGGCCAGCCGATAGAGCGGGGCCAGGGTGCGATGGTCGACCGTCTCCTCGAGGGTAACAATGGGCTCCCATCCATCTCGTGCCCATTTGGCATTGCTCTCTCTCACCGCCTGTCGGACCCGCTCCTGATAGCTTCTGTAGGGAGGGTGGGTGGTGCGGGTGGGCGGGGCAATCTGAAGGAGCCTGAGGGAGCCAAGATAGTCTGGGTAGCGACGGAAGAGGGCGCCGAGGATGTCGAGGCGCTTGAGAAATCCCTTGGTATAGTCCATGCGGTCGACAGAAATCAGAAAGGGAAGCTCCGGATCCATCCCGGCCTGTCGAAGAAACTTTCTTGCCAGAGTCGGGCCTTCGGGGCTCTGGGCGAGGGATTCGAAGCGGCCGGGGTCGACACCGATGGGGTAGTCCCCCACATGGATTCTTCTTCCCCGCCAGTGGACCGTCTGTCTCCGGATCCGAACTTCCTCTCCTAAAAGCTCCGCGGCCGACTCCAAAAAACGATCACGGTAGACAGGTGTCTGGAAGCCCAGGAGGTCGTGTTCGAGGAGTCCCCGAACAATTTCTGCCCGCTCCGGAACCTCCTGCAGGAAGGAGCGCCGGGGCCAGGGAATGTGCCAGAAGAAGGCAAGAGGGGGGGCGCCTTGAGAAAGCCGGGGACGAAGGCTTTGTGCCACCAGCGCCAGCTGGTAGTCGTGGATGAAGACAAAGCCGTTCTGGTGTGTCTCGAGAAGCGAGGCCATCCGGTCGGCAAAAAGAGCGTTTGCCCGGCGGTAGTCCTCGAAGTCTCCGGACTGGGTCAGGACGCGGCCGGGCTCCTCGTGAAAGAGTGGCCAGAGAAGATCGTTGGCAAAGCGCTGATACCCCGTTGAGGTCTGGGGGTCGGAGAGGGAAAGTCGATGGAGTTCGTAGGAGGCTGGCTGGTCGGGTAGGGAGACGTCGAGCGGATCGGGACCGGAGGAGGAGCGAAGGGCAACCCAGTCGCCTCCGGTCTGAAGCAGGAGTCTGTGAAGGGACTGACTGACTCCCCCCGCCGGATAGCGCAGCCGGGGTGTGTCACGGTTTCGGCCTTCTTCGCGGGATCGATTCATCCAGACCACAGGCTCGCGATGGGTGGCGACCAGAATCCGTCTCTCGCCGAAGAGTCGGCGATAGAGGGTGGAAACCCCCAAGGGAGTGGAGAGGCGAGAGCGGGGAGGGGGGGATGGGGAGTGGGAGGGCATCAGAGATCTCCTTGGGTTAAGGGGGAGGGGGGACGCGTCATGAGGAGGCCCGACCGTTTTCGGGGGGTGCGTCAAAGGATGGGAGTGTTTTCCGGAGCGCCTTGAGAAGGCGGACCGTGCCGATGGCCAGAAGGGGAGTCAGGAGGAGGAGTCCCATGAATCCAAAGACCGAACGCGTTCCGAGAGTCGAGGAGATCGGAGGGAAGAGGAGGATCCCCGCAAGGATGCCCAGGAGGAATCCCACCCCCATGACAGTGAGAACCCGGGCGAGAAGCCGTCGGGGAGTCAGATGCTGGATAAGCGTTTGGGAGAGCGGGCTGACAACATTGACGGCGGCGCCCCAGAAGAAGAAAAGGACGAGGTCGAGGCGGTAGGATCGGGTCTCCACAACCCCAAAGGAGAGGACGCCTGCCAGAGCCAATCCTCCCACCATAAACCGCATGACGTTCTTGGGGGTATAGACGGTGACGATCAAGGTCGATAGGAGCATTCCGGCCCCAAAGGCCCCGGTGAGGTCCCCAAACCCTTCGGCTCCCCGGGAGAGATCATGACGGGAGAGAAGGAGAAGCATGATATTGAGGGGGCCGGTGACAATGCCAAAGAGCGCCATGAAGAGAAAGGCCGGAAGAAGGGGGCGCGGGGGAGCCAGGACAAACCGGATCCCTTCGGCAATCTCGGCCACCATCCCGGGGCGAGACTGGGAGTCTTTGGAGGGTTGGGGGGCGGAGTGTGGCGAGGAAATGCGGATGAAGGCCAGAAAAAGGGCGGAAAGAAAGAAGGTTCCTCCTGTCAGGAGCATCTCTCCGGAGGCGCTCCAGACGACTGCCAGAAGTCCGGCGATCACGGGTCCAGCCAAGAGTCCGACCTGCCCCGTGGTCTGCAGGAGGGCATTGCCGCGAAGAAGGTGCTCCCGGGGGACGATCAGGGGAAGGATTGAGGAGAGTGCCGGGCCGAAGAGTCCGCTCAGGGCCGAGATGAGAAAGACCAGAAGGAAAAGCCGTGCATGGGTCAGAAGATGGAGCCCGGCCAGGAGGGGAATGAGGAGAACACAAAAGGCTCGGAGAAGGTCGACCCCGATCATGAGACTCTTTTTGTCGTGGCGATCGAGCCAGACCCCTCCGGGGCCTCCGAAGAGAAGGGGCGGAAGGGTCTGAAGGATGCCCACCAGCACCATGTCGGTCACGTGATGGGAGGAGAGGGAGACAAACCACAGGAGTGCCACCCGGTAAAGGTTTTCCCCGGTCTGGGAGATGAGCTGCCCGGTGAGAAGCAGGAAAAGGGGCCGCTCCATCGAGAAGCGGGAGAGGGCAAGTTCTCTGGATCCTGTCGCAGTGGCCATGGCGCCTCCTCTAAAAGTGGGAATGCTTTTGGGGAGGAGAGTTGCAATTGAGGTGCCAGGAAAGCTTTCTGTGAAAAGGTAGAAAAAAACAAAAGATTCTGTGTTTCCATCGGTAACAGGGGTGGGGCAGGATGGCTCTTCGGGACACAGGGGGGAGGGGATTTTGGCTTTGGTCGAAGCCCGCACCCAAGGGGAGGGGGCGTGGGAGGCAGAGATGGGATTTCCGTCGGGGTTTGCCGTTTCATTCGGCATTTGTTAGGGTAGAGACGGGCAGCAAAAAACGATGCAGGATGAAAAACGACGAAAAAAGGAGCGGACAATGCGCATGGGAATGATCGGACTCGGACGCATGGGCGCCAACATGGTACGGCGGTTGGCAAAAGGGGGGCACGAAATCGTCCTCTTCAACCGGACGGCCGCCACAAGCGAAGCGTTGGCCAAGGAGACGGGCGCCATCGCCACGACGACCCTTCCCGACTTTATCGCGCGCCTTTCTGCTCCCCGAATCGTCTGGCTCATGATCCCCGCGGCGGCCACCGACGAAACGATCGACCGCATCGTTCCCCTCCTCTCTCCGGGCGACATCCTTGTGGACGGAGGGAACTCCTTCTACCATGACGACATTCGCCGGGCCAAGGCGCTGGCTCCGAAGAAAATCCATTACGTCGACGTGGGGACGAGCGGGGGAATCTGGGGTCTCGAGAGAGGCTACTGCCAGATGATCGGGGGAGAGAACGAGATCGTGCAGCACATGGATCCCATCTTCCGTACCCTGGCTCCGGGACGCTCTGCCGCCCCTCCCACTCCGGAGCGGGCCGGGCGTACGAAAAAGAGCACGGCCGAGGATGGCTATCTCCACTGTGGGCCGGCCGGCGCCGGGCACTTCGTCAAGATGGTCCACAACGGGATCGAGTACGGACTGATGGCCGCCTACGCCGAAGGCTTCAACATCCTGAAGAACGCCGGGATCGGGAAGGCCTCCCATACGGTGGACGCCGAGACGGCGCCCCTTCGCCATCCCGAGCATTTCGGGTACGACATGCCCCTCGACGACATCGCCGAGCTCTGGCGCCGCGGCTCGGTCGTCGCCTCCTGGCTTCTCGACCTTTCGGCCTCCGAGCTGGCGCGCGACCCCTCCCTGGCGGCCTTCAAGGGCCGGGTCTCCGACTCCGGAGAGGGACGTTGGACCGTGTCGGCCGCCATCGAGGAGGGGGTTCCCGCCCCGGTGCTCGCCACGGCGCTCTTTGCCCGCTTTACCTCCCAGGGCCATGCCGACTTTGGCGACAAGATCCTCTCGGCCATGCGCCATGCCTTTGGGGGCCATCTGGAAAAGACTCCCTGACAGGTTGACGCGGCAGTCCTCCCGGCGGGAGGGGCTTCGGCCCTTCCCGCCTTTTTTTTGCCCTTCCCCTCTTTCTCCCGCCCCTCCTGTTTGACATATTGATGGTTTGTCAATTATTATGAACAATGTCGATTGTAAATATTGACAAAACTTTTTTTGATGTTCACAGGAGATCTCATGGCCCAGGCCCTTCTTTCCCCCGACGACCGATCCTTTCTGACCCCCTCCGTCACCAGCCGCGGCGTGGTGATCCCTGACCCGGGGAACGCTCTCCTTCTGGGCGGATCCATCCCCGAAGAAAAGGCCTTGGCCGACCTTTACGACCGGATCCGCCATGCCAAAAATCCCGTTCTCTTTCCCGGGCCCCTGGTCCTTTGGCGCAAGACCCCCGACTCCCCCGCGATGGCCGCTGCCGTGAAGCGGCTATCACTGCTCTCCGGAATGAAGATCATTCCCATGGCGGACTATCGGCCAAAGTACCCCAAGATCAACCCCGAGACGGAGATCAACCCCAGCCACCCCAACCTCACCATCTGGCACAACAAGATCGACCTGTGCATTTTTGTGGGCGTTCACTGCCACTATGCCAATATTGCCCTCAAGATCATCCGGGGAGGAACCTCCTGCTTTACTGTGGCTCTCTGCTCCTACGCCGGTGACGACGAGGCCCATATGACCATTCGCGATCTCACCCCCGAGAAGGTCCAGTCGCTGGCGGAGCTCTTCGCCAAAAAAGGGTAAGGAAGAGTGTTCGATATTCTTTTTTTAGCCGCGGGAGGGAACGGGTGAAGGGACGGGAGCAGGAGCTGGGAGCCAAGGCTCCATCGATCGCCCCCCAGATCTTTCGGGTCTGGGTGGATGAAGGCGGGCAGGTCCATCTTCCTGAAGAGTACCATGGGGTGATCCCCGAGGAGTTCTTTGTGGAGATCGACACCCGGGAATGTGCCCGCCAGCGGCCCTTTATTCTCCTTTCCGCTCCCGAGGGCTCCTTTTTTGCCCGTTCGACCACCCGTCCGGACCGATATCTCTCCCTTTCCGGGACCGAGGAGTACCCCCTGGAGCTCCCCGTCGTTTTTCTGGGAGGTGTCGTCCGGGGATCCGAATGGTTCACCCTCGACTCTTGACTCCGCCTCTTTAACCCCATAGCAAAGGAGCTTGTATCCATGTCTTCCCCTGTCTCCCCCCGTCTCTCTTCCGGCCCGGCCGGCCTTCTTCCCCTGGCGGCCACCGCCCTGGGTCTCTCCCCTCCCGAGCCCGGCTACGGGAATGTCGAGGGGCGGCCGCTTCCCGAAGACGAGGTGCTGGAGACCTCGGCCCGGGCCCTGGCCCATGCCAAGGTTCCCACCTTTTTTCCGGGGCCCATGGTCCTGTGGCAGTTCTCCGAGGAATCCCGCAAGGTGGCGGATGCCGTTCTTTCGGTGGCCGAATCCAACGGGATCCGGATCATCCCGATGCCCGACTACCGCCCCAAGTATCCCAAGATCGACCCCGAGACGGAGATCAACCCCAACCACCCCAACCTGACCATCTGGCACAACAAGATCGATGTCTGTCTCTTCGTCGGGGTCCACTGCCACTATTCCAATATCGCCCTCAAGATCATCCGGGGCGGGACGGCCTGCCGGACCATCGCCCTGTGCTCCTTCGCCGGCGACGAGGAGGCGGACATCACCGTGCGGGATCTCTCGGCGGAAAAGATCCTGGAGCTCGGCCGTCTCATCCGCAAGATGAAGACCGACTCCCGGGGGCGGTAGCCCTCCCTCCCGGCCTTGCCCGACAAGGGATTGAGATGGAGCGGTTCCTCCTCCTTCCCGTTTCGGATATGATGGACCCCATCGACAGCGAGCAGGCCTGAAAAAGGGGAGGAATGTGGGGGTCCGTCTTTTTGAAAGCCACAGGGTGGAGATTCTGGCGGAAGCCTTTGTGGCGACCCTGAACTCTGCCGCCGCTGCCGGGGAGCTCGACCCCCTGGCCCCCCTTTTGGTCATCCCCCAGAACCCCGTCACCGGTCGCTGGCTCTCCTTTTTCCTTGCTCGCCGCACCGGGATATCGGCCTCCCTAGAGTTCCCCCTGGGCGGCCGATATATCCGGGACTTCTTCGATCGCCTTCATGGCCCCCTCTCCGGCAGCCTCCACTTCGACCGGGAGACCCTCCTTCTCCGCATTCATGCCCTCCTCCCCGATCTCCTCTCCCACCCGGCCTTTGAATCGGTCGCCCATTTTGCGGGAGAGGGCCGGGAGAGGCTCCGCCTCTATGATCTGGCCGCCCTGCTCTCCGACCTCTATGACCGCTCCATGATCTATCGGCCCGAACTTCTTCTGGCCTGGGAGGAGGGGAAGGGGGGGCGCGAGGACGATCCATTGGGGCCTGAGGGGTGGCCGGCGATCCTCTGGCGCGCCCTGGCCGGTCCCGATCGCCCCCTTCACCGCGCACGCATGATGGTCCGCTTTCTGGCGGGAGAGGATCCCGTTCCTCCGGAGATCCTCCCCCGAAGTCTCACCCTTTTTGGCCTCACGGGAATGGCCCCCCTCGACCTTCGCTTCTTCCGGACCCTGGGCGAGCGCCATGGGTGTGGTGTGGATCTCTTTTTCCTCAACCCCTCCCGGGAGTACTGGGGGGATGTGGTCCGCCCCCGAACCTTGGAGGAGGCCCCTCCCGAGGAGCAGCCGTATCTCTTTCGGGGGGCCCCTCTTCTCTCCTCCTGGGGAGGGGAGTTCCGAACGGTCCACGACTCCCTCTCTGACATCCCCGAGTCCCGGCGACTCTTTTTCGGGAGGCCCCCTGACACTCTTTTGGAGCACCTGCAGGAGGACATTCTGACCCTCTTCGACCGGGGGGCGGAGGTGCGCTCCGGCCGTCTTGCGAGACGGCGGATCCCCTCCGGCGACCGGTCGGTGGAGATCGTAGCCGCCACCGGTCGGGTCCGGGAGGTGGAGATGCTTCGGGACCGTCTGCTCGACCTCTTTGCCTCCGACCCCTCCCTCACCCCCGAGGACATCGTCGTTCTGGCTCCCGACATCCAGCCCTATGCCGGGATCGTCCGCTCAGTCTTTTCCCCGGGGACACTTCCCCTGGCCTCCTCCCCGGAACCAGAGAGACGGGAGAGCTCTCCCGAAGGGGATCCCCGGATCCCCTTCGTCATCTCGGACCGTCGGGAGACCGACGCCTCCCCGGCCTTTCAGGGGCTTCTTCTCCTGCTCCATCTTCCGGGGGAGAGGATCACGGTGGCCCATGTGGAGACCCTCCTCTCCGTTCCTTCCATCGCGCGGCGCTTCGACCTGGGGGGGGTGAAGGTCGATCGCCTCCGGGAGATCCTCTCCGAGGGGGGGCTCCGGTGGGGGCGCGACTCTGAAGACCGGCGGGAGGTGGCCCCCTCGGTTCATGCCCACAGCTTTTTCTGGGGGCTCGACCGATTGCTCCTGGGGTATGCCTGTGGACCGGAGGAGAGCCCCGAGGGGTTGCCGGTCTCACCGGTGGCGGTGGCTGAGGACATCGGGGGCGAGGTGGCCGGAGCCCTTTCCCGGTTCCTCTGGGCCCTGGACCGCCACCTGGAGCGTTTCAGGGACCCCCATCCGGCCGAACGATGGCCGGATCTTCTGACCATGATCCTGGAGATTTTTTTCGATCCCGAAGAGGGGGATCCGGTCCTCGAGACCCTCTTGGCCCTCCCCGAGGAGATTCGGGAGGGCTTTTTGCGGGCGGGATTTTCCGGAGAGATCTCGTCGATCTGGATGGGGCGCCACATTGCCCGATCGGCCCAGGACCGGGAGGGGCGCGACCGCTTCCTCACCGGGGGGGTCACCTTCGGCCGCATGGTCCCCCTTCGCTCTCTGCCCTTTCGGGTGGTCTGCCTTTTGGGGATGAACGACGGCGAGTTCCCCCGGATCCACCATCCTCCCTCCTTCGACTGGCTTGCCGCCCGACCCCGCTCCGGCGACCGCTCCCGGCGGGAGGACGACCGGACACTCTTTCTCGAGGCCCTTCTCTCAGCCCGCGAGGCGCTGTGGCTCAGCTATCTTGGCCGGGAGAGCCGGGATGGGGCACCCAAGGAGCCCTCTGTGCTTCTGCGGGAGTTCGAGGAGGTGGTGGCCGAAGGGTTCGCGGGGGAGGAGGGGGAGGGGATCCTTGCGCAGATCCTCCTTGCGGCCCCCGTCGATCCCCTCTCCCCCGAGCACTTTGGGTGTTCCCCGGACCCCCGCCTTCACAGCTTTTCCCGAAGCTGGCGGGGGGTGCTCGATGGCTCTCGGAGTGACGGCACCCCCTCCCCTGTCTTCTGGGAGAGAGGGCTTCGTCTCCCCGAGAGACCGGAGGCCCTGGAGGCGCTTCTTCTGGCGGACCTTCGCTCCTTTTTCTCCAATCCGGCCCGCTTTTTTCTCCAGCGGCGCCTGGGGTTCTCCTCGCAGACCCGGGAGATCGATCTTCCCGAGGACGAACCCTTCTCTTTGGGGCTCAAGGAGCTCGTCAAGGGACTTGAGGAGAAGGGCTTTGCCGACGACGCTCTCCCCTGGCCCCCCCTGGGCCCGCTTCAGTGGCAGATGGGCCAGCGGAAATGGCGCGAGCATTGCGACCGCCTCGAGGCCTTCATGGAGATAGTGCCGGGAGGGGAGGAGGCGGCGGAGATCTCTCTGCCGGTGGAGGGGCGCAGGCTTATGGGACGGCTCACGGGACTCCGCTCCCGCTCCGACGGGGCAGTGGTCCGGATCGTCGACCTCTGGCCGGGGACGATCTACCCCTCCCACATTGTCACCGCCTATCTTGATCATCTTGTGGCCTGCCGGGCCCTTCCCGAATTTGCCGGGACCCTCCTCTGCGGCAAGATGACAAAATATCCCGAGGAGGCCCTCCTCTGGAACGCCCCCGCCTCCGGGGAGGGGCTCGAGGAGTTTGTCCGGGGCTTCCTGGCCGGGGGGGAGAGCCCTCTGCCCTTCGATCCCGCCATCTCCCTGAAGCACGCGAAAAAAATGGATCCCTCCAAGAAACCGAGGGGGGGCGCGTCCAACAGGGATGAGGGGGCTCGCTCGGCGGCGATGAAGGCGTGGGAGGAGGCGCTCCGGCCCCCTCGCGACCGGGGCGATACCCTTCGGGACCCTCGCATCTATCCAGGTTTTTGGACCCGCCGTCTCTTTGCCGGCCGCCCCTTGCCGCTGGAGGAAGACTTTGGAGTGTGGGCATTGAGGCTCCTGGCCCCCCTCGTTCGGGAGATGGAATTCCGCAAAAATCTGCGGGAGGGACGATGACCTCTCCCCCGCCCTTTGCTCCGGTCCTGCGCCGGGGGGTGACCCTCATCGAGGCCTCGGCCGGGACGGGCAAGACCTTTGCTTTAACCCGCCTCTATCTTGCCGCCGTCCTCTCCGGGGTTCCCGTGGAGAAGATCCTTGTGGTGACCTTTACCGAGGCGGCCACGGCCGAGCTCCGAGGACGCCTTCGCACCCTCCTCTCCCTCGCCCGGGAGACGGCCCTGGGCGGACTCCCCGCTCCGGCGATCCTTCCCCTGGTGGCCGATGTCAAAGGCGAGCACCTCCCCCTTCTCTCCCGAGCCCTCTTCGACTTCGACCGGGCGCCGGTGGCCACCATTCATTCCTTTTGTCGTCGGATCCTTCGGGAATATGCCTTTGAGTTCGACGCCCCCTTTAGCCTCGACCTTGAAAGCTCCGACCGCGCCTACAAAAAAGCCTCGGTGCGCGATGTCTGGCGCCGCCGCCTCTACCCGGAGGACCCTCGGGTCGTCTGGCAGATTGCGGGGATGTGCCCCGGGGGGCCGGAGGATCTTTTAAGGTTTCTCTCCCCGGGAGAGATCCCCCGTCCCTTTTCCCGGGACCCCCAAGTCCCGGGTCTCGCCGAGAGCCGCGAAAAATTCTTCGAGGCCCGGAGCCGCTGGCTCACCTCGGCCGCTGAGATGGCTCCCGAGGCGGTCGATCGCTGGCTTGCCGGATTTCCCGGGACGGGCAAGAACGGACGGGTGGTGAAGGATGACATCGAGCTCCGGGAGGAGCTTGAGGAGAGGATCCGGGAGCTGGCCTCGCCCTTTCCCTCGCCTCCGGCCCACTTTGGACGCTGCGAGGGAGAGCTTCTCTCCCGACTCAGGAGGCAAGGGGAGGGGGCTCCCCCCCCTCCCGAGCTCCTTTCCCTCGGGGAGCTTCTGGTGGCGGCCTTCCACCTTGAAATCTCCCTGCGCGAGGCCTTCCGCGAGGAGCTCCACCGGGAGTTTTCCACCGTGGCCCTCAAAAAGAGGGAGCGTCAGGGGGTGGAGACCTTCGATGATATGATCGGCCGGGTGGTGGCCGGGGTTCTGGGGCCGGGGAGTCCCGCCCTGTGCGCCCTCCTCCGGGAGAGGTTTCCCGTGGCCTTTGTGGATGAGTTTCAGGATACCGACTATGCCCAGTTCGAGATCTTCGGCCGGATCTACGACCTCTTTTCCCGGAACTCCCAAACGGAGACAAGCCTTGTTCTCGTGGGCGACCCCAAGCAGTCGATCTACCATTTTCGGGGCGCCGACCTGAACGCCTATGTGGAGGCGAAGGAGGCGATCCTCAAAAAGGATGCCGGAGGGATCTCCTCTCTGGACGTGAACTACCGCTCCGAGGCCCTCCATGTGCAGGCCGTCAACACTCTCTTCTCGCGCCATCCCGACCCCTTTCTCTCCCAGGGGCGGATCGGCTACACCCAGGTGGAGTCCCAGAAAAAAGGGCCCTCCGACCTTGTGGACCTCTCCCCTTCGGGGAAGGTTCTGCCCCCGATCCTCTTTGCCCTCGAACCGGAGATTGTCTCCTTCAACTCCCAGGATTTCTTCAACTGGTCGGCCCGGGAGGTGCTGCGACTTCTGGGGGGGGGCGTCTTGAGAAAGGGGGAGCCCCTTCGCCCCGACGACATTTGTTGCCTTGTCCGGACCAACGACCATGCCAACCTGATGCTGGCGGCCCTGGAGTCCCTGGGGATCCCGGCCGTCTCCTATGCCGGCGGGAGCATCCTCCGAGGCGAGATGGCCTTTGAGCTCGAGATGCTTCTCCTGGCACTGAAAGACCCGGGGGACCGGCGGCAGATGCGGCTGGTCCTGAGTTCGCCCCTGTTTGGCGTTTCGGCTCAGGAGCTTCTCGATCTGGGGGCCGCGAGCGAGCGGTGGAACCAGCGGATCGACCCCTTCTTCCGGACCGCCGCGGACTGGGGTCGCCTGGGGGCCATGGGGGCCCTGCGGCGCCTGTGCCTCGAGACCGGCGTCTTTGCCCGGATCCTGGGGTCGGGGCCGGGCCGGTCGGGGCGCCGCCGCCTCACCGACCTTCTCCACCTTCTCGAGATTGTGGAGAGCCTCGACCGCGATCGCCCCTCCCTCTCCCTGCTGGTTGACCGGTACGTCGATGCGCGCCGGGAGAGCGAGAAAAAAGGGGATGAGACCACCGCGCCGCGACTGGACACCCTCGATGGCCGGGTGCGCATCCTCACCATCCACCGGGCCAAGGGGCTGGAGTTTCCGGTGGTCATCCTTCCCCTGGGGCTCACCGGGTGGGATCGCCCGACCGAGGAGGAGGATGAGGACGAAGAAAAAGAGGAGGCGCCCGATGGCAATCCCCAGGAGATGATGCGGCTGCTTTACGTGGCCCTGACCCGGGCGGTTCACCGGACCGTGGTGATGATTCCCTGCCGCTATATTTACCAGACCGCCCTGGCCCGCCTTCTCTCCGGGGACGACTCTGGCGTGATAAAGGGTCGGGGCGCCGTCGCCTTCTTTCAGGGCCAGGTGGCCCGGTTGGTGGCCGAACATCCCGCCCTCTTTGGCCTTCTCCCCCCGCCCGACATGAATCGGGAGGGGCTTCCGCCTCCCCCCCTCCCGCCTCTTCTTCCGGCGAGAGCCCTTCCCCGGCCCCTTCCCGCGCCCCTTCGCCTGGAGAGCTTCTCCTCCCTCTCTGGGCAGTCTGGCCCGGCCGGCCAATTCGGAGGCGTCCGGGGGGAGTCGTTGCTGCCTTCGGGACTCCGAAAGGACGACGACCTTTCCTGGGATCGCCCCGTGGGAGCCAGCCAGCCGGCGGGTCCCCTCTTTGGGACGGTCTTTCACCGGACCTTCGAAATTCTTCTGGCACCTCGGCCCACCGGGCCAAACGCCCCGGCGGCCCGGGATCTTGTCCGGGAGCTCCCCGAAGCTCTGGACCGGGCCCTCGGGGAGAATGCCACTGGACTGGGCGAACAGGCGGAGAGCTTTCGGGAGGTGCTCTTTCCCCTGTGCGGCCGCACCCTTCGAGCGGGGCTCTTTCCCGACCCGGCCGCTCCGGTAGGGTGGTTTGCCTTCGAGGGGATCGCCTCCCTTTCGCGCTCGGTGGAGCGGGAGTTCCTGCTTCCGGTGGAGGGGCTGGGGAGCGGGGAGCTCCTTCCCCACCTTCTCCCGGAGGGGGGAGCCCTGCGCTTCGACCCCCTTCGCGGGATGATCCGGGGCTTCGTGGACCTCATTTTTCGCCATGGAGAGCGAACCTATCTGTTGGACTACAAGACAAACCGCCTTCCGGGGGAGCGGGAGGAGGAGGCCTATGGCCCGGAGTCCCTCTCCCGGGCCATGGCCCAGCACCGATACGACTTCCAGGGGCTTCTCTACGCCCTGGCCCTCCACCGCCTTCTGGCCTTCTCCCGGCCCGACTACGACTATGAGCGCCATTTCGGGGGGGCGCTCTTTGTCTTTGTGCGGGGGGCCGGGGAGAGGGGGGAGGGGGTCGTTCACCTGCGGCCCGCGCATGAGGAGATCAAGGCGCTCTCGCGGCTCTTTTCCGGGGAGGGGCGATGAGCGCCTTCGACCGACGGCTTCCGGGGGTGAGCGAGGAGACTGCCCGCTGGATCCACGAAGCTCTCGCCCTCGAACGCCTCACCTTCGTGGACCGGGCCCTGGCCGGCACCCTCCTGCGCCTTCGCCCCCAGCGGGACCCGGTGGCCGCCGACATTCTGGCGCTGGGGGCCGTCCTGGCCTCCTCGGCGACGCGAGAGGGCCATACCCTCTTCGACCTCTCCTCGGAGCAGGAGCCCTTCCCCCTCCTCCCCCTTCCCCTCTCCCTGCCTCCCCGCCGGGAGTGGGAAAGGCTCCTGGGCTCCCATCCTTTGGCCGTGGGGAGCCCGGATCATCCCGCTCCTCTCGTGGCAGAGGACGGCGGCCTCTATCTCTACCGCTACTGGCGGGCCGAGGAGCGGGTCGCCCGACTCCTGGCCGAACGGCTGAGCGGGGAAGGGGAGGCGGCTCTCCCGGAGAGTCCCCGGCGGGAGAACCTTTTGGCCGAGATCTTCCCGGAGGCGGAGGGGCCGTCTCGGGCCGCTGCCACGACGGCCCTTGGCTCCCGGCTCCTGGTCCTCACGGGAGGGCCGGGGACGGGGAAGACCTGGACTGCGGCCCGGCTCCTCCTCCTCTTCCGGCGGCTCATGCCCGGGATGAGGGTGGTGAGCGCGGCCCCCACCGGCAAGGCCGCCGCCCGGATGGGAGAGGCCCTTGCCGAGGTGTTGCCCTCCGATCTGGCGGTGCCCTCCATGACCCTCCATCGCCTGCTGGGGGCCTCTCTTCGCGGGATCGCTCCCCGACAGGGGGAGTTTTTGCCGTGGGACCTGGTCCTCCTCGACGAGCTGTCGATGGTGGACCTGCTCCTCATGGAGAACCTCCTCTCGGCGCTCTCTCCGAAATCCCGCCTGGTCCTGGTGGGGGATCAGGATCAGCTCTCCCCGGTGGGAGCCGGGGCAGTGATGGGAGATCTGTGCCGGGCTCTCTCCGGGGGGAAGGAGCCCTCCCCGGGAGGGCTGGTGGTGCTGTCTCGCAACTATCGGCAACGGGAGAGCACCCTTCTTCAGGAGTTTTCCCGGAAGGTCGCCGGGGGGGACGGAGAGGGAGCCCTCCGGCTTTTCGAGCGGGGCGATCCCGATCTGGTCTTTGCTCCCGTTTCGGAGGGGTGGCCGGAGAGGCTTCTGGTCGAGGGCTTCACTCCCCTGGCCTCGGCCCCCTCCGACCGCGCGGCCCTGGCCCGTCTGGGAGAGTTCATGGCCCTCTCTCCCTTCCGGGATGGAGCCATGGGGGCGAAAAGGGGAAGTCGCCATCTGGAGAGGGTCTTTGCCCGTCAGCACGCTCCCGGGGCCTTCCGGGCCCCGGCGATGATCCTGCAAAACAGCTACGACACCGGGCTGATGAACGGGGATCTGGGGCTTCTCTCGGGCGGCCGTCTGGTCTTCTCCGGCGGAGAATCCGGCGAACCATCGGTCTTTCCGCTCCGGATGGCCCCTCCCTGGGAGACAACCTTCGTCATGACGGTGCACAAGAGCCAGGGGTCGGAGTTCGACCGGGTCTGCCTGCTCCTGGGGGGGGAGCCCCACCCGCTTCTCACCCGCCGCCTCCTCTACACCGCCGCCACCCGGGCGAAAAAATCCCTCGTCGTCTGGGCCTCTCCCGAGAGCTTCCTGTCGATGGTCCACCGCTCGCCTGCCCGCTCCTCGGGGCTCGAGAGCCGCCTTTTCCGTCATTTCTCCTCTCTTCGATAGATCTCCATCGCCTCCCTGTCAGGTCGAAAAACGCTCTGCGGTGACACAGATCACTGAAATCAAGACCCACTCTGTGTCCATAATGATAAAAAAAATATTCTCCTGTTCTGGAGAGTGGAATTTGATTTTTCTCGTTTTTTTTATTAATATTTTAATAAATAAAATATATTAAATATATGATTGTTTTTATTTTAAAATTACTTATATATATGTTTGACATGCACCAAAATAGTGTTAAAATGACATCATGAAACGGATGACGCTGCGCATGAATGAAGCGCTATACCAGATCATCAAGGAACGGGCGACCCGGGAGCACCGTTCGATTCACTCGGAGATCCTCGTCGTTCTCGAAGCCTTCTTCGGGAAGGAGGCTCCCCGGAGTTCCCGGACACCCAGCGGGGAGAAGGATCTCCCCACCCGGAACCACTAGGGGTCGTCCCGGCCGGGGGCCGGGGCGGAAGCCATCAACGCCATTCATCAGGGAAAGGAATCGACCATGTTAGGTGACAAGGACATCAACAAGATCATCAATGCCGTCAAGGAATACAACGACCTGTTGGAAAAATCCTCCGTCGTCATGGACCGGCTGTCGGAGACCAAGAAGCAGTGGGACATTCTTCTGACCGACCGGGACGCCTTGCGGGCGGAGTCGGAGCGGATGAACCGCTTCATCGCCCAGTTCAAGGAGGACTACCAGAACTTCCATGCCCGGGAATCGCAGTGGGTGAACTCGGTGGCCGACCTCCACACCAAGCTCCAGTTCATGGTCGACGAACTCAATACCATCGTGAGCCACCACCGCCGGAATTCCGTGGAAGGAAGCGGTGTCATCAACTAGTCGCCACACAGCCGGGAAGATCTTTTTCCGCTATCGAGGAGAGAAAAAATGAAGCACAAAATTCAGTCTCGGACAGAATTTCCCGATGACGATACAATCCGGAAGGCGGGGCATGAGGACGGGCTGGCGGGCCTGCCGGCCGGAAGCAGCTACGATGCCGGCCCCTTCGAGCGCTCGATCATTGCGGCGGGGGAGTCCAAGATCAGCGAGATCTACGCCCAGACCGCCTCGGAGCTTTCGACGCTGGAAGGCAAGACCAGCAATCTGGCCAACGCCTACGAATCCAACCAGTATCGGCTCAAGGACGTCCTGATCCGCTACCGGAACCGGAAGGAGGCGGTGGGCCGCGACGTGGTGATCCCGGTTCCCTACACGGTTCACTGGATCGTCGTCCTGCTCCTGGCCATCGGGGAGTTCCCCTTAAACGTGGTGGTCTTTCGCATGTTCGGCGAGCCCGAGCTCATGACCTACGTGATGAGCATGACGCTCTCGCTGACCTTGCCGATCATCGGCGTCTTCCTGGGTCTCCAGATCCGGACCCTCGTCCCCCCCAAGATCGCCACCGGGATCATGATCGCCCTGGCTCCGACCACCGTTCTGGGGGCCCTGACGGCCCTGTCCTTCATCCGCAACATGTATGTGACCCTCCATGCCGAACACAAGCTGGGGGCCGGCTCGGGGAATATGGTCTACGCCATGTTTGCCATCAACCTCCTGATCTTCATGGGGGCCTACATGGTCTCCTTCTTCGCCCATGACCAGGACGCCGAGCTCGATGCCCTCCATGTGGCGACGGTTCGCCTCGACAAGAAGCGGGGCAAGCTTCGGGAGCGTCTCTCGGTGGCCATTTCCCGGACCAATGCCGTGATCCGTGCCGGTCGCGGAGAGGCGGAGCGTGTCCTCTCCGAGGTCACCTCGAAGATCTCCCTCTATCGCCAGGCCAACATGGCCTCCCGCGGCGGAACCGTCGCTCCCGCCTCCTTCTCCAGAAATCCCGAGTCCCCCACGCTCAAGCGCTGGTGGCCGGACTTCAGGCTTCCCGATGCGGCGGAGTCTGTCACCGACCAAAAGAATGGGGAAGGGTCGGACAGGGTTGAGTCTCGCGGCCGGATCACCTATTCTTCTACGGGAAGGGTTTAGAGCCTCTTCCCCGGAGGTGTGGGCCTGATGGGCCGGCCTCCGGGAGCTGGGGCGTCGTCAGCAGTGTCAGGGGCAATCACCGATAGCAGAGAAAGGAGAGGCGGGAGAGGGCGCTATCCGCCCCGGAGATCTTTCGGGGAATCCCGCACAGACAGATGAGCTCGATGAAATGGGGAGGGAAGGTGTTGCTGGGTCTGGGCCTGGGGGTGTTCGTGGGCCTGGGGTCCCCGGTTCTTCCGGCCCTTTCGGGGGCAGGACAGGGGGTGGCCTGGGGAGAGGAACCCGCCCCCCCGGGATTCGATATCCTGGTCTTTGTCGACGAGACCGGGAGCACCGACCGGCAGTTTGATGTCTACCGCCGGGCCCTGCTCGACCGGATCGTCCCGAGTCTCCGGGAGGGAGACCGGCTTCGGGTCCTTCCCGTCACCGACGACAACTCCCTCATCTCCGACTTCATGGCGGAGGGGACCCTGGCTCCGCGCCCGCCGTTCGACAGCCTCTCGGACAACGAGCTCGACTACAAGGCCAAGGTGAAGGATCTTAAGGCCAAGAACGAGGAGGTGCGCCAGCAGCTTCTCGCCACCCTGAAAAAGAAGCTGGCCAAGCCCGGGAAGTCAAAATATACCGATCTCTTCGGCGCCGCCCGGATGACCTCCCAGCTCTTTTCGGCCGACCACCGCCGTCCGGTGGCGGTCTTCCTCTCCGACATGGAAGAGGACCGCGGGCGGTTTCGCTACAAGACCATGACCTTCGGCTCCAAAGATCTCGAGCGGGTGGGCAAGGCCTACGGCTTTCCCGATCTCAAGCACGTCTGCGTCTATGTGGTGGGGACCCGGTCGCCCTCCATCGAGCGAACCCGGAAGATGGTCTCGTTCTGGGAGAAGTACTTCGAAAAATCCGGCGCGGACATCTCTCCGGACCACATGGTGTCGATGCTGGTGAACTGGCCCCCCCCGGACGGATGCGGCGCCCCTCGCGCCAAGGCCAAGAAGAGCGCGAGCTGGTACGACCGGATCAAAAAGCAGCTCTGAGTGCCGCAAGGCAGGAAGGGCCAAAGGCCCGTCGGCCCCCTCAGGGCTGGCGGGCCTTTTTTGCGATCTCCTCCATGAATCGGGAGGCCGAGTCGATAAGGTGTTCGAGGTGTTCGGGGCTCTTCTGGCTTTCGGCATAGATCTTGACGATCTCCTCGGTTCCCGAGGGGCGAACGGCAAACCATCCGGCGGATGTCTCGACCTTGAGGCCGCCGATGGGGGCCCCGTTTCCCGGGGCGGCGGAGAGGATCCGCTCTACCTTGTCTCCCCCCACCTCCCGGACCGAGAGGGCTCCGGGGTCGACGGCTCCCACGGCCGCCTTTTTGGCGCGGTCGGCCGGGGCATCGACCCTTTTGTAATAGAACGAGCCGTAGCGCCCCTCGAGCTCCCGGTAGGCGGCGCCGGGCTCCACCCCCGTCACTGCGGTCATCTCGGCGGCGCAGAGGGCGGGAACGATCCCGTCCTTGTCGGTGGTCCAGACGGTGCCGTCGTGTCTCAGGAAGGAGGCCCCGGCGCTCTCCTCCCCTCCGAATCCCAACGATCCCTCCAGCAGCCCCTCCACAAACCACTTGAAGCCCACCGGGACCTCCACCAGCCCCCGCCCGAGCCCTTCGGCCACGCGATCGATCATCCGGCTCGAGACGAGGGTCTTGCCCACCCGGGCGGAGGCGGGCCATCCCGGCCGGTGGGAAAAGAGGTAGGAGATCAGGACCGCCAGGTAGTGGTTGGGATTCATGAGCCCCGCCGAGGGCGAGACGATCCCGTGGCGGTCGCTGTCGGTATCGCAGGCCGCGGCGATGTCGAAGCGGGAGGCCATGCCCAGAAGCCCCGCCATGGCATAGGGGGAGGAGGGGTCCATCCGCACCTTGCCGTCATGGTCCACCGGCATGAAGGCGAAGGTGGGGTCGACGGTCTCCCGGACGACGGTGAGGTTCAGCCCGTACCTCTCGGCGATGCGTCCCCAGTAGTGGACCGAGGCCCCGCCCAGGGGGTCGATGCCGATCCGGATCCCCGAGGCAGCCATTTTGTCGAAGTCGATGATGTGGCGAAGGTCATTCACGTAGGCCGAGAGAAAGTCCCGGCGAGAGACCGAGGGGGAGGCGAGGGCCTTGTCGAAGGGGATCCGGAGCACCCCGGAGAGCTTCTCGGCAATCAGGCGGTTGGCCAGGGTCTCGATGGCCCGGGTGAGGGCCGGGTCGGCGGGGCCGCCGGTGGGGGGGTTGTATTTGAAGCCGCCGTCCTCGGGAGGGTTGTGGGAGGGGGTGATGACGATCCCGTCGGCCAGGCGGGCGGGGGGAGCTCCTCCCGGAGGCCGGTTGTGGGTGAGGATGGCATGGCTGATCACCGGGGTGGGCACCGGCTCGTCGTTTTGGGAGATCACCACCGTGACATTGTGGGCGGCCAGGACGGAGAGGGCCGAGACGAAGGCCGGACGGGAGAGGGCGTGGGTGTCGCACCCCACGAAGAGGGGGCCGTCGATGCCCTGCTCCTTGCGGAGTCGGCAGATGGCCTCGGTGATGGCCAGGATGTGGTCTTCGTTGAAGGAGGCGGTAAAGGAGGATCCCCGGTGGCCGGAGGTCCCGAAGGAGACGCGCTGGGCGGGGTCGGCCAGGTCGGGATGCCGCGCCGTATAGTCCTCGAGGAGACGAGAGATGTTCACCGTCTGTTCGGGGGGAAGGGGACGGCCTGCAAGGGGGCTAACCGGCATGGGACTCTCCTGTTCGTTGGGGATGGGTGGGGGCTCCCCCGGGGGGGAGGGAGGAGCCGGCGCGGGGGGAATGAAGCACCTGTTCGAGGTCCATCTCGAGAAGATCGGCAATGTGGGCCATCGAGAGGTCGGCGGGAGGGTAGGCGGAGAGGATGGCCGGGTCGGAGGCATAGTGTCCCTGCCGGGGAAAGACGGTGGTCACCCGGTCCTTCCAGGCGGCCTTCATGGCGGAGAGGATCTTGAGCTTGTCGTCGATGACGATGTAGTGGCTCGCCGGATAGTGGGCCTCGATGTCCGCGGTCATCTCCTCCTTGTGGATATAGATGAGAACATGGCCTTCGGCGGCCTCCCAAAGCCCGGAGCGGGTGATCTTCCGGGGCTGGAAGACGGCGTCGCCGTCGGAGAGGATGACGACCTGACCGAAGCGCTTCAGGTGAGACACCACCTCCAGGGCCTTGGGGTGAAGCAGGTCGGCGAAGGGGTAGTCCACCATCCAGGAGCTCATGCGCAGGATGCGGGGATCGTGGAGGTCCTCCTCACGGTAGAGCTGGAGGGCGCCCAGGTAGTCGGCGTATCCGATCTTCGCCCAGCGTTCGGTGAAGATCTCCCAGTAGCGGGTCCGGGCCGCCTCTCCGTGCTCCTCCTCGAGGTGGGCGATCAGGGCCTGCTGAAGGGTATCGTTATCGAAGAGGGTATTGTCGACGTCGAGCAGAAAAACCCGTTCCTCGTCCAAGGCAGACTCCTTTTGAAGATGTCAGGCCGGTCTCAGGTGAAAGTCGGCAAACTCGAATCCCGGCGCCACGGTGCAGGTGGCCAGGCTATACTCCCCGGTCGACCGGGCCCGTTGCCAGGCTCCGGCCGGAACGATCCCCACCGCGGGGTGGGGGAGATTGCGCGGATCGCCGAGAAGCAGGGAGCGATCCGGGGGCTGAAGTGGCGGAGCCTCTAAAGTGGCAGAGCCTCCCGCTCCCGGATCTCCCGCCGGCTCAATGTCGAGCCACAGGGGGGCTCCCCCGGCATGGTGCCAGATTTCGGTGGAGGCCACCCGGTGCCAGGAGGTGGGGCGCGCCCCCGCCACGAGAAAATAGATCAGGGTGACTGCCGCTCGCCTCTCCCCATCCGGAGGGGGGGTGCGAAGGACGGTGGCCGTGTCCCGAAAGACCTCCCGATAAAATCCTCCCTCCGGGTGGGGCCGGAGAGTGAGCTTGGCCACAACCTCCCGGGCGGCCGCGGGAAGGTCCGCTCCGAGAGGGTCCCCCTCAGCGGTCAAAGGAGAGGACGATCTTGCCAATGAAGTCTCCTGATTCCATTGTGCGGAAGGCCAGCGGGGCCTCGGCGAAGGGAAAGACCCGGCTGATGTGGGGATGGAGGGCGTTTTCCGAGATGGCGGCATTCATCGCCTCGAAGTGTTCGCGGCTCCCCACATAGATCCCGGAGAGGCGGATCTGGCGGGCCAGAAGAGAGAAGACCGGGAATCGGACCTCCCCTCCGGAGAGGACCCCGATCACCGCCACATGGCCCTGATGGCGGGTGGCGGCCAGGGAGCGGGGAAGGGTGTCGGCCCCTCCCACCTCCACCACATGGTCCACCCCGCGGCCCCCTGTCAGCTCGAGAACCTCCCCTTCCCACTGGGGGTTTTGTGTGGTGTCGATGGCATGGTCGACTCCCAGGGAGCGGATTATGTCGATCTTTTCCCGGGAGCGGGAGAGGAGGATGACCCGGGCTCCGGCCATCTTGGCAAACTGCAGGGCAAAGAGGCTCACGCCTCCCGTGCCGATGAGGAGGACCGTCTCCCCCGGCTTCAGGCAAGCACTCACGAAGAGGGCGTTCCAGGCCGTCACGGCGGCGCAGGGGAGGGTGGCCCCCTCCTCGAAGCTCAGCGAGTCGGGGAGGCGAACGACCCCCGTCTCGGGAAGGACCACCATGTGAGCCAGCATGCCGTCCATGTCTCCCCCCAGGGCCCGGGCGTGAACCGGCGGCGCTCCTTGCGTCCAGGCCTGGTTGAAGATGCCGGCCACCCGGTCCCCCACCAGAACCCGGGAGACCCCCTCCCCGGTGGCCACCACCTGACCGGCCCCGTCGGAGAGTGGGATCACCGGGAGGCGCATGTTGCCGTATTTTCCGTTCTTGATCATGAGGTCACGGTAGTTGAGCGAAGCGGCGGCGAGGCGGATTGCCACCTCGCCGGGGCCGGGCTTTGGATCCGGGCGGGATGTGCGGACCAGAGAGCCCGGTGCAGTAATCTCAAAGCACTCCATGGGGTCGTCTCCTTCACGGCAGAGGAAAGAAAGAGTCTTCTGGCGGGTGATGATCTCCCCTGAAGCCTATCGAAAGGCGCGAGGGGATGCAACCTCCTTTCATGCCCCTCTTTTGGGGGCGCATACCTTCCGGCACTTGTGCTAGAATGGGAGAAAAACCACCGGTCCCGGGGGAGGGAAAGCCTGCTCTTGCGGGATCTTCCGGGAAGGAATCGAGGATCGTGTCCCTGGGGTGTTTCGAGTCGGGGACGTTGGGGTACAGGGACGGTCGGATCGGGGAGATCTTGCAAAAGACGTCAGCCGAGAGTGTCGGGAAGCGCCGGGGACCGGCGCCAGAAGAATCAACTGTTCTTGCGGGAGCCCTCAGCCTTCTTTTGGGGCTGGCCCTTTTGCTGGCTTCCCCCCCTGCGGCCCAGGCCTTTCATCAGGAGGACCGTCTCGGGATCTCCCTCTTCGACAGCCGGGAAAATGCCCCCGAGATCCAAGCTCCGGACCTGTCCGGGCAGACGCTGAGACTGTCCTCCTTTCGGGGCAAGGTGGTCCTGCTGAACTTCTGGGCCACCTGGTGCGACGCCTGCCGCGACGAGATCCCGGCATTGGTCTCCCTGTCGAAGAGCCTGAAGGGCGAGCCCTTTGCCGTGGTGAGCGTGGCCATGGACCACCGCACCGCCCGCATCCTCCCCTTTGCCAAGAAGTTCGGCATCGTCTACCCGGTTCTCGAGGGTCGAAAAGGATCGGTGGATTCGCGGTATTTCGGGATGGGGCTTCCCCAGAGCTATGTCATTCGGGCCGACGGAACCCTGGTGGGCCGGGTCATGGGTCCCCGGCCCTGGAGCAGTCCTGAGTTCGTGCGCTACTTCCGGGCGATGGCCGAAGAGGGGAGAAAAACAGCCGCAACGGGCGGGAGGAGGAATCCGTGAGAAGTCTCAGGGTCGGGCTTTTCCAGATGAATTCGGTGGTGGGGGATCTCGAGGGCAATGCCGAGCGCATCCGCCGCCACCTCGACAGCCCCCTGGCAAGGTCTCTGGACATCGCCGCCTTTCCCGAGCTGGCCATTACCGGCTACCCTCCCGAGGATCTTCTTCTCAAGCCCACCTTCCTTGAAAAAAACCGCCAGCTCCTCTCGACCCTTCTCGATGTGGCGCCGGAGGTTCTGGTCATCGTGGGATTCGTGGAGCGGGCCGACGACATCTACAACGCGGCGGCCCTCCTCTATCGGGGGCGGGTCGTCGGGGTCCAGCGCAAGCAGTACCTTCCCAACTACGGCGTCTTCGACGAGAACCGCTACTTCCAGTCGGGGAGCTCCAACACCCTGGTGCGCTACAGGAACACCACCATCGGGGTGAACATCTGCGAGGACATCTGGTATCCCAAGGGCCCCCTCTACCACCAGGCCCTCGACGGCGATGCCGAGGTGATCGTGAACCTCTCGGCCTCCCCCTTCCATGCCGGCAAGCGGGAGGTCCGGGAGTCCATGCTCAAGACCCGGGCCGCCGACAACGGGACCTACATCGTCTACACCAATCTGGTCGGCGGACAGGACGAACTGGTCTTCGACGGCCAGAGCCTGGTGATCAGCCCCGAGGGAGAGATCGAGTGCCGGGGGAAGGCCTTCGCCGAGGACGTCGTGGTGACCGAGATCGATGTGGACCGGGTCTTCGGGGTCCGTCTCCACGACCCCCGCCGCCGCAAGGAGAAGCTCTCCCGGGTCTACGGGGCCGACTGGGGGTCCTTTCCCATGGAGAGGATCGATCTCGACGCCCTCGACGGGACCTCTCCCTCGAATCAGATGCCCCGCCGCCTTGAGCGGGGCCCCCTCAACACCCCCCTCTCCGAGGTGGAGGAGGTCTACGAGGCTCTGGTGATGGGGGTGAGGGACTATGTGGGCAAGAACCGACTGAGCGATGTTCTGGTGGGAATCTCCGGGGGGGTGGACTCGGCGCTGGTGGCGGCCCTGGCCTGCGATGCCCTGGGCCCCTCCCGGGTTCATGGGGTCTTCATGCCCTCGGTCTATACCAGCGTGGAGAGCCGGGAGGATGCCGCCGCCCTCTCCCGGGCCCTGGGATTTCCCCTGGAGACGATCCCCATCAAGGAGCTTTGCGACAGCTTCGCCTCCGCCCTGGCCCCCTCCTTCGGTGCGGCTCCCCCGGTGCACCCGGAGGATGACACCACCGACGAGAACCTCCAGCCCCGGATCCGGGGGATGCTCCTGATGGCCCTCTCCAACAAGTTTGGCCACCTGGTCCTCACCACCGGGAACAAGTCGGAGATGGGGGTGGGGTACATGACCCTCTATGGAGACATGGCCGGAGGGTTCGCCGTCTTAAAGGATGTTCCCAAAACCTTGGTCTATGCGCTCTGTCGACTGAGGAATTCCCGGGGGCCGGGGGCCATTCCCTCCCGGATCCTGGAAAAGGCCCCGACGGCCGAGCTTCGGCCCGACCAGCGCGATACCGACAGCCTTCCCCCCTACGAGATCCTCGACCCGATCATGGCCGCCTACGTGGAGGAGGATCTGGGCTATGAGGAGATTGTGGGCCGGGGCTTCTCGCCGGCCGATGTGGCCCGGGTGATCCGGCTCGTCGACCGGAGCGAGTACAAACGTCGCCAGTCCCCCCCGGGGGTGAAGATCTCCCTCCGGGCGTTCGGCAAGGACTGGCGGCTTCCCATGACAAACCGGTTCAAGGGCGTCTAGACCCTCCCCCGGACAACACAGGAGTTCCAAAAGCGTGTCGACCATATCGATCGAAGAGGCAATCGAGCGGATAAGAAACGGCAAGATGATCATCCTGTCCGATGACGAGGATCGCGAAAACGAGGGGGACTTTGTCATCGCCGCCCAGTTCGCCACCCCCGAGGCGATCAACTTCATGGCCAAGTATGGCCGGGGGCTGATCTGCATCACCCTGACCCAGGAGAAGGCGGAGTCGCTTCATCTTGACCCCATGACCTCGGTGAACGAAGCCTCCTTCGGCACGGACTTCACCATCTCCGTCGATGCCCGGGAGGGGATCTCCACCGGGATTTCCGCCTTCGACCGGGCCCATACCATCCAGCTCATGGTTCGCCCGGAGGCCTCACCCACCGACCTGGTCCGCCCCGGCCACATCTTTCCGATCCGGGCCAAGCCCGGGGGCGTGCTCAAGCGGGCGGGGCAGACGGAGGGGTCCGTCGACCTGGCGCGTCTGGCCGGCCTGATCCCCATGGGCGTCATCTGTGAAATTCTGAACGAAGATGGTACAATGGCGCGATTTCCCGATCTTCTGGAGGTCTCCCGCGAACACGACATCCCCATTGCCACGGTCCGGGACCTGATCGCCTACCGCAAGCGGGAAGAGAAGCTCGTCACCGAGGTGGCCTCCGCGGATCTGCCGACGGAGTATGGCCATTTCCGGGCCGTCGTCTTCGAGGATGTGGTGGGCTCGGGGCCGCACATCGCCCTGGTCAAGGGGGAGATCGATCCCTCCACCCCGACCTTGGTGCGGGTCCATTCAAGCTGCGTCACCGGAGACATCTTCCACTCCCTGCGCTGCGACTGCGGGACCCAGCTCTCCGAATCCCTGCGCATGATCGAACGCGAGGGCCGGGGCGTGCTCCTCTACATGAACCAGGAGGGCCGAGGAATCGGGTTGGCCAACAAGATCAAGGCCTATCGCCTCCAGGAGGAGGGCTACGACACCGTGGAGGCCAATCTGAAGCTTGGGTTCAAGGAGGACCTCCGGGACTATGGTCTGGGAGCGCAGATCCTCTGCCAGCTTGGCGCGGCCAAGCTCATGCTCATGACCAACAACCCCCGCAAGATCGTGGGTCTCGAAGGTTATGGCCTCGAGATCGTCTCCCGGGTGCCCATCGAGATCCCGGCCCGGGAGAGCAACAAACGCTACCTCCGGACAAAGCGGGACAAGCTTGGCCACATCCTCAACCATCTTTAAAGAACGGAATCAGCCTTGACCACCCAAGAGATCTCCGGGGCCGCTCCCCGGGCGGGAGGCTTTCGCTTCCTGGTTGTCGTGAGCCAGTACAACAGTGTGGTGACCGATCGGCTTCTCTCCGGGGCACTGGACACCTTCCGCTCCTTCGGGGCCGATGTCGCCGGCGTCTCGGTGGTCAGGGTCCCGGGAGCCCTGGAGCTGCCCTTTGTGGCCTCCCGGGCGGTCCAGTCGGGGGGATACGACGGGATCCTGGCCCTGGGGTGCGTGATCCGGGGGGAGACGGGCCACTATGAGGCCGTGGTGGACGGAGTGACCCAGGGGCTCACCGAAGTCAACAGCCGGGGCCGGGTTCCCGTGATCTTTGGCGTCCTGACCACCGACACCCTCCTACAGGCGTTAGACAGGGTGGGGGGCAAGGCCGGCCACAAGGGCGTCGAAGGGGCCGCCACCCTCTACCAGATGGCGAGGCTTGCCGGGGCCCTTCCCCTCACCGCAGGAGGAGCGCCTTCGTGACCTCCGGCCGGGAGACACTTTCCTCCTCCCCTCGGGCCTCCTCCCCTCGGCCCTCCTCCCGACGGCGGGCCCTTTCAGCCGCCCGGGGAAAGGTTCTCCAGCGGCTCTTTGCCGAGGAGTACGAATCCCGGAGCTCCGCCGATCCCCTGGTCAAGGAGCTCATCGGCTGGGAGGGCGAGGACCCCCTGGCCAATGCCTATGCCGACCGCCTCTATGCCGAGATCCTCTTTCGAAAGCCCGAGATCGATGCCGTCATCGAGGAGCTGGCCCGGGGCTGGAGCCTCACCCGCATGACCCGCGTCGACCGCAACATTCTGCGCATTGGCCTTTGCGAGATCCTCTTCGATCCCGAGATGCCCTTCCGGGTTTCTGTCCATGAGGCGCTGGATATGGCCCACCGCTTCTCCGATCCCGAGGCGGTCTCCTTCCTCAACGGGATCCTCCACGAGGCGGGGGTGCGCCACGCTCCGGAGAAGGGGCCCTACGATCCTGCCCCCTCCCGCAAGAGATCGACCTCTCCCTCCCCCCGGTCCTCCGGCCGGGCGGCCTCCAAAAAGAAGGCGGCCCCGTGAGTTCGGCTCCCCGCTCTCCTGCGTCCACCCATGGCAGCGGCTCCGGGATCTCCGGGCTGGTCCTTCTCTGGGATGAGCCGGTCTTTGCGGAGGTCCGTCCGCTCAGGATCTTTTCCCAGCAGGAGGGGGCCCCCCTCTCTCCGGTGCTTTTGTGGACGGATTTTTGGTATTCCAATCTGGTGACCCGGACCCTGGCGCCCTTCTGGCGGAAGGAGAAAAGGCTCATGCCCCCCTCCTTTCTCTTTGTTCCCGCCGACGGTCCGTTCCCGTCGGGCTTTGTGATCTTGCCCTTTCAGCCGGGAAAGCCCCTGGAGTGGGCCTCACGCCTCTTTGATACCGTGGCGGGGCTTGGGATGACCCCGGTGGTCCTCGACAGCCAGTCCCTCACGGAGGAGCTGAAGATCCCGGTGCCCGAGGTCTCGCGAAACCTCCTCGACCGCCGCGGCATCCGGCTCTATGTCTCCGATCCCGCCCGGAACCCGGCCTCGATGGAGTCCCTGTCCTCTCTCATGGAGTTTGCCTCGTGATCGACCGATACTGCCGTGCCCCCATGAAGGGGCTCTTCGAGACGGAGCATCGTCTCAAAACCTGGTTGGCGGTGGAAAGGGCCGTGGTGATGACCCTGGCCCGCCACGGAAAGGTCGACCCCGAGGGCGCCCGGGCCGTGGCCGAGACACCTGTCACGATCGACATTCCCCGGATGGAGGCGATCGAGGCCGAGACCCGCCACGATGTGATCGCCTTTTTGACCATGGTTTCGGAGCAGCTTCCGGAAAAGGGCCGGGCGGTCCTCCACTTCGGCATGACCTCCACCGACTTGGTGGACACCGCCCAGAACCTGCTGGTCCGGGATGCCCTCCACATTGTCGCCGACGAGCTCAAGCGCTTTGTGGGGATCCTCCGGGAGAAGGCCCTGCTCTACCGGTCGACCCTCATGGTGGGGCGCTCCCATGGCATCCATGGCGAACCGATCGTCTTTGGCCTCAAGTTCCTCTCCTGGTACGCGGAGTTCTCCCGCCATGTGGAGCGGCTGGCCCGGGTTCGGGAGGTCATGGCGGTGGGCAAGCTGTCGGGGGCCATGGGGACGGCGGTAAACATCGATCCGGCCCTCGAGGAGGAGATCCTGGCCAGCCTGGGTCTTGCGGTGGAGCCGGTGGCCACCCAGGTTGTCAGTCGGGACCGCCACGCCGAGCTCTTCTCCGTGCTGGCCGGAATCGGCTCCTCCCTCGAGCGGGTGGCGGTGGAGATCCGCCACCTGCAGCGCACCGAGGTGGGGGAGGCGGAAGAGCCCTTCCGGGCGGGGCAGAAGGGCTCGTCGGCCATGCCCCACAAGAGAAATCCCGTGGGCTCGGAAAACATCACCGGGCTGGCGAGGCTTTTGCGCTCCCATGCCGGGGCGGCCCTGGAAAACGTGGCCCTTTGGCACGAGAGGGACATCAGCCATTCCTCGGTGGAGCGGGTGATCATCCCCGACGCCTTCTGCCTGGCGGACTACATGCTCGACCGGATGGGGACCATCCTTCGGGACCTGGTGGTCTACCCCGAGAAGATGAAACGCAACCTCGAGGCCTCCGGGGGGCTGGTCTTTTCCCAGAGCGTCCTTCTCGAGCTCGTCGATTCCGGCCTTCCCCGGGAAGAGGCCTACCGGATCGTCCAGGATGCCGCCATGAAGACCTTTCGAGAGGGGGGGCTCTTCCGGGATCGCCTGTTGGCCCATCCGGACTTTCCCAAGGGGGAGATCTGGTCGACGCGTCTCGGCCGGGCCTTTGATCCCCTTCGATTTACCCACAATGTGTCAGGGATCTACCGGCGGGTTCTGGGGGAGGATGCTGTTCCCCCCCAAGAGACCTCTGCCGGGGCTCCCCGAGGAGAGCGATAGACCGTGGTCCAGCCACCCGATGCCAAACTTTACGAAGGCAAGGCCAAGATCCTTTATGCCACCAACGACCCCCGCATTCTCGTCCAGGAGTTCAAGGACGACCTCACCGCCTTCAACGCCCAGAAGAAGGGCACATTCTTCGGCAAGGGGGCCCTCAACTGCCAGATCTCGGCGGTTCTCTTCGAGCTCCTGGCCGGCCGGGGGGTTCCCGTGCACTTTCGCTCCCTGGAAACTCCCCGGCGGATGGTGATCGACCGCCTCGAGATGGTTCCCCTCGAGGTCGTCGTGAGAAATCGCGTGGCCGGCTCCCTGGCCAAGAGGCTGGGGATCCCGGAGGGGGAGGAGCTGGCCTTCCCGGTGTTGGAGTGGTACTACAAGCGCGACGACCTGGGCGACCCCATGGTCAACCGGGACCACATCCGGGTTCTGAAGCTCGCCTCCGACGCCGTTCTCGACAAGATCCGGGAGATCGCCCTGAAGACCAACGAGATTCTCCTGCCCTTCTACCGGGAGCGGGGGATCCTTCTGGTGGACATGAAGCTCGAGTTCGGCTGGAATCCGTCGGGAGAGCTTGTCTTGGGGGACGAGATCGACGGCGATACGAGCCGTCTGTGGGATGCCGACTCGGGGGAGAAGCTCGACAAGGACCTCTTCAGGATGGACCTGGGATCGGTCAAGGATGGATACGAAAAGATCTATGAAAGGGTGGTCGGCCATGCCAAAGAATCGTGAGGGCTCCCGGGTCCGGGTGACGGTCCTCATCCGGATCCGCGACGGGGTCCTCGACCCCCAGGGGGAGGCCGTCAAGCAGGCTCTTGCCGACATGGGACACTCGTCGGTCGAGGATGTCCGGATCGGCAAAATTGTGGAGCTGGTCCTTCCTTCGGGTCCGGGTCTTCCCGAGCTCGCCAAGGAATGGTGCGAGCGACTTCTGGCCAATCCGGTTGTCGAACGCTATGAAATTGCCTCCATCGACCCTCTCTGATCGGGTCTGATCGGGAGACAGTCCACCGGGAGAATCGGAGTCTCGGTTCTCCGGCACAAAAGGGGAAAATGTGAACTCACCTCCAGGATTTTTCCGGCTCTGGATCGGGCGCCTCTTCTGGGGCGCGATCGTCACGGTTCCCCTTGTGGCTCTGGTCTTTGTTCTTTTGATGATCGAGGCGGAGCGCCAGGGGCTCGACCATTCCCGTACCGTCCTTGCCGCTGCCCAAAGCCTGCTCTCCTCTGCCATGATCTCCGCCCACCCCGAGACCGTTCCGCAGGCCATCAGCCGCCTGGCCACCGCCACCGGCACCACCATCGTTCTCCTCAGAAACGACGGCTCCTCGGCCTATTCCGATCAAAAGGCCCTGGACCACATCAAGGCCTACAGCGCCGTCCCCGACTCCTGGCGGAACACCCTGCACTCCCCCGACGTTTTTCCCTGGCCGTCGACCTCCGTTCCCGAGCGTCTGGCCCATGAGGTCGACCGGATCTTTGCCGAAAAGAACGGCCGCCTGGTGGCGGACCGCCATGGCATGTCCAACCCCATCGACCTCCATGGAGGCTATGCCGTCTGGACCCAGTCGATCCACAACCATACGGCCTGTGCCCGGTGCCATGGCTTCGACAGCGAGGTTCTGGGCCACTGGGTCGTCATTTCCAAGGTCGTTCCCGCCACCCCCCATGCCGGCCGCATCCTGTGGGGCTTCTGGCCCCTTCCTCTGGTGAACCAGACGATCATTTTCGGCGGAACGGCGGGTCTCGTTCTCTTTTCCCTGGTGCTCGTCTCGGCGCTGGAGAGTGCTTTCCTCAAGCGGGGGCTTCGTCCCAAGGTTCCCAAGAAGAAGGCGGCCTCCGGAAAGGCTTCCGCCAAGGGAGAAAGCGGGGGAGAAGAAGCAAAGGCGGAGACGTCTGGAGAAGAACCCTCCCACGCGACTTCCGAGATCACCGTGAGCTACGAGGGCTGGCAGGAGCTTCACACCCGCCTTGAGACCCTGGACCATTCGATCATGGCCTTGGCGGAGGAGATCCCTCGGCCCGGGGTGATCCCTGCGATGCAGACGGAGGGGATCGATGTGGTGGAGGTTCATGCCACCCTGTCGGAGATGCTCTCGGACTGGAGTGACCGCTTCGAAATGAGCCTGCAGGAGATCGAAGCCCATCCCCTGGCCAAGACGGACCCGGTCCTTGCCCGCTTCGTCGAAAGGGCCCAGGCGTTCAGATCCCAGGCCGTCTCCTTTGTGGATATGGCCGAGGAGAAGAAGGAGCCCGAAAGCTTCGGAGTCCTCAAGGCTCCCTTCTTCGAGGTCTTGACCGATGAGCAGAAGGACTGGACCGACCGCCTCCGGGCGGTTCTGGGCCACCTGCACGCCGAAGTCCGGGCGATGGAGGGGGTGACCAAGACGGGGATGAACCGCACCGAGCCCCCCAAGGAAGAGACGGAGAAGGAAAAGGCCAAGGCCGAGGGAAAGCCAACAGCCTAAGCTGAGGATGAAGATGGGAAGCCCGGGGGAGAGTCCGCACCCCCGGAGAAGGCGAGGGGAACCGGGAGACCGGTTCCCTTTTTTCTGTCAATGGAGGATGTGTGGATCGAGCAAGGGGACCTCTCATGCTTTTTCACTGCGGCACGGACTCGGAGCTGACCCCTGAGGTTCGGCCGTTTTTTGACGGCCTTCTTCCGGAGCTTGCCCTCCGGCTCAGGGGAGGGGGGAAGGCCTTGGACATGGCGATCCTCTGCGTCAACCGCCTCGAGGAGTCGGGGCTCTTCAATGCGGGAAGGGGGGCCATCCCCCAATCGGACGGAGTCGTTCGCCGTGATGCCGGCGCCATGGACGGGGCTTCGATGAAGGCTCTGGGGATCAGCCAGGTGAGGGGAGTTCCCGCCATGTCCCGTCTGGTGGCCGCCTTGCACGGGATGAGCCCCCATGTCCACCTGGCCGGGGTTCTGGCCGAGGAGTGGGCCCGCCGGAACGGCTGGCCGGAGGCGGGTTCCCAGAAGGCCGGATATCCCGATCCGCTCACCTTCTGGAACGAGTCGGGTCAGAGCGGGTCGGGAACGGTGGGATGTGTGGTCCGGGACAGCGAGGGCCATCTGGCGGCGGTGACATCCACCGGGGGGATCGGACGGATGTGGCCGGGACGGATCGGGGACAGCCCCATTGTGGGCGGGGGGTTCTATGCCGACGACACCCTCGGGGCCATCTCCATGACGGGGGTGGGGGAGGCGATCCTGACCTCAGGCGGTGGGGTCGCCCTTCTGGTGGCGATGGCCTCGTCTGGGGGCGGACCCGCCCCCCAATCGGCCCGGGAGTGGCTCGAGCGGGTGGAGAGACGCTTCGGCGCCACTGCCGGATGCGTGGGGATCTCTCTGGGGCGGCCGTTCTTTGCCCACACCTCCGCCGCGATGGTCCGGGGGTATGTGGGGACGGACCGGGCCTTTGTGGGAGACCGGGCCGATCAGGATCCTTTTTGAGGGGGGTGGCAGGGAGAGGCGATTTTTCATTGAGTTGGGGAAAAGTCCGGCCGTATAATGAAAGGGAACTGGCCAGTCTGCGGTCCCACTGCGACCGGACCGGCCCTGAAATATGAGGAGACCCTCCCGTGCCCCATCCCTTCTTTGACTACGATCCTTCCGAGGATATCGAAATCCCCTATGCCGAACTCAAGACCGATGGACCGGAGTGCCCCTTTTGCGGGGAGCCGACGATGCTGGTGGATGGAGACTTTGTCTGCATCGACTGCAATGGCGGATGGTATGGTCCGGAGATCGGCTGAGCCGCTTGCACAATCCCGTTCGATCTTGACTTAACCCGCCGCCAAACGTAACATTCAGGAGCGTAAGTCTCAGAAGCCTTCCCGGGACTTCCTTCCCGTTCCCTCCGAACGAGTTCTTCCCATTCCTTGCCCCCGTAGCTCAGGTGGACAGAGCAGAGGTTTCCTAAACCTTTGGCCGGGTGTTCAAATCACCCCGGGGGCACCATATTTCACAAGCACTTACGAAAATCGTCCCAAGAAATAAAATCCATTTTGCCAACGCAGTGCCAATTTGTGATAGGATTTTCTCCGGAGGAAACCTTTATCCGGGAGAAGGTCGATGGCACATTTCAGAAAACGCTCTGGAGCTTGGGAAGTCACGGTCCAGAAAAAGGGGATCGGAAGAATCTCGAGGACGTTCGACACGAAGGCCCAGGGGGAAGAATGGGCGAAAGCGACGGAATTCGAGATAGCTAGAGGCGTTTATGTCTCCAGAAAGGAAGCGGAGAATACGACGCTCGATGAAGCCTTGGATCGCTATGAACGGGAAGTGATTCCTGCAAAGAAAGGAGCCAAGCAGGAATCCATGCGGATACGGATCTGGAAACGGTCCACCTTGGCAAAACGCTCCCTCGCTTCTATCCAGGGAAAAGACATTGCTGCCTATCGGGATTCACGGCTCAAGGAAATGTCCCCCAATTCCGTTCGGCATGAGTTGGCCGTCCTTTCCCACGTCTTCACGATTGCGGTCAAGGAATGGGGCATGACGGAACTCGTCAATCCCGTTCGGCAAATACGGATGCCCAAAATGCCGGCGGGAAGGGACCGCCGCCTTATGCCTGGAGAATTCGACCGGATCCTTTCCGTGACTGAATCTCCTGTTCTGGCCGATTTCGCCCGGTTTGCCATCGAAACGGCCATGAGACAAGAGGAGATAGCCAAGATGAGATGGGAGCATGTCGACCTCAAGAAAAGGGTCCTCATGATTCCCGAGGCGAAGGTTGAACCAAGAAAGGTTCCCCTCTCTCCGGAGGCAGTCCGGATCCTCTCCGACCTCCCCAGGAGGCTCGACGGGAAGGTTTGGGGGGGCACCCCTCACGCCATTTCCGTCGCCTGGCGGCGGGCTGTTGCCCGGGCCCGGGCGGCCTACGAGAAAGAGTTCGAAGAAATGGATCAAGAAAAAAAGAATGCGAAGCCGGATCCGGGCTTTCTGGTGGATCTTACCTTCCACGACCTCCGGCATGAGGCGACCAGCCGGTTCTTCGAGAAGGGGTTGAACCCCATGCAAGTGGCGGCGATCACCGGGCATAAAACTCTACAAATGCTCAAGCGCTATACTCACCTCAAAGCGGAGGATCTTGCGGAGTTGTTGAGGTGAGAAAATCAGATCCGATGTGAGCAATGAGACATTCACAGCGGATTTATTTTTGTTGGGCGGTCTTGATTCCATGTTCAGATCAATGACCTACGGAATGAGAATCGGACCACCTCCATTGACAGTCCTTGTTTTCCGGTGTAGTTTCGCTCTTGTCCACATTAACTCACCCGAAATACAAAGCGAGGAGGGTCTATGACCAAGGCGGAATTGATCGAAAAGGTGGCGAAGTCGGCAAAGATCACGAAAGCGCAAGCGAATGAGGCCATTAACGGATTCGTCGAATCCATCAAGGGCGGGCTGAAGAAAGAGGGAACCCGGATCACGATGACGGGGTTCGGGACATTCTCGACAATCAAGCGTGCAGCCCGTACCGGCCGGAATCCCCGAACAGGCCAGACGATCAAAATATCAGCCAAAAGAACCCCGAAATTCACCCCCGGAAAAGCCTTCAAGGAAGCCATCAAGTAGCCCACCGATCGGCGGGATCCGGTCGGGTTCCGCCATCTTCTTTCCATCTCGATAATTCGATCGATCCCCGGGTTAAAACCTTTTTTAACCGCTTGAGGAGAGGGCTTCCTCCGAAAAATGGATCGTAAGATCCGTTTTTATCCGGCAAAGATCTTCGATCCTTTTTGAAATTTTCAGGATGGCTCCCCGGAGGATCTCGGGGGTCGAGATCACGTACCCCTCGGTCACGTCCCCGCTTTTATGGTTCAGAATCTTCTTCAGAAGGTAAGGGGGAATTCCGATTTCCGCAGAGATGGTCGCGAACGTTCTCCGGAGGTCGTGAAGGGTGAAATCCACCTTCGACGCGGCGATCACCTTCAGCCTCGAGTCGTCGATGTCCCGGATCGGCGAGAGTCCGTTTTTTCCCGCGAAGACGCAGTTCTCCTTCTCCGCATCCTTTCGTCTTTCGTTCATGATCCCGAGGACGAAGGGGGGGAGCGGCAGGGTATGATCCCGGTGGTTTTTCGTCGCCCGGGCCGTCAGGGTGCGGGCGCGGAAGTCGATATCGGACCACTTGAGCGACATGATCTCCGTCTTTCTGAGCCCCAGGAAGAGCCCCGTCAGGAAGATGTCCCGGGCCGTACACTCCTGACGATTGTTCGAAAGGGACGCCACCGAGCGATACCAGATCGGGAGATCGTGCTTCTGGATGAACCGCGTCTTTCTGACGGGAGCGAGGGACAGTCCGGCCAGACGGACGATCTTCCCGGGGTTTCTCTCGGGAATTCCGAAGCGCCCTCCGGCATAGGCGTAAAGAGCCTTGAACACCCGGATGCAGAGGGCCGCCTGCGCCTCCCCCGACTTTGTCCGGATCTCCACGAATTTCTTGAGAATTTCCTCGTCCGGGAGACCCCCGAGATCCCTGTCGAGAAAGTCGGCGAGGTAGACCTTCACGACCCGGTCGTATCCCTTAACCGTCGACGGGCGGAGCACCCGGAATGCCAGATAGTCCTCGTAGACCTTTTGGAGAGAGACCTTGGGGATCGCCTTCTCCCGAAATCGGCAAAAGTCCTGACACTCGATCCGGAGGGTGAGATCGTGTTCCCGTGGCGGAATGACGATCACCGCGGAGGCGGCCCGACAGATAATTTCAGATTTTTCCATCCGCCCCCTCCTTTTTTTTCCCCGACCGGACCTCCCTTCTTTTTGACGTTAAAAATACCCGACAGGGCGGCGAATATCAAGAACCGATGATTTAAAAAAATCGCCAACGACGGTCAACATCTCTCGTCACCGGGAGAGGACCCGATTGCTGACAACCAATTCTTAACGAAGGATATACCGGTCTGACATCCTACTCGTACCCAGGATGCTCCTCTTGCGGATCACAGCCTTACGCAGATTACGGGTGGCACAGGCTCTGCTTCATTTCGTATTTGTATGGAGACGGTGGACTTGCAGACCTTGAATATTCCGGACCGGAAAACACCTATGGACAATATGATTGGCAATTTAAAAATCAGGAACAGTGGGGAGACTACTATGCGACCGCCATGGTGACTTGTCTAGGGTGACAACCAATCACTTTTGAAAATGGCTATTTGGCCTCCGGACCTCCGGCCGGAACGCTTTTAGCCTCGGCCGGAGGCACCGTATTTTATTATTCATTAGGTGTAAGTCTACCTTGGGCGACGTGGTCCGGCATGGGCGGTTATCGTACTTTATGCCTTGAATATGACTTTGGGTGGTACTCTTATATCTCATTGTGCTGACAACCAATCAATCTCGGCGGAGGTGTCATTCAGTCGGCGAGTCAACCATGGGGAACGGTGGTAGGCACCTTGTGCAACGGATGGCAAACGGTTGGAGCACAGGTGGGGAATGTTTATAAATTTGGGAGCTGTCAAAGCCCAGGTACTGTAACTGTAACAGGGATCAACTCATGTTCGGATAATGGTGGCAGCTATGGATTCGGCTACCCTTGCTGACGCCCTCTTGAAACGCCTCGTCTTTTTACCATGACAACCAATC
>JAJZHW010000012.1 GCA_021810805.1 Nitrospirota bacterium
CGATCTAAAGCTCCCTGATATTTATCCGTTGGCACTGATTCTAGGAGGAGCAGCCGGCAACCTCTCAGACAGAATGCGTCAAGGACGAGTTGTCGACTTTCTAGATTTCTATGTTGGAAATGCCCATTGGCCGGCATTCAACATTGCCGACTCAGCCATTGTCGTTGGGGTGGCAACACTTCTCGTCCTGCAGTGGAGAGACGAGAGGCATAAGACCGGTTCACCCGCCGGACCGAATTAACTTTATAACTCGCTGCGACACGAGCTAAGGAGGAGATGGGCATGGACCAGACTGTTAAAAGCCGCATCACCCGCATACAACTGGCTCTGGAAAATAATGAATGGCTCAAGGCCTTTCACCTTGCGGAAGCCGCAATTTCCGAGGAACCTTCCATCATGCCATTTCGTTACTTGATGGTGGATGCCTTGGTCCAGGGCGGACGCTTCGACGAGGCCGCGAAAAAGATCGGCCAGTGGAGAAAAGAGCACCCCAAAGACAGGAAGCTCGGGATCTATGCGCTTCACCTGCATATATACTTCAAGGAATTTGATGAGGCCGAACGTCTGGGAGAGTCCCTTCTCGAGGGTGCCCAGAATATCGTCGAAAAAAGGGATATTACTCTCCATTTGGCCTTTGCGGCCCATGGAAAGGGAAATCCGAAAGGGGCGATCCTTCTCCTGAACGACCTTCTCGCCGAAGATCCCCTTAACACAGATGCCTACGAAACCATCGGTAAGATCTACTTTGAACATGCCAGATTCGAAGAGGCCGAACGCTATCTTTTGGCCCTCACCGATATTGACCCTCTTCATCCCCGTGTTCATCAGCTCCTGGGGCTCCTCTACTCGGAGCAGGGCAAATGGGACGAAGCAATCATGGAACTCGAGGAAGCAGTCGAAATAGAGCCGAGCGACGAGACCATGCGTGAATTGGGGTGGACCCTCAACATGGTTGGCGATAAGGATGGAGCCATCAGCGTCCTTGAAGAGGCTCTCGATATGAATCCCCTAAACCTCCAGGCCCGGATTGATCTCGGAACGATCTTTATGGATCAGGAAAACTATGAAAGAGCGTTGGCTGAATGGAAAATAGCCCAAACCCAGGATCCGGGAAACACGGCCATCAAGTCGAACATGGAAAAGGCCAGGGAAAAAGTTGAAAAGGATCGATCCATCAGCCGGCATTGAGCTCCTAAAGGGACGGTTTCCGGAGGGAGAGAGGGGGGATTTTGCGAAAACGGCCCCCCTAGAATGTCGCATGTACCAAGTCGACCCCGGAGAGTCAAAAAAACGTCTGGATCATTTTTTAGCACAAACCTGTCTCCCCTTCTCCCGCTCGAGAATCCAGAAAATTCTGGACGAGGGGCTGATCACCGTCAATGGACGAGTTGAATCCGCCTCCTACAGAATTCGGGGAAAGGATATCATCACCGTTCATATTCCTCCTCCTGCCCCCTCAGAGGATGCTCCGGAGGATATGGACCTCGACATCCTTTATGAGGATGACTCTCTCCTTGTCATTAATAAACCGCCCTCCCTCGTTGTTCATCCCGCTCCCGGACACCCCAACGGGACATTGCTCAATGGCCTCCTTGGCCACCTTTCCCGTGAAGACTCTCAGGAGTCAGATGGCCCTGCCCGGGCCGGTCTCGTCCATCGCCTAGATCAGGACACAACAGGGTTGATGGTTGTAGGAAAAACGGCGGAGGTGGTCGACAATCTCATGGTCCAATTTCGTGATCGAACGGTCTCCAAGAGTTATATCGCATTAACCATAGGAGTCCCTCCATCAAAGCGGGGACTAATTGATGCACCCATCGGCCGCTCGAATGGAGATCGCAAGAAATTTGCTGTCACCGCAGCAGGAAAGCCCTCCCAAACACGTTACCGTGTCGTCACCGCCTATCGGGAAGGGTACGCCCTCCTCGATATCACATTACTCACCGGTCGAACGCATCAGATTCGGGTCCATATGCATCATTTGGGATACCCGCTGGCCGGAGACCCGGTGTATCGAAAGAGGGGGCGAAAAGCGGATAACCTCTTTCCTCGAATCATGCTCCATGCTGCCAACCTAGGATTTACCCATCCGATCACCGGTGAACCCCTCAAATTTCATGCCCCAACGCCTCCTGACATGCAGGGAGTCCTTTCCCAACTGACCCCCATCGATATTTCCCTTCCTGCCTCCACAGACTGACGGTCTGGCAAAAAAAAGGAGACTGCACCTTAATCGGCACAGTCTCCTACGAAAGAGTCGGTTCAGCCGTCGCCTAAAGCTTCGCCATCACCATACCCGTCAGCGGTTTTGGATAGAAATAAGTCGATTTCTGGGGCATCAGCTCACCTCTTTGAGAGACCCCCTCAATGACCTTGGCAGAGACAGGACGGATGAAAAATCCAAGGGCATATTCCCGGCTCACAAAAACCTTTTCCAGAACGGATCGATCGGACTTGTCGTAGCGCAAGAGATCCTCGGTCCGAATCCTTTCTGGCGTGATTCCCAAAAGGGGAGAAAGAACCCCTTCCTGCAACCAATAAGTGTCGAGCCCTTTGACCCCTTCCCCGCGAGCCACGTTCAGGCGGCAAAGAAGAAGTTCCTCGGTATCCCGAACAGCCACTCCAATAATCGTCTCCTGGGGATTCGACGCCTGAAGGGCGGCCAGAAAGCGGTCCCCCTCGGTCTTAGAGAACCTTTGAAGGGAGGAGTGGGACTCCAGATCCTTGAGAAACCCTTTGGCTCCTTCTGCACCGAGAGACTTTACCAAGCGGTGAGTCGGGAGGACAGAAAGGTTTTCGTCCTCCATGGCGGCGAGAAAGACAGTCACAAACTCATAGGGGGCGTTGGGGTTGGGATGGGTCTCCAAGCTACGACGGTAATTACGATAGGCCAAATAAGTCTCATAGCGATGGTGGCCATCGGCGATATAGAGAGACTTCTTGCGAAAGATCTCCGTAACGCGAGCCAGTGTCCCGGCATCGGTGACGGCACCGAGTTCGTGAAGAACCCCATCCCCATCGGTACAGCGAAAGCGCTCAGCAGACTTGGGAGTCAGGAGATTCATAACCTCTCGGACCGCATCAGGGTAAAGGAGATAGATTTGGCTAAATGAGCAGGAGGTGGCTTTAAAAAGGGCCATCCGGTCCTCTTTTGGACCCTGAAGGGTTCGTTCATGGGGATAGACAATCTTCTTTTCCCATTCTTCGAGGCGAATCCTGCCGACAAAACCCTGAATTTTCCGGGATTTGCCAGTGAGAGGATCCTTGAAGGTCATCGTATAGGGATAGAGAGCCGGAACGGGGTCAACGGTCAGAGCACCAGAGGCGAGCATCCGGTCGAGATCGGCGCGAGCCCGGGTATATCTGTTTGATTCAGGGGTCTCCGGGTCGGGGGCCATGGGAAGCTCAAGACGAATAACATTGTCCGGATGCTTTTCATAAAAGGCCTTCTGGGCCTCTTTGGAAATGATATCGTAAGGGGGAGTGGTAAGATTTCCGATGGAGCCTTTGAGAGACTCCGCGTATACCAGCCCGTTAAAGGGGATCAGGTCGGCCAACGTTCCTCCAGGTAAAAGCGCCAGCAAGGGGCGCCTGTGAATGGGGCAGTCAGGATTATTCCTCTAAAAAAAGAGGATGGAGCTTAAACAGACCTCGAGAGGCTCCTCGAACATTGTATGGTACGTGAACGAGAGGTGATTCTCGAGAGCCCACCTTCCAAAGCTCCAAGGGTGGGGCAACGGCGATCAGGGGCTACATCTCTCGGGAAATGACAAAATCCGAAAGAGTCAGAAGATGCTGCTTGGGAAGTGAGTGGGAGAAGCAGTCAAGACTTTCCTGGGCCTTCCGGGTAAACTCTCTCGCCCGACCAAGAGAATACTCGATCGATCCAGTTTCCTTCATCAAGCCGAGGACGTCTTCGAGATCGCCGTTTCGAACCTCTCCCGAGCCGACCTTTGCCGCCAATCGACTTCGGGAGTCGCCAGAAGACGTTGCAAGGCAATGGATCAAGGGAAGCGTCATCTTCCCTTCAGAGAGATCCCGTCCGAGGGTCTTTCCCAACTTTTCCTCGCTCGCCATGTAGTCAAGGGCATCATCAGCCACCTGAAAGGCCATCCCCACATAGTAGCCAAAACGGTCAAGTGCCTCTTTTTCTTTCTCGGAAAGCCCCCCCAAGATCCCTCCGAGACGGCAGGTGCTCGCCGTCAAAGTCGCTGTCTTGCAAGCCGCAACGTTATAGTACTGGTCCTCAGTGGCTTCGAGATTTCCGTCGAGAAAGAGTTCGAGAATTTCCCCTTCCGACATTTTTTTGCAGGCCAATGTCAGGGAGTCGTTCACCTCGTGGCTATGAAGGCCCATGGCAAGCCAGAGGGAGTTGGCATAAAGAAAGTCTCCGACAAGAATGGCGGGCTGATTTCCCCAACGTTGATGGGCCGCCTTCTTCCCTCGGCGAACATCGGCATTGTCGACCACATCGTCATGCAAAAGAGTCGCAGTATGAATCATCTCGACGACGGCCGCCAGGAGAATCGGTTCGGAGCCTTCTGCACCAGAAAGGCGAGAGGAGATCACCATCAAAAGGGGCCGCAGACGTTTTCCTCCGCCGGAGACAACATAGGACGTCATCTCACTTGCCAGAGGGACAATCCCGGTCAGGATCGACTGGAGCCTTTCCTCAACGGCGGTCATCTGGTCTCGATAGGCGACCCAAATACCATTGATACCTGTCTCAAGAAGTGGATTCATGACCATAAGATTAAGCTTTGCCTTCGTTTATTGTCAAGAAACTTCGGAAGAACCGGGCTCCCGTCCCGGTTGATAGCAAGTAATCTCGATCCAGTGACCATCGGGGTCCTGAAAGTATAGGGACTGGGAAACCTGATGGTCATCGATCGTAAAGGGAATTCCTTCCCTTTTTAAGACATCTGTTGACTGCCCAAAATCATCCAAAGTGGCCCGAAAGCAAACATGGCGCTGGGTCACAGGAACGATGGGCGGTGGAACTCCCTTCGTGTCGAGAAGGGCAAGACATGTTCCTCCCACACAGAGGAATGCAGGATCGGTGCCCCATTCCTTCTTGAAGGTATGAGCCAGACCGAAGATCCTCTGATACCAGGCAAGAGAACGTTCCATATTGGCAACGGGAAGAGCGACATGGTCGAGTCGGGAGACCCGGATCATCCAGACCTCAAAAGAGAGTAATGTAACCGATCTTGACAGGAATTAGCGTCACAGAGGAGGAGGAAAGGCCTGATCCGGCAAAAGGACCAGACTGATTTTCATAATCGATCTCAAAGAAAAGTCCCTGATGCTTGACCGTCCCGAAGGGCACCATGATACCCGGGCCCACCCGGAAGGCAAAGGCCGTCGTTCCGACCCCCTGGCCATTGCTTGCCGTGGAGGAGTTAAAAGCCGGACCGAAGGCAAACTCAAGGTAAGGAATGATATCAATTGAATTTCCTGCCACCACCATCGGGAGTCCTCCCCCATTGGCAAAGAAATACTGGGCCCCGATCAAGACAGGAATATTGGTGTCATTTCCAAAGGCATGGACAGCAATGCTGGCAGTCAGTGCCAAATTCTTATAGACAGTGTACCCCCCCTCAAGACCGACAAGAAAGCCCGTTCCCAAACCGGTATTTCCTATGGCTCCGGTAACGGAGGGGCCAGAAGCCGGAACAAAGCCCATATCGGCCTGAAAAAGAATCTGTCCGGGAGCTCCAAGAGGGTTCACTGTTTCTGAGGATCCGACATCGGCCTGGCTCGAAAAGTCAGGCAGACCGTCCTGATTATCAATATCAATCGCCCAAGAGGGAGAAAGAAGAAGCACTGTCAGAAGGAACAATGACAAGAAAATGGAGGCAGACAATCTCCGGAATCCCCCCGTCAGCAGGGCCTTGGGGTCAGGAGAGCGGGAAGTCGAGAAAAGGGGAACGGGTAGGATGATCCTCTCCTCCGTAATATGAGGTGACACTCGCCCGGAAGAATTCGCCACTTTTAAAAAGGTCCTGAAAGTCAGAGCCATGATATAATTGTCCCATGTTATCACGAGACAGAAAAATCGACAAACTTCATTAAGCCCCAAGTTTGTGGGGCTCATGGGGGGAGTCTTGTCACTCAAGAAACTCCGAGAGGGTGCCCTCGCCTGTCAAAAAGACATACTTGGCACTCTCACCTTCCTGCGCAAGAGACGGTACCCCACCATGAAAGGACCCGCCATGAAAACACTCTTTCTCGCTCTGACAGGGTTACTCCTTGCGGTGATGACAGGAGGACCCTCCCTCTCTTTGGCCGAATCCCAGCCCTACACCAGTCCGGAGATGATAAAAAAACTTCACATTTTTAGAAACAAGGTCGGAGCGGTCTTCATCCTTCCCCAAGCCCTCGGACCCCATCCCGGAGCGAGCTATATTCTCTCGCGGGCCAAGGAACTCCACCTGACCCCCGCCCAAATATCCCGGATCCGGATGATCAGACGTCATATGGTGACCCGCTCCATCAGGCAGTTTGCCCGTATCGATAAACTTCGAGCACAATTTCTTTCTCTGATGGAAAGCCGAAACCCTCCCCTCCAAAAGGGGCGGGCGCTTTATAAGCACCTTACCCGTCTCATGGCCCAGGCCACCTTCGACCATCTGTCGGGCCATGTGGAAGTCGGAAAGGTTCTTACCAACGAACAATGGAAGCTTTTAAAATAAGACTGAACCATCTTTCTCATAAGTTTTTTCAACCCTCATGGGAGATCACCGATGGAAGCCTCGCCCACCCTCCGGGTCACCGTTATCCAAAACTCCCCTCAGTTTGGAGCCCCTGAGAAAAATCGGAGGGAGGTAGAGGATCTTCTCTTCTCGCAAAAGGACCCCTCTGCGGGCCTCATAGTTCTTCCGGAGCTCTTCGCCACGGGATACCAATTCGTCTCGCAGGACGAAGTCGACAAGCTGGCGGAACCGGAGAAGGGCCCTACCTTCGACTTTCTCTCAACACTCTCAAAAAAAACCGGAGCCGTCGTGGTCGGCGGACTGCCGATCCAGCGCGAGAAGGGCGTGTCCAATGGGGCTCTCGTCGTTTTGGGTGATCGTCTTCTTGCCTCTTACGACAAAATTCACCTCTTCGACCGGGAGCGGGATTTTTTCCTGGAGGGCCAATCGCCCCTCCCTATCGTCGAGACTCCCTTTGGACCCCTCGGACTCATGATCTGCTTCGACTGGCTGTTCCCCGAGGCCCTGCGATCCCTGGCCCTTTCCGGGGCGACAGTTGTCGCACATCCCGCCAACTGGGTCCTCCCATTCGGTCCTCAGGGCATGATCCTTCGTTCTGTGGAAAATCGCATATTCACCGTCACCGCGAATCGGGTCGGTGTGGAAGAGCGCGGAGGTCTCCCTCCCCTCAGATATATTGGGGAAAGCCAGATCATCAGTCCAAAAGGCGAGGTGATCGCAAGAGCCCACAGCACTCGGCCGGAAATCATCACGGCCACCATCCACCCTGCCGAGGCCCTGTCAAAAAAGGTCGCCGATAAAAGTGATTTTTTCGAGCAGAGGCGCCCAGAGCTCTACAACTCAGCCCTCACAGCGGAAAAACGTCAGCGGGCTTAAAAGGGGGCTTCGAAAGGAATATAAGGAAGGGGGGCCGGAGAGAAACGGGCAGTCGTGATGAATCCAGTGTGGCCAATGATCCGATGGGCAGGACGGACGCTCTGGGGACCGAATTCCCAATCTCGAACGATCGACTCCACAGTGCGAACAAGATGAAAATTCTTGCTCTCCTGCAGGGCCAGAGAGAGGGTGTGGACTTGGAGGGGCGTAGGAACATACGTCAGGAGTATGCCGCCGGGACGAAGGAGCCTTCGCACGTTGTCCAGGGCGTTCCACGGTTCGGGGAGGTCGAGGATAATCCGGTCAAAGAGCGCCCCTTCCCCAGGAAGGATCTCCGGATCATACATATCGCCGATCACGATCGTATGATCCTCCACCCCCGAGGGATCCAGCGTCCGGATATTGGCACGCGCCTCATCGGCGTGCTCGGAACGCCTTTCCACAGAAAGAAGAGCGCCACCCGGACGGACCATTCGCAAAAGCGAAACCGTTAGAGCCCCGCTTCCCACCCCCGACTCCAGAACGCGATGTCCGGGATGAATGTCGGCCCACAGGAGGATCAATCCTTGGTCTTTGGGATAGATGATCTGGGTCCGACGCTTGAGATGGGACAGCGATTCTGCGTGTGTGGGACGAAAGGGAAGGACCCATCCACCTTTATCCAAGGTCAGGGGGATCCCTTCGGAGGCTTTTTCCATTAGGACATCATGCGGAAGGGGGACCCCGTCGATATGGGTCTTTTTTCCGGAGACCAGCGACGCAATAGAAACAGTCCGGCCGTTCGGCATATAAAGAATGAGGGGCTCTCCCGCTAGAAATGGCATGAAGGGATATTACAGAACTCCTCCCCAAAGGGCAATCCCACGGGAGGTTCTCAAAGGACTGACATAAGGGCAAAAACAAATTCGAATTTTCCTCACCCCACCCTTGACAATGACTTGATGGGGTGGTGTAATGAGCCCTGTTTCTCCAAAAAATCATCGCAAAATCCCGGAAGTCATCCATGGCCTCCTTCCGAATCATTGTTCGAGAATGGAATCTTAACTGACTCCGTCCCTTTGCGATGCGATTAATTTTGATCAACTCTACGGAGGGTCCGTCTTATGAAAACATGGAAAATGGCCGTTCTCGGTGTCGCTGCCATCGGTTTCTCCGCGATGAGCGCCAACGCCGGCGAGCTCGACATCCTTAAGCCCCGCGTTCCTGCCGACCAGATCGCAGCGGCAAAAGCGATGAAGCCCCCCTTCGCCGTGACCCAGGACATGATTGCCAAGGGCAAGGATGTCTTCAACGGTGCTGGAACCTGCTACACCTGCCACGGTGCCGCCGGAGACGGAAATGGTCCTGGCGCAGCCGGAATGGATCCCGCTCCCCGCAATTTCACCAATGCCAAGTTTGAGCAGGCCCGGACCGCCGGCGAGATGTACTGGGTCGTCGCCAACGGCTCCCCCCTTCAGCCCGCCATGGTCGGTTTCGTGACCGCAGGTCAGATCACCGAGAAGCAGGCCTGGGAAGCTGTCATCTACGAAAGAAGCCTTGGATGTGGCGGCGATATGTCCTGCGTCGAAGGGTCGGCCGATTGGGTCAGCAAGCAGCCCGTGAAGGAAGAGGCCGCTGGCAACATCAAGCCCGAATTCCTCAACACCGCAGCGAAGTAATCGTCCTTTCCAAAAAGTCAGGGAGGGAAACCCCCTCCCTGCACTTCGATTGATTTCGAATGAATAACTTGACAAAATGTGAGGAAGTCATATTTAATCGTTGTAGTCTCAGTCTTTGAGGTGGTCCTAGGCATCCCGTTGCATGAATGTGACCCCCCGACGCACCTTTACGGATGAAATCTTCCGGCAAAGGGATCGCACTCCGATCGCCCATCCAAGAGAACCTCCATCGGCCATCCACACACCCATTCCTACCGGAAAGTTCTTGGAAAAGACCTGACAATGCCGATTCTTCAGGATTGAATCTGTGCCGTTCGATTGTGGGCGGTGACGTCCAGACACTGTCCTCTGGAACAAAACGAATTCGACACTGGAGAAAAAATCGCGAGGCTTTCTTCTCTGGAGACATTGAGGCAGGAGAGACAGGAAAGATCGACCTCCCTGGCCACCGTGTCACGATGAAGAGGGCAGACGCCCCCAACCCGCCATACAAGACTCGCCTTCCCAAAGCCGACGAAGGAGTTCCGGAAAGATGGACGACAAAGAAAACTGCGTAAACCTGGCCGAGCTCAAGGAAAAGAGCATTGCCGACCTGACAGACATTGCCAAGTCCTATCACATTGAAGGCGCGGTCAATCTGCGAAAGCAGGATTTGATCTTTGCCATTCTCCAGGCCCAGTCCGAAAAAAATGGCGTCATTTACGGCGAAGGAGTTCTCGAAACACTCCAGGACGGATTCGGATTCCTGCGCTCCCCCCTCTACAACTACCTTCCCGGCCCCGACGACATCTATGTCTCCCCCTCCCAGATCCGCCGGTTCAATCTGCGAACCGGGGACACCATTTGGGGACAGATCCGTCCTCCCAAGGAAGGCGAGCGCTACTTCGCGATGCTCAAGGTGGAAAAGGTCAACTTCGAGGACTCCGAAGTCGGGCGGGAGAAAATCCTGTTCGACAACCTGACCCCCCTCTATCCCATGGAGCGGATTCGTCTCGAGAACAACCCCGAAGATCTCTCGATGCGGGTCATCGATCTTCTCACTCCCATCGGCAAGGGCCAGCGCGGACTGATCGTGGCTCCTCCCCGTACGGGAAAGACCGTCCTTCTCCAGGGGATCGCCAAGGCGATCGCCAAGAACCACCCGGAAATCTCCCTGATCGTTCTTCTGATCGACGAACGCCCGGAAGAGGTCACCGACATGATCCGTCAGGTCAAGGGAGAGGTGGTGAGCTCCACCTTCGACGAACCGCCACAAAGACACATTCAGGTGGCAGAAATGGTTCTCGAAAAAGCCAAGCGGCTGGCCGAGTCCCAAAAGGATGTGGTCATTCTCCTCGACAGCATCACCCGTCTCGCCCGCGCCTTCAACATCGTCACCCCCCCGTCGGGCAAGGTTCTCTCCGGAGGTCTCGACTCCAACGCTCTCCAGCGGCCCAAGAGATTCTTCGGTTCGGCCCGGAATATTGAAGAAGGGGGAAGCCTCACCATCATCGCCACCGCCCTGATCGATACGGGAAGCCGCATGGACGACGTTATCTTCGAAGAGTTCAAGGGAACCGGCAACATGGAGCTCCACCTCGACAGGAATCTGGCCGATCGGCGAATCTTTCCCGCCATCAACGCCACCACATCGGGCACCCGAAAAGAAGAGCTCTTGCTGGACAAGGACGATATCAATAAAATATGGATACTCCGCAAGGCAATGAACTCGAACAATGCGCAAGAGGATATGGAGTACCTGTTGAGCAATATGAAGGGAAGCCGAAGCAACAAGGACTTCCTCGAGAAAATGATGAAAGGCTGACAGCGCCCTTGAATCATTTCCACCCATGGTCCATCTAAGGAGAGATCTCTCATGAAAAAAGGAATTCACCCCAGCTACAACACCGCCACGGTCAACTGTGCCTGCGGCAATGTCTTCGAGACCCGGACCACCGTCGGGAACCTTCACCTTGATATCTGCAACATGTGCCATCCCTTCTTCACCGGGACCCAGAAGATCATCGACACCGAAGGCCGCGTGGAGCGCTTCATGAAGAAGTACCGCAAAGAGGACGCGAAAAAAGGCTGAGGACACCCTCCCCATGGATGTCACACCCGGCATTCTCGAGAAGATTATTCCGAGACTCCAGTCGATGCGCGATCGATTCGACGAACTCTCCGGGAAGATGGCCAGCCCCGAAATCGCCCGCTCTCCTGACACCTATCGAAAGCTCGCCATGGACCAGGCGGAGCTTGCTCCGGTGGTCGAGCTGTATGATCAGTGGAAAAGGCTTCGCAAGGAGCAGGAAGAGCTGGAGCTGATCCGGGACGATCCCCAGATGGCAGAGCTTGTCTCGGGAGAGGACCGCAGGCTTCGGGAAGTTCTCGAAGGAACCGAGCTGCGCCTTGTCGACGCGATCCTTCCCAAGGACCAGCGGGACGAACGAAATCTGTTTATCGAAATCCGGGCCGGAGCCGGGGGGGAAGAAGCCGCCCTCTTTGCCGCGGAGCTGGGTCGGATGTATCTTCGATTTATCGAAAAATCCGGATACCGCGCCGAGGTCATGGAGTCCAACGAAACCGACATCGGGGGATCCAAGGAATTCATCATCTATGTTCAGGGGCGGAACGCATTCAGCCGTCTCAAATATGAAAGCGGCGTCCATCGGGTTCAGCGGGTTCCCGTGACCGAGGCAGGGGGGCGGATCCATACATCGACGGTCACCGTGGCCATCCTTCCGGAGGCCAGCGAGATCGAGGTGGACATCGAACAGAAGGATCTTCGCATCGACACCTTCTGCTCCTCCGGAGCCGGCGGCCAAAGTGTGAATACGACCTATTCGGCGGTTCGCATCACCCATATTCCCTCAGGGATCGTGGTGAGTTGCCAGGATGAACGCTCCCAGCTCAAGAACCGCGCCAAGGCCATGGCCGTTCTCCGATCCCGCCTTCTCGAGCAGGAGGTTTCTCGCCAGAATCAGGAGATCGCCTCCCAACGAAAGACCCTTGTGGGTTCCGGAGACCGTTCCGAACGCATCCGGACCTATAACTTTCCCCAGAATCGCGTGACGGATCACCGGATCGGCCTGACCCTCTACCAGCTCGACCGGGTAATGGAGGGTGAAATCGAGCCCCTTGTCGACGCCCTCAGAGCCCACGACAGGGCCGAGGAGATCAAGAATATCTCCTGACACCTCTCCGTCCCCCGCCCCCAACACCGTCGAAGAGTGGCTTCGCTGGGGGAGGGCTCAGCTTGGAGGGCTCGAGGATCCGGAAAGAGAGGCGAGGCTCCTGATGTCCGCCCTTCTTGGCTCGGGAACGGCCCCCTGGACCCGATCAAGGGACCCTCTCGAAAAGGCGCTGTCGACCCGTTATGGCTCATGGATCATGCGGCGGGCCGCCAGGGAACCCCATCATCTGATCACGGGGGAGATTACCTTTTGCGGACGGTCATTTTTTCTCGCCCCGGGCGTTCTGATCCCCCGCCCTGAAACGGAACAGCTCGTCGACGTGGCCCTTCGCCATATCGCCTCCAGGAAGAGGAGCGAGACCCTTCGGTTCCTCGATCTGGGCGCCGGGAGCGGAATCATCGCCATCTCTCTTCTTCTCGAACGGCCAGAAGCCCAGGCCATCGCCGTGGAAAGGGAGCCGCTGGCTCTCGCCACTCTTCGCGAAAACAGGCTTCGCCACGGCCTCGTCGACCGCTTGGCCATCCTCCGGGGAGACTGGGAAGAGATGTTTGGGGATCAGCCGGCCTTTGACTGCATTCTCTCCAACCCCCCCTATATCCCCACGGCCACGATCCCCACACTCGAGCCGGAGGTTCGGGATTTCGAACCGATCCGTGCCCTTGACGGCGGACCGGACGGGCTGGATCCCTACCGGAAGATTCTTCCCAGAGCCTTTCGACTGATCCGGAAGGGGGGGCTCATCGCCCTCGAAATCGGCGACGGAATGGGGGATCCCTCTCTCTTTTCCTTCATGGCGGGAGATAGGGACGGAGTCGCCGCACTTCCCACAATTATCAGGGACATCTCGGGACGAGACCGGATCGTCTTCTGGACACGATAAGGACCACCCTTGGACGCATTCAGAATCGTCGGAGGCCATCCCCTTCGCGGATCGGTCAGAATTTCCGGCTCAAAAAACGCGGCCCTTCCGATCCTCTTCTCCTCCCTTCTGGGCGGATCCTTCTCCCTTTCGAACGTTCCCTGCCTTCGTGACGTCAGGACCACCCTCCTCCTCCTTGAGCAGCTGGGTATCCGCATCTCCATCACGCATGATGGGCCCGTCATTCCGGAAACCGTCCCCCACAATTCCCCGGTCTGGTCAGACCGCCTGGAGATCGAAGAGGGGGACACCTCTTCCTTCGAGGCCCCCTACGACCTCGTTCGGACGATGCGAGCTTCGGTGCTTTGTCTGGGCCCTCTTCTGGCTCGAAGAAAAAAGGCTCGGGTCTCCCTTCCCGGAGGATGTCTCATCGGCGCCCGGCCCATCGATATGCACCTCAAGGCATTCGAGAGAATGGGGGCAAAAATTACCATTCATCATGGCTATATCGATGCCGAGACCGACGGACTCGAAGGGTGCGAGATCTCGCTCCCCTATCCGACGGTGACCGGAACAGAGAACATCATGATGGCCGCCGTCTTTGCCAAGGGCAAGACGACGATCACCAACGCCGCGGAAGAACCCGAGATCATGGATCTGGCGAACTTTCTTGTGGCGCGGGGAGCCAGAATTTCCGGAGCCGGGAGCTCCACCATTCGAATTGACGGGGTGGATCGCCTCGACCCCGTGCACTTCTCCGTCATGTTCGACAGAATCGAAGCGGGAACATTCCTGGTCGGTGCCGCCCTTCTGGGGGATGAGGTGACGATCGGAGAGGTCGATCCCGCCCCCCTCTCCTCCATTCTCGATGTCTTGATGGCAATGGGAGCCGAAACCGAAACGCATCCGGGAAAAATCACCTTGGGAGCCATCAAGAAACCCCGGGGAGTCTCCCTTCGCACCCTCCCCTACCCGGGATTCCCCACGGACATGCAGGCCCAGATTCTCCCCCTCATGGCCATCGCGGAGGGTCCCTCCTCCGTCGTCGAAACCGTCTTCGAAAATCGATTCACCCATGTCATGGAGATGAATCGGATGGGGGCCAATATCGAAATCCATGGATCACAGGCCATGGTCCGGGGAGGCAGCCGCCTCGAAGGGGCCACGGTGATGGCCTCCGATCTCCGGGCATCGGCCGGCCTCGTTCTGGCAGGACTGATCGCCGAAGGAGAGACCGAGGTGAAGCGGGTCTACCATATCGACCGGGGCTACGAGGCGATCGAGAAGAAACTTGAGGCCCTGGGGGCCCGGATCAAACGCATTCAGGAGGATCTCCCATAAACGCTTCGCCACTGGTCCTGGCCCTTCCCAAGGGGAAGATGTTCGAGGACATCCTGAGCCTTCTCGAAAAAGGCGGCTACGGATTCAAGGATTACAAGGAGAATCCCCGGGCCCTGACCTCCCGCTCCGACTGCGGCTCCCTTTCCATCCTCTTTGTCCGTTCCACCGACGTCATCCCCTACGTGGAATTCGGGGGCGCCGATGCCGGAGTGGTCGGGCGAGACCAGATCGAAGAGCAGAACCGCGAGGTCATCTCCCCCCTGAACCTTAATATCGGGTATTGCCGGCTCGTGGTGGCGCGCCCCCAGGGGCACCGATCGGTCGGGGAGGAAAAGGGCGCGCTCCGGATCGCCACAAAATACCCGCGCATCACCGAGACGCACTTTCTCTCTCGGGGAATCCCGGTTTCGATCCTCAAGCTTTATGGCTCGCTCGAGCTGGCTCCCCAGACAGGGCTTGCCGACTGGATTGTCGATCTGGTGGCCACAGGACGAACACTTCGGGAAAATCGCCTGGAAATCGAGGAGGAGATCCTTCCCTCGACGGCTCGCTTCATCGTGAACCCCTCCTCCTGGGCGACAAAAAACGACGCGGTCAGGACACTTATCGACAGGATCCGCCCCCACGTTCCTGATACTCCAGTGATTTCAGGGTAGACCGGAGGTCCGTTGAAGGCAATTGTGACCCGAGTCCGCGACATTGACCACGCCCGGGAAATCCTGGCGCCCATCCTGGCGCGAGGAAAGGACGAAGAGGCTCGCTCGGTCAGAGACCGCGTGGGGGAGATTATCGTCTCGGTGCGGGAGGGCAAAAACGCTGCCCTTCTCAGTTGGGCCACCCGTCTCGACGGATTTTCCGGGACGGAGAGCGATCTCGAACTGTCTCGAAAGGAGGCCGAGGCGGCCTGGACCAATCTCGACCCTGCCCTTCGGGAGGCTCTTGCCTATGCCACTGGTCGCATCCGAACCACGCATGAAGCCGCCCGCAAGGCCCTGGTCGATCTCCCGGCCGGACCCCAAGGGGGAATGAGATGGACCCCCCTCGACCGGGTGGCCGTCTACGTTCCCGGGGGGACGGCCCTCTACCCCTCGACAGTTCTCATGACCGCTACCGTGGCCCGGGTGGCCGGTGTCCGGGAGATATCGGTGCTGACACCCGCCGGTCCAGAGGGCATCGCCCCGGTAGTTCTCGCCGCCTGCCATGCCGCCGGAGTCGACCGGATCTTTCCGGTGGGAGGGGTCCACGGAATCGCCGCCTTGGCCTACGGGACGGAGACACTTCCGGCTGTGGACGCCATCGTCGGCCCGGGCAATCGCTACGTGGCAGAGGCCAAGCGCCAGCTCTACGGAACCATCGCCATCGATATGATCGCCGGCCCCACGGAGGTCGTCATCCTCGCCGACCGGGGAGCGAGGGCCGACTGGGTGGCCGCCGACCTTCTGGCGCAGGCCGAGCACGATCTCCAGGCCTCTGCGGTCCTGCTCACCGACTCTCCGGACCTTGCGGAAAAGGTCTCGGAGGAGCTCGAACGCCAGCTTTCGACTCTTCCTCGGGAACGAATTGCCCGGGGGGCGCTCGAACGCTTTGGGGCGATCCTCGTCCTCAAATCCCTCAAAGAGGCGATTCGCGTCTCGGACCTTCTCGCCCCCGAACATCTCGAGCTCTGCGTGGCAGACCCCGGATCCATTGCCGGGGAGATCAAAAACGCCGGAGCGATATTTCTGGGCTCGGGGGTTCCGGAGGCGGCCGGAGATTACTGTTACGGGCCGAGCCATGTGCTTCCCACGAATGGAACCGCCCGATTTGCCTCTCCCGTGGGCATCGAAACCTTCCTGAAGAGAACCAGCCTTGTGGGAGATCCCGGAGGGGCCGAAAAGATCCCGGAGCTCGACCGGATCCTGGAGGTCTCGGAAATCCTCGCCCGGGCGGAAGGGCTCGAAGGCCATGCCCGTTCGGCCGCCCTTCGCCGAAGGACCTCTCCGTGACCTCCACGGCGCTGACATGGCTGCGGACAGACCTCCCGGAAGAGGGCCGGCCCCGAGCCCTCCCCCAAGAGTCCCTTCCGCTTCTTCGCCTGGACCGACTGGAACCCTCCGTCTCCCTCCCTCCCCGACTCTTGAGAAAAATGGGAAGAACCTTCTCATCCCTTGAATTAAGCCGGTATCCCGACAGCGGATCGAAGGATTTAAGAAAAAACATAGGAAAATACTTCCATGTCGATCCGGATCATATTTTACTGGGAAAAGGATCGGACGAGATCCTGGAAGTTCTCTTTCTCGCCATTTCTGGCCCGCTTTTGCTCGTCGACCCCTCCTTTGCCATGTACAAGAATCTCGCTCATCTCACGGGACGGAGCGTTCACACCGTCTCGCTGGAGAAAAACCTCTCCCTGAACGTCGGCCAGCTCCTGGAGGCGATACGTCGCCACAGCCCTGCCCTGGTGGTGCTCACCCACCCCAACAATCCGACGGGGGAGGGGCTGCCCCCTGAAGAGATCGCCCGAATCGCCGGGGCCTCCCCGGGGGGGGTCCTGATCGACGAAGCCTATGCCCCTTTCGCCCGAAGCACCTCCCTCGAGCTTCTTGGTCGGTTTCCCAATCTGATGGTCCTCCGCTCCTTTTCCAAACTCGGCTTGGCCGCCATTCGGCTCGGCTGGCTGGCCGCCTCTCCGGGCATTCTCTCGCGGCTCGATCTCGCGAGACTTCCCTATAATGTCGACAGCCTGCTCCAGTCGGCCGGAGCCCTGCTCTGCCGGGAGGCGCTTCCGAGGCTCGAGTCCCGGGCCCGCCAGACCGCCGCCCGACGTGAACGTTTGTTTGCCGCCCTGGGCCAAATCCCGGGCCTTCGGCCCTTCCCCTCCGAGGCGAACTTCCTCCTCTTCCGCACGGAATCGATGTCGGCATCTCGGGTCGAATCCGGACTCCGGGCACGGGGAATTGCCATTCGCGACATGTCTCCTGACCACCCACTTCTCCGCGACTGCCTCCGGGTGTCCATCGGAAACAAAAATGAGATCCGGGTTTTTCTTGAGGCCCTCTCCTCCATCATGAAAGGATCGCCATGAAGACTTCCCCCCGCAGACTCCCCCGCACGGCCTCGCTCCTCCGGGAGACCCGGGAGACCCGAATCGAAGGGACCCTGGCTCTCGATGGAACCGGAAAGACAACCATCTCCACCGGGATGCCCTTTTTCGACCATCTTCTGGACCAGGTGGGCCGCCACGGACTCTTCGACCTCGAGCTCACCGCCAAGGGAGACCTCCATGTAGACTGGCACCACACGGTGGAGGACACCGGACTCCTTCTGGGAAGCCTATTCGATGAGGCTCTGGGAGAGCGCACGGCCATCAGCCGCTACGGCTTCTTCTATGCCCCGCTCGACGAGGCCCTGGCCAGGGCCGTGGTGGACCTCTCCGGACGCCCCTTCCTCGTCTACGACCTTCCCCTCGAACGGGGAGAGAGGGTCCGGGACTTCGACCTCGACCTTCTGGAGGACTTTTTTCAGGCCTTTAGCCAGAAGGCCCGACTGACCCTCCATCTCCAGCTTCTCTCCGGAAGAAACAGCCACCACAAGGCCGAGGCCCTTTTCAAATCCTTTGCTCGGGCCCTTCGGATGGCCGTCTCTCCGGATCCCCGCCAGACGGGGATTCCCTCCACCAAAGGCACCCTCTGATGCCGGCGTCCCCCCGGACCTGCGTCATCGACTACGACATGGGAAATATCCACTCCGTGTCGAAGGCGCTGGAGGCCAGCGGCCACCGAGTCAGGGTTGTGGCCTCTCCGGAGGAGATGGCCGCAGAGTCTCCCACTCATCTGGTGTTACCCGGAGTCGGAGCCTTTGGAGAGGGAAAGATCCGTCTGGAACAAAAGGGATGGATCCCCGTCCTCGAACGCTGGCTCAAGGAGAATCGCCCCTTCCTGGGAATCTGCCTGGGCATGCAGCTCCTCTTCGAGCGGAGCCAGGAGTTTGGAACTCACCAGGGGCTGGGGTTTTTTTCCGGAGAAATCGTTCCCTTCGATCCTTCCCGGGGAAAGGTCCCCCAGATCGGCTGGAACGAGGTGGTTCGCAAGGGCACTCATCCCCTTTGGACGGCTCTTCCTGAGCGGCCGGACTTTTACTTTGTCCACTCCTATCGGGTCCGCACCTCCGACACCGGCCTCGTTCTGGGGGAGACCGACTATCAGGGACTCTATCCGTCGATGGTCGGTCGGGGACGGGTCGCCGCGGTCCAGTTCCACCCGGAAAAAAGCCAGTCGGCGGGTCTCAAACTACTCGAAAACTTTGGAGGACTCTAAGATGCAGCTCTACCCGGCGATCGACCTCTCCTCGGGACGCGTAGTCCGCCTGACCCAGGGCGATTTTGCCCGGGCCACCGTCTATGAGGAGGATCCGGCCCGAGCCGCCCGAGGCTTTTCTGAAAAGGGTGCCACCTGGCTCCATGTCGTGGATCTCGACGGGGCAAAGACGGGCCAGCCAGGAAATCTCCCTGCGTTGAAGGCCATCATCGGGGCCTTTCCGGGAAAGATCCAGGTGGGGGGAGGGATCCGCACCCTCGATACCGCCCGACGCTATCTCGAACTGGGAGTCGAGAGGCTCGTCCTTGGAACCGGAGCGCTCACCAACCCCGACTTTCTTGGAGCCATGCTCCGGGAATGTTCCGGACGCTTCTTCGTGGGGGTGGATGTACGGGGAGGGAAAATCGCCATCTCGGGATGGCTTGAGACCACCGAGGGCTCTCCGTTCGCCACCATGACAAGGCTCGCCTCTGAAGGGGTTGCGGGATTTGTCTATACCGACATCTCCAAGGACGGCATGCTCGAAGGTCCCAACCTTCCCGTCTACCGGGAACTTGCGGCCACGCTCAACGCCCCGGTGATCGCCAGCGGGGGAATCGGCTCCCTCGACGACATTCTCCGCCTTCGGGAAGCGAAGGTCTCCGGAGCCATCGTGGGACGGGCCCTCTATACCGGAGCGGTGGACTTGGCCGCCGCCCTGGCTCTCTGCCGGGAGGATCTCCCCCCATGCTGAAGAAGCGGATCATCCCCTGTCTGGACATGAAGGGGGGAAGGGTGGTCAAGGGGGTCTGCTTCGAATCCCTCACCGATGCCGGCGACCCGGTGGAAACCGCCGCCCTTTACGATCGGATGGGGGCCGACGAGCTGTGTTTTTTGGACATCGGCGCCTCGGTGGAAAACCGGGGAACGCTCTTTGAGATCGTGGAACAGACGGCGAGCCGGGTCTTTCTCCCCCTGACCGTGGGGGGAGGCATCCGGACCACTGACGAAATCCGCAAGGCCCTCAATGCGGGAGCGGACAAGGTCTCCCTGAACTCGGCCGCCCTCTCGCGCCCGGAGCTCCTCACTGAGGGGGCGATTCGCTTCGGCTCCCAGTGCATCGTCCTGGCCGTGGACGTCAAGAGGGAAGGGGAGTCCTGGCGGGTCTACTCCCACGGGGGGACCCGCCCCACCGACCGTGACGCCCTGGAGTGGATCGTCGAAGGCGCCCGGCGAGGAGCGGGAGAAATTCTCCTGACCTCCATGGACAGAGACGGAACGAAGACGGGGTACGACACCGATCTTCTCCGGGCAGTGAGCCGGGCGGTGGACGTGCCCCTCATCGCCTCCGGGGGGGCCGGGAGCCTCGACGACTTTCGTCTGGCCTTCGAATCCGGGGCCGATGCCGCTCTGGCCGCCAGCCTCTTTCACTTCGGGACGGTCGACCTCCGGGACCTTCGGCGTTTTCTGTTCGGACAGGGGCTGGCAGTCCGGCCCCCCATGGACACCTTTTCTCCGGGAGACGACCGTGGATGACTCCATCCTTCACACCCTCTTTCCCGACGAAGGGATCCTCCGCCCCGTCGTGGTCCAGGAGGTCCGCTTCGGCAAGGTCCTGATGGTGGGATACATGAACAGGGAGGCCTTCCACAAGACACTCGACAGCGGGAGGGTCACCTTTTTCAGCCGTTCGAAGGGACGGCTCTGGACCAAGGGAGAGACCTCCGGCCATTTTCTGGCACTGGTCTCGCTCCGCTACGACTGCGATGGCGATACCCTCCTGGCTCTGGTTCGCCCCCAGGGGCCGACCTGCCACACCGGAACGGAAAGCTGCTTCGACGGACGGCCCCTCTTTCCCGAGACCGACGTTCGACCGGCCTTCGAAACCCTGGGAGATCTCTCGGCAACCATCGCCCGCCGAAGGGGGGGCGACCCCGAAACCTCCTACGTCGCCCGCCTCCTTTCCGGGCCGCGCTCGGCCCTCCTCAAGAAACTCGTGGAGGAGGCAGGCGAGACGATGGCCGCCATCTATGAGGAGGATGCTCCCGGAACCCGCTCCGAAATGGCCGACCTGCTCTTCCACCTCCTCGTGGCGATGGAGAGGAGCCACACCCCCTGGGAGGACGTTCTGGAGGTTCTGGAAAAACGCACGGGAAAGGGGGGGCTCGAGGAAAAGAAGGAGCGCTCCCAGACCCCCCAAAAGAAAGGACATACTCCATGACGGCGCCCTCCTCGGACCCGTGCCTTTTTTGTCGCATCATTCGGGGAGAGATCCCCGCAGGACGTCTGGGAGAATCCGCCGATTCGGTGGCGATCGCAGATATCGCTCCCCAGGCTCCCCACCACGTTCTCCTCATCCCCAAGCGCCATTCCCCCCATATTGGTGAGTTCATGAAGGGTCCCCGGGCCGCCGAAGAGATGAAGGACCTCCTGGATCTGGGGCAGGGAATCGTGGCAAAGAAAAACCTCGAGGAAAAGGGGTACCGTCTTGTCGTCAATACAGGGGAGGAAGGGGGGCAGACCGTTCCCCACCTCCATATCCACCTGCTGGCAGGCCGTGAGATGGGGTGGCCCCCCGGCTGAAGGGTAAAATTCGCGCCCTGCCTTGATCCTCTCCTTTTCTTTGACAATATTTCGACCGGGGTATAAAATAAACAGTCTGCGTCAGTCCTATCCATAAGGGAGGTTTTGAATGACTGGAGTTCGCGTCAAGGAAAACGAATCGTTTGAAAGCGCCCTCAAGCGCTTCAAAAAACAGTGCGAAAAAGCGGGGATCCTCTCCGACGTCAAGAAGCGCGAACATTACGAAAAGCCCTCCGTCCGCCGCAAGAAGAAAGCCCTCGCTGCCAGAAAGAAGGCCATGAAGCGGGCCCGCTTGGCGGTTCGCTAGAGCTCTTCTCCAAAACGGGATGCCGGAGCAGACAGGAGACTCCTGTCCGTTCCGAAGAACGTCGCGTTGCAGGAGCCTCTCCCAGGAATGTCCGGGTTCGCACAGCGGCAATCTGCCACGGCCTGGACCGCCCCTGGAATGGCCCCTCTCGAGTTCATCACCCTGACATACTGTCTTTCCTAATTGAAAAAGGGGAACGAGTGGGACTTCGGGAAACGCTTCTGGATCACCAGAAAGAGAGCCTGAAGGCCAAGGACTCTGTCCGGCTTTCCGTTCTTCGCCTTCTTCTCTCCCAGGTCAAAAATCGGGAAATTGAAAAGGGTAAAGGCTCGACTCTCACCGACGAGGAGATTATCGAGACGATCTCTTCCATGACCCGGAAGATGGATGAGTCCATCCAGGGGTTCACGGCCGGAGGACGCATCGACCTCGCCGACAAGGAACGGGCGGAACAGGCGATCCTGAGAGAATACCTCCCCGAGCCGCTCTCCGAAGCGGCCATCGATGCCCTGGTCGCTGAAGGGATTGCCGCCACGGGTGCTGCCGGACCCAAGGCCATGGGAGCCCTCATGCAGTGGCTCTCCCCCCGAACCAAGGGCCGCGCCGACAACAGGATCGTCAGCCAGAAGGTCAAGGCGGCCCTCGAGAAATCCTGACCGGCGACTGTCTTTTTCTGAAGGAGTCGTATCCGGAGCCCAATCGAACGGACGGAAGATGGCGGATGAATGGGTTGAGTCGGTTCGTCGTGCCACGGACCTCGTAGAGGTCGCGTCTCGCTACGTCAACCTGAGGAAACGCGGGCAAAAATGGGTGGGCCTGTGTCCCTTTCATGAAGAAAAGTCCCCTTCGTTCCAGATCGATCCCGACAAACAGCTCTATTACTGTTTCGGTTGCCATGCCGGGGGGGATGTCTTTCGCCTCGTCGAAAAGCTTGACCACAAAACCTTTGGCGATGTTGTTCGCTTGCTGGCCCAAGACGCGGGAATCGCCCTCCCCGAGCGAGGGTCGGCCGAAGAACGCGAAAAAAGGGACCGCATCAGAAAGGCTCTCCAAAGCGCCTTTGACCTCTACCGGAAGGCTCTCTCTTACTCTCAGGGAGAGCCGGCCCGGCGTTACCTCAGGGAGTCCCGGAAACTTACCGAAAAGACGATCGAGAGATTCGGCCTCGGATGGGCTCCGCCCACATCCATTCTCTCCGAGACCTTTGGAGGGGGCCGGGAGGGGAGCCTTCCTGACCCCCTCGGACAGGCCCTCATCGAGACGGGAATGATCCGGCCTCCTGCCTCCGGGCCAGGGGGATACGGGGGAGGGGATCTCTTCAGAAATCGAATCATGATCCCCATCCGGGATCGGGAGGGAGGCGCTCCCGTGGGCTTCGGAGGACGAACGCTTGAGTCGGGAGGCCGATCCCCCAAGTATCTCAACTCTGCCGAGTCGCCGACCTTCAAAAAGAGGGAGATCCTCTACGGGATCGACCAAGCGGCCCGCTCGATGCGAAAAGAGGGGCGGGTGCTGGTGGTGGAGGGCTACTTCGACGTCATTGCCCTCTCCCAGGCGGGAATAGAGAATGTGGTCGCTCCTCTGGGGACCGCCCTGGGGCCGGCCCACATCTCCACGATCAAGAAAAGTGCCGGAGAGGTCATCCTCCTCTTCGACGGAGATCGGGCCGGAAGAGAAGCCGCCATGAGCATTGTCGGCCGTTTTCTCTGGGATCCCGATCTCTCTTTCCGGGCCATCTGGCTGCCTGACGGAACCGACCCCGACACCTGGGTTCAGCAGGAGGGGCGATCTGCGGTGGAGAAGGCTCTGGCGGAAGCCCTTCCCATGGGAGACTTCGTCCTGGACTGGCTGACCTCCTCGGTGGCCAGAGCCGGAAAGGATCAGGCGGCACGGTCGGCGTTGACTGCGGACTTTCTCGCCATGGTCCGGGCCTTTCCCGACCTGGAGGTGCAGGACCGGCTTCTTCAGAGCGGGGCGATCCTTCTGGGAACCATGAAGGATCTTCTCGCCCATTCGCTGCTGTCCGGTCCGGAAGCCTCCCGGGAGGCCCGGAAGGAACGGGCGGCGGAGGCGGAAGGGCCGGCACTGGGGAATCGTGCCCTCGCCGTCAGGAACCATCTGGTGGAGCTTTTGAGGATGTGGGTCGACGGAGAATCCCCCCACCCTCGGGAGGTTCTGAAGAGAGAAGACTTCGCCTTCGTCGAGGAGCCGGGACTGGCCTCCATCCTCGACGCGCTTTGGGCGCAGGAGGGATTGGACCCCGACACCAATGGAACAGGGAGCTTTCACGATCTTCTCAGGCGGGATCCCCCATTGATGAAGCTCTGGTACGAGCTTCCCTCCGACCCGGGCTCCCGCCAGGAACGGCTCGAGGACATTCGGCTTGCCGCCTGGCGCATGTCCCGCAAGAACAGACAGAGATTTCGAACGGACGGACCCGAAAGACCCGGATCCGTCCTCTCATAGACCCATAGGGAGACACGATGTCAAAAAACGAGCGTCTTTCCGAAATGAAGGATCTGATCACCCTAGGGAAGGAACGGGGATATCTCACCTACGACGAACTGAACCATGCCCTGCCCTCCGAAGCGGTGGACTCCGAAGAGATGGACTCCATCCTCAGCTATTTCGGGGACATGAACATCGACATCGTCGAGGATGAATCGGAACATGTGGAGTTTACCGAAGGCGAAAGCGAGGAGGAGGAGCTCTTCGAGGAGATCGAAATCACCGCCCTCGAGGAAGAGGCCGACACCGAAGACCTCTCCGACGGAATTGCCGCCGCCGGAGTCCGGACCGACGACCCGGTTCGTCTCTATCTCAAGGAGATGGGCTCGGTGCCCCTCCTGACCCGGGAAGGCGAGATCAAGATCGCCCAGCGGATCGAAGAAGGCAAGACCGAGGTCTTTTCCTTCCTGTTCGGGGTTCCCCTTTCCATCCAGAGCATTCTCGGACTTCGGGACAAGATTCAGACGGGGATCGTGGGGATCCGGGACATCATCGATCTCGAGTCGGAGGAGGAGTCCGAGGAGGAGGACAAATCTCCGGCGGCACGCCAGGCCACGGAGACCTTCATCGGCCAGGCGGCCAAGATCGAAGAACACTTTGCCAAGATGAACGACCTCTCCCACAAGATGAAGGCGGTTCTCAAGGATCCGACCAAGAAGCGGGCCCTTCGGGAAAAGGTGAAGAAGATCCGCCACGAGGTGGTGGAGGTGATTCTCGAGATGAACCTCCAGCAGCGGCAGATCAATATCCTGATCGAAAAACTTCGCGACGTCGTGGGCCAGTTCGAGGAGACGGAGCGGACACTCGACCAGTGCCGGAGACGGATCGGACTTCCCGTGGAAGAGATCCTCAAAAAGGTGGGAGAGAAGTCGAAAAAGTCGAAGCTCTCCGCGGAAAAGAAGGAGCTCTTCGAGCAGTTCGCCAAGGCCCACGAACACATCCTCTCTCTCGAGGCCGAGACCTTCCTCTCGCCTTCGGAGGCCAAGGAAAGCCTTCTGCAGATCATCCGGGGGGAGGAGAAGGTCCGGGAGGCCAAATCCGAGCTCATCAAGGCCAACCTTCGCCTTGTGGTCTCCATCGCCAAGCGCTACACCAACCGCGGCCTCCAGTTCCTCGACCTGATCCAGGAAGGCAATATCGGCCTGATGAAGGCGGTGGACAAGTTCGAATACAAGAGGGGCTTCAAGTTCTCCACCTATGCCACCTGGTGGATTCGGCAGGCCATTACCCGGGCCATTGCCGACCAGGCCCGGACGATCCGTATCCCCGTCCATATGATCGAGACGATCAACAAGCTCATCCGCACCAGTCGACACCTCGTACAGGAGCTTGGCAGAGAGCCCCTTCCGGAGGAGTTGGCCAAGGAGATGCAGATGCCGGTGGACAAGGTTCGCCGCGTCCTGAAGATCGCCCGGGAACCCATCTCACTTGAAACTCCGATCGGAGAGGAAGAAGATAGTCATTTGGGAGACTTCATCGAGGACAAGAAAACGATCTCTCCCATCGAGGCGGCCGTCCGTTACGACCTGGTCAGAAAGATCGGCCAGTCCCTTTCGACCCTCACCGACCGCGAGGAAAAGGTCATCCGCCTCCGTTTCGGCATCGGCGAGCTGACCGACCATACCCTCGAAGAGGTCGGTCAGGACTTCGACGTGACGCGCGAACGTATCCGACAGATCGAGGCCAAGGCCCTGAGAAAGCTTCGCCACCCGAGCCGGAGCAACCAGCTCAAGAGCTTTCTCGACTGGTAGCCTGGCGAAATAACGGGCCTATAGCTCAACGGCAGAGCTGCCGGCTCATAACCGGTTGGTTCCAGGTTCGAATCCTGGTGGGCCCACCACCGAAAACGAACGAGAAGAAAGGACCTCCCCTTGGACGTGGGACCCTCGGTCCAGGAAACCCTGGCCCTGGTATACCGGCTACAAACGATCGACAACGAATTAGCCCAAATTACCGGTGAGATAGAGGCATCCCGGGCCGGTCTTCAGGAAAGGGAAGAGGCGCTCTCCGGGCTGATCGCCCGGATCGATGCCGAACGGAAGGACCACCAGTCCCTGACCCGAGAAAAAAAGGACAAGGAAGAAGAGCTCCGGACAAACGAGCACATCATCTCGGAGAACAAGAAAAAAAACAAGGAGCTTCGCAACTCCCGGGAAATTCAGGCCTACATGGCCGAGATGGAGTTCCGTCGCGACGAAGTCGAGCGTCTTCAGGATGAAATCCTCCGGCTGATGGAGACCCTCGAGACCCTCGACAAGACCCTCGAAAATCGAACCACCGAGGTCGACTCCCTCCGGCAGGAGATTGAGGCCGCCCGGGCGGCCCAGGCCGAACGGGAGACGGAGAAAAAGGGAGAGATCGACGCCTTGGAGTCGGAGAAGACGAGCCTGATGGGCACCTTCCCCGAGACACTGCTCTCCCAGTACCAGCGCCTCAAGATCTCCCACAAGAACGGCTTGGTGGTCTCCCGCATCCAGGAGGGAACCTGCGGGGCCTGTCGGATGGTTCTTCCTCCCCGAACCATGACAGAGGTCAAAAAACGCCAAAAGATCATCCCCTGCCTACACTGTCAGAGGTGGCTCTATCTCGAATAGGGCGAAAGGGGAGGGGAAACGCCCCCTCATGCAAGGGGAACCCCCGGATCCTCTGGGATCCGGGTTCGGGAGAAGACTGGAAGATGGCCGCCCGGACATCATGTCCGGGAGGAAAGTCCGAGCACCGCAGGGCAGGGCGCTGGGTAACACCCAGTCCTGGCGACAGGAAGGAAAGTGCCACAGAAAACAAACCGCCGGACTCCGGTCCGGTAAGGGTGAAAAGGCGAGGTAAGAGCTCACCGCGTCTCCGGTGACGGAGACGGCATGGTAAACCCCGCCCGGTGCAAGACCAAATAGGGAGGCTCGCATTCGTGCGGAAGGCTGGCCCGGCCCACGCCTCCGGGTAAGGTCGCTAGAGTCCAGGGGTAACCCTGGTCCCAGAGTAATGGCCATCCTCGACAGAACTCGGCTTACGAAGGTCTTCCCCGGACCCGAAATCCAGAAGGACACTCCCCGTCCATGAAAGCCCGTCCATGAAAGAACGAGTCGCCGCCCTTCCCTACGACGGGCTCTCGCTCATCGCTGACCCTGTCCACGGTTACATCACCTTCGTGGACACCCCCCAATCACCCGGCCATCCCACGGAACGAACCCTGATCGACAGTCCCTGGGTTCAGCGCCTCCGGGGAATCTACCAGCTCCAAAGCGCCCGGTTCGTCTTTCCCGCCGCCGAACATACCCGGTTTGCCCACTCCCTGGGCGCCATGCATATGGCCGGACGCTTCGCCCGCCATCTCTACCCGGGATTCTCGAAAGAATTTTCCCTTCCCTTTTTCGAGGGGCTTCTCCGGGTGGCGGCCCTCCTCCACGACACCGGCCACGGCCCCTTCTGCCACTTCTACGATGAGACCGTCTCCCAGCCGCGATTCGGAAGATCCCACGAAAAAATGAGCCAGATCATCATCGGGGGCCCCCTGCGAGAAATCCTCGAGAATATCGACAGGAGTCCCTCAGGTTTTTTTGCTTCCGGGGAGAGGATCTCCGGAGATTGGGTGGCCTATCTTGTGGGAAAAGGAAAAGCCCCCAACCCCGTCCCCAGGGATCTTCCCGTTCTGGCCGCCCTCAAGCCGCTCTTCTCGGGAATCTTCACCGTGGACAACCTCGATTACGTTCTCCGGGATGCCTACATGTGCGGGGTGGCCACGGCCCCCGTGGATATCGACCGAATCCTTTACTACACCCACGTGCAGAAGGGGCGGCTGGCCATCCATCGCTACGGACTCGGGGTCTTCGAGCAGTTCATCCAGGCTCGGCGATACATGTACTCCCAGATTTACTTCCACCGCACCACCCGCTCCTTTGACCTGGCCCTTCGGGACCTCATCGGAGACACCCTGGCGATCCTCCTGCCCCACGATCCCGCCGAGGACCTCTCCCGCTTCCTGACCCTCACCGACCACCATCTCCTGGAGACGGTGAGAACCTGGGGATGCTCCCGATCCCCCCGGCTCCGGCGGTTGGGGGAGGGGTGGGGTGCCTTTCTCCGGCGGGAAAAGATCTGGACGATGGTCCATGAGCGAACCTGGGAGCTTTCTGGGGCCGCCAGCCCCAAAAAGACCCCCCTTCCGGATATGGACGCTCTCTCCCGGAGTCTCGCGTCCAAGGGACTTCTTCCCCGGGGAGCGGAGATCCGCCTCGACGTGGCGAGCCGGGACACCCGCCCGGAAAATCCCTTTCAGGGCGAGGGCAACCTCGATGTCTACGACCCCCTCTCCGGAAAGGTCGGACGGGGGCTCCTCGCCCGCATGCTCGAAGGGATCCCCCAGCGCCAGGAAATCGTCCGGATCTTTGCCAAGGGCCTTCCCGACGTGGGGGCCGCCACCCGCGAGATCGCCCGCCAGATCGAGGAGTAGGGGGTCCTCGTCAGACCGGTCGGATCCGGACCAGGGAAAGGACCCGGTCGTGGGGACGGATCTGTTTCGCCCGCTCGACCCCGGCGATCCCCGTGCCCCCCCCGATGTTGATCCACTCCACCGGGCTTTTGACCGCCTCTTCCGCCTCCAGGATCTTTCGCATCATGGCCCCTCCCACATTGGAGACCTCGGGCCTGCGGGCCTCGAGAAAGCCGACCAGAACCCGGCCGGAGGCCGACCTCCCGTACCACCCCGCCGCCAAGAGACCCTTGGGCCCTTCCAGCACCCACCCCTCCAGAGAATCCGCCCATCGGGGATCCATGGCCCGGTCAATGCTCCTCTCCATGTCGGAGGCCATCTCCCGTTCGAGGAAATCCCGGGCCACGCGCTTGCGGTAGCCGGCAAAGTCGGCGACCAGCGCCCAGACGGCTCCCTCGTCTTCCGGCCGGATCCGGCGAAGATGCGTGGGGCCATGGAGCCGTTCGAGACGGTTATTTTCCCAGCGAAAGGCCCGGCCGGTGTTTCCCCGGGGACTGAGGACGGTGGAGGAGGCGAGAACGACTTCCCGTTCTCCCGCTTCGACGAGAAAGGGCCCCTCCGGCAAGAGATCGGCCGGACAGCCTTCGAGAAACGGAGGAGGAGAGGAGGGATGGAGCGAGGAGAGAAGGGAGAATGTCTCCCGAAGACATTTTCCCCGATCCCGGGGGGAGAGCCGCGGGTCGAAAAAGGGGAGGGGGGGAAGGGGAAGAAAGGCCGCACCGTCATTGGTGAGGGCGACCAGCACCCTTTCCGAGGGGAGGCCCTCGATCTCCCGATAGGTGACCCTCTCGGAGAAGAGAAAGAGGGCCCCCGGATGGAGAAAGGAATACGGAGGCGATTCGGGGAGGTCCGGCGGCAAGTATTCACGCAGGAGGTCAGGGGAGAGCGGATCCACGGCGAGGGGCCACAGGGTGGGGAAGGACGAGAACCTCCTGGAAGTGGGGGCGGTCTTCGCGCTCGGCAAAGGGGCGGATCGCCCGGAGCCCTTCGGGGGTCATCCGGACCCATTCCTCGGACAGGAAGCCATCGGCATGCCGACGGAAAAAGGACGGGCTCTCCCGGGAGGAAAAGGGGCAGTCGGGGTCGAGCACCATCCGAAAGGATCCCTCCCGGAAGACGACCAGAAGAGGATAGAGCCGGCAGTCCGCCGGATGTTCCCCCCAAATGTCGCAGCCGAGGCCATCGGACCCCAGGGCCGAACAGCGCCAGACCGGAGGATCGGCCGGCGCCTCCGGCAGCGGAAGGAGGCGAAGGGGGCGAGCCGCCGAAAAGCTCTCGGGAAAATCCGTGAGATCGCCCGTCCGGGAGACCCAGGGGGAGCGGTCGGGATCGGTAAAACGGCAACACATCCGGCATTGGTCGCAGAGATCTCGAGGCACAGGAAGGGTCGGGCGGCAAAGGGAAGGGGAGCGCTCGGAACCCATCAGGAGCCCTCCTCCGCCAGAGAGGTCAGGGGGCGCTCGAAAAGTCGCCTCTGGAGGATCTCTTCCAGAGGCCGAAGGGTCTCCGACTCCATGGCCGAGACAAAGATCCCCTCCGGATATCGGACGGCCAGCCTCTCGCGGGTCTCGCCATCGATGCGGTCACACTTGTTGAAGAGGAGAAGGACAGGAATGCGGTCGAGATCCATCTCCCGGAGGATCTCCGTCACCCGCTCGATCATCACCTCGCATTGGGGGTGGGAGCCATCGGCGACATGGACGATGAGATCGGCATCCCTCAACTCGTCGAAGGTTGCCATGAAGGCCCGGCGAAGGTCGGCGGGAAGGTCCCGGATGAATCCCACGGTATCGGTGAGGATGATCTCCCGCTCCCGGGGAAAGCGGAGGCGGCGGGAGGTCGGGTCGAGGGTGGCGAACATCTTGTCCTCCACCAGAACATCGCTCTTGGTGAGCCGGTTCAGGAGGGTGGACTTGCCCACGTTGGTATAGCCCACCAGAGAGACCACCGGTATGGCCGCCTCCCTCCGCCGGCTCTTTCTGCCGCTCCTCTCCACCTCGAGATGGCGAAGCTTCGCTCCGAGGGAAGAGATACGGTCCCGCACCCTCCGGCGGTCCTCTTCGAGCCGGGTCTCTCCCGGACCCCGGCCTCCGATCCCCCCGGTCAGCCGGGAGAGCGCCGTGGAGCGTTCGAAAAGGCGGGGAAGAAGGTACTTGAGCTGCGCCAGCTCCACCTGGAGCTTGCCGTCCCGGCTGTGGGCCCGGCGGGCAAAGATGTCGAGAATCAGCTGGGTCCGGTCGATCACCTTGAGCTCGGTCATCTCGGCGATCTTCCTCACCTGGTTGGGGGAGAGCTCCTGCTCGAAGATGATGAGAGTGGCATGGAGCTTCAGGGCATGGATGAGGAGGGACTTGAGGCGATCGATGCTCATCAGGGTGGTGGGGTGGTAGCGGGCGACCCTCTGGCGAACGATCCCGAGAACGTCGACATCGGCGGAGCGGGCGAGCTCGGAGAGCTCGGCCAGGGCCTCCTCCTGGTCGGAGATCGACGCAGTCGACACCGAGACCAGAAGGCCCCGCTCCTGGCCGGTGGTGTGCTTGGTGGCGGCGGAGAGTCTCCGGGCCAGCTCCTCCTCCAGGGCCTCCACCCGGCCGGAGGAATCAAAGGCCTCAGGGCCCACCGGAAGAGGGGGATCGACAATCCAGGGAGATTCGGCCTGGGGGTCGGGGTCGATCGTGGCCACGCAGATCTTTTCGGGAAGTCCGGAGTTCCGGTTTAAGCAAATGGCGACCATGGCATCGAGGCGCAGAAGGGCCAGATCGTTGAGGTCGTCCTGGGAGAGGGGCTCCCCCTGGAGGTGGGTGTGGACCATCCGGAGACCCCGGAGGGAGCGTCCGCCGGAGCGGGACGGGGGGAGCTCTGAGAGGTAGATCTCCCGGGCGGTGCCCACCACCACCATCGCCACAGTCCCTTCCCGGGTGATGAGCAGGGCGATCTGGCGACCGGTCTCGTGGCTGAGGGCGGCCATCTGGCGCGCCATCTCCGGTCCGACCCACAGACCGGGGGAGACCTTCCGACCCTGGAGGCGCGTGAGGGATTTCAGCTGGCTTGCCTTGAGCCCCGTGAGGTGACCGGTCAGTCCGGAAATGGAGGATCCTTTCGATAGGGACGGGGGGAAGGGGCCGGGAAACGGCCCGTCAAACTCTCCCTCTACTATACCGCATATCGGGAGCCGACAACACAAAGGGAAGAGGCGACGGGCCCTGCAGCGACCTTCAACAGGGTTAAAGCAGGGAGACGAGAGATCGGAGAAGGCCCGTGTAATAACAGCAGCGGGTATCGTTGAGATCGTTGAAGAAGAGCCGCTCCTGGCCGTCCTCGAAGCGGACGAGGACAAAGCAGGCTCCTCCGGGAACGGAGGATTCCCGGGTTTCGACCACCCGGCCCGCCCCCCATTCGGGATAGTCGCGATGTCTCACCCGCTCTTCCCGTCGGAGGTAGAGGCGGTAGGTCGTCTCCCCGATCACGGGTGGGGGGCCCGAGGGTCAAAGGTCTCGGCGCGGACCCGGTAGAAGGGACTCGCGGGACACAGTGCCCGGAGCTGGCGCATGGCGGCACGGGCTCCGGCCACCCCCAGCCGGTGGCGGGCCACCCCGATCCAGGAGAGGATCCGGGGGTCCGAGGGGGAGAGGCGGTTGGCCAACTCGAATTCCTTCAGGGCCTTCTTCACCGATCCCCCCACAAACCAGGGCTTGTAATAGAGGGCAATCCCCTTCAGAAGGTGCCCCCTTGCCAGGGAGGGATCCTGGCGAAGGAGGCGGTCGAGGGTGGCCTCGGCCCTCTTACCGTAATGCATGCCTCCGGGAAACCCCCGATAGAGGACCAGTTGGGTGTCCCGCTCGGCGAAGAGAACCTGACGATCCGGACGAAGCCTCTCGGCCTCCGGGAGGGCCAGGAGCATCTTTCGAACCCGGGCCAGAGCCTCCTCGCCCCCCGCCTTTCCCCCCGGGAAATCGCGAAGGATCCGGGCCGCATCGAGCAGGCGCTCGGGGGTCTCTCGGGCAGAGCCGGGGGGCGAAAGAAGGAGGCGGGGATTCTGGACGGGTCCGGGGCAGAGAGGGGCGGCAGAAAGATCGGGAGAAAATCCGAGAAGAAAGGAAAAAGAGGAGAGGGCGGCTGCCAGAACGACTGCCGCGTCTCTACCGTCTCTCTTTTTCCGTGAGAATCTGGGGAAGATTGGTGCCGAGCTGGGAGCGATGAATGACATATTCAAATCCTGCCTTCTGTGCATGCCGTCGGGAATCGATGTCGTTGTGGAAAATGACGGCGATGAGCTTGGGACGACTTCCCGTGCCCCCGGCCTCCACGATTTCCGTGAGGAAGTCCTTGGCTTCCTTCATGTCCACCACCAGGGCCTTGATGGAAAGATCGGCCGAAACGGTGTTGAAGACCTTGGCGGGAATCGAGGAGAGACTCGAAAACCCCACCTTCTCCACTATATTGGCAACCATGGTGCCGAGAAAGATATCTCGCCCCACGAAAAGAACCTTTCCCTTATTCAGCTTTGCTCCGTCGGCGGAGAGTCCGCTCATAAACTGCTGTCCTTTCTCTTTGGATATCCTATGGGCGGGAGGAGATCGACTCCGGTTGGATTCGGGAGATCCCCCCCATATAGGGGAGTAGCGCGTCGGGAACGACCACGCTTCCGTCTTCGGTCTGGTAGTTTTCGAGAATCGCGGCCAGCGTGCGGCCCACCGCCAACGCCGACCCGTTCAGGGTGTGGAGGAGCCCCACCTTGCGGTCCGAGCTCCGGCGATACCGGATCTGGGCCCGGCGGGACTGAAAGTCCTGGAAGTTGGAGCAGGAGGAGATCTCCCGGTATCGTCCCTGCGAGGGAAGCCAGACCTCCACGTCATAGGTCTTGGCGGAGGAAAATCCGAGATCTCCGGTGCACAGGGAGATCACCCGATAGGGAAGTCCCAGTCGCTCCAGGATCTCCGTGGCATCCCGGGTGAGGAGCTCCAGATTCTCCATCGAGCTCTCCGGGGAGGAGAGCCAGACGAGCTCGACCTTGTCGAACTGATGTTGCCGGATCAGTCCCCGGGTATCCTTTCCCGCCGCCCCCGCCTCCCGCCTGAAGCAGGCCGTGTAGGCGACAAACTTGACCGGAAGGTCCGCCTCCTCGAGAATTTCCCCCCGATAAAAGTTCGTCACCGGAACCTCCGCCGTGGGGATCAGAAAGAGATCGTCGGCGGCCACATGGAAGAGCTCTTCGCGAAACTTGGGGAGCTGCCCCGTGGCCAAAAGGCTCTCGGGAAGAACCATATACGGAACGGAGAGCTCCCGGTAGGGGGCTCCGTGGGAACGCGGCGTCGTATGGCAGTCGAGCATGAAGGAGATCAGGGCCCGCTCGAGACGGGCGCCGGCCCCCAAAAGAATCGAAAAGCGCGCCCCGGACATCCGGGACGCCCGGTCGAAGTCGAGAATCCCCAAAGTCGACCCGATCTCCCAGTGGGGGCGGGGTGAAAAGGAAAACGAAGGGGGATCGCCGACGCGGGCAATCTCCACGTTGTCCGTTTCATCCTCTCCCACAGGAACGCTGGCGTCGGGAATATTGGGGAGATGGAGCCACCTCTCTTCGCGCTGAGCGTCGAGCTCCCGGCGGCGCAGGTCGGTCGCCTCGATGGCCTCGTTGATCCGGAGGACCTCCGCATAGAGCTCCTCGGTGGGCTCACCCGCGCGCTTTTTCTTTCCGATCTCGGCCGAGAGGGAATTTCTTCGCTCCCGGAGGCTCTCCCATTCCCGGTTGGCGTCGAACCAGCGGGCATCGAGGTCGAGAAGGCCCGAAAGGTCCACATCGACTCTCCGGGATTTGAAGGCCCGGGCGGCCTCTTCGGGAGCTTTCAGGATCCGGTTTCTGTCGAGCATCTGTCTCCTTTGACTGTCGGGGTCCGGAAAGGGGTCCTCGTCCATTCACGCTCTGGGGGGTCCGATCCGTATCCCCTCATTCTATCCGCTTCTGCTTCTGATGGAAAGAGAGATTTCTCAAATGTTTGTCTTTATTTTGTTTTTTATTTTTTAATCATAAAAAATGATCATGACAAAACCCTCCCATGACCCCAGGACCGCAAAGTAATTCCCCTCGCCCCCCCGTGATCTCCGGAACTCCTCTCGGGCCTCCCCGGAAGGACGCAGGGAGCCTCCCAAGGAGAAAAAAGCCGTCGATCCCGATTCTTCGAGAAATTGAGAGGTCCCCCCTTGACCTTTTCCCCCTGCGGGACTAAACTACGAAACCGTTCCTGACCACAATATATAGTGGCTCTCGTTCGCGAACGTACAACATATGCTATCTTTTCGCGATTCATGCCCTCTTCGGCGAAAGAAAAACTCGAGGCTTCGTCACGACTTTCTGTTGCTTCCCCCTCCGGCCCCGGGGTCCGCTTCAAGTGGAACCGGCCCCGAGGCCACCACGCTCTACAAGGAGATCTCCATGGAACCAAAAACCGAACCGATCCTTTCGGCCAACGCCCTCAAGGTCCTTCAAAAGCGCTACCTCGGGAAGGACACCGAAGGCGTTGTCACCGAAACCCCCGAAACAATGTTCCGCCGGGTGGCCACCGCCATCGCCTCGGTCAATGCCAACCCCTCGGAGAGGGAGTTTCTGGCGGAAGAATACTACCGGTTTATCGCCTCTCTGGACTTTCTCCCCAACTCCCCCACCCTGATGAACGCCGGCCGGCCCCTGGGACAGCTCTCGGCGTGCTTTGTGCTTCCGGTGGGTGACTCCATGCCGGAGATCTTCGACACCGTGAAGGCCACTGCCCTCATTCATCAGACGGGGGGAGGAACCGGATTCTCCTTCTCGAGGCTTCGCCACAAGGGAGCGATCGTCCGCTCCACCGGCGGGCAGGCCTCCGGCCCCGTCTCCTTCATGGGGGTCTTCAACGCCTCCACCGGAGCCGTCAGCCAGGGGGGAACACGCAGGGGCGCCAATATGGGAATTCTCCGGGTGGACCATCCGGATGTGCTGGATTTTATCGACTGCAAGCTCGACCAGACCCAGGTGACCAACTTCAATATCTCCGTGGCCATCACCGACGAATTCATGGCCGCGGTGAAAGAGGGACGCGACTACAACCTCCTGGCCCCCCACACCGGAGAGGTCGTGGGAACCCTTTCCGCCCGGATGGTCTTCGACAGGATCGCAAAAAACGCCTGGGCCAACGGCGAACCCGGCCTGTTTTTCATCGATACGGCCAACCGCTACAATCCGACACCCTCCCGATGGACCTACGAGGCGACCAACCCCTGCGGAGAGCAGGTTCTCGGACCCTATGAGTCCTGCAACCTGGGATCGATCAACCTCGAACGCCACACTACGGTGGACACCCGGGGAGAAACCGTCATCGACTGGGACAAGCTCGCCCGCTCGGTCTATCTCGCCGTGCGCTTCCTCGACAATGTGGTCGACGCCAACCGCTTCCCCATCCGGGAGCTCTCGGAAATCAACCAGGGAGCCCGGAGAATCGGGCTGGGAATCATGGGATTTGCCCGCCTTCTCATGCTCCTGGGCATCCCCTACGACTCGGAAGAGGGTCTGGAGGTGGCCGAAAAGGTCATGGGCTTCATTCGGGAGGAGGCCGAGAAGACCTCCCTCGACCTGGCCAAGGTCCACGGGCCCTATCCCTTCTTCGAGGGGATCGGCTCCCCCAAGAGAAACAGCCACCTTCTGACAATCGCTCCCACCGGGACGATCAGCATGATCGCCGACACCTCCTCGGGATGCGAGCCGGAGTTTTCCATCATCTGGTACAAGAATGTCATGGACGGAACCCATCTTCCCTACACCCTCGAGATGTTCGAGCGGGTTGCCAGGAAAGAAGGCTTCTGGAGCGACGAGCTGCCTGCGCTGATCGTCGAAAACCACGGGTCCTGCCGCGGACTCTCCCAGGTTCCAGAGAAGTGGCAGAAGACATTCGCCACCGCCCACGATATCGCGCCGGAGTGGCATGTAAGGATGCAGGCCGCCTTCCAGAAGCACATCGATGCGGCCGTCTCCAAGACGATCAACATGCCGGAGACCGCCTCCATCGGCGATGTCGAGAATGCCTACATGCTGGCCTATCAGCTGGGCTGCAAGGGAATCACCGTCTACCGCGACGGAAGCCGGTCCAATCAGGTGCTGAATCTCGGAAGCGGGAAAAAGGGCGGACAGGCCCTTCCGGGATGGGGACAGCGCCATTCCCCGGGCGATCTCTCCCGGGGTGTTCGGGTCAAGATCACCGGAAAATCCGGAAAGTCCTACGTCCATCTTTACTTCGACGAAGAGAAGCGCCCCATCGAAATCTTCGTGACCCCGGCCGCCGACCACCGGGAGCGGGAATCGGCCATCCTCTTTGGCCGGCTGGGATCCCTGGCCCTCCAGTTCGGCGCTCCCATCGAGGAGGTCGTCGGTCAGTTCATCAAGAGCCACGAAGAGGCCGGAAAGCTGGGCTCCGATCCCTACGCCATCGCCAAGGCCATCGGGACCATTCTCTCGAAGGAGGGGTTGACCGGGGAGTCCGGCATGGTGATCGAGGTGGCCTGTCCCACCTGTGGAGGCCAGGTCGCCTTCCTGGAGGGATGCCTCAAGTGCATGGGATCGAAGAAGACCGGCGGAAGCTGCGGCTGGAGCCAGTGCTAAGCCAAGCAATAATGTAAGTCTTTGCTAAACCCGTTCTTTATCTCAAAAAAGAACATCGGGATTTATCGCCGTGATCGGGAGGCCGGAATGAAGAAAACCGGCCTCTCCTTCATTATCAACACCGCCCGATTCCTCCTCTTCCCCAAGTGCGATCAGAACCAAAGACCTCGCCTCCCCGTCTCCTCTCCTCCTCGAAGCCTTCGTCTGGTGAGACCGGATCGAGGGTACCTGCTATAGTGACACCCACTGGATCCACTCTCTCGCACGGGATACGGACTCAAAAAAGTCCGATTACCATTGACTCAATCAGCGACCCCGTGACCATGCTCAAATGCAGGCGATTGGCTCCCCAATGACATGTCGGTCTTGTCGACGACATTTCCTCTCACTCTACTCAGGGTGAACCCCCTATACAACATATCTTGACCTCAGACTTTTCCCCTCCACCTACACTCTTTCAATCCCCCCGGTCCGGGGTGAATCGCTCAGGAACCTCTGAACCCTCCCTCTATGTTCAGCGATGCCCAGTGATTAGAGGAGTCAACCGAAACCATTGAAGAAAAGCTATATTTTAAATTTTTAATTCATGCCCCGACCGTGCCCGGGTCCCCCCAAAGGGTTGGGCCACTAAAATGGCAGTTAATGAGAATTTTTCTCTTTTATTGACAATCCAAGTCGAATTCCTGAAGAATATGGCTTTGGTGGTTGTTTGGGCACCTTTCCTGGATCGGTTCGATACTGTTTCCGGAAAGGATCGGGGGCTCAGGAATGGCAGGCAGAGAGAGGGGGAAAGATGATCGTCCGTGTCTCGGTCGAAAACTGGATGTCCTTCCAGGAGCGGATCGACCTTTCCATGGTCGCAACCCGGGAGCGCCAGCACGGAGAGAGGGTTCCCAGGCTCGAAAACTACAGGACGCGTGTGCTTCCGGTGGCGGCCCTCTATGGGGGGAACGCCTCCGGCAAGACAAACCTCTTCAGGGCTCTGGACTTCGCCCGCTCCCTGGTGGTCGAAGGGAGCCGGCCTGACAGTCCGATCCCTGTCGAGCCCTTCCGCCTGTCCTCTCCCAAAACGGAACGTCCCTCCCGATTCATCTTCGAGATCCTGGTCGAAAATCTTCTTTACGAATTCAGCTTCGCGGTCACTCAAACGGCGGTTCTCGAGGAAAAGCTGGTTGAGATCTCGAGAGGCGGCGAAAAGGTTCTCTATGATCGCAGGGAGGGGAAACCCCGCTTCCACCCCACATTGGAGAAGAAATCGTTTCTCGAGTTCGCCTTCCAGGGAACCCGGGACAACCAGCTCTTCCTCACGAACTCCGTCTCCCAGAAGGGGGAATTCTTTAAGCCGGTTTACGACTGGTTCCGATACCAGCTTGTCCTTGTGGCGCCGGACTCCCGCTTCGGGGCCTTCGAGCAGTTTTTCGACGAAGACCATCCCCTGTACGCAACCATGAACGAGACAATTTCCCGTCTCGACACCGGGATCTCCCGGCTGGGCGGAGAGGAAATCCCCTTCGACGCCCTCCCGGTTCCGGATCCTGTCCGGAAAAAGGTCCAGGAGGAGATCAAAGAAGGCGAAACGGTCAGGCTGATGTCCCTTTCCCCGATCAAAGAAAGGGTGACCGTCACCCGCAAGGGAGGACAGCTCATTGCCAAAAAACTCGTGGCCTTCCACCGGAAGGAGGACGGCTCTGAGGTCCGGTTCGACCTCTCTCGGGAATCCGATGGATCCCAGCGCGTGATTGACCTTCTGCCGGCCTTTCTGGAACTGTCCGCACCCGACTCCAAGTGCGTCTATGTCATCGACGAGATCGACCGGAGCCTGCACCATCAACTGATCCGGACCCTTCTCGAGGGGTATCTCTCCCGATGTACCCATTCTTCCCGCTCCCAGCTTCTCCTGACGACCCACGACCTGCTCCTCATGGATCAGAATCTTCTTCGCCGCGACGAGATGTGGGCCACCGAGAGGAACTCTTCCGGCTCCTCCGATTTGTTTTCGTTCAGCGAATACAAGGATGTGCGATACGACAAGGACCTCCGGAAAAGCTACCTGGAGGGACGTCTGGGGGGGATTCCCCGTGTTTCGCTTCCCGGGATTGCGGTTTCCTCCGAGGATTCAGGAATGGGTGAGGAGGGATCCTGATGCCCTCCGGACGACGCCGCTTCACGAGAAAGAGCGGGACTCGCCCCTACCGGACATTATTTCTCGTTGCCGTCGAAGGAAAGCGAACCGAGCCGGACTACTTCTCTCTTTTTCAAGGCCAAAATGCCGCGATCAGGCTCCGGTGCCTCCCCGCAAGGGGAGACAGCGCCCCTCCCCAGGTGGTAAAACGGATCGAGGAGTTCATAGCCCGGGAGGGCCTCCTGTCTTAGGACGAGGCCTGGATCGTGGCGGACCGTGACCATTGGACGGAGGATCAGCTGAACGCTCTTTACGACTGGAGCAAAAAAGGACAAAACAGAAGGGTTGCAGTAAGCAATCCCTGCTTCGAGTTCTGGCTTCTCCTCCATTTCGAGGAGGGGCATGGCATTGCGACCTTCCGGGAAGTGATCGAACGGCTCCGACGTCATCTTCCCGACTACGGCAAAGAAATCGATTCCCGGAGCTTCACGCGGGAGCGGATTGGCGACGCGATCCGCCGCGCCAGTGGGAAAGATACTCCTCCGTCTCCGGACTGGCCCAGGAACCCCGGGAACACCACAGTTTACCGTCTGGTAAAAAAGCTTCTTCCTTCCTGACCATTTTTCGACCTTCCTTCGATCCTGTATTCGAGAAAACTTCGCGACACAATCTGCCATTTCATCCAAAAGGGGAAAAGTCCGACGTTGGGGAGTATGGCATGGCCTTGTATCTCGGAAAACGGCCCCCTGGAACGCGGCCCTTCTTCCAGACTTTCTGCTCCTTGTCGTTCCCGGATCTTTGGGTGTCTCTCCCCGGACGTCTTCCACATATAAAATTCATTAAGTAATTTATTTTTAATAATAAAAAAATAAAAAATACGGATCATGAATTTATGGGAAATTTAATCTTCCGCCGGAACTCCGGCGGGGGATTCCCCTTTTTCATGTCAGGAACCGACGGAGAGTCGGGAGCGATAGTCCTCCAGAAACGCCAGGGCCACCGGAAAGGGGGGAGCGAAGAGGAGGGTCTTCCCGGCTCCCTCAAGGGAGCGGAGGGGGCGGGCGGGCAGGGTTGCCGAGGAGAGAAAGATCTCCCTCAGACGAGGAAGCTCCGAGAGATGGAGAGCCTCCTCCCGGACGGGCCGTCCTTGGCTTTTGGCCCACGCAAGGATCCGCCCCCGCATGACTCCGGGGAGAACCCCCTTCTCCAGCGGGGCCGTTCGCAGGACCCCCTCTCCGTCGACCCCGAAGATCGAGGTGATCGTCCCTTCGAGGATCTCTCCCTGAGGGTTCACCAGGAGCTGCTCGACGGAGAAGTTCCCTTTCCGTTGTCGCCGCACCCATTTGGCCCAAAGAAGGTTCCCTGTCTTGTGGGCGCGAAGAGGGTCGCCGGCAGGATTCCAGGGAAGGACAAAGATCTCGGCCTCGCCCCCCTCCTTCAGTCGATCATGGGAGAGGGCGGGACGAACCAGGGGGAGGACGACCCGAAGAACCCTCTCGGAGACCGCGTCAAGGCCGGCCACCGGAGCCCGGCCTCGGGAGAGGGTGAGCCGCAGGGCCGAGGGAGGCTCCGGAGAGCTTTCGATGGCCAGAAGACAATCCGCGCGCAGGGTCTCGCCGTCGGGGAGCGGAGGGTAGCCGAAAAACTCGGCGCTCCGCCGAAGGCGGGCGAGGTGGTCCTCCCAGAAGACCGGATGGCCCGAGGCCACCGCCATCGTCGTAAAGAGGCTGTCTCCATGGAGAAAACCCATGTCGAGAGCCGAAACGGCCGGCGCCTCCCCCTCCACAAGCACGCCATCGACCACGATCCGCCCCGTCCCGCTCATCTGAAGACCTCCTCCATCGTCCGGGCCTTGAGGGCAATCTCCCGGATCTCTTCTTCCGCCACCGAATCGGCCACGATCCCGGCCCCCGCCCCGAAGGAGATCCGAGCTCTGCCGGTGTCTCCTTCGAGGGTCCGGATCAGGAGGGAAAAGTCGGCCTGTCCGCTCCCGGAGACGTAGCCGAAGGCTCCGCAATAATAGTTTCTCGGCCGCCCCTCAAGGAGGCCGATCTCGCGACGGACAGCGATCCGGGGGGCTCCCGTCACCGATCCTCCCGGAAAGAGCGAGCGGAGAAGATCCGTCCGGGAGATCCCCGGGGCAAGACGGCCCTCCACGTCGGAGACCAGATGGCGCAAATGAGGGAGCCTCTCCACCCCGAGAAACCGAGGCACCCCAACCGATCCCGGACGGCAGACCCTGCCGAGATCGTTTCGGAGAAGGTCGACGGTCATCACGTGTTCGGCGAGAAGCTTGGGGTCCCGGAGGAGGGGCTCCTCTCCCTCCGGGTCGGGACCGGGAGCCGTGCCGGCAATCGGACGGGTGACAATCCGCTCCCCGTCGGCCGCGAGAAACTGCTCCGGAGAGCGGGAGAGGAGAAAAATCTCGCCCCAGGAAAAGAATCCCCCGAAGGCCGAAGGGCCTAGGGCTCTCATGCGGGCGTAGGCGGCCAGGGGATCGAACCCCTCCGGAAGACCGGCAGAAAAACGTCTCGCCAGGTTGACCTGGAAGTATCGGCCGTCAAGGAGCCCCTTCCGGACCCGGGAGAGGGAGCGCATGAAGTCGGCGTCGGACTCTCCCGGCCGGAAGGAGAGGGGGACGTTCCCCATCAAGGGGGCCGGAGCCAGGAGGGACGGATCAAAGCCCTGAGGCAGGAAGAGGCGTCCGCTGGGGGCATGGAAGGAGACGACCGTCCGGCAGTCGCATCGGAGAGCCGGAACGGAGGGAGCGGAGAAGGGCCCTCCGGTGGGCTCCCACCCTTCGGCCAGCTCGAAGGGGAGGAGAAGAACGACCCCGGACGAGAACGGCGGAGAGCCCTCTCGACCAGACTCCGGCATGGGGCCCTCCCGATCCGCTCCTTCGCTCAGAAGAGGGTGGTCGAAAACGGCCTCTCCCCTCCCGTCTTCCACCACCCCGGAAATCTCCACAGGAATATGGCTCCACCCGGTGGAGCGCTCCCGGTCGATATGGATGAGCGGCCGGGCGGGATCCCGTTCCCGAAGACAATGCATCAGGGCAACCGGATCGAAATCCGGACAATGAATGACCGTCTCATTCCCGAAGTCTAAATCTGCGGGGATTTCCCTTCTGTTGTTTTTCATAGGATTTGATTATAATCTTGAAGCGTTGCAAGGCGCACTTTTTTGATATTTTTTCATTCATTCACGATGATCCCAAGTCATTTCAAAGAACTGCAACGACACACCGTTGCCCTTTTTTCAAGGAGATCGACCATGCGGAACGTGTTGCGAACGGGGGGACTTCTGGCAGGATCGGTTCTGGCTCTCGCCCTGGCGAGCTGCTCGAGCTACAGCGTCCAGCGCGTGGGGGTCGACACCGCCGGCGGCGTCACCAGCCGATGGACCGACACCGATGCCCGGCTGACCGCGAAGACCATGATCCGAAAGGCCCTCAATGCCCCCTGGCTCTCCCGCTTCCAGGCGAAAAACGGTCGCCGGCCGGTGGTGGAGCTCGGCCAGATCATCAACCGCTCCGACCAGCACATCAACACCCGACTCTTCCTGAACCACTTCCAGGACGAGCTGATCAACTCCGGAAAGGTCCGCTTCGTCACCGCCTCGGAAGCCCACCGGAACGCCGCCTCGGCCGAACGGGAATACCAGATGAAACATGCCCGCTCCTCGACGATCCATGGGCCGGGACAGCAGACCGGAGCCGACGTCATGATCACCGGATCGATCAATTCCTATACCGCCTCCCGGGACGGAAAGACCGTCCGCTTCTATGAGACCCACCTCAAGGCCCTCGACCTCACCACCAACGAAATCCTCTGGGGAAGCCAGTACCAGGTCAAGAAGATCGCCCATCAGTCCTCGATGGGGTTCTAGGTAAAGACGACTGCCGAGGGGCCCTTGTGCAAGGGCCCCTTTTTTCATGTGTTCTCGGGTTGCGACCAAAAATCTCGTCAACGGAGGCATGATGAACAGACTCAGGCTTTCCCTCGCCACATCGATCCTTCTCCTCTTTTCCGCCTGCGCCCCCTCCTTCGTCCAGGACCGGATCTACTACAACGACCTCGCCCAAGCCCCCGGGGGCATGATCGGCGAACAGAAGAACGCCTCGGCCGAACAGGCTCTGGCCGAGATCAAAAAGGCCGAGACCAACAAGGTCTACGGGGACAAGGAGCAGCTCCTTCTGGGCATGGATCTCGGTATGGCCAACCACGTCGCCGCCCATTACCGCTCATCGGAAGAGATCTTGCGAAAGTCCGACCTCCTGGCCGAGGAGCTCTTCACCAAGTCCTTCACCGACATCCTCATGGCCTACCAGCTCAACGACTACTCCCTTCCCTACAAGGGCATGCCCTACGAGCGCGTCATGATCAACCTGGTCAACTCGCTCAACTATGCCGCCACGGGCGACTGGAACGGGGCCCTGGTCGAGGCGAAAAAGATCCGGACCAAGCTCGTGGAGTACAACCGGATGTATCCCCAGGCCGCCGGAACCCCCGGAAAATATGCCTCAGCAGAAGGACCCGCCAGAAACCTTCTCGCCCAGCACCATGTCGAATACAACCCTTCCCAGCTCAACCACTACACCGACGACGCCTTTGCCCGCTACCTCGCCGGCGTCTTCGAGGAGGCCCAGATCGCCAGCGGGGCGGGGGACTACCAGTCGGCCTACCTCTCCTACAAGAAGGCCTACGACACCTATCAGAAATACAAACTCCTCTACAATACACCCACCCCCTCCTTCCTCGCTCCGGCCCTTCTCCGGACCGCGGAGGCGGCCGGGAGAACGCACGAGCTCCGGAAGTGGAAAACGCAGTTTCCCGGCGTGAGCTACACCCCCTCTTCCGACTATGAAAAGATGGGACACATCCTCTTCGTGGGCTTCAACGGCGAAATCTTCCATCTGGGACAGGAAAAGTTTGCCTTTCCCCTTCCCATCCCCGGGGGCACCATGGCCCTCGTCTCCTTCTCCTATCCCAAGCCCGTGGGCGGGGGAACGGATGTGCTCTCCCACGAGATCACCCTGGCCGCCCCCGGAGGCGGAACCCCCGTGGCCCGGGTCTCCTCCGAGTTGGGGGACAACCTCATGGCCGTCGGAGGCACCAACTTCAAGGACCACCTGGATCGACTGATCCTTCGGGAGGCCATCCGGGCGACGCTCAAGACAATCGAGCAGGTCGCCGCGCAAAAGGCGGCCAACCAGGCGGGAGGAGCCTTGGCCGAACTCGGAGCCATGGTCGGCGGAATGATCTTTACCGCGGCCACCGATCAGGCCGACATCCGAAGCTGGCGCCTGCTTCCCGCCACCATCGACATGGCCATGGTCGACGTTCCGCCAGGAACCTACGATCTGACGATCCATGCGAGAACCGGACTGGGGATGGGAGGCATCATGAAGGAGCGGATCACGGTCACCGCCGGACAGTACCTTCTGGTTCGGACGGTCAACCCCCCGCAGTTCCAGGCGCTGGACAAAAAAAGTTACCGGGACCGCAAGAAGCACGACGGTAACTGAAACAAAGAAGCGGGCTTTCGGCCCGCTTCACACCTTCACCCCGCACACTTAAGGAAAGGACACCGCACCATGAAGTTTGACAAAACTCTCACCGTCGCAGGAGCCGCCATCTCGGTTCTTCTTCTGGGGGGTTGCGCCTCGAACAACCGCAATGCCGTCGTCTTTCAGGGGGGAACCTACAAGCTTTCGGGGCCCAGCGGAATCGCCATCGACGGTGCCGGCAACGTCTGGGTGACCAATACGAAGAACGATTCGGTCACCGAACTCAAGGGGGTCGCCGTTCCTGTAGGCGGCTGGCAAAACGGTGGAATGGGGCAAGACGTGACGGCTCCTCCCGCCCGCAAGGAAGGAAAGGAAAAGGTCTACTCCCTCTCGCCGCAATCCGGCAAGACTCCGGCCAAGAAAGGAAACGGAACGCCTTAGGCCAGGGTTCAGAGACCCTCTCCCACGCCCCTGCCGGGATCCTTGGGCCCACTGCCTGAGACGAACCCCGGCAGGGGTTGTTTTTTGGGCGAGAAACGGTTTAGAATGTCGAAATATTAAGAATGAGGGTGGATTTCTCCGCTTTCGTTCTCCGCAATTTCTTCCTCTCTCTTCATGGTGAGTGTAGCTCAAGGGCAGAGCACTGGACTGTGGCTCCAGGGGTTGGGGGTTCGAAACCCCTCACTCACCCCATTCTTCTCCACGCAAGAAACACCCTAGGGAATTGCCGCCTCGAAACTTGCACCCCATTCGTCTTCTAGGGTGATCTTCCGAACCGTCTTTGTCGGATACCCTTTTCTGACAGGGTCCTCTCCGGACTCTCTCCGCCCCCCGCCACGGATTACCTTTTTCGCCGCCCCCCCATGATGACGGATGCTTCTGCGGCAAGCAGGGTTCGGGCCGCCACGACAAGAGGAAGCTCTTCCCCCCCGGAGAAATCCCCCAAAAGAGACTCCAGGCTCTTCCTGTCGAGATACCCCATCGAGGCCAGCTCCACCTCGGCCATGAGCCCGTGCCAGAGGGCGCCCGTCTTCGCCGCCCCATTTCTCGCCGCCAAAAAGAGCTCCCGAGCCCTTTCCCGACCCTTTTCGGACTCATGGCGCAAAAGAGCCTGTCCCTCGACCATGAGAAAAAGCGGGTCGAAGACCCTTGTCCCACTCCGTTCCCCCTCCTCCCTCCCAAAACGGGCCACTTCGATGGCCTTCTCCCATTGACCCACCTTCAGGGCCAATTCGGCCTGGAGGGAGAGAAAGATCGGGCTGACCCCCGGAAGCATCTCCCGGATCGCCGCGACCCGTTCTTCGGCCTCCTGAATCGCCTCCGGAGAGGGGTCGCACCAAAGGAGCGCCAATCGGAGAATCTCCTCCCACATGCGGAGTCCGGAGTCTTCGGCAAGAGCCAACGTCTCCCGGGCGATCGTCCGAACCCCGTCGATATCCTGGGCCATCCACCGGGCGTAGGTGGAGAAGACCCCCCAGAAGACCCGCGAGCGGGGAAGGCGGAGGTCTTCGAGGCCTTCTCCCGCCTTCAAGACCTCCCGGGACTCCCGAATCTTGCCCTGAAGCTGGCCGACAAAACCCAAGTAGGAGTGGACCAGAACCGGGGGGGACTCAGTGAGGTCTTCGAAGGTTGGATCCTCCTCCCATCGGTAGTGGACTACCTCCTCGCGAATTCCGGAAAGTTCGGAAGAGGCCCGCGCGAGCTCTCCCTTCCAGAAGAGCGCCGTTCCGCGAACGCAGGACTCCCACAGGCGGGATCCTGAATCCCGGCCCACGCGGGAATGGGAGTCCAGCCTCTCGAGGGTCCAGGAGGGGCCATAGAGCCCCGATCCGGTCCCCACCAGAATGTGGGAAAGCCTGTTCTCCAGAGGCGAACCGGGGTGATTTCTCACCAGATCCCTCGCCTTTTGCCCCAGCCTCTCCGACTCGGGGGAGCCATAACCCGAGACGACATTGGCAATCCGGACCATGTGAAGCAGGAGGCGCAGGATCCGGGGCTCGGCGTCGGGAGAAGAGGGCTCGGCTTCCAGAAGGGCCACCGCCCTTCCAAGGTGGTCAAGGGCGATCCGATAGGCCCCCAACGCCGCCGACCGATCTCCGGCACTGGCGAAAACCTCCACCGCTTCCGAGCAAAGTCCGGCTTTCTCCAAGTGCTCTCCCAGGATCTCGGGCTGACGGGAAACCCGTGCGGGAAACTCCTCCCGGAGGACTCCCGCAAGAACACGATGAATCTCCCGCTGCACCGATCCCGGAAGGGAATTCAGGAGGCCTTCCCGCAAAAGCGCATGGCGAAACCGATAGACCGGATCGGGAAAGGAGCGTTCCAGCTCGAGGATCTTGTGGTCCAGAAGCTCCTCAAGCCAGCGGTCCACGATGTAGCCGCCGGCCGGAAGGTCCGCATATCGTTCCGTGGCCCTCGACAGGAGCGGCCAGTCGACGCTTTGCCCAAGACAGGCCGCCACCTTCGCCATTGTCCGGCTCTCCCCCAACGATCCGATCCGGGAGGACAAGAGCTCTTTGAGGCTCGAAGGTATCCCCTCGGTCTCTCCGGAGAGAGTGCCGGACAGAACCAGCTCCCGAAGATAGAGAGGAATCCCTCCGCCGCGATCGATACCGGCCTTGAGAGCCGACGGAGAAAAGGCTTTGGGGGCCAGGGACTCGATCATCTCCCGACTCTCTCCCCGGGAGAGCGCGGGGAGGCGGAGTATCTCATCCGGAGGGGGAAGCCCCATCTTGCGGAACGTCCCCTCGTCCCGCGCCGTCAGGATAAACAGGGCCGGGCTTCCTCTCAGGGCCACGATGGATTTTTTAAGGAGCTCTGCCGTGGTCTGGTCCATCCAGTGGAGATCTTCCACGGCCAAGAGAAACGGATGCTGGGATCGCCAGCTCAGAATGGAGAGAATCAAAGAATCGAAGCGGAGGCGGAGGCGTTCGGAAGAGAGATGGTCGAGCTCGTCGGACCAGGGCCCCGCTCCGCAGAGGAGATGGAGCAGGAGGGCGATGTTTTCCCCGAGGGGCTGTCCGGTGGAGAGGAGGTAGCGCTCCACCCGGTACCGGGCCTCCCGGGGAGAGGTCCGCTCTTCAATGCCCACATGGCTCCGCAGGAAACGGATCACGGGCGAATACGGGCTCTCCATATCTCCCGAGAGACAAAAGATCTGACGAACACCCCCCTCTCCCGGGGCATTTTTGAAGAGACGGACGAATTCGCCCAAAAGGGCCGACTTGCCAATGCCGGCCTCCCCTGTAATCCAGAGGATCCGGAGACCCCCATCCTCCCGGATCTCCTTGAGGCGCCTTTCCATCCGCGCCTTCTCCTCTTTGCGGCCAACCAGGGAGATTTCGGGTCGATGGCCGGGAGGAATCTCTTCCCCGATCAAGAAAAGGGGAGAGCCGTTGCCGTCTTGACCCTCCGGAAGGGATCTCCATCGCCCGACCTGGAAGAAACGGTCGATAATTCGGACCGTTTCCCATGTCGCCACGATCTCTCCGGGAAGGGCCTGCTGGGCGATCCGGTCGACCTCCCGGATCCGATCGCCCACCGGATCGGGGTCTCCCGCCGAGAGATCCGCCAGCCCCTCGCCGGTATGGATGGCCAGACGGATCTCCCCCGACCGGAAGCGGGGATCCGACCGGGAGAGGGCCCGAATCTCCCGGGCCGCCAGAACCGCTCTCCGGGAGGGATCCTCCACGCTTCTGAAAAATCCGAAGATTCCATGGAGGCTCCCTCCCGCACCCATCCGCAGATCCCCCCCGAGACCCTGCACCAGAGGATCGATCTTCTTCCGAAAAGACTCCCGGACGGCCATCACCTCTTCGGGATCGTGCGCCGAAAATCCGGTCAGGAGAATCGAGAGGAAGGTGATCTGGCGGATCTCCCGAAGCGTATGCACAGAGGGAGGAGGGGGAGGAAAAACGGTGGAGAGGGAAGAAAATTGGCGCTCGAGCATGTTCTGGCGATGAGAGAGCGTCACCCTGAGACGCCCAACCCAATCCCCGAAACCTCCCATGGCATGGAAGGAGCATCCCTCAAGAAAGGGCCGCAGTCCGATCTCTCGTTGGGATTCGATCCGTCCCCGGCACCGGGGGCACTGGGCCGGAGGGTGAAGAGAGGAGCACCCCAAAGGGGGATCTTCCCGGAGGTAGCGCCGGAGATCGACCGGCTCCTCCTCCCAGCAAAGACTGGATGTCTTCCAACTCCCGGAACTCTTCCAGCCAATCGTTTGGGCGGTCGTCTCAAAAAGCTCCGACACCCCCAGGCGGGCTTCCACATTGTAAAGGGCGGTGGAAAGATTGGCGCGGGCGGCCCGGGAATCTTTTTCGGGCCAGAGCAGGGAGGCGATTTCCCCTCTTGGGCAGGGTCCGGAATTGGCGACCAGATAGGACAGGAGGGCAAGCGGCCGGTCGAGTCGCCCCTCCCAGACCACGCTCTCCCCCCGGGAGACCCGGGGCGGTCCCATGAGAGAAATTGCCAGAGCGTTAAGCCGAGAGAGACCCGTCACAATCGTTACCCCTACCTGCCAAAAAAGTGATAAGGACAAAAACTTGAGAGAAGTCTCAAATCAGGATTGAGAGTTTGGGCTCGCCGTCTGTGAAGGGAAATTTTATTGGTAGCGTAGGTATTGGGAGACCTTGAAAGAAAAATCGCCCTTCTTTATATCTGTGTAAGAGCTTCGACCAAGAATCTCTTCACAAAAAGAAAGGGCGATTATGGGAGTGACCCCACGGGAAACA
>JAJZHW010000023.1 GCA_021810805.1 Nitrospirota bacterium
TCGATCCGGGAGGCGAAGGGAGCGTCGAGGAGGGAGAAGAGGGCGGGAAGGTTCGCCTTGCCCGGGCCGAAGACATCCTTGAAGAAGGAGTCGTGGGGCGTGGGTGTGGTGGTCATGAGAGCCTTTCGTAATGATTTTAGGATTGACTATCGATAATCGAAAAACAAAATATTCAGGAAAACGACATGAAAGTCAATTGTTGAACAAGGGGGAAGAGGTACTACAGGAAGCACCGGCGGGAATCTCTGAAGAGTTGTCGTCCCCACGAGAAAGGAAGCCGGGAGGAGGCTAAGGAGAAAGCAAGGACTCGATACGCTCGAAGACTCGATCGGTGAGACGAAGGCTTTCGGCCTTCTTCTGGGGCGAATCGAAGGGGCCGGGGTGGGGCCATTCCGGAGGACCAAACCGGATCGAGATCTTCGCCGGCCGGGGAAAGAAGGCCCCGGGAGGAAAACTCGCACCGCTTCCCGTAATGGCTGCTGGAACAATAGGAACTTGGGCACTCATGGCCAGAAGGGCCACGCCTCGGTGAAAGGATTGCAGGTGCCCATCGCGCGAACGCGTCCCTTCGGGAAAGATGGCCAGCACTCCCCCCTCGCGGATGACCCTCTCCGAAAACGAGAGGGCCTTCCTGTCCCCTTCTCCCCGAGCAATGGGGAACCCTCCCAGGGAGAGAAGGAATCGGGCCAGGAGGGGATGGGAAAAGAGTTCCGGCTTTGCAGGAAACCGAGACTCCCGTCCAATGGCATAACTGAGAAGGGGAACATCGAGAATGGAACGATGGTTGGCGGCAACGATCACGCCGCCGGAGGCGGGGATATTCTCCTGGCCCTCGATGGTCGTGGGGATGTAGCGGGACATGGCCACCCCCATGAAGACCCTTGCGGTGCGATAAAAGGCGGAGCCGGAGATCGTTCCGGGGTCGGGGATCAGCGGTAGCGGTCGACGATCCAATCCACGGCCTCGCTGACGGTCATATGGGAAGTATCGAGAACAAGGGCATCGAAGGCGGGAACAAGAGGGGCGATCTTGCGGCTCCGGTCGCGCTCGTCGCGCTGGAGAATGTCGGCCAGGACAATTTCGAGAGAGGCCTGCTGCCCATTTCGCTCGAGGTCGAGGAGGCGTCTTTTGGCCCGGACCTCCGGGTCGGCCACCAGAAAGATCTTGAGCCGGGCCTCCGGAAGGATCACCGTCCCGATATCCCGGCCATCCATCACGATGCGACCGGCGGCGGCAAGGGTGCGCTGGAGAGCGAAGAGGGCCTTTCTGACCGACGGGAAGGCAGAGACCCGGGAGGCGATGCGCCCGAGACGCTCATCGCGAAGAAGAGGGGTGACGTCCTCTCCCGAAAGGTCGACCCTCACCCCCGAGGGGGTGGGCTCGATCGCCACGGAACAGGCGGCAAGGGCCCCAATGAAACGGGGATCGGACTCGGAGAGATCCCCGGCCCCGGCCCGGTCGAGGGCCAGTGCCACCGCCCGATAGAGGGATCCGGTATCCACAAAGGCATATCCCAGCCTTTTGGCCACCTCCCGGGCCAGGGTCGATTTTCCGGAGGAGGCCGGACCGTCGATGGCCACAGCCTCGATAACGGGCGGAACGGGTGTGGTCACGAGTGAACCACGCTGTTGAAGAGATCCGGAAAACCCGGGAAGGAGGTCTCCACGAAGTCCGTCCCCGCGATCTCGAGGACCTCTCCCCGGGGAAGGCGTGTGGCAAGGACGGCCATCGACATGGCGATCCGGTGGTCGTGAAGGCTGTCGATCGTGGCTCCCGCAAGGGGCCGGTCGGGCCCCTCCCCCTCAATGGCCAAGCCATCGGGGAACTCCTCCACCGTGACACCCACGGCTCTCAAAGCTGCCACCATCCCGGCAATGCGGTCCGACTCCTTCACCCGGAGCTCGGCGGCCCCGCGAATCTCGGTGCGCCCCTGGGCAAAGGCCGCCAAAACGGAAAGGATGGGAATCTCGTCGATGGCTCCCGGAATGAGGGAGAGGGGAACCTGAATCCCCGAAAGCGAAGAAAAGGAGGGGTGCAGGGTTCCTGCGGGCTCTCGCCCCTCCACTTGGGGGCTCCGCTCGATGTCGATCCGGGCGCCCATGAGCCGGAGAATCTCGAGAAGAGCCGTCCGGGTGGGGTTGAGACCCACGTTCTTGAGGATGAGGGAGGATCCGGGAGTCACGAGGGAAAGAGCCAGGAAAAAGGCCGCAGAAGAGATGTCCCCGGGAACGGAGATCTCGGCTCCGGAGAGCGTTCCCGGCCAGACCGTCACGCGCCGCTCTTCCCGGAGCACCCGTCCGCCGAAGGCAGGAAGGAGGCGCTCGGTGTGGTCGCGGGTGGGGATATCCTCAACGACGGTGGAAGGAGAGGAGGCGAAGAGTCCGGCCAGAAGGATCGCCGACTTGACCTGGGCCGATCGGTGGACATTTTCGTAAAGAATCGGCGCAAGCGGCCCACCACGAATCGTGAGGGGAAGGTGGCTTCCTCCATCCCGGCCGTCGATTCTTGCCCCCATACGGGAGAGAGGCTCGGCGACCCGCTTCATGGGGCGCTTGCGGAGGCTGTCGTCTCCCGTCAGGATCCGAAATCCCGGGATCCCCGAGAGGAGCCCCGCCATGAGGCGCACCGCCGTCCCGGAATTTCCGAAGTCGAGCACATTGGAGGGTTCGGAAAGGTTTTCGGCCCCGGGGCTTTCGAGGATCAGATGGTGGGGGGAAAGACGGCGAAGATGGACCCCCATGGCCAAAAAGGCCTCCAGCGTCCCCCGGCAGTCGGCCGAATCGAGAAAACCCCGGATCTCGGTCCGCCCCCGGGCCGCGCTCCCGAGCATGACCGCCCGATGAGAGATCGACTTGTCCCCGGGAGGCGTCACGGTGCCCAGAACCCGCCCCGCCCGACCGACCCGGTATTGGCCCCGGTGGGGACCGCCGCGACGCTCTTCGAGGATCATGCCGGGCCGACCCCGAGAGCGGGCTCGGCCCACTCCGAGAGAAGGCGGGAGAGCTCCCCCGGAGAAAGAGAGGCAATGGCTCCGCGAAGGGTGTCGATCTCCCCCTGATAGAGGTCGATGGCCTCGAGAAGGGCGGAGCGATTCTGGGAGAAGATGTCGGCCCAAAGGGAAGGAGAACTTTTGGCAATGCGGAGAAGGTCCGAGAAGCTTCCCCCCTTCTGCTCCATGTAGTCGAAGTTCTCGAAGCGTTTTTCGTCACGCATCCGCTCGACCAGGTGCAGGAGGGAATAGGCCAGGACATGGGGAAGATGGCTGATGAAGGCCACGATTCCGTCATGGTCGGAGGGAGAGAGGGGCGTCGTTCGGGCTCCCAAGGCCTGCCACAGGGAGGCTAGGCGGGAGGTCTGTCCCTTCTCCGAGGAAAAGGGCGTCAGGAAAACCGTCCGCCCCCGGAAGAGATCGGACCGGGCCGCCTCCACGCCCGTCCGCTCGCTTCCGGCCATGGGGTGGGAGCTGGTGTAGAGGGGAAGGCGATCGGCATAGCCCGCACGGTAGGAGTCGAAGAGGGCGCCCTTGACCGAGGAGAGGTCCGTCACCACCGTCTCCGGAGAGAGTCTGGGAGCGATTTCCCCCCAAACAGCCTCCACATTCCCCGGAGGTACCGCCACCACGACGAGATCGGCTTGGGCAACGCAGTCGGCGTTGGACGGGGAGATCTCGTCAATCCACCCGCGCGCCTTCGCCCCCTCCCCGTCGGCGGGATTGAGGGATGTTCCCAAAATGCGGGGAGGACGAGGGAGCGCCTTGAGTGCCCCCGCCACGGAGCCTCCCATCAGGCCGGTCCCGAGCACGGCCACTGTCCCGAAGGGGACAGATGCGGGCTCCATCAGGCAACGAACCTGCCGACCGCGGCAGCCACCTTGCGAACCTCGCCCATCAGCCGGTCGAATTTGTCGGGGATGAGGGATTCCTCCCCATCGGAGAAGGCCTGCTCGGGATTGTTGTGGACCTCCACCATGAGGGCGTCGCACCCGGCGGCCACACCGGCCCGGGCCATGGGGATGACCAGATCCCAGCGTCCCGTGCCGTGGCTGGGATCGACCAGAACGGGGAGATGGGTCAGACTCTTCAGAACGGGAACGGCATTGAGGTCGAGGGTGTTCCGGGTCATGGTCTCGAAGGTGCGGATTCCCCGCTCGCACAGGATGATCTCCTGGTTCCCCCGGGAGGCGATATACTCGGCGGCCATGAGGAACTCCTTGATCGTCGCGGAGAGCCCCCTCTTCAAAAGAACCGGCTTGTTGACCTCCCCCACATCGAAAAGCAGGCGGAAGTTCTGCATGTTCCGGGCCCCGATCTGGATGATGTCGGTGTGTTCCATCATGGCGGGAAGGTCCCGGGGATCCATGAGCTCGGTGATGACGAGGAGGCCGGTCTTCTCCCGGGCCTTGGAAAGATGGACAAGGCCCTCTTCCCCCAACCCCTGGAAGGTATAGGGCGAGGTGCGGGGCTTGAAGGCTCCACCGCGAAGAATCTTGGCTCCGGCCTTCTTGACCCGCTCGGCCACGTAGAGGAGCTGCTCTTCCGACTCCACCGCACAGGGTCCGGCCATGACCTGAATTTCCGGTCCGCCAATGGTCACTCCATTGGCAAAGGTAATGACCGTATCGGTCTTCTTGAACTCCCGGCTCACGAGCTTGAAAGGCTGGAGAATCTTGTGGACGGACTCCACTCCCGGAAAGACCGAAAGAGGCATGTCGGCCAGGATGCGTTCGTCGCCGATCGCCCCCACCACCGTCCGCTCCTTGCCCCGGGATATGTTGACGGAAAGACCTTTGGCCTTGAGGGTCTCCGTAAGGTGGTCGAGCTCGGCCGGCGTGGCCTCGGGCTTGAGAACGATAATCATGAAAATCTCCTTGGTGGTGCCGTGATGGCGCCGACTGGGTAGCGATTGGGTGAATGTGCGGGGGCAATAGAACTCCCAACGGCTCCAGGACGAAAAGAACCGAGAGCCTTTTGCCCCCTATCCCGACTTTCTCTTCTCCTCCGAGACGGGGTAAGACCCTAAAATCTTAACATAAGGACAGAGGTCCTGTAATTTTTCCAGAAGGGTCTGGATCGCCGTATCCTTCTGATGACCGGCAAGATCCATGAAGAAGATATAGTCCCAGGCCTTCTTCTTGGAGGGGCGGCTTTCGAGGCGGGTCAGATTGACTTGGTGCGAGGCGATGAGCTGAAGAATGGCCGAGAGCGCTCCCACCCGGTCGATGACCGAGACCATGATCGAGGTCTGATCCCGGGAGGTCGGCCCGGGAATCCCCTCTCCGATGACCAGAAAGCGTGTCTGATTGTCCTGCTGGTCTTCGATGTGGCGGCGGAGGATGGGAATGTTGTAGACCTCGGCGGCCATTTCTCCCGCGATGGCCGCTGCGTGGGTCTCGTCCTGGAGGGCCAGCTCCACTGCCCGAGTATTGCTGGTGGTCTCGATGGTGGGGGCATGGGGGAGGTGGTTCGAGAGAAAGCCCCGACACTGGGCCAAGGACTGGGGATGGGCGAAGACCTTGGTGATCTGCCGGATATCGTCGGCCCGGGAGAGCAGGCAGTGATGAATGGGGAGGACCACCTCTCCGTTGATCTTGAGATCGGTCTCCACAAGGGTGTCGAGGGTATAGTTCACCATGCCTTCGGTGGAGTTCTCGATGGGAACGACCCCATAGACCGCCTCTTTTCTCTCCACGCACAGGAAGACCTCCCGGACGGTGGACATCGAAAGATGGCGCGTGGATGTTCCGAAGAACTTGAGGGTCGCCTGATGGGTGTAGGAGGCCGGGGGACCCAGATAGGCCACCACCAGTGGCTCTTCAAGAGAGAGACAGGCGGAGAGTATCTCCCTGAAAATATGCTTCAGCACCGGCCGGGGAAAGGGGGCGATGTCAATCCGGTCGAGGCGGTCGAAGATCTCCTGCTCCCGGGAGATGACGTGGAAGGGAAGCCCCCGCTCCTTCTTGTAGAGCCCCACCTCGTGGGCCACACGGGCCCGGTCCTGGAGAAGGGAGACGATCTGCAGATCGATGGCGTCGATCTTCTGACGAAGATGGGCGATCCCGCCGGAGCCGTCGGAGGGGGATTTTCCAGAGGCAGGGTGGTCGACGCCAGAATCGTCAAAGCCAGGATCGTTAAAGGAGGACATCGGGAGGCTAGCCGTTCTGGGAGAGGGACTCGAGAGTCTCTCGGGAGATGTCGAAGTTGGCATAGACGTGCTGGACATCGTCGTGGTCTTCGAGGGCCTCCATGAGGCGAACCATGGCCTGGGCCTCCTTGCCCTCAAGGGGAACCGTGGTCTGAGGAATCATGGTGACCTCGGCGTAGGGCATGGCGAGCCCCGCCGCCCGCATGGCGTCGCACACGGCATGAAAGTCCTCGGGGGCCGTGGTGACCTCGAAGACATCGTCATCGAGGCGCACATCTTCGGCGCCGGCATTGATCGCAATTTCCATCAGGCGATCCTCCGTGACTCCCGAGGCGGGAGTGCTGATCAGCCCCTTCTGGTCGAACATCCAGGCGACGCATCCGTTTTCCCCCAGGGCCCCTCCGTTTTTCGAGAAGAGGGAGCGGATCTCGGGGATGGTCCGGTTCTTGTTGTCGGTGGTCACCTTGAGGAGGATCGCCACCCCCTTGGGGCCATGGCCTTCGTACTGAAGCTCCTCGTAGACCGCGCCGGGGATCTCTCCGGTTCCCTTCTGGACCGCCTTCTTGATGTTGTCCATGGGCATGTTCTCTTCCCGGGCCTTGAGGATGGCGGTCCTGAGTCGGGGATTGCCGTCGGGATCTCCTCCCCCGAGACGGGCGGCGATGGAGATTTCCTTGGAGAGGCGGGTGAAGACCTTGCCCCGCTTCGAGTCGATGAGGGCCTTCTTGTGCTTGGTGGTGGCCCACTTGGAATGGCCGGACATGAGATCCTTTCAGCAAGAAAATGCAGGAGCAGACGAGGGGGGTGTCGACCCATGGTGATAATTTCTTCTGATTCTAGGAAAAATCGGCCGGAATTTCAATCGCGACAGGAGGGTCGCAGCCGAAAGGGCGGGAGGAGGAAAGGGTCGGGGAAAGCGCCCGTTCCAACCGACCTGCCTTGCCGGCCGGACTTGTCTCTCTGAAGGCCCCGTGCTTATTCGTAGTGCGTCCACATGCGAAGAACCTTGACAGTCCGTTCTTCTTCCATCACCTGGTAAACGAGACGATGCTGGAGGGTGATGCGTCTGGAATATGCTCCAGAAAGATCACCTAAGAGCTTTTCGTACGGAGGAGGGTTCAGGAAGGGATTCTCGCGAAGAATTTCAAGAAGTTTTTCAGTCTGTAAGCGAAGATTTGCCGCCTGTAATTTTTTGGCGTCTTTCTGTGCCTGCCGGGTAAAAGCCAATGACCACATCACCAGCCGGGATCGGCAGAACAGCGTTCCAACGGCTCGATCATGCCCTCTTTGATGGATTGTCCCATGCCGGGAACGGACATGAGAAAGAGCGTCTCCTGGATGGCTTGCCAATCTTCTTCAGAAACTAAGACCGCATTGTGACGTTTTCCCTTGATCAAGATCGGCTGATGCGTCGATGCCGCCTCGTCCATAAGACGATAGATGTTGGCCCGGACTTCGCTGGCCGTGAGTATTCCCATCATCAACTCTCCTTGGGTTTCATGCTGACCGAAAAAGCGTACGTTATCACGAATTTTTTGTCAATATCGCCCTCTTTCAGCGAGACATTACCCCTTACATGAACGACCGACAGCCAGCCGGTCATGGTCGGATAGCGGGGCAACTTCTTGCTGATGCTGCCAGGAAGAAGGGCAATCAGAAAACTTGCCGATGCCAATGTGGAGTCTCCCGCAATGCGGATTCCGTTCTCTCAGGCTATTAGGAGTTCTCCCCACCTCGACAGCTTGCCCTCCAGCAAGGAGAGGAACGGTCCCCTCCCCGGAAAAGGAAGGTGCGGTTCATCCCGGACTTCTGGCGGACATTTTTCCTAGGAGCGTCTTTCGTTCCCCGGGCACTTCCAGTCATGTTCCGGATCGTCAACCCGTCTCGTCTGAAGATCGAGAGCCTTGTTCCAGATGAACCGCAGGCATACCGCATGGGGGGAGAGAACATTCTCCTGTTCGAGAGTCGGACATAGGCGAAAAGAGACGCCAATCAAAACGACGAGGCAAGGCTCCCCTAGTCCCTCCGTTGTGGTGCAACCCTTCCGTCCCTCTGGGCCACATCGATCACCGTGGCCGTCTGACCGGCGACCAGGAGAACGCCGGGGGGGACCGAGACGATACGGATCCTGACCGGTATCCGCTGGGCCAGACGCACCCAGCTGAAGGTGGGGTTGACCCGGGGGACGGATCCGGAAGGCTCGCTCCGCTCGAAGTCGGAGACGCCCCGGGACAGGGACTCCACCACCCCGTAAAGAGGAGGCCTTACCCCCATGAGCCGGATCTCCATCCGGTCCCCCGGACGGATCGACGGGAGCTTCGTCTCCTCGAAGTAGCCGTCCACGTAGAAGGAGTCCCGGTCGACCAGCGCCAGGCTCGCCTCTCCCCGCCGGACGAAGTCTCCCGGCCGCAGGTGCAGGTTGGTCACATAGCCGTTGACCCGGGCCCGGACCGCCGAACGGATCATGTCGAGCTGGGCGGAGCCCAGACGGGCCACGGCCCCTTCGTAGCGGGCCCGTGCCTCGAGAGCCCGGGCCTCCATGATCTCGGCCCGCTCCGCCGAGGCATGGCCGCTTTGAAGGAGTTCCCGGTACCGGCGGGCATCCCGGATCGCCTCCACCATGGCGGCATAGCGTTCGAGAAGCAGGGCCCGGGCGGCAGACAGCGCCAGGGAAAATCGTCGGGGATCGAGGCGAAAGAGGATCTCCCCCTTTTGGACCTCCTGGTTGTCCCGGACGTCGACCGAGACGACGAGTCCCGAGACGTCGGGAGCGACCACCACGGAGTCGGCCCGGACCCGTCCGTCCCGGGTCCAGGGGGAGATCCGGTCCTCGTGCCAGAGCAGGTAGCCCGAGAGGAGGGCCCCTCCGGCCAAAAGAAGGGTGAGAAGCTGTCGGCGGAATCGGAGCAGCCTTGAAATCACGGGGGGTGTCTCCTTGCAATAAGGACGAGAATCTCCAGAACGATGAGGGAGAGGGAGAGGTCGACGAGGGAGCGGTGCCAGACATGGCGATAGAAACCGGCCCGGGCCAGGAGAAAACGAAGGATCCAGAGAATTCCGAAGGCCAGGAGACCCACCCCCAGAAAGGGAGAGAGAAAGACTCCGAAGAGATTGATCTCTTTCATCGTCCCCCCTCCCGGGTGAGATCGGAAGGAGATGTCCCTCCCAGAGCGGGCAAAAGGATCTCCGCCTCGAGAAGAAGACGGGCCACTTCGGGGGCGCGGACCGAAAACCGCGCGGAAAACGCCCTTAGGTCTCCGTCCACACCGAGGCGAACCGCCTCCGGAAGTCGACGCCGGGAGGCCTTCTCCCGCAGGAAGGCGGCGATCTCCCGGCAAAGGTCCTGAAGCTCCCCGGAGAGATCCTTCGACAACGTGGCCCCCTCCCGGGTGAGGCGCCAGAAGGTGCGGGCGAGGCCCGCATGGAGGAGCCCCTCGGAGTATCGGTCCCGGTCGGCGTGGGAGAGGGTCCCCAGGCGGATGGCCAGAGGGGCCATCCGTGAGTGGATGGCCCCCAGAAGAGGAGCATGCGTTTTCCCCTCCCCTTCCGGCGAGGAGAGGAGGTCGGCGAGGTCGTTCATGTTGGCATGAACGATCCGCCGGACTCCGAAACCCGCCCCCACCGACCGGAAGAGGCGAGTGAAGACGGCGGCCATCCCGATGCCGGCCGACTGCGCCAGGGCCGAATTGAGGGAGGAGACGAAGTCGGAGTGGTAGGCCGAGGAGAGGGCCAGGAGACCGCCGAAGCCGATGGAGAAGGCCAGGACATCGATCGTCCGCTCCGGACGACCGAGAAAGATCCCCGCCGGGAGAAGGACCAGGGCGAGGCAGAGGGAGAGCTCCAGAAAGTTTTCGGCCATGGGGAGGAGGGCATAGAGCATCAGGATCCCCACGGCGGAGCCTGTGGTGATGAAGCCCAGGAATCGGAAAATGGCCGGAGCGGGATCGTCCATGGCCGCAAAAAAGGACGAGGCCACGGCCGCCATCATGGTGGCGGTGGCGCCGTCGGGCCAGGAGGTCTCCCGCCAGAAAGCGGTGATCGCAAGGATTGTCACGAAGATCCCTGCGGCCGAAAGGGCCGCCATGTCGTGGTCGCGATGGGGAGCCGGAGGCGGGAGGGCGGAGATTTCCAAAGGCGCCTCCCTATGCCAGAGGGCCCGGGACTCCGCGATCAGGATCCCCACGTCCCGGAGACGGGAGAGCAACGTCTCGCAAAGGGGCGACAGGCGCCCCTGGAGGGGCGGGTGAAGATCGGGGAGGGCGCGGTGCGTCCCCTCCGGGCGATCGGGGCGGTCCTCCCCGGGGGGTGCGAGGAACTCCCGGAGACGGACGAAGGACTCCTTCGCCGCAGCCCGACAGGACTCCTCCCACCCGAGAAGGGACTCCCGGTAGCGGAGGATCTCCGAAAAGAGAGGGAGAACGTGGGAGAGGTGACCCCGGACCCGTTCGAGACGGCCGATCTCCTCCGGCCGGGAGGCGTCGTAGGCGGCAAAAAGGGACAGGGGCCCCAGGGAGAAAAGGGACAGGTAGAGGCGAGAGAGCCGCAATAAGAGGGCGCTCCGGTCGAGAGTGTCGGAAAGGAGAGTCCGTCCGGCCGCCTCCACCTCCTCCTGGAAGGCCGCCAGCCGTTTGGCATAGAGGGCAAGCGCCGAACGGGGAAAAAACAGCTCGTTCACCAGAAAGGTCGAGAGGATCCCCAGGCAGACCTCCTCGACCCGGGCCAGGGCGACGAAAAAGATCTGGTCAGGATGCAGGACGCTGGGAAAGCCGATGAGGGCGACGGTGTACCCCGCCAGGATGAAGGCGTAGCTGCGGGGCGTCGCGTCGATGAGGGAGAGGTAGAGGCAGGTGGCCACCCAGGAGGCCAGCGCCA
>JAJZHW010000024.1 GCA_021810805.1 Nitrospirota bacterium
TCGATGTCCGACACTTTGAGAGCCGCCTTCCTCCAGGCCACGGCCCGGGCCATCCCGAACCAGGAGAGGGGGGAGGCGATGACCTCATCCCCCTCCCCGATCTCCAGCGCCGACATGACAAGGAAGAACGCCACAGAGGGCGTCGGGACCACCAGCGCCCGGGCTCTTCCGAAGACGAACGCCAGACGGCTCTCCAGGCTCTCGATGGGATTTTCAAAGGCCTCTTGCCCCAGACTTTCTATGAAGGACGACACCTCGTCGCCGTTCCATTGGGGACTGTCGAAGGAAATCCGCTTCGCGTCACTTCCCCGATCCTTTTGAGGATTCATGACACCCTCCGGGTCGAAGTCTGGCCAAGAATGTGTCCAAGAGCGGAGAGGGTGCGGTCGATCTCCTCAGGGCGGGTTCGCCGCCCCAGGGAAAACCGGAGGGAGGAGAGAGCTTCCTCCCGGGTCAGCCCCATGGACAGGAGAACATGGGAAGGATCCAGAGCTCCGGTCGAACACGCCGATCCCATGGAGGCATAGATCCCTTCCCTGACAAGGCCCAGCAGGATCTTTTCGCCGGGGATCCCCGGGAAGCAGAGATTGGTCATGTGAGGTGCCCGATGGGACGAGTGTTCCGGTCCATTTCTCCAGGCCTTTGGGTAAAGAGAGAAAACAGTCTCCTCCAGGAGATCCCGAAGCCGCTTCACTTTCTCGGATCCCTCGACGAGGAGCTCGCGAGATTCCCGGGCGGCCTCCCCCAACCCCACAATCCCCGGGACATTTTCCGTTCCTCCCCGACGCTTCCGTTCCTGGGATCCTGGCATCAGGGGGTGAAAGGTCTCCCCCTTCCTGATGAAAAGGGCCCCTGTCCCCTTGGGACCATGGATCTTATGTCCCGAAAGCGACAGAAAGTCCGCCGGGATCCTTCCAAGATCCACCGGGAGCTTTCCGACTGCGGCCACCCCGTCACAGAGAAACAAGGCCCCGGCCCTGTGGGCAATCTCGCCTATTTCTTCCACGGGGTTGATGGCGCCCGTTTCATTGTTGACATACATGACGGCCACGAGGGCCGTGGTGTTGTCCGCGCGCGATGACACCTCTGCCGGATCGATGCGCCCATCCTTCCCGGCCGGAATGAGGTGAACCGTGAAGCCTTCCCGCTCGAGCTCGGGAACAAGTCCGAGGATCGAAGAGTGTTCGATCGCGCTCAAAAGCAGTGTCCGTCGTTCGGGCCTGGACCTGAGGGCCGACCGGACTGCCCCCTGATTCGACTCCGTGCCCCCGCTGGTCAGGAGGATCTCCCGGGGTTCTGCCCCCAGGAACTCTGCCAGGGACTCTCTCGCCGCCATCACCGCGGCCTTCGCACGCTCCCCCTCCGGATTGGGACTTCCGGGATTGGCATACACCTCGCAAAACCAGGGGAGCATGGCCGCCAGGACCCGTTCGGAGACGGGCGTGGTGGCAGAGGAGTCGAGATCGACAAAAGAGCTGGCGCCGCTCATGAAACCGCCCTCCCGCTCTCTTCCCCCAGACGCCGGAGAGCGATCTGGCGCAGAAAGGGATCGGTGTCCTGGGCGATGTGCCGTAGCGCCTCTCCCGAGGCATGTTCGGCGAGCCAGAAACGAACCCTGACATCCGGATCGGCGAGCGCCTTCCTCCACAGATCCGGACCTCCCCGGGCCAGAACCTCGATCCGGACCAGGGCATCGGGATCGGAGTCGAAGATCAGGTGGTGGGGAGAGGGGATCCGTCTGGCGACAACCCTCCTCACCTCGGGATCGGGATCGTCCTTCATGAAAAGAAGGGCCGAAGGGGCAATCCTCAACGCCACCTGGTGGCGGACGTAATAATCCGAATCCGAGGCCATCATCGGCAGAAGCGCCACAGGGATCCGGGTCGCGACCCGGATCCGGACCTCCCTGTCCGGATCGTTCATCATCCGGAGAAGCCGGGAGGGACTGAGAAACAGGGCGACATTCATCCGGACCGTCTCGTCGGGATCTCTGACCATCCGCTCGAGAAGCTCCTGGGGAAGATAACGCGTCACGATGGCCCGGGTTTCAAAGTACCCATCCTTCCAGAATCGCGGGGCCAATCCGGGGTTCTTCCGAAAAAATCGATCGATATGTCGGGCATAGGTCGTTCGCACACACGAAGAGGCTGGAGAGCATGCCGTCTCCGCCTTCAGAGGAAGGATCTCGCATCCGGCGCAGGGGTCATCGGATTGAGGCAAGGACTCAGGACATTCCGGAGTGGGCCGGGCTCCGCAGAAGACTCTCATTCCTCCTCCCTTCCTCCCCTCCTGATGACAGCGATCAGCGGGGAAACACCCAGATGGTCGTTCTTATCGAGGGTCCGGATCTTCTCCAGAATTTCAAGAGCCCTCTCCGTCTCGCCCAGGCGGGCATAAAGGTAACCTGCCGCCTTCATCGCAAACAGATAGAATCTCGGACCGGCCACATAGTCGGAAAACGGGGCATCCTCCAACGAAAGCTCCATGAAGGGTCGACGGAGCCCCAGACGCTGCCCCATCATCTCCGCGGCCCGCAGCGCGAAGGGAATCGCCTCCCGAAGGAGGCCCTTGTAAAAATAAAACTTGTAGCACCCGAGAACCACCGGCAGAGATTCTCCATGGAGGCGGTCCGCTTCGGAAAGGAACCCTCGGGCCCTCGCGGTGTCGGACCAGGACCGGGAGGCCTCCCGCAGAAGAGCCTGGGCTTCCGGGGGAGCCGGAGGGAAAAGGCCCACAGAATCGTCTTCCCAGCTCCTTGTCTCGCTCGGAAGCGCGGAGGACATGGACTAGTGTCCGCTCCCCTTTTTCGAACATCCCCCCTCGGCCGGAGAGGGCCCACCCTCCACATTGAAGGAGGTCCCACAGCCACACGAGCTGGTGGCATTCGGATTTTTGAAAACGAGCTGGGTATTCATCATGTTGTCTTCAAAATCGATTTCCGATCCGTCCACATATCCGAGACATTCCTCCGGAATATGAAGGGCAAACCCGGGTCCGGGAAAGACCCGGTCCGTCGGAAGTGCCTGGGGAGCCAGCTCCATGTCGTACGACAAGCCCGAGCAGCCGCCGGGCTTCACGATCAGCCGAATTCCCGACCGCTCGTCCCCCCCGTTGAAGCGAATCATGCGCCGGAGAAAGACCCCGGCCTTCTCTGTGACAGTCACACCCATTTCCATCCTCCTTGGCGTTTATTTCGCCCACTCGATTCATTCCCCATGAAGCTTGATTTTCCTGGCCATCAGGGTTTCCCGATCCTCCACGAGGGCAGGATCGGGGATGCAGGTTTCCTCAATCGGACAGACGGCCGTACACTGGGCCTCGTCGAAAAACCCGATACACTCCGTGCACAGGTCAGAATCGATCTGATAGAGACCGTCGGCGGTGGCGCTGATTGCGGAATTCGGGCATTCCGGCTCGCAGGCCGAGCATCCGGTACAGTTTTCGAGAACAATCGTGTAGGCCATCTTCCCTCTCCCCTATTTCAAGATTGCCAAAGGAATCTGTCCGGGAACCGGGGCGGGGGCGGTAAAGGCCCCGGACCTGATTTTCGTCTGTCCGCTGGCGGACTTGGGTGCAATCTTTCCGGAACGGACTCCCTCCACGTACTCGGCAAACCACTGGAGAAGCGAAGGCTTGATCGACTGATAGGCATAGCCATCGATCGGCAGGATCCCGGCCTCTTCCAGGGTTTTTTTGGGACATCCCCCCACCTTGGCCACCATCACCCCGACACAATCGGACAAGGCCTCGGTGATCCGGGACAGAGAGTCGTCCTCCCCGTAACCTCCTTCGCAGTAGAGATCGACTCGACGGTGGCCGATGAACTTGGCTTCTGTGGCGTTCACTTCATAGACCTGAAACTCCCGGGCATGTCCGAAATGCTGATTGATCAGCCCCTCCCCGGCCGTGGCGACCGCCACAAGAATGGGCGCCTCCTCCTCAAGTCCCTTCCCTCGTCCGAGCCCGGCAAGCATCTCCTTGATTTTCCGTTCTTTTTCCCGGGTCTCCTCGACCTTGTCCCGATAAGCCTCCCGGGCGGACAGATCATAGGAGACATCAGCGATCTCGATGGCCTCGATTTTTTCGTTGGTAAACTCGGAAGAGCGGTCCTCGCCCAGAAGACCCACGGCATCGGCCCGGCACTGCCGGCAATGGCGCATCATGTTCATCTCTCCCTCGCAGGAGTCCTGGAGATGCTTCAGCTCCTCCGCCGTCGGCCCCCGCTGGCCCGTCAGACCATAAAAGGTTCCATGTTCGGGCTCCGAGATGAGCGGCATGATGTTGTGAAGGAAGGCTCCGCGCTTCTTGACCTCCCGGTTGACCGCTTTCAGGTGTTCGTCGTTGACCCCGGGAATCATCACCGAGTTGACCTTGACCAGAATCTTTCTGGCGGTCAGCATCTCAAGTCCCAGGAGCTGGCGCTCGGAAAGAATCTTGGCGGCATCCCGACCCTTCCACCGCTTCTTGTTGAAGTAGATCCACGGATAGATCCTTTCCCCGACCTCCGGATCGACCATGTTGATGGTCACGGTGACGTGGTCGACATTGTAGTCCGCGATGCGGTCCACCATATCGGGAAGGGCCAAGCCGTTCGTCGACAGACAGAGCTTGATGTCCGGAGCGGCCTTCGAGATGAGTTCGAAGGTTTTGAAGGTTTTCTCGGGATTGGCCAACGAGTCTCCGGCTCCGGCGATGCCGACGACTGTCATCTGGTGGATCTCGGAGGCGACCGCCAGAACCTTTTTGGCGGCAAGCTCCGGCGTCAGGCGCTCGGAGACCACGCCAGGACGGGATTCATTGGAGCAGTCGTACTTCCGGTTGCAGTAGTTGCACTGGATGTTGCAGGCCGGAGCCACGGCCACATGCATGCGGGCATAGAAATGGTGGGCTTCTTCGCTATAGCACGGATGGTTCTTGACCTTCTCCCAGACCTCCGGATCCATGTCCGCAGGACCGGCGGAACTCCCGCATGTCGACTTTTCAGAGCACCCCGAAGCCTCGGTCTCCGGTTCCTGGATGATTTTCAGAAACTCACTGTCTTTTTTATCCATCGGTTTTCCTCCTGGCCTTGCGACAAGGCCGCTGGTCCGGTGAAGGCGGGTTTATCCGAATGTGGCAACATCCTTGAATTTCGCGATCATTTCCGTCCCCTGGCAGATCAGCTTCTCGGCCTCTTCCAGGAGCTTCTCCCGGGAGGCAAACCCGAATCGGTGCACATCCCGGAGATTCTTGTTCACGACGACCAGACGCCCCCCGATCAGCACCATGCGTCCGAAGCCCTCGTGAGACATCTTCATGATGGGGGTCACCATGACCCCGGTGCGTTTTTCGATCGAGAGGGCGATCGTGTTGTAGAAGATTTCGAGCCTCCAGAGAACGTCGGGGTCGGGATCTCCAATGATGGGAATGGCCCGGCGCGCTTCGGCATCGAGAATGAAGGGCTTCAGAACCTCCTCGTCGGAGAGCTTGTCCCATGCGCCAAAACCATCGTGGGAGCGAAACTGAAGGGCCAGATCCCGAAAAAAGTCTCCGGATTTTTCCTGTGTCGTATCGCCGCTGCTCATCGTCCTCGTTCCCCCTGTCGCTGTCTGCCATCCCGAACGGAACCCGTGTTCCGCACCTTTCAACACTCTTATTCCTCGACAAAGTCCACCGATTTTTCGCCCTGATCCCGAAGAATCTTCCGCATCCAGGGGGGAGGCGTTCCATTCAAGAGCTGACGAAGCCTTTCCAGCAGATCCGAGATCCTCTCGGGCTTCTCCACCTTCACCGGATGGATCTTCTGGGCCACAACCCGAGCGGCTCCGGATCCTCCGATGGCGGCGACATAGAGAATCGCGCAACCTTTGAGGGCGTCGATCTTCGGAACGAGCTTGTCCTCGTTTCCGTCTTCGGACAGGTCGGACTCGAAGGAGACCACATGGTCGAGTTTGTAGCCTCCGGCATCGAGATCGTAAAAGGCGATGTTCTTGGCCCATCCGAAGTGAGCGTTGACTGTTTCAAGATCCTGGGTGGCAAAGGCGACCTTCATGGGATCCTCCCGTCTTTGGGATTTCAGGGTTTAGCCGTCGAAACGGACAGGAACGAATCCTTCTTCCGAAACAGGCGTCTCCGACGTCGAAGCCGCTCCCGAAGGAGCTGGCGAATACCATGTATCCGGCCGATTCTCCGGATCCCGCGACCAGACCATATTCGCGAGTCGAAACAGGGTCTCCATCGCTCCGCGATAGCCGACCGAGAGTCTGTGGGTCGCCCCGAGACGATCAAAGACCGGGAAGCCAAGCCTGAAAAGAGGGATCCCCAGATGCTCGGCGGCCTGCCGTCCATGGGAATGCGTGACGAGAAGCCTGGCGTCTGTCTCGAGGGCCTCCTTTTCAAGGCGACCGAGATCGCCGATCACCGCCTTTCCCCCTGGCATCTTTGAAAGAAGCGGAGACTCTGTCGTCGTCACCCGGCTCACAAGATCCATGCCGTTCTCGAGAAGAAAATGCCCTACATCGAAGAGATGATCGGGCTCAAGGCCAACAGCCACCCGGAGAGCTCCCAGGTAAAAATGGGCGTCGAGCATGGCATCCGTGAGGCGGCTCCGCTCCCGCTTCAAGGACTCCGGGTAGTTCCCATCGGAGAGATCCCGAAGAGTCACGAGAAATCGGTCGAAGGCTGAAAGCCCCATCAATCGGTTGACCACGATATAGGGGACGTCGCACCTTTCAAAGAGGAGCTCGCCGGCTCTCCGGAGCGACTCTCCCAGAACAAGGGTGTGGCTCGACTGGCCCATCCGGCGGATATCCGACAGGCTCGTCCCCCCCATCGACACGGGTTCGAACGAGTCCGGAACGAAGCCGTCAAGGGAGCGGGAAAGGTCCGGAAGGAAAATCGGGTCGAAGCCGAATCCCGTCAGCAGGTCCTTCAGGTAATCAAGGTCGGCCACCGTCAGATGGGAGCCTGCCAGGACGTTGATCTGCCCCTTGACCTTTTTTCCTCCCTCCGGCACCAGCTCTTCGATCGTCCGGACCATAGCCGCCCGGAAGCCGTCTTCATGCGATCCCCTGAAATCCGGAGTCGAGACGCCGACGATGGGAACGGCCGCATGTTCAGGGTGTTTTTTCCGGAAGAGCACCACCTCTCCCGCAATGTCTTCGCCCTTGGTTTCGGTGAGTCCCGTCGAACAAAGTCCGATCAGTCCCGGGGAGGCTTTCTCGAGGATCTTGAGAATCCCTGACTGGATGTTCTCCCCTCCCCCGAGAATCGTCGTCACCTCGCTCATCGCGGTGGTCTGCAGCGGGATCGATTCCTTGAAGTGACGCCCCAGAAGAACCAGCGCAAAGGATGTGCATCCTTGCGATCCATGAAAAACGGGAAGGGCCCGCTCAATCCCCAGAAAGAAGAGAGCGCCCCCCAGCGGAGCACTCATCTTGAGTGGGTTGACCGACACGAAGTCCTGGGTCGTCATCCGTTGCTCCTTTGAAGGGTCCCCTGTCCCATTCCTCGTCCCTCCCCTAAACCAGGGGGGTGAGCCGACATCCCGAAGTCCATGGGGCCGGTTCCCGGAGAGTCTGAAAGATGGGATTGGTCATGGCCCGATGAATCTCGGAGATGAGGGTCTCCATCCCCTTGTATCCGGCAAAGGCGAACCGGCGTTCCTGATTGACATCCAGAAAAGGGACCTTGGCCTTGAGGGCCACGAACTGGGAGCGCCCTCCCGCCATCAGGATGTCCGCCTCGGCCTCCTTCAGCATCCGATACATCTCCCGGGGGGTCATGGTGTCGATCATGTGGGCATCCTCTCCCATGAGCTCCATGATCCGCTCCTTGTCCTCGGCCGTGGACTTTTTCACGCTGGTTCCGACCACGACGAGACCGGCCTCCATGAGCGCCGACACGACCGACCAGCTTTTCACCCCTCCCGTTATCAGGAGGGCGCGTTTTCCGGCCAGTGCGGGTTTGAAGCGGGAGATCGAGGCCCATGCCTCCTTCTCTTCCTGCGCAATCAGCGCCTCTGTCCGGGTCACGAGATCCTCTGGACCCCCTCGGGAGACAAGAAGCCTCGCGATGTTCCGGAGGGAGGCGCTCATGTCGCTGATCCCGTAAAAGGACCCCTCGAACCAGGGAATCCCGTAGCGCTCCTCCATCTTCCGGGCGATGTTGATCATCGCCTTGCTGCATACCAGCATGGCGGCCCGGGCCCGATGGGAGGAGGCGACCTCCCGGTATCTGGCGTCTCCGCTGATGCAGGCCGAGATCCGGATGCCCAGACGATCCAAAAGAGGCTTGACCTGCCAGAGCTCCCCGGAGAGGTTGTACTCCCCGATGATGTTCAGATCGGTGCTGGTTGTGACCTCGGGCTCCATCGTCCCGATCACATGGTCGAGGAGGGCCTCCCCGGCGAGCTTGTTACCCAGATTCTTTCCCCCGACAAATCCGGGCGCGTTAACCGGGATGACGGGGCGACCGAACTTTTCGGTGGCCGCCTTCGCCACCGCCTCGATATCGTCCCCGATGATCGCCGGAACGCATGTCTGGTAGAGAAAGACGGCCGGAGGATCAAAGCGTTCGATGATTTGCCGGATGGCCTTGAAGAGATGCTTCTCTCCTCCATAGACGACGTCCATCTCGTTCATGTCCGTGGTGAAGCCTGTCCTGTAGGTTCGCGCTCCTGAGGAGAGAGCGGAGCGGTTATCCCAGGAATTTCCCTCGCAGGCAATCGGTCCATGAACCAGATGGGCCACGTCTACAATCGGTTGAAGGGCGATCTTGGCTCCATCAAAGGCACACCCTCCCGCGGCAGCGCCAGGAGTGGCAACCTTCGTGCACCCTTTCTTCCGGTCTTTTTCGGATTTCACCTGATTGTGGCCACAGGCAGCCTCCTGGAAGACCTCAGAAACCTTGGGCGTTCCCATAGTTCCCCCTTGAAAAGCGGAGGGGAGGTCGTTCCTCCCCTCCATGGAGAGTGGCTAGCGAATGATGTCGTAGCTGTAGTCGGTCTTGCTGGGAACATTGGTATTCTTGTCCATCTCGTCGAAGACCTTGTCGAGAATCTTGACCAGGACATTCATGGCTCCCTGATAGCCCACCGTGGGATAGCGGTGGTGGTGATGTCGGTCGAAGATCGGGAAGCCGATCCTGATGAGCGGGGTCCCGGTGTCCCGTTCGAGGTACTTTCCGTAGGTGTTTCCGATGAGAAAGTCCACAGGTTCGGTGAAGAGAAGGCTCCTCATGTGCCAGAGATCCTTTCCCGGCCAGGCATGGCAGCCGGTTCCGTAGGGGGAGCTTGCGAACAGGGCATTCATTCTCTCTTCCCACTCCTTGCCGCCGTTGGTGGCAAGGACATGAACCGGTTCCGCCCCAAGCTCCATCAGAAACTCGGAGAGTCCCAGCATCTGGTCGGGATCCCCGTAAAGGGCAAACTTCTTTCCGTGAAGGTGCGAGGTCGAGTCCGCCACGGCATCCACAAGACGACCCCGTTCGAGCTTCAGGCTCTCGGGAATGGCCTTTCCGCTAAGCTCCGAGAGGGCCATGAGCCAGCGGTCCGTGGCCCGGATGCCGATCGGATACTGGAACGCCAAAGTCTTCTGTCCAAGAGATGCCGCGTATTCGAGCGACTTTGGGGTGTTGTACTCCTGGAAGGAAACGGTCGCCTTCGCATTCACGGCTTCCTGCATATCCGAAAGTCTCGTTCCCCCCATGTACATCCGGAATGTCCCGTCGGTCGGGGTATCAAAAACATCGCTGGTGTCGCCGACGAGGAGAAAATTCACCCCCATCTCGGAAAGGATCCGCTTCACCTCCCGGATGTTTCCGACGCTGTACCCGTCAAAGCCCATCACAATGTTGATCAGGTCCGTCTCCGACCGCTCCTTGCCGGCCCAGAAATGCTCCAGGATTCCCTTCA
>JAJZHW010000006.1 GCA_021810805.1 Nitrospirota bacterium
GTCAAGACAGCTATCTCTATCTGATCGACGAAAATCCGGCCGACCATACATTTTCCCTGATCGTCCCCGACCCGCGATTCCTTGCGCTCTGGCACGCCAAAACCGGGGAGACCGCCACATTCCCCTCGGGGGAGATTGCCAAGGAGGGCGTTGCACTGGAGGCCGAACTTCCCAAGGGCGCCTCGGAGTCCTTTGAGGTCCTTCGGGCCATCGCCACAACAAAACCTCTCCCCCCGGACATCTGGCTCCCGACGACAAGAACCTCCTATGACCTCTTTGGAGATCTGAACCGCCTCAACATCCCCTACAACGATGCCGCCACGACATTCACAATTTTGGGAAAGCAAAAAGCAAAGAAGGAAGGGAGCAACATCCGGCTCCGATCCTCGATGGCTCACTGACTTCCTTGACAGAAGGAATGAGCGCATTCGGAAGAACGCGACCGTTCTCGGACAAGAACGCCGAATCTTCGAGAGGCCCCTACCGAGATCCCTCCCAAGACTCAAGGATTCAATCGGCACTTGAAGAAATTTCATTGCGCCCTGTGGCAATCTCGAACATTTCACCGGCCTTCCGGATCCAGCCGGAATTCGGAGGCAGGAGGGCCAAAGGCCATGGACTTCTTTCAATAAATACTAAATACTTAAGGAAAAACCAAGCGAAAAGCCGATCCGGAAAAAGCTTTAAATTTCAGAAGAGAAAAGCTATAGTATTAAGAGGTCGCGACCTTCGACCGTTTATCACTTCCCTTTACGAAAAAGAATTTTGCCCGTTTTACCGCATCTCCCTCCACTTGACTTTTTCTGGTTACAGTCAAGTTTTTTTCTGAATTCCAGAACCTTTCACAGCCGCAAATTGGGGAGAAGCCATACACACGGGACCCTTGGCCATTCTCACCCTCCCAATGGCCTTTCCCGAATATCGCTCTTTTAGCCACCGATTGAAGACGACAAGACATTCTCGAGGGATCACCTCCAAAAGACGAGAGAACTTTGATGATTGACGATTCTTCGCCTCTCCGAAAGCTCGATATTCTCGTTCTCTCCGGACAGAACTTCCCGCATCCCCTTCTTGAGAGCGTCATGGAAAAATGCGGAGAGCCGACCTTTCGCCTGACCCGGCTCACTTCGATGGAAGAGCTTCGCCATCGTCTTCAGGGATCTCGCAGCCATGCCCCTTTGCCTCCCGACATTCTCGTCCTCTCCCAAGAGGAACACACTCTCGATTCCATTCTGGAAACCCTCCATCCTCACGGAGAGGGAGGCCAACTCTCCCAGACCACGATCGTGGTCTTTTCCTCCTCTCCCGGGGGAACGCTCCTCTCCCTCGCCAATCGCAACCGCAACCTCTTCATCGTCGACCCGGAGAATGGGGAAGATCTCTTGCATATCTTCCAGGAAACCATTCGCGAGAGTCGGGACTTCCACCACAGGAGCCTCTTCGTCTCCCCGGGCATCGAGGATCTCGCCACTCCGCTCACCCTCCTTCTCGTGGAGGACAACGAAGGCGATCGCGTTCTTCTCCGGGAGATGCTGAGAGACTCTCCCCTTCTCCGCCCTCTCTCCCTCCTTTCGGCCCGCACGCTGGCCGAATCCCGTCGCATCATCGGAACGGTTCCCATCGATGCGGTCCTCCTCGATCTGGCCCTCCCTGACGGACAGGGCCTCGAAACCCTTCGCAAGTTCCGGATGATCAACGAAGAGCTTCCCGTGGTGGTCCTCTCCGGGATCAAGGAGGAAGCCGTCGCCATCTCCTCCCTGTCGGCCGGGGCCCAGGACTTTCTGGTCAAGGAGATGGTCTCCGCCCCCCTTCTTCTCCGTTCGGTCACCTATGCCATCAAGCGCAAGGAAATCGAACGCTCTCTCACCACATTGGCCAACTCCGACACACTTACCGGCCTTCCCAACAGAAAAAGCTTCATGGAGCAGCTCCAGAGAGGCATCGACACCGGCAAGCGAAGCGGGTCCTCCTTCTGCCTCATCATCCTTGACCTCGACCGCTTCAAGGCCGTCAACGACACCTATGGCCATGCGGCGGGAGATGCCCTGATCAAAGAGGTCGCCGGCAGGCTCAAACGTCTCATGCGGCGATCGGACTTTGTCGCCCGCCTGGGGGGCGACGAGTTTGCGATGATCCTGAACCACACCGAAAACACGGGAAACATCTCCCGCTTTCTCGAGAAGCTCGTCGATCTTCTTCGCCCTCCCTACACCATCGGTCGCCATACCGTCACATCGACGGCCTCCGTGGGAGCCGCCGTCTTCCCCCAGGACGGAGAAACGCCCGAAGAGCTCATCGCCCGCGCCGATCGGGCCATGTACCAGGCCAAAGGGTCGGGAAGGCGGCGATATGCCTTTTACGACCCCCAAATGGACCAGGAGGAATCCGCCCGTTCGGAGGCGATCCGGGAGATCTCCCGCGCCCTGGAAGAAGACGCCTTCGAGCTCTGCTTCCAGCCTGTGGTCAACCTTCTGACGGGCGAGCTCGTCTATGCAGAGGCCCTGGTCCGCTGGAACCACCCCGAGAAGGGATATCTTTCTCCCCTCTCGTTTATCCCGCTGATCGCCGGAACCTCGGCGGCGACCGATCTCGACCACTGGGTCCTCGACAAATCGGTCTCGCTGGTGGCGACCTGGGCCAGCCAGGGTCACTCCATTCCCGTGAGCCTGAACTTCGAGGCCAACTCCCTCGCTCAGCCCTCATTTCCCGAGGAGGTCTCCCACTGCCTTCGGTCCCACCCCGAACTGTCGCCCGCACTCCTCCGCATCGAGGTTCGCGAATGGATCGAAACCGGCCATCTTCCCCAGATACGCCACTCCCTCGAGCGCCTCGCCGATATGGGGGTGCGAACCTCCCTCGACGACTTCGGCCGCGGACCCACGACCCTTCCCAGCCTCACCTCCCTTTCGATCGAGGCACTGAAGCTCGACCAGAACGTGATCCTCGACTTCCAGCACGGCGATCGGAACATGGCGTTTATCGAAGGGGTGGCGGCGCTGGCCCGGAGCCTGGGACACAAGGTCGTCGCCAAGGGACTAGAAAAGTTCGAATACGGCCTCCTGCTGGAAAAGCTGGGGTGCGATCTGGCCCAGGGGTTCGGGATCTCCGCCCCGCTCCCTCCCGAAGAATTTCTTGCGTGGAAAGAGTCCTGGATGTCGTCGGGAGCCTCCGCCCTCAGGGATGTGAAGATTGAGGACAGCGAAGTCCGGATCCTCTCGGTCCTCCTCCCCCATCTCGAATGGATCTACCGGGCCATCCTGAGGGTCCAGGCGGCCGTGGACCCGACCCTTTCATCTTCTCCCCAGGACCCCGGACCCTCCCCCGTCCTTTCGTGGTTTTCCGGGGAAGGACAGGATCGCTACGGATCTCTTCCCGTCTTTTTGCCCCTCTCCCGGACCACGGAAGAGATCGACCGGACAGTGGGAACCATGATGGAGGAGCTCTCCCGCGGGGAGAACCAGAGGGCGAATAACCATGCCCACCGTCTTCTGGCACTCAAAGACCGCCTTCAGTCCCTCTACCATTCCCTCCAGAAGGAGGCCCTTCTCCGGACCCTCGCGGAAGAACCCCGTACGGCCTGATCGCACGAAAGCCGCGGGGGATTCTCTTGGGCCGTCTGACGCCGGCGCACGCTCCGTTCATCTTGCAAATCCCGCCGTTTTTGACCAAAGTAGAGACGTGTTCGCACGCCTCGGACTCTCGGAATGATGCCTCTTCCCTCTCCCCTCGGACTCGGCTCTCGACCGGAGGAGAGGGATCCCGCCATGATTTCAAGAGAGAAGGCGACGCTCCCGCCCGACATCCCCTCGGCTCAGACAAGACTCTGACCCGCGAGGAGGGATCGTGAGGAGGTCGCCCCCCCATTCCCCCCCACCGAGGTCCTCCGATGCTCCTGATTCGCCGCATCTACGCATTCCTGTCCGGGATTCCCCTTCTTCCCGCAGTCTTCGTCACCGCAATCCTCCTCTCCTCGTTGGCCATCCAGAACCGCATCGAAGATGTTCACGAAGGAGAAAAGACCCTTCTCGACCAGAACCGCAAGATTGCCCGGATCGTCTATAACCTCGTCTTCTTCCAGAAGTCCGTTCGCCAGGCCCTTCTCGAACGGCTCGAGGCGGCGCCGGGCTCGTCCGGATTGCCCGAGATCGCCGACCTCGACGCCCAGAAAGCGGCCCTCTTCCGCCAGACCGAGGCGGTGCTCACGGGATCTCCTCAGGGCAAGCTTCCCTTCAGCCGGACGATCGTCTCCGAACTCTCCCTGAACTTTTCCCTCTTCCGGAAAGATCTCCTCGATCAGAGGACCCGTTCCTTCACCGACCTCCGATTCCACTATCGCGCCCTGGAAGAATCGATCCTCTCGCTCCACCTCGCCACGCAGACGGCCCTGTTTGGAATCGAGCGCTCCCGCATCTCTCTCATGAACTCCCAGATGCGCCTGTGGAACATACAGTTCGGAGTGGTCATCGTTCTGGGGATTCTGACGATCGGGGTGGAGTTTCTCCGGGAGCGGCGAAAGAACGAACAGAAGCTTTGGGATCTGACATACCGGGACCAGGTGACAGGACTCTCCAACGAAAACCTCTTCGCCGACCGCATCGACTCCTTCATCCGGCTCATGGCTCCCGAGACCCGGCTCTTCGGGATCCTCGCCATCGGCATCGACGACTTCAAGCGGATCAATGCGGCCTACGGCCACGGAGGAGGCAATGCCGTCCTGACCAAGCTGGCCTCCCGACTGGGGGCCGAATCGGGGGAGGGGAACCTTCTGGTGAGAGGAGAAGGCGACACCTTTCTCGTGATGGTCAGCGAGGCGGGATCGGTGGAGGCCCTTTACCGGAAGGCGGTCACCCTTCGGGAACGCTGTGCCACGCCCGTCGAGAACGGCGCCCACCAGATCGGACTTTCCTTGTCGGTGGGGATCTCCTGCTTCCCGGAGAATGGAACCGGAGCGGAGATTTTGATCGAACGCGCCAAAAGTGCCCTCTCCACCGCCCGGGAAAAAGAATCCGACCACCCAGTCTGGATCTTCGACCCTCAGATCGCCTCCCGGACCTTCGAGGCGATGGAGCTGGCCCAGTCCATCCGGCGCGGGGTCGAGCGGGAGGAGTTCGTCCTCTACTTCCAGCCCATCGTCGACCTCTCCCGGAACAGGGCCCATCTGGCCGAGGTCCTCGTCCGATGGAATCACCCTGTCAAGGGGCTGGTGCCGCCCTCGACCTTCATCCCCATGGCCGAGTCGAACGGCACCATCGTCGATCTGGGATCCTGGATCCTCGAGGCGGCCTGCCGCCAGGGCAGAATCTGGCACGACCGCGGGTTCGAGCTGAACCTGGCGGTGAACGCCTCCACCCGGCAGATCCGCCATCCGGGCTTTCTCGAACGGGTGAAGCACGTCCTGGACACCACCGGCTTTCCCCCCAAGAATCTCGTCATCGAGATCACCGAATCGACCATGATCGCCGAATGGGAAACGGCCCTGCGGGTTACCGAAGAGCTCGACCGTCTGGGGATCGCCCTCTCGATCGACGACTTCGGCACGGGATACTCCTCGCTCAGCTACCTCAACCGCCTCCCCATCCACCACCTCAAGATCGACAAGAGCTTCGTCGACGACCTCGAGCAAAATCCCCGCAGCCGGGAGGTGGTGAAGGGGATCATCATCCTCTCCCACGCCCTCAACATCCTCACCGTCACCGAAGGGGTCGAACACGAGGGTCAGCGGGATATCCTTCGGGGTCTGGGCGCCGACTTCATCCAGGGGTACTTCTACTCGCGGCCTCTCCCTGCCCCCGTTTTCGAGACCTTTCTCGAGGAGTTCAACGGCAGTGGGCAGATACAAGCCCCCTAAGAATCGCGGGAAGTGGCGATGTTCATGAGGAGGGGGCCCACGAAGGGCAAAGACCGAGGACCATCGCCAAGGATGTCGGAAAGACGGATCGTTCAGGCCCCTTCGCGCAAGGGGGAGTCGCCGGGGGGGGCAGACCAGAGCCCCTCTCGCCACAGACAAGAATGGGCGATCCCGAAAAACGCGGCGTTGAGAAGAAGGCACGGCGCGTCAGAATATGACGGGCAGATCTCCCGAAAAGGCCATCCCGTCCGGCCGGGCCTCAAAGAGCGCCGCCCACACCGCCACCCCCCTGCTCCGGGCCTTTGTGAGGGCCCGGCGATAGGCCGGATCGACCCCGTCGGCCGGGGCGACAAACCGGCAGTCTCCCCTCATGACGACAAACAACAGAAGCCCCCGGTCGGAGGGCTCGGGAAGATGGGAGAGTTCCTCGAGGTGGCGAATGGCGCGGGCGGAGACCGCATCGGGAAAGAGCCCCGCCTCCCCCTCCCGATAGGTCACGCTCTTGACCTCGACGAAGACCCTCCGGCCCTCCCCATCGCGAAAGAGGTGGTCAATGCGGCTTTTCTCCCCCAGGGCGACCTCCGATCCGACATGGGTCCAATCCGGACAGAGCCCCCGGTCGGGATCGAGGAGCGCCTCAAGGGCCAGGCGGTTCCCCCGGTTGGGGTTGATGCCGACGCGGACCCCCGGAAGAGGTTCCGACTGCTCGGTGCGATAGCGATATCCCGTAGGATTTTTTGGGTTTTCGGGAAGGGGGGAGAGAAAGAGGGGAATGCCGGGACGGTCGAGGCAGCTCGTGAGCCGGCCAGGGTTGGGGCAGTGGCACCAGACCTCGCGTCCGTCGGCCAGGGCCGCCAGGACCGAAAATCTCTTCTCCCGTTTCAGAAAGGTGGCGGGAAGAAGGGGGAGTTCGTAGTGCACAGGCGTTCTCCGAGAGAGAGTCGTGGGAGGGCCCTGAAGGGCTTTCCGGACGAAGTGATTCCTATGGCGTCTTCTTCCCTGACTTTTCCCCGCAAACCCGCCACAATGGCGAACGACGACAAGGAGGATCTCCCGTCATGTCCCCGACCATCGCAACCGGACGGATCTACGAATCGCTCAAAACGGCCCGGCCCGAAGGCGAAGTCGCCGTTCTCTGCGACCGGCTCTGGCCCCGGGGGCTCAGGAAGGAGGATCTGGCCGGAGTCCTGTGGATGAAGGAGTGGGCCCCCACTGGCCCCCTGCGGCAGGACTTTCACGCCGGACGGATCTCGCCGGCGACGTTTCGCGAGCGATACGGGGCCGAGCTTCTGGCCAGGAAGGACGAGCTTCTCTCGGACCTTCGCCGGTTGGGATCAAGCCATCCGGAAGGGGAAAGGTCCGTCCCCATGAAGGTCCTCCGGCTGCTCACTGCCTCCCGGGAGATCGAAAGCTCCCATGTCCCGGTCCTCCGGGACTACCTCGAGGGGCTGCTGGGCCCCCGGCCCACGCCATAGCATTCGATGCCCCGGGAGGCCAGGTCCCGGGGGTCGTACTGGTTGCGGCCGTCGATCACCGCCGCCCGGCGCATGAGCTTTTTGACCCGGTCCCAGTCGGGGGTGCGGAAGACCCGCCACTCGGTCAGAAGGCACAGGACATCGGCGCCGGACAGGACCTCGTAGGGCTCCTTCCCGAATGTCACCCGGTTGTCGTAGCGGGCCTTGAGGTTGCCCATGGCCTCGGGGTCGTAGAGCGCCACCCGATGGCCCCGCTCCAGACACCCCTCGATGGTCACCAGGGCCGAGGCCTCCCGGATGTCGTCGGTCTCGGCCTTGAAGGCTCCGCCCCAGATCGCCACGGTCAGATCCTTCCGGCCCGGATAGAGGCGATCGATCAGGTCGAGGGGGATCTCCTTCTGCCGGGCATTGATGGCCTCGACCTCCCGCAGGATCCCCATGGGAATCCCCAGGGTCTCTCCGGTGTGGATGAGCGCCTTCACATCCTTGGGAAAGCAGGAACCCCCATATCCGACGCCGGCGTAAAGAAAGGGCATCCCGATGCGCCGGTCGGAGCCCATTCCCAGACGGACGTTCATGATGTCGGCCCCGCTCGCGTCGCAGAGCTCGGCCATCTTGTTGATGAAGGAGATCTTCGTGGCCAGGAAGGCGTTGGCGGCATATTTGGTCAGCTCCGCCGAGGCCACGTCCATGAGATAGACCGGGTGGCCGTTGCGGGTGAAGGGGGCATAGAGCTCCTTCATGAGCTCGGCCACCCGGGGGTTGTCCACCCCCACCACCACGCGGTCGGGTCTCAGGACATCCTCGAGGGCCGACCCCTCCTTCAGGAACTCGGGGTTGGAGACCACGTCGAAGCGCTCCTGGGGCACCCCGGGGGCCAGACCCAGCGCTTCGCGCATCGCCTGCTCGACCTTCTTCGAGGTGCCCACCGGAACCGTGGACTTGACCACGACCACCCGGTAGCCGGTCAGGGAACGGGCGATCTCCCGGGCCACCGCCAAAACGGCTCCCAGATCGGCCGATCCGTCGTCGGCATTGGGGGTACCCACGGCAATGAAGCAGAAAAGGCTCTCGGAGAGCCCCTGGGCCAGGTCGGTGGTGAAGGAGAGGCGCCCCCCCTCCATGTTCCGAAGGAGAAGCTCTTCAAGCCCCGGCTCGTAAATGGGGGAACGACCGGCGGCAAGGCTCTCGACCTTCCGGGCGTCGTTGTCGACCCCCACCACCACGTGGCCCATCTCGGCAAAGCCCACCGCCGTCACAAGCCCCACATATCCCGACCCCACCACGCAAAGCTTCAAAGGCTCCTCCCGGACAGCCCCTTGCGGGGCGATTGAACAAGACTCTCGGACAATGTGATACTACAGGAACGGCTTGTTTGGCTCAAGACTCGAGACGGACGGGAGAGACCGCCCTGAAAGGACATAAAGACACGTGAATTCCGGCCATTTCCCCCAAGAAGAAATCCTTATCGTCGGCGGGGGCATCATCGGTGCCTCCGTTGCCCTGGCCCTTACCCGCAGGGGCGCCTCCGTCCGCATCCTCGAGCGGGCGGAGCCCGGAGGCCTGGCCACCCATGCCGCCGCCGGGATCCTGGGCCCCATGAACGAAACCGACCGCCCCGGCCCCTTTCTCGATCTCATGCGGCAGAGCCTGGCCCTCTATCCGGAGTTTGTCGCCTCCCTGGTGGAGGAGACCGGACTCTCTCCCGACCTCGCCCTCGACGGGATCCTCTCGGTGGCCCCCGGGCCGGCCGACCGGATTGCTCTCGAAAAACGCCACATCTGGCAGCGGGCCATCGATCCCGGGGTGGCCTTCCTCGAAGCGCCCGCGGCGAAGGAGCTCGAACCCGCCCTGACGGGATCTTTCGATTCGGCCCTGTGGTACCCCAAGGAGGGCCATGTCTTCGCCCCCCGCCTCATCAAGGCCCTCTTCGGAGCCCTCTTTCGCCGAGGCGTCGTCATCGAACAGGGAGTCCAGGTGGTCCGGGTCCACCCCGAGCCTTCGGGAACCCTGGCCGTTCTCGACGATACCGGAGGGATCCGAAGGGCCCGGGCCGTTGTGCTGGCCGCCGGGGCCGCCCTCTCCGCCATCGGGATCCCGGGCCCCCCCGTGCGGATCCATCCGGTGAACGGGCAGATCCTGGCCGTGCGCTCTCCGGGATCCTTCTACCGTCGGGTCGTCTTCTATCCCCCTCACGGATACTTCGTCCCCAAGAAGGATGGCACGGTGGTCATCGGCGCCACCGAGGAGCGCATCGGGGGACGAACCCGGGTCACCCCCGCCGGGCTCATGGAGTTTCTCGCTCCCCTTTCCACCCTGGCTCCCGGGCTCCTCTCCCTCCCCCTCCACCATACCTGGTCCGGCCTTCGTCCCTGCTCGGAGGACGCCCTTCCTGTCCTGGGGCCCCTGCCGGCGTGTCCAAACATCTTTGTCGCCGGCGGCCATTACCGGAACGGGATCCTTCTGGCCCCGGTGACCGGAGAAATCCTGGCCGACATGGTGACGGGCCGCTCCACCCCCCTTGCATCCCTGGCTTCCCCCTTCTCCCCGGCAAGATTCGGGGGAAAAATCCCCGACCCACACGTCGATCAATAAAAACAAATTTTTTACTGCATCTTTATTTTTGCTCCCGATTGTCCTATAGTCTTGAAAAGCGAGAACCCTTCACTGTCCCCTTCGACACACCCGGCCGAACGGAAGACCCTCCGTCCCATTCGGTCCCCGATCCGGAGTCTTTTTCTTGGGCCGAAGCCTTTCCTTTTCACGGTTTTTCCGGGCCTCCTTCAGGACCTCCCTCCTCTCCTTTCTGATTCTTCTGTCCGTGGGGGCGGAGATCCTCCTCGGTGCCGCCTTCTTTTTCGAAAACTCCCAAAAGCGGACGCTCTCGCTCAAGGAGTCCGGGATCGCCTCCGCCCTCTCGTCCACCGAATCGGTCCTCACCTCCCTCACCGTCATGGAGGAGAACGGACACCTTCCCCTGACCCCCGCGCGATTCTCCCTCTTCCGGGCCTATCGTCTCCAGGCGATGGTCGCCCTCTCCGTCGTGGGAAAGCATCAGGAGCTGCTCTCTCCGGAGGAGGCCCGGATCCATCGGGCGCTCCTCTCCCTCTTCTCCTACGCCACCTACTCCTACGCCGAGATGGCCCGGCCCCGGGAACTCGCCCGGTCCACACTGGTCCCTTCGGCGATCCAGAACCGGATGATCGGACTGACCATCCGGCTGTGGCGGGCCCTCAAGCACCGGGACCAGATCCTTCTCGACCGTCGCCAGGCCATCATTCACACCCAAACCGGCCTGGTGGTCGCCATCGTCTTTCTGCTCTTCGTCGTGGCGGTCGTCTTCCTCATCTTCTGGAAGATGGAGGACCGGACTATACGCGTTCTGGCCTTCGAGCTCCGGCTCATCGAACGCTTCATCATCACCTCCAACGTGATCACCGACTGGCGGGCCCACGTCAAGAAGATGCTCCAGGACTTCAACGAGGTGATCGGAAGCTACTTTCTCTTCACCCTCTTCGTCACCAAGGAGGAGGTCTACGAACTCGACGTCTTCTGGCAGAAAGAGCCCTCCCCCGCCACCCAGAACCGCATGATGAGGATCCTGGAAGAGACCGTCCGGAAGGCCGGCGCATTTTCGGAGATTCCCTCCTTCACCGTCACCCACACGATCCTTGACACCTCGGCGCCTCTCCCGGAGATCCCCGACGAGCACCTGCGGCTGACGACCAAAACCCTCCTCCTCGACACGCCCAAGGTGGGAGGCATCGCCGGGGTGGGCATCCATGCCGGCAAGATGAGGGACATGACCGGCCAGCTGGTGGTGGAGAGCCTTCTCACCACCGTGGTGAACGTCCTGGGCTCGGTGAAGGCCATGTACCTCTACACCAAGGAGATCGAATACTACGCCAGCCGGGACCCCCTCACCGGCCTCTACAACCAGAGGATTTTCTGGGATCTCATGAACTACGAGACCAAGCGGGCCGACCGCCACGGATCCCCCTCCTCCCTTCTCATCATCGACTGCGACAACTTCAAGGTCGTCAACGACACCTACGGCCACGCCGCCGGAGACAAGGTTCTCGTCTCACTCGCCCGGATCATCGAAGAGTCCTGCCGGACCGGAGACATCATCTGCCGCTATGGAGGCGACGAGTTCGCGGTGATCGTCAGCGAGGCCGACACCAATGTCGCCCATGCCCTGGGGGACCGGATCCACCGGGCGGTGAGGGAGGCCCGATTCGAGATCCCCGACGCCCCCCATCCGGCCACCCTCTCCATCTCCATCGGAGTCGCCAGCTACCCCCGCCATGCCAAACATGCCCGGGACCTCTTTGTCGTGGCCGACCACATGATGTACCGGGCGAAGAAGTTGGGCAAGGATCTCGTGGTCGAGGCCAACGAAGACGATGTGGCCGAAGCCTTCCGTGCCGCGGGAGAGAATCAGGTGACCATCATCCGGGCCGTCACGGAAAGACGGATCGTTCCGGTCTTTCAGCCGATACGGGATCTCTCAAGCGGTGGGATCTTCGCCTACGAGGTCCTCTCCCGGCTCCGGCTCTCCGACGACGACCCCGTCCTGGTCCCGGCCGGAGACTTCATCGAAACGGTGGAAGAGGCCGGGCTGATCGCCCGGATGGACTACCTCACCATGGAGAGGGCCTTCGAAGAAGTCGTCCGGAGGAAGTTTTCCGGCCCCGTCTTCCTGAACCTCTCCCCCCGCTCCCTGATCGTCTCCGACTTCATGCCCACCGTGGAGGGGATCGTCCGGGCCGCGGGCATCGACCCGGGACAGGTGGTCTTCGAGATCACCGAACGGGAAACCGTCAAGAACCTCAAGATCCTTGAGGGATTCATCCAGAACCTGCGCCTTCACGGCTATCGCTTCGCCATCGACGACTTCGGCTCGGGCTTCGCCTCCCTCAACTACCTCCGCTTCTTCCCGGTGGATTTTTTGAAGATCGAGGGGGAGTTCATCCGGGGGCTGGGAGGAACCGGGCTCGTCGACGGCGCCATCGTGAGCGCCATCGTCACCCTTGCCCGCTCACTCAGCATCCCCACCATCGGAGAGTACATCGAGTCCGCCACGATTGGGGAGATGGCGCGAAAGACCGGGGTCATGTATGGTCAGGGATACCATCTCGGCCACCCCTCCCCCACCCTCGACACCCCCACCTAGGATCGCTCCCCCTTTTTTCCGTCTCCCCCTCGGCTCCCGCCCCCTTATCTTTCATCCCTTTCCCAAAGAGCCTCTCCCCTCTCTCTCGACAACCGTTCGGACCCCCCATGCTCAAAAACGGTGGCACCAAGGGGAGAGGGAGGAGGCGCGGGAATGGATCGACACGGTGGGAGGGCAGACGGTTCGACAAGAAAAAGAGGCTCCAGCCGGGATCCGACCGGAGCCTCAGACAACAGCCCCACCAAAAGAGATCTGTCAAAAGGAAACAGCTTGGCCATTTGGCCACATCAGGCCTCTATGAAGCCTCGGATATGTTAGGTCTGTTTTCTTGGGCGGCCCCTCCAAGCAGAGAACGGGGCGTTGCTCATCCTCGTCATGCGCATCGGCAATCGCCAGGAGGCTGACCGCCGCCAGTCGACGGCAGCGACCGGACACGTCATTCCTGGAGCTCCAAAAAACTCGGATCAGCCGCGGGCAGGGGGAACCAGAGGGGATACCCCCCAGATCTCCCGGGCATATTCTCCGATGGTCCGGTCGCTGGAGAAGTGGCTCATCCGGGCCACGTTCAGGATCGCCATGCGCGCCCAGCGGTCAGGATCCCCGTAGAGAGCCTCCACCTTCTTCTGGGTCTCAAGATAGGAGGCATAGTCGGCCAGCAGGAAGAAGGGGTCCGACTTGAGAAGGCCCTCCACCAGCCCCCGGAAGCGTCCCGGCTCGTCGGAGGAGAAATACCCCGAGCCGATCATGTCGAGCGCGGTGCGGAGCTCTTCGTTGGCCTCGTAGAAGCTGCGGGGAACGTACCCCTTGCGCTTATAGTCCAGAACCTCGGCGGCGGTGAGGCCGAAGATGAAGATGTTCTCCTGGCCCACCTCGGCGCACATCTCCACGTTGGCCCCGTCGAGGGTGCCGATGGTCAGGGCCCCGTTCATGGCCAGCTTCATGTTCCCGGTCCCCGACGCCTCCATCCCCGCCGTGGAGATCTGCTCGGAGAGATCGGCCGCCGGGATGATCATCTCGGCATTGGAGACGCTGTAGTTGGGAATGAAGGCCACGCTGAGGCGGCCGGCCACCCGGTGGTCGTGGTTCACGATTTCCGCCACGTCGTTGATCAGCTTGATGATCAGCTTGGCCGTGGCGTAGCCCGGAGCCGCCTTTCCGGAGAAGATCACCGTCCGGGGAACCACGCTCTGGGCGGGGTCGCGGATGATCCGGGAATAGGCGGTCACGATGTGCAGGACATTCAGCAGCTGGCGCTTGTATTCATGGATACGCTTGACCTGGACATCGAAGAGGGAGTCGGGCGAGACCTCGACACCTTGCCGAAGCCGGAGGAATCGGGCCAGGCATTCCTTGTTGGCGCGCTTGACCGCGGCAAAGTCCTTCCGGAAGACCGGATCCTCCACAAAGGACTCGATCTCCCGGATGCGGGTGAGATCCCGGATCCACCCCGGTCCGATGCGGGCGGTAATGAGGGAGGCAAGCCCCGGGTTGGCCTGCTTGATCCAGCGCCGGGGGGTCACCCCGTTGGTCATGTTGATGATCTTGCCGGGGAAGATTTTGTCGAAGTCGGCAAAGATCGTCTCCTTCATGAGCTGGGTGTGGAGCTTGGCCACCCCGTTGACCTTGTGGCTTCCCACAATCGCCAGATGAGCCATCCGAACCCGTTTCCCCTGGGGATTTTCGTCGATGATGGAAACGCGGCGCAAAAGGTCGGTATCGCCCGGCCAGCTCCGCGAGACATCCTTCAGGAAGCGCCGGTTGATCTCGTAGATAATCTGCAGGTGGCGGGGAAGGATGCGTTCGAAGAGATCCACCGGCCATGTCTCCAGCGCTTCGGGCAGAAGGGTGTGGTTGGTGTAGGCAAAGACCCCGGTGGCGATCTTCCAGGCCCGGTCCCAGTCCAGGAAGCGGATGTCCACAAGCACCCGCATGAGCTCGGCGATACTGATCGCGGGGTGGGTGTCGTTCAGCTGGATCGCCACCTTCTCCGGCAAGAGATCGCAGTTCTCGTGATGCTTGTCAAACCGGTACAGAATGTCCTGAAGCGAGGCGCAGACGAAAAAGTACTGCTGCTTGAGGCGAAGCTCCCGACCCATGGAGGTGGAGTCGTCGGGGTAGAGGACCTTGGAGATGTTCTCCGACTGATTCTTGCTCTCCACTGCCTTGATGTAGTTGCCTTCGTTGAAGTAGGTCAGATCGAACTCATGGGAGCTCTTGGCCGACCACAGACGCATGTTGTTCACCGTTTCCCCCCCGAAGCCGGGAACAGGGTTGTCGTAGGCCATGGCCATGAGATCTTCGGTGTCGACCCAGTGGTAGCGAAGCAGCCCCTTCTCGTCGGAATACTCCACCACGCGCCCGTGGAACTTCACCGGATAGAGCACCTCCTGTCGGGGGAACTCCCAGGGGTTCCCGTAGCGGAGCCAGTTGTCGGGACTCTCCACCTGGCGACCGTTTTCGATGCGCTGGTAGAACATGCCGTATTCGTAGCGGATGCCGTAGCCGTACCCCGGGATCCCCAGGGTCGCCATGGAGTCGAGGAAGCAGGCCGCCAGCCGTCCCAAGCCCCCATTGCCCAACCCCGCATCCGGCTCGCTGTCGAAGACCTCCTCCGGATCGATCCCCATCTCGGACAGGCTCTTTCGGGCCTGGGCAAGGAGCCCCAGGTTGTCGAGGCTGTTGGAGAGGGCCCGCCCCATGAGGAACTCCAGGGAAAAATAATAGACCCGCTTGGCATCCTCGTCGTAATAGTGGCGCATGGTCTCCATGAGGCGCCCCACCATCCGGTCCCGGGCCACATGCGCCACGCTCAGGAAGAAGTCGTGCTTGGTCGCCGTCAGGTCATCCTTCCCGACGGAGAAGGCCAGATGGTTGGAGATGGCCTGGGGAAGGGCATCCTCCTTCGAGTCGAGCTCGATGGGGGGCACATTGAGTTTTCGCGGCTTTTTGGGAGTGTCCACGGGCACCTCTCGGGTCATGTCATGGATAGGATGGGGGGGAGGAGATCGGACTATCAGAACCCCGTGATATCGGTCAGTGTAGGACGGGAGGAGAAAAAAAGCAAAGTTTTTTTGATGGATCGGGGGAGCCCGGTCCGGAGAGGGACCGGGGGAGGATCAGGGGCGGAGAAGGAATCGGGACCAGAAGGGACGGTATCGGACGAGGAATTCGGCGGCCTCGGCATCGAGCCGGGAGCGAACCTTGGGAGACAGTCTCCGGGCCAGCGCCCGATAGCGCCCCTGGGCGGACGGGTTTGTGGTCTTGGCCAGGGCATCCCAGAAGTAGGCTCGCTCAAGGCTCTTTGGCCCCCCCTCCCCCTTCTCCCACAGGACCCCAAGACGGGAGTAGGCGTCGGAATTCCCGGCATCTTTGGCGGCCCGTTCGTACCAGAAGCGCGCCCGGGAGAGGTCCCGGGGGATGCCCATCCCCCGTTCGTACCGGAGACCCAGAAGGTCCTGGGATTCTCCGTATCCGTGGCGGGCGGCGCGCTTGTACCAGAAGACGGCCCGGGCGTCATCCTTTTTCACGCCCACGCCCCCGGCATAGCGATCTCCCAGGGCATCCTCCGCCGGCGGATAGGATCCATGGGCGGCCTTCTTGAGCCAGAGGAGGGCCCGGGCGTCGTCTCGGGGGACTCCGCGCCCGATCTCGTATCGCTGGGAGAGGAGCATCATGGCCGGAAGGCTTCCGAGACTTGCCGCCTTCCTGTAGAGGGCGATGGCCCGGGCGAGGTCCCGGGGGTATCCCTTGGCGCCAAAGTCGTAGCGGAGGCCCTCATGGACGAGAGGGGAGACGGAGGCCGGCCGGGAGGAGTGTGATGGCGCCGCCCCAGAAGGGAGGGACGCGGCCGGAAGAGACTGTCCTCCTCCCGCAAGGAGAAGGACAAGGGCTCCCAGGAGAGGCCAGGCGAGGGATCTCGCCCCCAGGGGAGCTCCCCTCTCCGTCAAAGAATCAGGGCCTCGAGAACTGCGGAACATGCGCATGGATTTTCCCCTCGATCTCTTGACAAACATCTTTTCTCCCTTATGCTTAGGCCATCCGCACAAAAGGGAGAGAAACTTAAGGACTCACGACCGCCGAATCCGGCTTGGGATCGAGCCCTACCTTGATTCTTTCATCGGGAGGGGCGATCGTCAACCGCCAAAGACCCTCTCCGACCGGTTGGCCCGGCAACCCGGACCACGATCGGATTCGGAAGGCTGACCCACGAAGCCGACGCGCAAGGAGGTCGCCATGACCCCATCCGACAGCGCCCCCGAAGTCCCTCGCCCCCCCTTCATGGCACACCTTCGCCGGACGCTTACGGCCCTTTCCCGGGCCATCGGAGAGATCCTCTCCGGACCGGGGGCCACCGGGCGGATTATCCCCTGACTGGCCCTGACTGGCCCTACCTGGCCCTGACAGGGTGTCCAACACCGGGCATCCTCTCCCCTGAGCGCCCCCCTCCCCGCCCTTTTGGAGCCGGACATGGGAGCCAGCCCCCCTTCAGCGTCCGGAGGGAATCTGCCGGTAGAGAAAGATCCCCGCCGCCACCGAAAGGTTCAGGCTCTGCACCTTTCCCATCATGGGAAGCCGGAATCGCCAGTCGGCCAGATCGAGCACCGGACGGGTCACCCCCTTCTCTTCGGCTCCGACCACCAGAACAAGCGGACCCGGCAGGGGTCCGTCGGGAAGGGGATCTCCCGAGAGGTCGAGGGCGGCCACGGCATATCCTTCTTTCTTGAGCAGGCGAAGGGAGCCGGAGAGGTTCCCGATGCGGACGAGGGGAAGGGTGAAGAGGGCTCCGGCCGAGGTCTTGGCCACCGTCTGGGAGAGCGGGGCGACCCGGCGTTTGGGGATAAGGACCCCCGCCACTCCGGCCCCGTCGCAGGTCCGAAGGAGAGCCCCCAGATTGCGGGGATCCTGAACCCCGTCCACCGCCACCAGCGGAGAGGGAAGTACTCCGGGGCTGGCGTCGAGGAAGTCTTCGAGGCTCGGGAAGGTTCCGATCTCCTCGATGCGGGCCACCACCCCCTGGTGGGAGGGGCCGCCCTTCGAGGGCCCCCCGGACAAGTCAGAAGAGGCCCGTCCCCGGAGGAAGAGTCCGTCGATCGCCGGGCCGGGAAGGAAGTCTACCGGGATCCCCCGCGTTCGGGCCACCCGGATGATCTCCCGCCTCCGGCCATCCATGCGGCTCTCCCCGTGGCGGTCCTCCCGGAAATAGAGATGAACGACACTCTCCGGCCGCAGGGAAAGGACCTCCATCACCGGATGGAATCCCCCCACGAGCCCTCCGGACTCTGTCAGATCCTCCGAATCCGTGGGGGACCTCCCGGCTGGTCTTCCAGCACTATCCCGGCCGCCCGAAGCTCGTCGCGCAGGGCATCGGCCTGTTTGAAGTCCCGGGCCTTCCGGGCCTCTTCCCGAAGATGGACGAGCCGATCGATCTCCTCACCGGAGAGCGCCGCGTCTCGGGAAGCCGTCCCGTGCCCCGTCCCCCCCACCCAGACAGAGGGGGGAGTGGTCAAAAGGCCCAGGGTCCTGCCGGCCAAGGCAAAGAGGGCGCGAACCTCCCGGGGATCGACCGGGGGCGAGCCGGCTCCTCCGCTGGCCAGCCAGGGGTTGATCCGGCTCTTGGCGCCGTGAAGCACGGAGAGGGCCACCGGGGTATCGAGATCCGAGGAGAGGGCCTCCATGAAGGCCGACAGGAGCGTCCCGGTGCGAGGATCCCCCGCAGGATCCTCCCCGGCGAGGCGCTCCCCCAGAAGGGCCTGGCACTGGTGAAGTCCGTCCAGGGCATTCTTGGCCGAGGCCAGTCCCCCGTCGGTAAAGTCCACCGGCGAACGGTAGTGGGTCCCCAGAAAGAAATACCGGAGCCACTCCCGGGTCACCGGCTCGGGGAAGGGCGACTCCTCGAAGAAGGCCCGGATCCTCCGGGTGTTGCCCAGGCTCTTGGACATCTTCTCCTGGCTCGTGGTCACAAATCCGTTGTGCATCCATGTCCGGGCAAAGGTCTGCCCCGTGGCCGCCTCGCTCTGGGCCCGCTCGTTCTCGTGGTGGGGAAAGAGGAGATCCATCCCGCCCCCATGAAGGTCGAGGGTCGGCCCAAGATAGTGCAGGCTCATGGCCGAGCACTCGATGTGCCAGCCGGGACGGCCCGGACCGAAGGGAGCGGGATAGGAGGGCTCTCCGGGTTTCGCCCCCTTCCACAGGACAAAGTCCAGGGGGTCCTCCTTTTCCTCGCCCGGCTCAATGCGGGCCCCGGATTGCAGTTCGGCCAGGACCTGATGGGAGAGCTCCCCGTACCCGGAAAAGCTCCTCACCCGAAAGTAGACGTCCCCCCCGGCGCGGTAGGCCGACCCCCCGGCCAGAAGGCGCTCGATCAGCTCCACCATGGAGGAGAGAAATTCCGTGGCCCGGGGCTCCTTCTCCGGAGAGAGAATCCCCAGCCGCCCCATGTCCCGGGAAAAGGAGTCGATGTAGGTCCGGGTGATGCTCTCGATGGGGACCCCCGCCTCCGCGGCCTTTTTGATGATCTTGTCGTCGATGTCGGTGATGTTGCGGACATAGCGGACCCGATGGCCGGTTTCCAGGAAGAGGCGGTGAAGGGTATCGAAGACCATCTGGCTTCGGGCGTGGCCCAGATGGCAGTCGTCATAGACCGTCACCCCGCAGACGTACATCTTCACCTCCCCCGGAGTCTGGGGAGAAAAGGGCTCCACCTTGCGGGAGAAGGAATTGTAAAGAGAGAGAGACGTCGACATCAGGGGCCTTTCACGAGGTCAGGGGAGGAGAGGCCGGCCGGAGGGGCTCTCGGCCCACACCCTCCCAGGAGCGATAGCGGGTCAGGGAGGGGTAATGGGTAAGGTCAAGGTGCAAGGGGGTCACGGAGACATAGCCATGGTCCACCGCATGAAGGTCCGACTCCGGATCCGGCTCATAGTCGGTGGGAGAGAGCCCGATCCAGTAATAGGGACGGCCCCGGGGATCCGACTTCATGATGATGTTCCCCGTGTCGAAAATGCGCTTGCCGAGCCGGGTCATTCGGATCCCTTCGACCCGATCGACGGGGCGCGAGGGAATGTTCACCGAAAAGGGCACCGAGGCAGGAGGGGGTTCGGCCAGCATCCTCCCCGCCAGGATCCGCACGAAGTGCCGCGCGGTATCGAAGGCCAGTGGATCTCCGGGAGCCTCAGGAAGAACCAGGGAGAACGCCATGGAGGGCACGCCCAGGATCGATCCCTCGAAGGCGGCAGAGACCGTTCCCGAGTAGGTCACATCGTCGGCCATGTTGGCGCCGTGGTTGATCCCGGAGAGAAGAAGGGCCGGACGTCGGGGGAGGATGGTGAACAGGGCCAGATTGACACAGTCGGTCGGTGTTCCCGAGACGGCAAAGTGCCGCGGGGAGCGCTCAATGATCCGCAGGGGCTTGTGCAGGGTCAGCGCATGGGAGGCGGCCGATCTCTCGTTTTCCGGCGCCACCACATAGATCTCTCCCATCCCCTCCACGGCCTCCTCGAGAACGGCGATCCCCCGGGAGTCGATCCCGTCGTCGTTCGAGAGCAGGATGAGGGGAGGAGGCGCAGCGGTCATCGCGAAAGTCCTTGAAGGGATCGCCGGGGGGAGACGCTAAGGATGGGAGGAAAAAGGGAAGAAAAGGACGGACCGAAAAAAGAGGGCACGAAGGATGTCCTTCCTTGCATCAAAGGGGGCTCCCCAAGGGACGCTGTTGGAACCCGGAGAAACGCAAAAATCCCGAAAACGACCGGAAGTCTCTTACGACAAAGGGCCAAAAGAACGGACAATAAGGATAGCCCCTCGAGGGTCACGTGACACTCTCGCCGGCTCTCCGAGAGGGGAAAGAGTCAGCCCTGACAACTTTGGATCAGCCAAAGGGGATACGCCCGAAAGAGAGAAATTTCAGCCAGAAAAGGCCCAGGAAGATCTTGGAGTCTCGAATCCGGAGAACCCGGATCGTCGATGATGTCAAAAAAATGGTCGGGGCGAAAGGATTTGAACCTTCGACCACTCCCACCCCAAGGGAGTGCGCTACCGGGCTGCGCCACGCCCCGACAAAAACGAGCGTAAAATTCTTAAAATTCCCGAGTCATCCCTCTCCCTCGGGGGAGAGGAGGGACAGACCCTTGCGAACCTCCAGAAGAAGCCCTTCGACGGTGGGGGCGTCGAGAAGGGGAGGACGCTTTTCCAGAATATGCCGAACGCTGGGAACGGTCCGTCCTTCGTGCTTCAGGAGATCGAGGATCCGTGCCAGAAAGGCAAGGTCTCCTTCCGAATACTCCCGATGGCCTCCCCGGGTCTTGACCGGCGCCAGCATGGGAAAGGCCTTCTCCCAAGACCTGAGCGTCGTGATCGGGATACCCAGAAGAGCGGAGGCCTCTCCGATCTTGTACTTTCGTCCGGAGACGGCGGTCCGGGAGAGTCCCCGACCTTCGCCTCCCCTCTCAGTCGCCATGGAAATCAGCCATCCTGAAAGAGTCCACGCCCGAGGAGCTCATGGGAGTCCCGTCCGAAAATCAGCCCTTTCGGCTCTTCGGGGAGGCGGATTTCTTGGGCTCCTCGCCCCAGAAGTGCCGCGTCGGCCGGAAGACGACCACCTTGTGGCTCTTGATGAGAAGCGGCTCGCCCGTCTTCGGATTGCGCCCGAGACGATCCTCGCGCTTGCGCACCTCAAATGTCCCGAATCCGGTCAGCTTGACCGATTCGCCCGCGAGCACGGAGTTTGAGATCTCCTCGATCACGAAATCGAGAGCTTCCCGAACTGCCTTGCGGGGAAGGCCGATTCCGCCACCGTTGTTGCGAGTGTATTCGACAATGTCCGTTCTGTTCAAGAGCGCCTCCTTCGTTTCAGTCGGATATCATAAGGGGTTGAGCCCGAAAAAGTCAATACGACATCGAAAATTCCGCACCGGGACTTCCTCGTCCCCATGGAGATTTCTCCCTCCGAGAGGTCACTCCTCCGGGGGCTCCTCCCGGGAGGATCGCCTCTGGCGCGCCGGGGCACAGATCCCCCGACGGCTTTCCAGAACGAAGTCGCGGATCTCCGTGAGCTCGGGAAGGTCGAAGGAGAGGGCCTCCAGGGCGCGTCGCTGGAGGGGGGCCGAGAGGAGCCATTCCCGGTAGAAACGCTCCACAGCCTCGATGGTCGCAGGGGAAAATCCTGCCCGGCGAAGCCCCACGCGATTGATCGTCCGGAGGGTGTGGGTGCCGTCCATAATGGCAAAGGGAGGGACATCCCGGCTGGTCCGGGAGCCTCCCCGAAGGAGGGCCAGGCGACCGATCCGCACGAACTGGTGGACGAGAACGCCTCCCGACAGGAAGGCCCCGGCCCCCACCGTTACGTGGCCCGCCAGGAGAACATTGTTCGCAAGGATCGCCCCGTCTTCCACCGTGCAGTTGTGGGCCACATGGGATCCCGACATCAGAAGTGTCCGGGAGCCGACCAGGGTCCGGGAGCCCTCCCGGGTTCCCCGATGGATGGTGACGTATTCCCGGATTTCGTTTTCATCCCCTATCACCGTCTGGGTCGGGGCCCCCTTGTAGCCATGGTCCTGGGGCTCGTGGCCAACCACCGCTCCGGGGTGGAGTCGGTTGGATCGCCCCATGGTCACATGGGGGCCGACGGAGACCCGCTCCATGAGGACCGATCCCTCACCGATGGACGACGGACCGAGAAGAACGCAGAAGGGACCGATCGAAACGTTGTCCCCAAGCTCCACCGTCCGGTCGACCACCGCGGTGGGATGGACGCTAGTCCCCATGCCGGAGCGCCCCCGAGGTCAGAAGGTAGTGCTCGACGCTGTCCTTGAGGGCATCGAGGGAGGCTTCGATGACATTTTCCGAAACGCCCACCGTTCCCCACTTCCGGCGACCATCGGAGGATTCGACGAGAACTCTCACCCGGGAGGCCGTGCCGGCGCTTCCCGACAGGACCCGCACCTTGTAGTCGAGAAGGGCGATGTGCCGAACTTCCGGATAGAAGGTCGACAGAGCCTTCCGCAGGGCATTGTCTAAGGCATTGACCGGACCGTTCCCGAGGGCCGCAGTGTGTTCGCTCTGGGCGCCTACCCGGACCTGGACCGTCGCCTCGGAATACCCCTCCCCTTCCCCGCGCCCCATGGCAATGCGGAAAAAGTCGATGCGAAAAAAGGGCGGGGTCCGTTCGAGGGCCTGGCGCATGAGGAGCTCGAAGGAGGCATCGGCCCCCTCGAACTGGTAGCCGGCAAACTCCATCTCCTTGAGGCGGGAGAGAAGCGGGGCGAGATGGGAGTCCCCGTCTTCGAGCGCCAGACCATATTGCCGCGCCTTCTCCACAAGGTTGGAGCGACCGGACTGTTCGGAGAGAAGGATGCGCTGTCGGTTGCCCACAAGCTCCGGACGAATGTGCTCGTAGGCCCGGGAGACCTTGCGGACGGCGTGGACGTGCACTCCGGCCTTGTGGGCAAAGGCCGACTCACCCACAAAGGGCATGTTCTTGGGAAGGGCCCGGTTGGAGAGCTCCGAGACGAAGGCGGCAGAATCGCGAAGCCGGGCCAATTCGGAGGGCTCCATCACCTGAAAGCCCATCTTGAGGGCGAGGTTGGGGGCAACGGAGACGAGGTTGGCATTCCCGCAGCGCTCCCCAATTCCATTGATTGTTCCATGGACCTGCCGGGCCCCCGCCCCCACAGCCGCCAGGGAATTAGCCACGGCCAGTTCCGAGTCGTTGTGGGCATGGATGCCGATGGCTCCCCCCACATCCTTCGCCACGCGGGACGTGGCCTCAGCCACACGATGGGGAAGGCTTCCTCCGTTGGTGTCGCAAAGGACGATCCAGTCGGCGCCCGCTTCCCGGGCCGCCCGGACGGTCTCCAGGGCAAAGTCCGCATCGTCGGCAAAGCCGTCAAAAAAGTGCTCGGCATCGTAGACCACCTCTCGGGCGTTCTGCTTGAGATAGTCCACCGTCTCCCGGATCATCGCAAGGTTCTGCTCCCGGGAGAGCCCCAGGATCTCCCGGACATGGAGGTTCCAGGACTTTCCGAAGATGGTCACAATAGGGGTCCGGGCCTCCAGAAGGTCGGCGACAATGGGATCTTCAGAGACACGATTGCCCGCCTTCCGGGTGCTCCCGAAGGCGGCGATCCGGGAGTGCTTCAGCTCGATGTCCCGGACCCGGGCAAAGAACTCCCGATCCTTGGGGTTGGCGCCTGGCCATCCCCCCTCGATCATGGAGATCCCCAGCGAGTCCAGAAGGGCGACGATCCGAAGCTTGTCCTCAAGGGTATAGGAAATCTCTTCCATCTGAGCTCCATCCCGGAGCGTCGTGTCGTAAAGGAAGACCCGGCCCGAAGGATCCTCCTCCCGGGGCTTAGCCACGTGCGGGATCCCCCGGCTCGTTTTTGTCCAGACCGAAGCAGGAATGGATCACGCGGGCCGCCAGCTCGCCGTATTTTTCATCGATGAGGCAGGAGATCTTGATCTCGGAGGTGGAGATCATCAGGATGTTGATCCCTTCGGCTGCCAGGGTCTCGAACATCCGGGCGGCGACGCCGGAATGGGAGCGCATGCCCACCCCCACGATGGAAATCTTGCTGATGTCCTCCCGGATCTTGACCTCTCCGGCACCGATGCGGGTGGCGACATCCCGGGCGATCCGCAAGGTCTTGCGGGCCTCGGAGCGGGGAACGGTGAAGGAGATATCCGTCAGATGGTCCTGGCCCACGTTCTGGACGATCATGTCGACAATGAGGGCATTGTCGGAGAGCTCCCGGAAAAGCGTCGCCGCCAGCCCCGGCCGATCGGGAACGTCGCAGACGACCACCTGGGCCTGGTTTCTGTCGAGCGTCACCCCTGAGACAACCATCTGTTCCATCGTCCTGTCTTCCTCCGTCACAAGTGTTCCCGGATCCTCGGAAAAGGTCGAGAGGACCCGGAGGGGCATCCGGTAGCGCATGGCGAACTCCACCGAGCGCGAATGGAGAACCTTGGCCCCCAACGCCGCCATCTCGAGCATCTCCTCGTAGGAGATCCGGTCGAGTTTTTTGGCCCGGGGAACCATATTGGGATCGGCGGTGAAGACGCCGGTCACATCGGTGTAGATATCGCAGCGATCGGCGGCAATGGCCACGGCGAGAGCCACGGCGGTCGTGTCCGACCCTCCCCGACCGAGGGTGGTGACGTCCTCGGAGGGAGAGATTCCCTGAAAACCGGCCACCACCGGCACAACCCCTTCCTTGAGGGAGTGCTCGAGGCGGGCCCCGTCGATCCGTTCGATCCGGGCCTTGGTATGGGTGCTGTCCGTATGGATCCCCACCTGCCGTCCGGAAAAGGAGCGGGCCGGGATGCCGTTGGAGGAGAGGGCCATGGCCAGCAGGGCACTGGTAATGCGCTCTCCCGACGAGAGGAGCATGTCGAGCTCCCGGTCCGAGGGATCGGGGGTGATCTCATGGGCCAGGCGGATCAGACGATCGGTGTCTCCCGCCATCGCGCTCACCACCGCCACCACTTCGTGCCCTTCCTGCCGAACCTTCGCCACCCGCCCGGCCACGTGGCGGATGCGGTCGATATCACGGACGGAGGTTCCGCCGAACTTCATGACGATTCGCGACATGTCGTCCTTTCACGCAAATTTTTTATCCTGGCGCCCTGCAAAAGCGGCCTCTTCGGAAAAGAGACGATCGTTCCATTGCTCCATCGGGAAGATCGGGGCGGACTCCGCCGCCGCTTCCGTCATTCGCGCCCCGGATCTCTCCGGCCTTTTCAGGGCGTCTCCGGTCACCAGGAGCGCAGGAACGGGTCCCGCATCGTGATTTCCGGTCAGAGGGGAGCTCCGGTGGTCCGAGGTCAACCCCAGGGCCCCCAGATCTCCCGAGTGGAGCATCCGGGAGAGGGGCTCCAGGACCTCCCGGTCAAAGCGCTCGAGAAAGCGTCGCTTTCCCTCGGGATCCCTCCGGTGGCTGGCCATGTCGAAGCCCTCCACATGGAGAACCACCCTCCGGGCCCCCGACAAAAGGGCGGCCACGACCTGGGCCAGCTTTTCTCCGAGATCGGTGTCGGTCTCCCCTGTCGCCCGGCACAGGGGAAGGTCGGAGTATCCGGCCATCCGACCCAGGGCCCGGACAAGAGGCGCCTGCGCCACAAGAGAGCGCCCCGGGTGAGGGAGCCGCGGGAGCTCCGGACGGGGGCCTCCGCCCCAGAGCCACAGACCCGGCTCTCCGGGCCCCCCCCTCCTGCCTCGGGCGAGATCAAACCGCGTCACCTCCCGGGCAAACCAATCCAAAAGATCCGGGGGAGCCACCGCCTCCCGCCTGAGCCGCCCCGTCCGGGGAGGAAGGCCGGAGGGCGGAATCCCTTCCCCCGCCACCGGACCAGAAAAGGCGGCCACCATCCGGAGGATCCGCCCCCCTTGCTCCCTCCCGGAAGAGCCCCGGGACGTGCCCATGGGAGAAAAGGATCGGTCGAAGACCGGAAGAAGGTCAAATTTCCGTTCGGCGGGAAGGCGGGGAAGAAGGGCCTCCCAGAGATCCGACTCCCAGGTCGGATCGTTCACGTAGGACTGAAGAAGGCCGTCCCTCTCCCCCGAGGAGTAGCGGACGGGGGTCGCCACATAGAACCATGATGGTCGAGGAGCCGGGGCCCGGAGAGGGAGACTGTCGGCAAGAAGGGACAGGAGCCCTCCCCGGGAGGGAAGCGCGTCACCGGCCCTTCCGAGCCCCAGAAGGGCCGCCACCCCCCGCTCCGAGGTCACCGCCTCCCTCGGGGCCCCGTCCTGAGGGTCCAGACGGACGAGCTCTCCCCCACCGGAGAGGCGATCCAGCGCCGGAGTGCGGGCGCACTGGAGCGTCGTCGGTTCGCCCGGAGACTCCGCCAGTCCGTCCGCCACGATCAGGAGGGATCCTCCGGGACGCCCCCCGGAGCTCCTCATGAAAATCCCAGAACGGCGAGAACCTCTTCCTTTCTGGCAGGAACGCGGATCTCGGAGGTCTGCGTGCGAAAGACCGCATCGGGATCCTTGAGGCCATGGCCCGTCAGGGTCAGGACGATGCTCTCGCCCCCCGAAAATGCACCGGCCCGGGCTTTCTTCAAGCATCCCGCCAATGAGGCGGCCGAAGCCGGTTCGCAGAAGACGCCTTCTCGAGAGGCCAGGAGGTTATAGGCCTCAAGGATCTCTTCGTCTGTCACTGAAAAGATCGTCCCCCCGGAGTCCCGAGCCGCGTCGAGGGCCCCCTGCCAGGAGGCCGGATTGCCGATACGGATCGCCGAGGCCACCGTTTCGGGCTTCTCCACCACATGGCCCAGCACGATGGGAGCGGCCCCTTCCGCCTGAACGCCCATCAGACGGGGAAGGGCCGACGACAGGCGCCCCGCCTCACGGTAGGCCCTGTAGCCGGCCCAGCTGGCGGTGATGTTGCCGGCGTTCCCCACCGGGAGAAAATGATAGTCGGGAGCCGAGCCCATTTGGTCGACGATCTCGAAGGCGACGGAGCGCTGACCCTCCAGCCGGTCGGGGTTGACGGAGTTCACCAGGGCAATGGGGTGGGTGCTGGCCACCTCCCGCACAATGGAGAGCGCCTGGTCAAAAAGCCCCTCCACCTGGATCACCGTGGCCCGATGGACGATGGCCTGAGCCAGCTTTCCCCGGGAGATCTTTCCGTCGGGGATGACGACAAAGACCCGGAGGCCGGCCCGCACCCCATAGGCGGCGGCCGAGGCGGAGGTATTCCCGGTCGAGGCACAGATGAGGGCGCGGGCCCCCCGGGCGGCCGCCCGGCTGACGGCCAATGTCATGCCCCGGTCCTTGAAGCTTCCGGTGGGGTTGGCCCCCTCGAACTTGGCATGGAGAGAGACCGGGACGGGGAACTCCCGGGCGATCCGCTCGAGGGGAATGAGAGGGGTTCCGCCCTCCTGCAATGTCACGATGGAATCCGGGTCGGGGGATCCGAAAAAGGGGGCGTACTCGGCCATAATGCCGCGCCATGTGGTCTTCATCACGAAAGGGCCCCTTCCATGGGTGCGGATTCGATGCGAATGACGACGGTCTTTTCCGTCACGTGAGGAGAGTGGTCGATAATGGTGAGAGCCTCCCGAACCCGGGATTCCGTGGCCCGATGGGTCGTCACCACCACCGGGACGGAGCCCCCTCTCTGGCGTCCCTTCTGGATCACCGACTCGATGCTGATTCCCCGCTCTCCCAGGACCCCCGAGAGATAGGAAAGCGTCCCCGGCTGGTCGTGGGCCATGAAGCGAAGATAGTACTCCGAGGCAATGGAGTCCAGGGCGCAGAGGGGACGGGGAACCCGGAGGGAAAAGGGGAAGCCCAGCGCGGGGACCTGCCCCCGGGAGCCGTGGGAGATCCCCCGGGCGCACTCCATCACATCCCCCATCACCGCCGTGGCCGTCGGATCTCCCCCCGCCCCGCGACCGAAGAGAAGGAGTGGGCCCAGGGCCTCGCCGAGAAGCTCGATGGCATTGAAGACGCCGTCCACCTCGGCAAGCATGCTGGTCTCCTCCGGGAGAAAGCAGGGATGGACGCGCACGTCGATGGTCTCGCCCTGATCGGAGGCGATCCCCAGAAGTTTGAGAACATAGCCGAACTCCCGGCCAAAATCGAGATCGATCGGCTGGATGTGCCGGATCCCCTCGACAGGGACGGAAGGGAGTGCGACGGGAGATCCAAAGGCCATGGCGGCGAGGATCGAGATCTTGTGGGCCGAGTCGATCCCGTCGATGTCGAAGGTGGGGTCCGCCTCGGCATATCCCAGCCGCTGGGCCTCCTTGAGGGCGGTTCCGAAGTCCACCCGGTCCCGGCTCATGGAGGAGAGGATGTAGTTGCAGGTGCCGTTGATGATCCCCGAGACCTTGAGGATACGGTCTCCGGCCAGGCTCTCCCGGAGGGTCCTCAGGATGGGGATGCCCCCCCCCACCGAGGCTTCAAAGCCCAGGTCGACGCCATGGCGGGCGACGGCCCCGAAGATCTCTTCCCCATGGTGGGCAAGAAGGGCCTTGTTGGCGGTCACGACAGACTTCCCTGCGGCAATCGCCTCGAGGACAAAGGTGCGGGCGGGCTCAAGCCCCCCCATCAGCTCCACCACCAGGGGAATACTCGGGTCGTTGAGGATCTCCCGGGCATCGGAGGTTTTCCGGCATCCCTCGGGAACGTTCAGGGCCGCAAGGGCGGCAGGGCTCCGGTCACAGACGGCCCCCAGAACCAGCGGAAAGCCCAGGCGCTGGGCCAGCAGGGAGCTCTCCCGGAGGAAGAGCCGAACAAAGCCCTGCCCCACCGTTCCGAGTCCGATGACGCCGACCTTCACGGCATTCTTGTTGTCGTGGTGCGTTGTCAAAGGATCATTCCTTCCGGATTGTCACTGCTTCATGAAAGGGTTGGAGAGGGGAAGGGGGATGGTCTTGCCCTCGTCGAGAAGGACATCCCGGTAAGCCCGAAGATAGGCGGCCACGGGAGCGTCGGGGAGATAGTCGGGGGAGATGTCGGCATTGTAGACGAGAACCTGGAGCTCCCGCTCGCGCCCGTCCTGCCCCTTGTAGTCCCAGATGAGGACCGCATCCTTGGGAAGATTGATTCCCTTGGCCTGGGAGAGGACATCGGCGTGAATCACGCGCGGCGGAACCCCCTGGAGCGGAACGGGAAGGATGTCCCGAAGGCGCCAGGTGGGAGGCGCCCCCACCCCTCCGAAGGAGGCGGTGACAAGGACCGCCTGAAGAGCCCTGTCCCGGAATTCAAACTGAAACTCCGGCGTCATTTTTCCCTGTCCCAGCGGGGTGGGCGAGTAAAAGAGAAAGCGGTCGGTGGGGTGCGCGTCGTAGTCGGTATAGATCCCGCAGGGAAGCTCGGTGGAGCTTCCCCGGCGAGGGACCAGCGTGGGATCGCCCTTTTTGAAGATCGCCAGGATCCTGTCGGGAGAGTCTCCCAGACTCCAGCTCCAGGCCGAGGCCGTCGCCGGGTGGACAAGCGCCGGGATCGCCATCGAGGAGGCAAAGAGCAACGAGAGAATGGGCGTGCGGAGTTTTCGGGAAAGGATCATTGGGGGGCTCCCACCATACCCGGGCGACTCTTCGAGAGAAAGCGCCGGATGTTCATTGTGGCCTGACGGATGCGGCTCTCGTTTTCCACGAGGGCAAACCGAACGTGGTCGTCGCCCATGGAGCCGAATCCCACACCGGGGGAGACGCCCACCTGGGCTTCGCTCATCAGAAGCTTCGAAAACTCCAGGGATCCCATCGTCTCGAACTGCGGCGGGATCTTCGCCCAGACGAACATCGAGCCCTTGGGCATGGGGACATCCCACCCCGAACGGGTCAGGCCGTCCACCAGCACATGGCAGCGACGCTCGTAGACCTTGGCAATCTGAGAGGGGAAGTCGTCCATCTGGTTCAGGGCGATGATGCTGGCAATCTGGATCGGCTGAAAGGTCCCGTAATCGAGATAGCTCTTGAGGCGGGTCAGCGCGGTCACGATTTCGCGATTGCCCACGCAGAAGCCCACCCGCCATCCCGGCATGTTGTAGCTTTTCGAGAGGGTGTAGAACTCGACGCCCACATCCTTGGCCCCGGGGGTCGAAAGAAAGGAGGGAGCCCGATATCCGTCAAAGGTGATGTCGGCATAGGCCAGATCGTGGATCACATAAAAATTCCGCTCCTTTGCCAGAGCAACGACCTTTTCGAAGAGCCCTTCCGGAGCGGTCATGGCGGTGGGGTTGTGGGGAAAGCACAAAAGGAGGGCCTTTACTGGTCCACCGGCCCGGTCCAGGGCCTCCAGGATCTCCTCCCAGACGTCACGCCCGGGGATCATGGGATAATGGGTCACCGAGGCCCCGGCCAGAACGAAGCTGAAGGAATGGATCGGGTAGGTCGGATTGGGGACCACCACCCGGTCGCCGGGGTCGATTGTCGCCAGCGAGAGGTGGGCCAGACCCTCCTTCGATCCGATGGTCACCACCGTCTCGGTGTCCGGGTCGAGCGTCACCCCATGGCGTCGGGCGTACCACGCCGCAATGGCTTCGCGCAGCCTCGGGATTCCCTTGGATGCGGAGTAGCGGTGATTTTTTCCATTCCTGACCGCTTCGACGAGCTTGTCGACGATGGGCGGAGGGGTGGGGAGATCGGGATTTCCCATTCCAAGGTCAATGATATCCTCCCCGCGTCGTCGGGCGGCCACCTTGAGTTCATTGACGGCGCTGAAGACATATGGGGGAAGCTGGGTGATCCTTTTGAATTCCATCATGGCAGACGGGGCCTTCCTTCTTGGCATCCGGAGGCGAAAACCGGAGGCAACCTCTGGGCTCGGCCCCGAAACCTCTTCCGGAGCTTTCCCATCTGTCAATTATTGCAAATTCTCCTGCCCCCTGCAACGGATCGAGCCCCGGAGATCCATTTCGGTTCTCCGAGATGCCGCCCCCTTCCCCGCCCTTTTTCATCGACGCGACAAACCCTATGGAGCAGCCGTTCCGAGGGAGAAAATGCGATGGGACAGAGGGAACGGGCGAACAGGCAACCGCCAGGATCCGAGAGAGGCTCAAGAAAAGGGAATCGCCATCAGAGACAAGAAGAATTTCGGCCAGAAGAATGGATTTCCCCCTCCCGGACGATCCGGCTTCCCGAGTCGGGACTTGAAGGATCTCTCACGCAACAGTAATCGTCAACAGACCTCGATGCGTCTTTCTCTCACCCTGTTCGACAGATGAGATCGGGTCAATCTCCTCACACGGGAGGGAAATGGACGGGCCGGGGAGCCCTCTTTCCCGGCCATCAAACGCGTGATCTCCCGCATCTCTTCTGGTAAAATACGACGAAGGAAACATCCCCTCTTTCACAAAGATCGGACGGCCATTTGGATACAGAACCGGAAGCGGCAGCGCGGAGACGGCGCGGGAGAGAGCTCCTGACAAACGACGCCTCGTTCTTTCTCTCCCTGAGCCAGGACGGGCTGCACATCATCGATGCCGAAGGGTATGTCACTCTCGTCGGCGACTCCTTTTGCCGGATGCTGGGCTACACCCGGGACGAGATGGAAGGGATGCACGTCTCCGCATGGGACGCCCGGTACTCCGGCGAGAGATTGGACCAAGTCGTCCAGTCGGTGTTCAACACCCCCTCCGGAGAGATGCGCCGCTTCGAGACCCTCCACCGGAAAAAGGACGGCACCGTTTTCCCCGTCGAGATCACCGCCACCCCCTTTGAGATCGAAGGAAGCCGCTTCTCCTTCAACTCCTCCCGGGACATCTCGTTTCGCGTCGCGCAAAACCGGGAGATTCTCGCCCTCAAGGAAGACCTCGAGGGAACCCTTGAGGCCCTCCCCGACCTGCTCTTCGAGATCGACGAGGAGGGGCGCTTTCGTGGATTCCACGCCGGCCCCCAATCGCTCCTTGTGGCCCCCCCCGGAGCCTTTCTCGGAAAAACCCTCGAGGAGGTTCTCCCCCCGGAAGTCGCCGATCTTGGCAGACGTCTGATCCTCGAGACAAAAGAAAGGGGACGCGCCACCGGCTCCTATCGGATGGACTTGCCGGCCGGAACCCACCACTTCGAGATTCGGGCGATGCTCAAGAAGACCTCCCGACCCGAGACGGGGGAGCAGACGCGCTATCTCTTTCTCTCCCGGGACGTCACCGACAGGGTCGCCGCCCGCAAGCAGCTGGAGGACCTTCTCGAAGCCACGTCATATCTGGCCCGGGCCAACCAGCTTCTTTCCCGACAGATCGACCCCGACGAGGCGATCCGAACCTTTCTCTCCCAGGCGACAGAGGGCGAGGGATTTTCCCTGGCGGCCATTTTGGACATTGGCCCCGGAGGGGGGGTGATTCTCCGCGAGGCGACGGGGATCGACCCGGCAATCGCCGCCCGCCTTCCCGAACTCTTCCCCTCCCCGATCCCGGAAAACTGGCCTTCCCAATCTTCCCTCACCAACGGAGACCCTCCCTTTGGGGGAATTTCCCCCATTCCTGCCCATCCCCTTCTCGAGACACTGAAGGGACTCGGCACGAAATCTCTGGCGGCTCTTCCCCTCCCACGGGAAGAGGGTCTCTTTGGCATTTTGCTTCTGGGAGATTCCCTTCCCGAGAGCTTTTCTCCGGAGAGGCTCACCGTTCTGGGAGAGCTGGCGCGGGATCTCGCCCGGGGGTTGGAGCAGATCAAGGCCAGAGAGAGAGAGCAACACCTTCTGGCCGTCCGGGAAGCCATCCTCCAAAGCACCCTTTCGGGAATCGCCCTTTTGAAAGACAGAAAGATCGTCCTGGCCAACAGGCGACTGGCCTCGATGCTGGGGTACGACAGCCCCCGGGAGCTCGAGGGCCAGCCCACCCGCATCGTCTACTTCGACGACGAGGAGCACCGAGAGGCCGGAGAGCTGATCTATCCCCGGATTTTCACCTCGGGAGAGGTGCGCATCGACGATCTCCGGGCGAAAAGAAAGGACGGATCCCTCCTCTGGCTCGACACCTCCACCGTCCATGTGCCGGTGGGGAAGGACTCCCTCGTTCTGGTCACCCTCCACGACGTCACCGAACGCCATCTTCAAGCCGATCGTCTCGCCCGCCTGACCTCTTTCAATGCCCTCCTCGCCCGCGCCTCCGAGATTCTTGCAACGGCCCCCGACGAGCTCTCTCTACTCAAGGATCTCACATCCCTCGCTCTCGAAAAGACGGGGATGGACCTGGCCTGGATCGGCTCTCCCGGGAAGGACGGGGATGTCATCTTTCATGCAGTCGCTGGCGACGAGTCGATCCTGAAGGAGTTTGGCTCCATCTCCTCCCGGTCCGACTCTCCCAACGGTCAGGGTCCGGCCGCCCGGGCCTGGCGCACAAAAACTTCTCAATACGAAGAAGACTTCGCCAGGGCGGCAAGAAAAATCCCCGCTCCCTCCGGACCCGTCTGGCTCCAGGTCGCCAGACGGCACGGGATCCAGAGCGTGGCCGCACTTCCGATCTTCCGGGACGGGGCGCTCTGGGGCATCCTCACCCTCTACCACCGGGAGAGGAACCTCTTCGACGCCGAATTCCGCGAGATTCTCGAGGAGCTGGCCCGCTCCGTCTCCCGGGGACTCGACCGCATGGATCTTCTCCTCCGGGAGCGCTCCCTGGCCCAGAGGCAGAAGACCCTCCTCGACACGACCAGCGCCGGAATCGCCATGATCAGGGACCGGAAGATCTCCTACGTGAACCCTCAATTTCTCTCCTTCTTCGGCTACGACTCTGCCGCGCCTCTCCTGGGACAGTCCACCCGAGTCCTCTACCCCGACGAGGAGGAGTATCGAAGGCTCGGGAGCTTCTACCCGAAGCTCGACACGCAAACGACCTTCGAGGTTTCCGAGGTCCGATACCGGCGAAGCGATGGATCGATCTTCTACGGCGACCTGACGGCCGGACGCCTCCCGGAGCCGGGCGATCCTCGAAGCTCCACCCTCATCGTCACCGTTCACGACGTGACGGAACGCCGGAGTCAGCTCCAACGGATCGCCCGGCTCTCCTCCTTCCGGGAGATCAGGGCCCGGGTGGGCCAGGCCCTGGCCTCCTCCGACACGGAAGAGAGTCTTTTTCAGGAGGTGTGCGACCGGATCGTCTCCACCGGAGAGGTCTCCCTGGCCTGGATCGGTCGCCCCGACGACCGAGGCATCATCACCTATCTGGGCAAGGCGGGAGAGACATCTTTCCTCGAAAATCTCGACATCTCGGTCCTCCCCTCCCATATCTCAGGACAGGGAAGCGTCGGCCGCTGCTTCCGGACAGGACTCCCCCTCTTCAATGCCGACATTCGGGCCAACGCGGCCGCGACCCCCTGGAAGGATCGGGTGACGCGCTTCGGGTTCTGGAACGTGTCCACGCTGCCGATCTTTCGCGGAGGAAAGGTCTTCGGGGTCTTCACCCTCTATCTGGGCGCCCCCGCCACCTTCGACTCGGACCTCCAGGAGCTCCTTCGGGAGATGGCGGACAATATCGGGGAGGGACTGGACCGCCTGGATGTCCGCCGGGAAAAAAAACTACTGGGAGAGGCTGTTTCTGCCGCCGGGGAAGGGATCATGGTCCTGGGCCCGGATCGGGTCGTGACCTTTGCCAACGAGGCGGCCGCCCATCTTCTGGAGCGTCCTCGAGAGACGCTCGACGGCTCCCTCTTCCCCTTCCCCACCGAAGATCGTGTCGTCCGCAACGGCGAGCGACGGGTTCTGGAGGCGCTCGAAAGGTCCGAACCCTTTCAGGGGGAGGTCGAGATCGCCCGACGCGGAGGCGGCTCCCGATGGGTCCTTCTGGGGCTCACCCCCACGCTCGACAGGAAGGGGCGGGCGACCCACTTCATCCTGGTCCTCCGGGACATCACCGAGATCATCGATCTGACGAAGCGCTTCGAACACGAGGCTCTCCACGACAGCCTCACCGCCCTTCCCAACAGACGGGCCCTGGAAGCCAGCCTCGAACGGTCGCTGTCCCGGGCCGACCGGACTAAAACCCCTCTGGCCGTGGCCATCATCGACCTCGACGACTTCAAACCGATCAACGACACCTTTGGCCATGCCGCCGGGGATGTCCTCCTGCGGGAGATCGCCCGACGCTTCACCGGCTCCCTTCGGGGGGGAGACTTTCTCGCGCGCATCGGCGGAGACGAGTTTGCCCTCGTCCTCGACCTGAAACCCGACCTTCCCCTGGAGGATCAGATCTCCTCCTTCGCCGCCCGGATCCATCAGGCCGTGGAGTCCCCTTTCGAGGTGGAGGCCGGGCAGCGCGCCACGGTGGCCATGAGCATGGGGGTCGCCTTCTTCCCCCGGGACGGAGAAAGTCCGGATGCCCTGTTGCGACAGGCCGACCAGGCCCTCTATCAGGCCAAGGGACGGAAGATGGCCCGGGAGCGATGGTGGAAAACGGAACGATCCTCCGACTCGCCCCGGGAAGCGGAGATCGACGACCTCTTCGGAGAGAATGCCCGACGCCTTCTGGAGACACACCGCGAGGCCCTGGCGGAGGTCGCCCGGGACTTCGCGCGGGTCTTCTACACCCATCTCGGTGAGAACGCCCCGGACCAGGAGGTTTTAAACGCCCTCACCTCTGAAGAAATGGCCCGGCTCGAAGAATCCCAACGAAATCATCTTGTGGCCCTTCTCTCCCCCGAGTCCACCCGGGAGTCCCTGAGGCTTCGCTCCGAACGGGCCGGAGAGATCCATGCCCTCTGCGGGGTGGAGACCTCCCGCATTCTTCATGCAGAAAACACCTATGCCGACCTTCTGGTCGAGAAGGTTGCCCGCATCCTGTACTCCCCCTCGGAGCGCCACGGGATCCTTCGGATCGCGGAAGGCCGCCTGCGCGCCGACATCGAAATCCAGCTCCGCGTTCAGTCAGGCATCGTCGAATCCTACCTGGGCGCCCTCTTTTTAAGCTCCCCTCCTCCGGACACCTCCTGGAAGGAGTCCCTCCGGCTTTTCCTTGCCTCCCTCGAAGCCCTCCCGGGCATCCGGGGAACGCTGATCATTCGTCCCGACAGCGAGGGGATCTACCGGGCCGAAGCGGGACCCGCCCTTGCCGAGACGGCCTTTCTGGCGGATCTCCAACACCACCTCTCGAGCCGGAAGCCGGACGACCCCCTCGAGGAACGTGCGATCTCCGCCTTCGAGACCCACGAGATTGCCACACTGGTCTCGGCCCACCGGATCAAGAACGAAAGGCTAAGGACGATCCTTCAGTCCGGAGGGGTGCGCTCCGCCCTGCACATCCCCATTCTCGACACCCTGGGACGCACCAGTCTTCTCATCAGCCTTCTGGGAGCCTACCCCCATCAGTTCGAATCCCGATGGACCCGCCTCTTCGCCCAGGGGATCAGCGCCCGGATCAGCCGCATCACCCGGGAAGACGACCTCACCCTCCCCGCCGTCGACGAGGCCACGGCCCGCGCCTACCGGACCGAACTCTTCTCCGGAGGGCTTCACGTCTTCTACCAGCCCGTGGTCAACCTTCTCACCGGGACCACCGACAAGTTCGAAGCCCTGGCCCGACTGGTCCTCACCGACGGGACTGTCGTCCCTCCCAGCCTCTTTCTTCCCATCCTGGGGCGCCCGGAGCAGGACCGGCTCTTCCGCTCCGTTCTCGACCGGGGGCTCGACTTCATCGCCACCCAAAGACAGCTGGGGAGAGATCTGTCCCTTTCGGTCAACCTTCCTCCGGAGACCCTGCGAAACACGGACTGTCCGCTCTGGGTTTCGGAGTCCCTGACCCGATTCGGCCTCCCTCCCTCCGCCCTGACCCTCGAGATCCTTGAAAACGAAAAGATCCTCCACCCGGATCAGTTCGCCGCGATCCGGACCCTCTCGAAGACCGGAGTCCGGCTCTCCATGGACGATCTCGGCTCGGGCTACTCGAGCCTCGAGCGTCTCTCCACGCTCCCCTTCAGCATCATCAAGATCGACCAGAACCTCGTCCTGCGCATCCGTCAATCTCCCACAGAGGTCCTGGGACTGGTCTCCACCCTTCTTCAGCTGGGACGGGAGCTCTCCCAGGAGGTGGTGGTGGAGGGGCTTGAGGACTTCGGAATGGTGGAGGCCATGTCCATTCTGGGGATCCCGTTGGGACAGGGGTACGCGCTGGCGCGCCCCATGCCCTCGGAGAGGGCCCTCACCTTTCTCGACGCTCCCCCTCCGGCCATCAGACAGGACAGGATTGCCACCTGGCTGGGGGCACTGACGACCCATTGGAAGATCATGAGGGACTATACGAACCACGGGAAGAAGGTAGGATCCTTCTCCGCCTGTCCCCTGACGGAGTTTCTGGCGGAGAGGGCCCCGGAGGCGGAGGAGGTACGGGAGTGGCACCGGGAGTTCCATCGGAGGAGTTTGCATCGGAGCACGGTCAGCGCCCATCTGCTCGAATGGCTGTCTCAGAAAGTCAGAGAGGAAGGGACGGCCGGGGAGCCCCCCCGGAAAAAATCGAAGAAAAGGACCCCCAGACCGCCGGGAACGAGCCGGCAGCGCACCAAAAAAGGAGACCCTTCATGAGCCGCTATCGCGCCCATCTTTTTCTCTGCACCAACGAACGACCCCCGGATCATCCCCGGGGATCCTGCCGGGCCCGGGGAGCCGAGCCCCTTTTGGAGATCGTCAAGGAAGAGGCGCGCAAGGCCGGAGTCCCGGAGCCCTTCCGGGCCAACCGCTCCGGATGCCTCGATGCCTGCGAATCGGGTCCGGTACTGGCCGTCTATCCCGACGGGGTTTTCTACACCGTCCGAAGCCGGGAAGAGATCGCCCGGATCATGACCGAGCACCTGGTGCACGGCAAGGTCGTCACCGAGCTCGCCATTCCCGATCCTCCCCGGCCCGATCCTCCCCGGAAGGGATGACTCCTCACGGAGCCGGACGCCCTGCCCCTTCCCTCCCATCCTTCCGGAAGTGCTTAAGGTAGTCCAGAAGGTTGTCGATGTCGAGGGGGGAGAGGGTCTCTCCCCACCCCGGCATGGGGCCCAATCCGTTGGTGATCACATGGAGAAGGTAGGAGTCGGTCACCGTCTTCCAGAAGGCCGGATCGGAAAAGTTTGGAGGCGGGGGCGAGATCCCGGCGGCGCGGGGGCCCCTGCCGTCTCCCCGTTGGCCATGGCAGGCGATGCAGTGGTTGTTGTAGAGAACGGCCCCGGCTCCGACCTCGGCCTCGGCCACCCCCGCCCCGCCCAAAGAAAGGATCAGGACAAGGCCCAGCGCCACTCTCCCTCCCCACAATTTCTTGCCTCCACTGGCCCGATCTCTCCTCTGCCTCTCGCTCTCCATTAGAGTCCCTTCTCTTTCAGGCCCTTCTGGCCCATATGGCGGTTATCGGGAGAACCGGTCCCGCTCCCCTGCCCGGCCGCAGGCGATGGCGCCTCTCGGGTCCCTTTCAGCCGGAAGACCTGCGGGTGGGGAGGCGGACCCGGCGCATCGGGACGATCGGAGAGGATCACGATCCGGTCGAGGACGGTGCCCACCCGCTGAACGACCCACTGATGCCGGACGGTCCGATAGCGCAGGAAGGCGATCCGCGCAAAGGGAATCACCTCCACCGGCAGATCCTCGAGCTTGCCCGGGGTCGAGGAGATGGCCTGATCCGGATAGGTCGGGAGCTTGTCCCGGGTCTTTCCGAAGAACTCCGAAAGGCGCACGACCCCGCCCCGAAGGGAAATGCGAAAGTCCTTGAAGCGGTAGTCCCAGACAAGGTAGCGCCGGGTTTTTATCGGAGCCACGGTGGGAAGACCCGCCAGATGGCGGAGGCGGACGGCCGGAAGCCCGGGAAGGAGGGGGACCGGAAGGGCCTGCCCCAGAAAGGAGGGGAGCGGACGAATCCGCCGGGTCCCCGTCTCCTCTCCCCAGAGTCGGGAGGCCTCCGACCACCCCGGGAGGGTCTTCACCACACCGAAGCGTTCGGGGGGCACGGGTTCGCCCATCCAAGACAGAACCCCCTGGTCGTAGATCAGGCGAGGATCAAAGCCGGCCACCTCGGTGGAGCGCTTCCAGCGGGCGATTCCCAGAACCTTGTGGTCGCGCATCCAGAGGCTCAGGGCATAGTCCGCCCCGTACCAGGGGTTGTCGGGGTTGATGCTGGAGGCCCGGCCGAAAAAGCGGACCGCAGATTTCAGATGTCCCTCCATCAGAGCGATCCGGCCCAAACCGTTCCATGCCGGGGAGTAGCCGGGGCTCTCCAAGGCGATCCCCCTCCAGATTTCCCGGGCAAAGTCCCGCTCCCAGAGGCGACGGGAGGGATCCCCGAAGGGGGGGCGGGGGACCGGATCGATGGAGAAGAGGATCGACTCCCGTCCCAGCGCCAGCCTCCTGGCGTAGTCCCGGTAGTAGGCGAGCCCCAGCCAGTAGCGCCCCTCCACCGCTCGGGGATGGCTGTCCACATAGGAGACAAGCAGGGGGAGAGCGGCCCCGGGACGGTCTCCCAAAAGGAGGCTCACCCCGTTGTCCAGAAGGGCCGCATCCGAAAGGACGGTCGACTTGTTCCTCTCGAGATAGCGAATGGTCTCCTCCCAGCCGGGTCCGTCCCGGAGGATGTCGAAGACGCGCACCGCCTCCACCGCCCCGGAGTAATGGTACCCCGCCCGCATGAGGATCTCGGCAGCATTGCGGGCCGAACGGTTGCGGCCGCGGAGGAGCTCCGGAAGCCCCGGACGGACCAACGTCGTTTTTTCATCGAGAAGGTCGTGGCGGGAGAGAAGGATCGCCACGAGCCCCGCCATGGTGTCGCTGTTTTTGATCATGCCGGAGAAGACGAGTCCGCGTGTGAGAACCACCGTCTCCCCTCCCAGATAGAAGGCCGCCGGCTTGAGGTCGTCGAGAAGTAGGATGTCGACGGGGAATCCGGGATGGAGGAGAAAGGGCGTGAGGGAGCGGGCGATGCGGTCGAGGGAGTCCCGGACGGAGCGGTTGTGGACGATCCCGTAGTGGAGCTCGAGATCGCTGGTGACCCGGGAGAGATCCTCGCGCTCGCTCTGGATCCGGTCCACCGGCGAGAGCTGAAGGAGCGATCCCCCCTCGGCCGCGGCGGGGCGGGGGGAGGGAAGGGACAGGGATCCGAGGAGCGCGAAGACGATCGGAAAGAGGAAGGAAAAGACCGGGCGCGTCCCTCCGGAACCTCCCCGGGGGAGGCCTCTCGGAAAAAACGACCTCCGCCCCCCTCCCCTCCCAGAGGGTTCGTCCCTCAGGGGGGGAGCCGGCGGGTCAGCGCCCCCGGGACTCGAGAATCCGCACATACTCCCGGATCCCCTCGACCACGGAGGTCCGGGGAGAGTAGCCGAAGGCCTCTCCCGCCGCCCGAATGTCCGCATGGGTGTGTTCCTGGTAGAAGTCGTAGGGGTTGTCGAAGTAATCGGTCTTGAGATCGAGAGTCAGGCTCTCTCGAAGGGTGTCGACAATGGTATTGAAGGTGGTAAAGCTCCCCGACCCCACGTTGAAGCTTCCCGAGCGCCGGGAGGAGAGGGCCTGGATATTGGCCTCCACCACATCCCCCACATAGACGAAGTCCCGTCCCTGATCCCCCCACTTGAAGATGCGGGGAGCCTTGCCTGCCTTCATCTGCCGATAGAGCTGGAAGATCATGGAGGCCGCCGCCCCCTTGAAGTCTTCGCCGGGGCCAAAGACATTGAAGTAGCGAAGACCCACGATCGTCCGGGAGTAGCCCTTGGCCGCCTGGGCGGCGATGTTGTCGAGAACGGCCTTGGAAAAGCCGTAGACATTCATGGGGGCCGGGGTCTGGGTCTCGGTCTGGGGGCTCGGATTCGCCCCATAGACCCCCGCAGACGAGGCATAGACCACCGGAATGGTGTGGCGCAGGGCGTAGTCGATCACCCGCCGGAAGCCTTCCACATTCCGCTCCATCATGAAGCGCTGGTCCATGACGGTGGTGTCGGTGATCGAGGCCTGGTGGAAGACGGCATCGAAGGCCGGCCGCCCGGCAAAGACCGCATTCAGGTCCATCCGGGAGATCTCCTCGGCATAGAAGTCTCCCCGAAAGCCCACGAGGTTCTTGAAGTGGCCTGAAGAGAGGTCGTCGATGACCGTCACATCGTGGCCATCGGCCTCGAGCCGCCGCACCAGGTTGGACCCGATGAACCCGGCTCCGCCCGTCACGAGATAGCGCATGAAGATCCTTTCGTTATGGTGTTCCCCCCGCCGGCAGGCGATGCCGCCCTCCGAGCTCCGTCCAAAAAGGGAGCGGGCTTCCCCTGCGATCCGGGGGAGATTCTGTGTTATGATTCTGTCGGGTCAGCCGGGACCTTTTTCCGGAAGGGTCAACCGGGACAAGGCCTCCGCCACTTCCCCGAAGGCTGCCCCGCAGGGGGGCCTCTGACGCTTCTCCATTATGCCAGAATACCGTCCGGATCTCCACGCCGGATCCCTCTCCGGGGTCTTGCGGGAGGAAGCTGCCGCACCGACATCTGCCTTACGACAAAGGACCCTTATGCCAGCCACCATGACCATCGGCCTCATCGGCTCCCGGGGACAGCTGGGATCGGACCTTCTGGCCCGGGCCCCCCGAGGCGGACGATCATCGGTCTCGATCCTCCCCCTCGACCGTCCCGACTTCGACCTGACCGATCCCCGCGCACTCGAGCGGATCCGGGAGGCCCGATTCGACCTGGTGATCAACACCAGCGCCTACAATGCCGTGGACCGGGCCGAAACGGAAGTTCGGCCCTGCTTCGAGATGAACGCCTTTCTTCCGGGGGAGCTGGCCCGGGCCTGCCGCGATGCCGGGTCGGACATGATGCACTTTTCCACCGATTACGTCATGAGCGGAGGCATCAACGAGCGGGAGCAGATCCCCTATTCCGAAGAGAGCTGCCCCCGTCCCCTCTCCGTCTACGGCCTCTCCAAGGCCACCGGGGAGCGGCTGGTGCTCTCCGCCTGGGAGAGGGCCACGGTGGTGCGCACCTGCGGGCTTTACGGGGGGAAGGGATCGGGCCAAAAGGGCGGCAATTTCGTCACGACAATGCTCACTGCCGCCCGGGCGGGACGGCCCCTGAAGGTGATCGACGACTGCCATGTGGGCCCCACCTCCACCTGGGATCTGGCCGGGGTCCTCTGGCAACTCATTCTCGAGCGCCATCCCCCCGGACTCTACCACCTGACGAACGCGGGTCGAACCACCTGGTACGACTTCGCCAAAAAGATCTTCGAGATCACCCGAACCGAGGCGGACCTTCGCCCCATCTCCCTTGGGGACTACAACCCTCCGGCCCCCCGGTCTCCCTACACCGTCCTCTCCAACGACAAGGCCCGACAGGCAGGGCTTGCGCTTCGGGATCTCGAAAGCGCCCTCGCAGACTACCTTCGCCGCACCGGGATCTGAAGGCCGGCGCCCCTCTGCGATCCTAGCCTTCCTCCTCCGGAAGAAGCGCTCGAAGCGCCGCCCACAGATCCTCCGGCGAGGAGAGGAGGAGGGCCCCGGGATCGAGCCCCAAGGGGGGATCCCCCACCCAGACCCCGATCCCCCCCTGGCTTACCGCCCGGTTCACCGCCGCCAGATCGGTGGTGTCGTCGCCGGCCATCACGGGATAGAAAGCGTCCTCCCCGGCGCTCTCCCAGAGCCACCCCAGAAAAAAGTCCAGGGATTCCTCCTTCGTCACCCCCCGAGCCGGCCGGATCTCCCAGACCTTCTTCCCGTCGGTGAGCCGAAATCTCCGCTCTCCGAGCCGGTGAAGACACTCCTCGAAAACCCGCTCGAGTCGCTCCTTCGCCTCCGCCACCCGATCCGGATCCACCCGCCGATAGTGGATGGAGAGGCTAAACTCCTTTTCCTCCACCAAGGCTCCGGGGATCGTCTCCATCTCGTGTCGCACGCGGGCCAACAAATCCGGAAGGCTTTCCCGGGCGCGCTCCGCCTCGGGGTGGAGATGGCGACTTCCCGCGAGGATCCGGACCGCCCCGTGGTCGGCGGAGAGGCCGGCCAGGGGAACCGGCGGGATCCGGGCGAGAAGATCGGCCTCCCCCCGTCCGGAGATGACGAAGGTCGGGAATGTTGCCGCAATGCGGCCGAGAAGTTGGGAATGGGCCTGGGAGAGACGGACATCGGATGGCCGGGAGGAGATCGGCACCAGCGTTCCGTCGAAGTCCAGAAAGAGGGCCGGGCGCCGGCCCAGCCCGCGGGGATCCCGAAGAGGGCCCGGGGATGGCTCCGCCATCAGGCCGGACGCGCCAGGGATCCTGGGCGCAGGGAGGAGGAAAGGAGGGGGCGGGCCAGATTGGAGGCCATCCATCGGTAGACATTGTGCTCCCGAAGAAAGGCCAGGGCTTCGAGGTTCTTCCTCTGGCGTCTCAGGGGATCGAGACAGAGCCCCTCATGGATAATCCTCGCCGACAGGGCCGGATCGGCCGGATCGATGAGGGAGAGCCCCTCCATCGTCATCGCCGTCCCGGTATGGCGGCTGACGAAGAGGGGAGAGCTTCCGCCGTCCTGGGAGGCCAAGAACTCCTTGGCCACTAGATTCATGCCGTCCCGGGTCGCCGTCACCAGACATCCCCGGGAGAGGCGATAGAGGGGGGCCAGCAGGGAGGGATCGAGGGAGCGGGAGACGGTCACCACCGGACGCCAGCCCCCCCGGGAGTAGCGGCGGTTGATCTCGGCCGCCCGGCTCTCGGCCGCCTCGGCATACCGGCGGTAGGCATCCACCGAGAGGCGGGTGGAGGGAGCCACCTGAAGAAGAGAGAGCTGGCCCAGCAGGGAGGGATCCAGGGCATAAAGGGCCTCGAGCATGTCGAGCCGCTCGAGAAAGCCCTTGGAGTAGTCCAGACGATCGACGGAGACGAGATAGCCCCCCGGAGAGGCGGCCGCATCGAGCCCCAGATCCTCGAGGAAGAGGCGAGCCCGCAGGAGGTTGGCCGGATCCCGGGCCATCATCCGGAAGTGATCGGGGTCGATGGAGATGGGAAAGACTCCGGGGTGGAGCCGGCGGATGCCCCCCTCCAAGGCCACCGAGAGCGTCTCTCCGTCCCAGGTGGCCCGGGAGCCGAAGAGGGCAAAGACCGTCTCCAGAAAACGGTCCCGATAGATCTCTGTCTGGAAGCCCACCTGGTCGTAGGAGAGAAGACCCGTGACAATTTCGCCCAGCCAGCGGGGGACGCCCTCTCCCGCCGGCATCGCCGCCCAGGGAATGTGCCAGAAAAAGGCCAGGGGGGGAAGCGAGCCTCCCATGCGGCGCATCTCGCGCCCCACCAGAGCCATCTGGTAGTCGTGGACCCAGACGAGAGCCGGAGAGGTCTCCCGAAGGCTCTCAAGGATCCGGGCCGCCACCCGCCGGTTGACCTCCCGGTAGGCCGCGAGATCCTCCACGGATCCGGAGATGCGGGAGGGCTCGTCATGGAAGAACGGCCAAAGGACTCCATTGGAGAATCCGGCGTAATGGCCCTCCATGAGGGCCGGAGGGATCTCCATGCGGTCGAGACGATAGCCCGGATCCCCCTCCTCCCCCGGAACGCGGAGGCCGTCGGGTCCTCCGGAGTCGCGAAGGGCGATCCAGCGGCCTCCGGTCCGGGACAGGAGGCGGTGAATGGTCTGGCTGACGCCCCCCGGAGGAAGGGAGAGGCATCCCTCCCCCTTCCAGACCACCGGCTCGCGATTGGTCACCACGAGAAGGGGCGCGGTTCCGGCGGATGCCCGGTAGAATCGGACCAGATCCTCCGGCCCCCGAAAAACGGCCGCGGGACCGAGATCCACCGAAGGATCAAAGAGTGCTGCGGAGGGAAGGGGATCGTCAAGAAGAGCCAGAGAGGGGGTCATCGGCGCGCCTCGGAGAGAAGGGAGGAGGAGGCTCCGGAGGGACGCGCCCGATCAAGAATCTGGCGATAGATCCGCTCGTAGCCATCCACCATCACCCGGGTGGAATAGAGTTCGACGGCCCGGGCCCGGCAGGCCTCCCGGTCGACGGAGGAGATCTTGCCGGCGAGGACCTCGGCCATCTCGGCCTCGCTGTCCACCTGAAAGCCGGTCACGCCATCCTCGACAAGTTCGGCCGCCGCACCGCGCTTGAAGGCGATGACCGGCGTGCCGCAAAGCATGGCCTCGATCATCACGAGGCCAAAGGGCTCCTCCCACCGGATGGGGACGAGAAGGGCCCGGGCCCCCTGGAGAAGGGAGACCTTCTGAAGATGGTCCACCTGCCCCAGCCAGTGGATCTCCGGATGGGCCATGAGCTCCCGCAGGGTCTCGTTGTAGAAGCCGGTATCGCACGGATGGACCGCCCCGCCGATATGAAGGGGAATCCCCGCCCGGATCGCCACCCGGCAGGCGCTGTCGGGTCCCTTCTCGGGAGCCAGCCGTCCCAGGAAGGCCGCATAGCGCCCCGTCTCGTAGGAGGGGGGATAGGCCCCCGGATCGAGGCCGTGGTGGACCACGGAAAAGAGGGGAAGGGGCACCTCCTGGGTCCGCTGGGAATGGCTGATGGCCACATAGTGATTTTCGGAGTAGTGGCGGTAGATCTCGGAAAATTCGTTGGTTCGGGAGTGGTGGAGGGTCACCGCCGCAGGGACGCCCGTGATGGAGGCATACGGAAGGGAGACCGGGGACTGCCAGTGGACCACATCGATGTCTCCCCGCTCGAGGATGCGTTTGGCGGCAAAGGCCAGATGGATATGCTCGTCCCGCCCCACGATGGGCCAGCGGGCCTCCGGAAAGGTGAACTCGAGATTGGCCCGTGTCCGGGAGTCCCCTGTAGCGAAAAGAACCACCTCATGGCCGCGGTCCACCAGACCCTCCGCCAGGTGGTACAGGAAGAGCTCCGTTCCCCCGTACTTCTTGGGAGGAACACTGACGAACGGCGTGGAGACCAGGGCAACCTTCACAGCTTTTCTCCTTTGACGGGGGCCTCGGTGCCGGAGGGGCGCGTCGCCCCCAAAAGGCTCCAGAACCTTGAAAGAAACGTTGCGCAGGCAGAGTTCTCACGACATCCGGCCTCGATCAGGTTGACCGCTCCGAAGGAGAGAACCAGCACGCCCCCCAAAAGGGCCAGAACCACCTGAATTCCCGTCCGCTCCACCAGACCCGGAAGCCCCACCATCCCCAGGATGGCCCCGCCCAAAAAACCCAGGCTCATCGTGGTGAGAACCCGGGAGAGCATCCGGGAGGGCGCATTGTTCTGCATCAGGGTATGGGCCAGGGGGTTGACCACCGAGACCGCCATCCCGAACAGGAGCATGAGGATCAGGTCGAGGGCCATGTGGGAGCTTCCCGCCAGAAGGAGCATGGCGCCCCCCCCCGCCAGAAAGCCTCCGGCTATCCAGCGAAAGAGGTTGTCGGGAGGTCTCACCGTCAGGAGGATGGAGGAGAGGAGCATCCCCACGCCATAGGCCGAGAGGAGCATCCCGAATCCATTCGCTCCGGCGTGGAGGACGGTCTTCGACAGGACGGGAAGAAGAAGGGTCACCGGACCGCTGATCACCCCGTAGAGGGTCATGATGACGAAGAGTCCAAGAAAGAGGGGATTATGGGAAAAGATGAACCGGATCCCCTCCCGCACCTCGAAGAAGACCCCGGAGAGCCCCGGAACGGGGGGGATCTCCGGATCGGGGATCTCCCGGATCGCGATCGCCAGAAGGAAGATCGCCGAGACCAAAAAGGTCGCCCCGTTGATGACCATCACGAAGACCGGATTGTAGAAGGCCGACAGCAGGCCTCCCAGAAGGGGACCCACCAACGTGCCCACCTGTCCGGTGGTCTGCATGAGGGCATTGGCGGAGACCCGTCGGGGCTCGGCCACCATCAGGGGGATGACCGAATAGAGGGCCGGACCGAAGATTCCGCTGGCGGTGGCCACCAGAAAGACCAGAAGGTAGAGCACCGGCAAGGTCAGCGCATGCTGGAGGTAGAGGGCGGGGATGAGCAGGACCAAAAGCCCCCGCACGGCATCGACGATGATCATGGTCCGCCGCTTGGGGTACCGGTCGAGCAGGACTCCGTTGGCCCAGAAAAACAGCATGGGGGGCAGGGTCTGGAGAACCCCCACCACGATCATCGCCTCCGCGCTCTTCGTGAAGAGGTAGACGAACCAGAGAAGGGCGACCTTGTTGAGGTTCTCTCCGAGCTGGCTGACAAGCTGGCCCAGCAGGAGAAGGCCGAAATTGCGCTCGGTCAGCAGATCGCGAGAGGCTTTGACGTGGGTGGCAAAGGACATGGAGTCCGCTCCGGGGTCTATTGATCCGGCCCTCCGGCCGAAGGAGAGACAGTCACCGCAACAATCCGGGCTCTCCTGCCCCCGGGAAGAGCAAAAACCGGGCCAATTTCCGCGAGGGCGGAACGACCGGATCCTCTGGCAGGGGCCGGGCCGGGATCTCGAAAAAAATGGCTCTTTTCAGGACAGACGGGAACGAAAAAGTGTCACCAAAGGTAACAGCAGGAGGGCCGTGGCGAGGAGGAGGACTCCCCCCAGGGTCAGAAAGGAGGCGACGGGCAAGTGGTGCAGGTACAGGGTCCCTCCCTGGATCCCCCCCACGGCCGCCAGAAGGAAGAGCGACATCGCCAGGGACAGGAATTTCCCCAGACTCTCCCGGGGAACGATCTGCTGGAAGCGCGTGAGGACCAGGGGCTGGGCCCAGGAAAGACCGAGGCCGGCCAGAAGCAAAAGCCCCACCCCCGCCCCCTCCACCGGCAGTCGGGGAATCAGGAGGAAGGAGAGGCCGGCCAGGAGCATCCCGAGAAGGATCATGGGAATCGGCTTGGGAAGCCGGCGGCCCAGAAGGATGATCCCCCCCAGGAAGCTCCCCAGAAAATAGGCTCCCGACAGGAGGGCATAGAAGGAGGGGGGGGCATGGAAGAGCTGCGAGGCCATGAGGGGGAAGACCATCGTCATGGGGGCGTTGAACAGGGCGAAGAGGACCAGGAGGAAGGTGGCAAAGAGGAGAAGGGGGCTCCGGAAAAGCAGGAGGGCGGTCTCGCGAAAGCCGGCCAGATGCCCTCCCCCCTTTCGCTCTGCCTCCCGGGATCGATCCTTCTCCACCAGGGGGAGGGGGGGAGAGATCAGGACAAACAAAAGGGCCGACAGGGCGAACCCCGCCCCGGCTCCCACCAGAAGCCAGGGGGCGGGAAAGAACAGCAAAAGCCCGGCCGCCGAAAGCGGGCCCAAGAGATACCCTCCCTGCCCGGCAATCTGGATCCACCCGTTGGCATGCTCCAGGCGATCCCGGGGAACGAACTCCGGAACGGAGGCATTGAAGGCCGGACCGACCGCCGCCGAGAAGATCGCGGTCGCCACGACGATGATCAGCAGGGGACCGGTCTTTACCGGGGCGAAGAGGGCGAGCACGGGAATGAGGGAGTAGGTCGCGCCCTTGAAAAGGTTCAGGGCGGCGAGGAGAGCCTGCCGGGGGAGGAGGTCGACCAGCAGCCCCGCCGGAATCAGCACCAGAAACGGGACCACCGTCTGGATCACCCCGATATGCCCCACCAGGGAGACATCCCCATGGCGAATCCGGAAGGCGATCCAGGTCAGGGCCGTCTGGGTCATGCCCTCGCTGAACTGGCTGATGGCATAGGCGGAGAGAAGGCCCACAAAGGGGGCCTGAGCCAGCGTCCGGCTCAAGAGTCCCCCGCGAATCTCTCCGAGGATCGAGGAGAGAAGCGGGCCGAAGAAGCCCAGAGCGAGCCCCTTCGGAGCGAGCCCCCTGAGGGTGGAGCGCTTCACGGAGCCCCGACTGCGCGAGGGTGCGGACGGGGAGGGCTACCCCTCTCCGAAGACAGCCCGGAGCTCGTCACTGAATTTGACCGGAGAAAATTCCAGAACCTCATAACGCGCCACCTGGGCCCGGGCATAGGGATCCTCCGCCAGCATCCGTTCGATGTCGCTCCGGTCGGCCGCCCGCATGAGCAGCAGACCTCCGGTGCGGGGGACAAGGGGGCCCGAGAGCAGAAGGTGCCCCGCCGCCAGCAGGCGATCGAGGTGCTCCCGATGGGGGGCCACCCAGGGCTCGACTTCGGAAAAAGGTCGCAGATAGATGACGTGAACGACGAAAAATCGGTCCGGAGAGGCCATGGAGCTACTCCGTCACATGGTAGGTCAGAAGGGAGCGGATTTTCCTCCCGGAGAGCCGCTCGCGCCCTCCGAGCCCTATGAGCTCCGCCACGAAGACCGACTCGACCACATCCGCCCCCACTTGGGACAGGAGGTCCAGGGCGGCCTTGGCGGTTCCCCCGGTGGCCAGGAGGTCGTCCACCAGGAGGACCCGGGCTCCCTTGGCGATCGCCCCGTCCTGGATGGCGATGGTGTCCTGCCCGTACTCCAGGGCGTAGGAGAGCTCCCGGACCTTCCCCGGAAGCTTCCCCTTCTTCCGGATGGGCACGAAGCCGATCTCGAGAAGGTTGGCCAGGGCCGCGCCCACAATGAATCCCCGAGCCTCGATGCCCACCACATGGGCCAGCCGTTCCGTCCGGTAGGGGGCGGCGATGGACTCGATCAGCCGGGGGAAGCCCTCGGAGGATCCGAAGAGGGGCATGAGGTCATAAAAGAGGATCCCTTTTTTGGGAAAGTCGGGAACGGTACGAACGTATTTTCCAAAATCCATGAATCGGTCTCCTCTCGGACAGGATCCCCCGCAGGGGAGGATGGGAAGGTCCCCCCGGCCCCCTATCGGGGGGGGCGGGGAGGCAGTGGACTGTGATGGGACGCAAAGGGGCGTGCGTCGTCGATATAGGCTCTCATCTTGGAGAGGGCCACCGCCTCGATCTGGCGGACCCTCTCCCGGGTGATTCCCATGCGGTGGCCAATTTCATCAAGGGTGAGCGGATCCTCCCCCGACAGGCCGAATCGAAGAAAGAGGATATCCCTCTCCCGGGGGCGAAGGATGGTCAGGGCCGCCTCGAGCTCCCGCCCCTCCTCCCGCCGGGAGACCACCTCGAGGGGGGAGTCCGCCTCCGGATCGCCCAGGACGTCCTTGAGGGTGCTCTCCTCCTGCTCTCCCACCGGGGCATCGAGGGAGACCGTCGAGGCAATCAGGGGATACAGCGACTCGAACTCCTCCACGCTGAGCCCCGCCTTTCGGGCGGCCTCGGAGGGGTCGGGCTCCCGACCGGAGGAGACCATCTGCTCCACCGTGGCAAGATAGCGGTTCACCTTTTCGCGCATGTGGACGGGAAGGCGGATCATGTGGCCCAGATTGATCACCGCCCGCTCGATGGACTGCCGGATCCACCAGGAGGCATAGGTACTGAACCGGAAGCCCTTCTCCGGATCATAGCGATCCACGGCCTTCATGAGCCCCAGGTTGCCCTCTTCGATGAGGTCCGGAAAGGGCAGCCCTCGCCCCGCGTAACGCTTGGCAATCATCACCACCAGGCGGAGGTTGGAGAGGATCATCCGCTCCCGGGCCGCAGAATCTCCGACGGCGATCTTCCGGGCCAGATCGATCTCCTCGGAGGCGGAGAGTAACGGATAATCGCGAAGCGTCCGGAGGTAGAGGGCCAAGGAGCCCACATCCCCCGACACACCCTCGGCCGGGGCCTCAACCAACGGCTCAACATCCCCGGCATCATCCGAAAATGTCTCGTTCACAGACAATCCCTTTCAATACGGAAGGGCTCCCCCACCCCCGGAAAGGGGGGGGCCGCCTCCCCGATCTCCAGATCCTCGACCCGGGCGCGGGGAGGACCGGCTCGAAGGATCTCCCGGAGGCGGGGGAGAAGGCTTTCGGGGAGTGACACGACCCCCACGACCGACCCGTCGGAGGCGTTGGCCACCCACCCGGACGCTCCCATATCCCGGGCCTGGGACTGCACATAGGCACGAAACCCCACGCCCTGAACTTGGCCGGTGACGCGAAAGCGAACGGTCATGAGAGCCATCGTCGATTCAAAAAGAAAAAGAGGTCGTCATGAGAGGTCTCCCGAAGAGGGGACAGGGGGATAGCCTTTTATCGGAACGAAAAGGGAGCTCCAAAAGAAACCAGAGACTCGCCCGCAACACTCTCACGGGAAGACCCGGCTTTCTCCGGAAAAAAGGACGAGGATTGCCATGACGACGCAAGAAAAATGGTCGGGGCGAAAGGATTTGAACCTTCGACCCCACCGTCCCGAACGGTGTGCGCTACCAGGCTGCGCCACGCCCCGACATTGCCCCTGTGTCCATGAGAAGTCCTGAGAAAAACTCTGCCGGCTCAAATTGAAGAAGGCTCAGCCGCATCACTATACATCAGGACGGGCTCCGAAGACAATCCTTCCGGGGGCCCTCGATCCGTATGAGCCCAACCCTACCTTGCTCTCAAAAGCAAGAATGATGTGGTCCCAAATGCAGCTTTAACCTCTTCCCACAGATTTATGGAGCCAAGGATATAGTCGCCCGGGCAAGAAATCAGTCACAGTTCATGGCCGAAAAACACACAGGAAAAACCGGAGGGGGACCTGTCCTCCCCGGAAGACTGTTCGCAAGGCTTTTGATTTCATGGCCCGGGAGATCACTGGGACCTTTCTGAATGACAAGGTGGTCAAGCTGACGGGGTTCGGAGCCTTCGATTTCCGGAAGAGAGCGGAGCGTTTGGGGCGTAACCCCAAGACCGGCAAGCCTCTTCTCGTCAAAGTGTCAGTCTGAGTCCAAGACCCTGGAGGGAGAGCGTCAAAGAATACGAAAAAGGTGCCTATTCCAACGCCGGAGGCACCCCAATTCCAAGGAGACTCTGCGCCTCTGGTTCCCCTCGCCCCGAGGCCTTCAAAACCAACGTCCCGCCGCTTCCCTTCGCCCCCTTCCTCGTCTCCGGAGTCTTTCGGGTGCAAGCATCTTCTGATCCCGGGAGCGGAGCTTCTTCCCCAGGATCCCGTTGTGGATTCCCGCGTCCTTCCCGAATGGAAGGAGGTTCCCATGAAGGACGGGAAGAATCGGACTCTCGAGAGCCTCGTCATCAAGGGGTCGACGGTCGTTGACTTATGATTGCACTCACACCACGCCGGTCAGATCGCCGAGTACGCGTCTTTCTCCGGGCCCCAGATCGTGGAGGAGACCTAGACGATTGAGATGGGAAGAAGAAAACGGTCGCCGCCAACGCCGAATGATGCCCGCACTTCCGGATCGGTCCCATCTCCTGTCCGACCGGCCACCACATCGGGCTCATGGCGGATAACGACGTCCCGATCCTTCGCGATACCTCTCATGAGATGACGCTCTACGGGGGAGCCCTGAAAATCCGTCTCGTGACGATCCATGAAAAATCCGGGAAGGTGATCTTCGTGTAGAACGGGCGCCCCTACACGGGAAGCGGCCGGATCGACAGCCTGATCGGGACGGGGCGAACGAATGCCGCACACCCTCGCCACGCGCCGGAAGCTCCGGGGCTCCTGATCGGTTTGATGGGGAAAATTCCGGGGGGAGCTGATGTGGATTTGGTTTTCTTCGTGCGCAAATGAGGGACGCAGATCTCCGAAGCCAAAACCAGGAATAAAGTGGCCAGTCGGCCAAGTTTTGATTGCATTCACAATCCGGACTTCCGGGCCGACCCCGGAATGGCCGCAGGAACTCCGCCGTCGATGCGAGAGAACCAGGGCGGGAGAGGATCCTGGGCACAGACAAAAAAAGGGAGACCGCCTGAGCGATCTCCCCGTCAGAAGCTCAAAATGAATCAAACAGTCGGGACATCTCCCTGTGTTCGTTCGATCGATCTTGGGCTTGTGTCAGGATGAAGCCACCGGGGCTCCCAGGACATCCGACCCTTCCGGATTCAGAAGGCGGGCCAGTTCATCTTCCGGGATTCTCCGGTGATTTCCCGGCGTCCGGATCGTCCGGATCTTGCCCATCCTGTCCCAGGTCCGGATCGTCACCTGGGAGACTCCCAGGACCTCGGCCACCTGACGGACCGTCAGAAGCTTCTGATACTTGGATTCTTCCATTCAAACCTCCCTGATGAAAGTGCGAGGTCCGATCGTTGCGGAACTCAATGACGGCTCTTGGAAAAATGCGCCGTCTTGTGTCACCTTTTCATCATGCGCCAATGGCAGACAATTTTCAAGAGTTTACATATTTTCGCATTCCTGACAAGGAATTGCTATCTTCAGGCCGCTCGCCGAACGGTCGATGGAGCCTCCCTTCCCCCGGCCCTCAAAAAGGAGCCCTGTCATGGCCTTCGCCCCAAAAAAACGGCACGGGTGAGGTCCGGCTTCGTCTGCGGCCCCCCTTTTCATTCCCCCGCCGAAGACGCCATGGAAAAGGCCTCGACCAGCTCCCGGGGCCGCAGAAGCGCCTCGAACCCCAGCCGTAGAAGGACCTCTCCCCCCGAGGGACCGAACCCGGTGCAAAGCCTGAGGCGAACCCCCCGCCCCCGCAACCGATCCCCCCTCTCCCGGCACTCCCGAACCTCAAGGTTGGGAGAGGCCAGGAGAAAGGGACCCTCTCCCGGGACAATGGCCCACCCTGCCCCCAAAAGCTCCGAACGAAGGGACAACTTTCCCTCCGGACGATAGCCAAACCCCGTCGACTCTCCCGCCTCCATCGACCAGCTTACGAGAGCCTGCTCCAGGGTGCCCAGAGCCCAGGGCCCCAGTCGCCCCTTCATCCGCCCCAATTGTTGTTCAGGCCCTGCCAGAAAGCCGGCCCGAAGCCCCGGAAGCCCGGTGATTTTCGTGAGGGAGCGCAGGACATAGAGAGGTCCCTCCCCGGCGCATGAGAGCACCGAGGAGCGGTTTCCGAGAAAATCCTGGAAGGATTCATCCACCAAGAGGGCCCCCCCCGCCCCCGAAACCCGCCGGAAGAGCTCCAAGACCTCCTCCCTGGGGATCTCCTGTCCCGTAGGGTTGACGGGGTTGACCAGGATCACAAGATCCCCCGGAAGGATCTCGGGAAGAGAACGGGGATCGATCCCCCAGGGAAGCTCTCTTCCCCCGAAGAGCACCCTCAGGGGCTCTTTCACCTCTCCCTCCCAGGGGATCCTTCCTGTGGGGGGGAGCGAAAGGAGCGACAGCCCCGAGACCCTCGCCGCCCGAAGATATTCGGAGAAGAGCGGCGCAAAGCCCACGATCCGGGAAAAGGAGCCCGAGCCCAGCAGGGCATAGAGAAGAAGCGTCGCCCCTCCCCCCACCGCCACACGGGCCGGGGAGAGGGAAAATCGCCGTCCGATGGCCCGGAGAGCTTCTCCTGCCATGGGATCGGGGTAGTCTCCGGCCTCGTCCAGCGCCGCCTTGAGTTTTTCCTTCAGTTCAGGAGAGGGAAAGGGGTTGACGGTGGTGCTGGCATCGAGACGGCAGCGGGAGGCCTCTCCCGGGGCCGGTCCCCCATGGTCCCATCCCTCCTCCCATGATGGATCGACGACAAAAGAGGTCCCGCTCATCCGCCCGACCTCCACCAGAAGAGAACCAGAAAGCACAGGAGAACCAGAAGGGAAAAGACGAACATCCGAAAGAGGAAAAGCCCCGCGACGAGGTCGACGGGAGTCGGCTCCGGCCCCTCCCCAATCGGAGGCTTTTCCACCCATTGCCCGAAGTAGCGCGCTCCCCCGCCAAGGCGGATCCCCCGGAGAGCGGCAAAGGCGGCAATCGGGTACCCGCTGTTGGGGCTGGGATGGGCGCGACGGAAGCGCCAGCCCCGGGCCAGGCAGGAGCCCCGGCCCCAGAGACGGCAGGAGGCATTCCCTTCAGGGAGAAAGGGCACCAGAAAGAGAAACATGAGAAGGAAGGTCAGGCGAGCGGGAATGAAGGCGAGGAGATCGTCGAGGCGGGCACTGGCCCATCCGATTCGGAGATAGCGCTCATTGCGGTACCCCACCATCGAATCGAGGGTACTGGCCGCCTTATAGACCATCAGACAGGGAACCCCCCCCAGCAAGAGAAAAAACAGGGGGGCCACCACCGCATCATTGGCATTCTCCCAGAGGCTTTCGAGGGCCCCCCGGGCGATGGCGTTCTCCGAAAGATCGGCGGTGTCCCGGCCGACGATGCGGGAGAGGGCCCGCCTTGCCCCCTCCCCGTCCCCGGAAAGAAGCGGGGCCAGCACCGCCAATACATGGTCGGAAAGGCTTCGAGCCGCCAGGAGCTGGATGGCCCAGAAGACGGAGAGAAGGGCCGCGGCTCCGGCACCGAGAGCATGGGAGACGAGACGCAGGATGAGCCAGGAGCCCCCGCCGAAGGTTCCGCACAGGAGCACCGGCAGGAGGATCCCCGCCGGACGGAGCCAGCGGGGAGGCACCGAGCTGCGAAGGACGGACTCGACGGCCGTCGCCATCCTCCCCATCAGAAGCACCGGATGCAAGAACCCCAGCCTCTCTCCCAGGAGGAGGTCTCCTCCCAGACCAAAAAGGGCCACGGGGGCCTGCGCCAGAAGATCAGCCCCCGACAAAAGGGTCTCCCTTGGGGGAACTCCGTCTTGCAGGGGGAGGTTCCCGGAAGAGGAAGGACTCGAGATCGAGGCTCCGGGAAAGGGTCTCGGCCACCCGGTCGAGGGCCCGGTCGATCTCCTCGCCGGAGTCGGAGAGGGTCGAGAAGGCAATCCTCCCCGGGCGGAGGTGGTCGTAGAAGGCGTGGCGGAAGACACGGTCGTCAAACAACCCATGAAGGGGGGAGCCAAAGAGCTTCCGCTCGGGATCGCACCGGCCCTCCGACTCCAGAAATCGTCCGTCCTCGGGATCGAAGAGGTCGAACATGGCCTCTTGAGCTCCGGACTCCGATCGCCCCTGCCGGATTTCATACCCCGAGAGGGAGCGATCCACCAGACTCTCTCCCCTTTTGAAGGGAGCCCTTTTGAAGCGGGCCCGGACCCGGCGGGCGATCTTCTCCGCCCGGAAGACCACCTCATGGGAGAAGAAGCCCAGCCCCGGGATCTCGGCCCGGGACGACTCGACCCCCGCGGGATCCCGGATCCGGGCCCCCATCATCTGGTATCCCCCGCAAATGCCCACCACCACGCCCCCGGAACGGTGGTAGTCGAGGAGCCAGGAGTGAAAGGGAGAGTCATAGAGGGCCTCGAGATCGGCAACGGTCCGACGGCTGCCCGGAAGAACGAGGGCATCGGGGCGTCCGGATCCGGAGAGTGGCGGCAGGGGGTCGGAGAGGGAGAGGACGGAAAGGGAGACCCCCGGGTCGGAAAGAAAGCCGTCGAGGTCGGAGCGATTCGAGAGATGTGGCCATTCCAGGGCCACAAGTCGGACGGGATCGGGGCCGTCCTCCCCTTGGCTTCCCATACGCGCCCGGACCTGAAAGGAATCCTCGTCGGGAAGGGCCAGGGATCCAAGATGGGGGATCACCCCCAAAAAGGGACGATCTGTCAGGCGGGAGATCCTCTCCATCCCGGAGGTGAGAAGGGAGGCGTCTCCCCGAAACTTGTTGATGGCCAGCCAGCGAATGACCTCCCGATCTTCGGGGGGAAGAAGGGCCAGAGTTCCGTAGAGAGAGGCAAAGACGCCCCCGGGCTCGATATCCCCCACCAGAAGGGCCGGGGCATGGGTGGCCCGGGCGAGGCGGGTATTGGCGATATCCTCCGACAGGAGGTTGATCTCCGCCGGAGATCCCGCCCCTTCGATCACCACGAGATCCGCCCCCCTGGCCAGTTCATGAAACGCCTCGATGACCTTGGGGAAGAGCTCCTTCTTGAGCTCCCGGTATTCGGCAATGGAAAAGACCCCCAGAGGACGTCCCAGAAAAATGACCTGAGAGCGCCCCTCCCCCAGGGGCTTGAGAAGAACGGGATTCATCAGGGGGCTGGGGTCCGCCAGGGAGGCCCGAGCTTGCAAGTCCTGGGCGCGGGCAATCTCCCCCCCCTCACGAAGGGCCGCCGAGTTGTTGGACATGTTCTGGCTCTTGAAGGGGCGGACCCGGATCCCCTGCCGTGCGGCAAATCGACAAATACCCGCCACAAGCAATGACTTGCCCACCCCCGACCCGGTGCCGAGGACCATCCTGACGGTCATTCCTCCCCCATCCTGACCTTTCCTCTCCTGAGAGTTCACTCTTTTTTCATGCTCTTCTATCATCGTTTTTTTTGACGGAGGAGTTCAAGGGAAAAGGAAGCCGGATCGCCTCCCCCGAGCCGTCATACGAGTCTCCGCCCCTCCCTCTTCGGGCAAAAAAGGAAGTGGCCAATTTATGGCCAAAGTGTTCCTCTCTCCAAGATGATGATGAGTTGGCAACGGCCTTCCACAGCGTTTTCCACAGCTTTTCCCCTGCCCTCCCCGCCCCACCGATTCCATAAAAATCTTTACACAACAATATCTTAAAAATCTTATTCCCTAAGCTGCCGAGTTTGCGGGTTTAATTTCCCCCTCCGTCCAAGAGTCAGAGAAAAAAGAAAATTTTTCGGCGCGTTCCCCCCTCAACCCGGAAAACAAGGGCGAAGGGCCTTCGGATCGATGAACGGGAGGGAGCAGAAGAAGGGGTCGAGGGGGATTCAGAAGAGAAAGGCAGAAGGGGCAAAGAAAAAACGGGGCCCCGAACGGACGGGCCCCGAGATTGAGGGAGGAGATCCCCCCTCTAAGGGACAACTACAGGCGAAGGTGCTCTTTCATGCGGCCGATCGAGGAGCGGATCTCGGGAAGCCATTCGGGCTTTGCCTCGCCGATCTCCTCGAGGAAGCGAAAAAGGTTCCTGACCGGAAGCGCCCGGTCATAGCCCGGGGCCTCGCGCGCCATGCGAATCGCCCGCCGCCGGTAGTCGTTCATGGTGTTGTGAAGCGGCATGCGATAGTTCATCGCCACCTCTTCCACCAGGGGAAGACACTCCAGCCCAAACTCCTCGAAATAGGAGGTGACGATCCGGGAAAAGAAGACAAAGTGGCGGGACTCGTCCTTGGTCAGGAGATGCAGAAGGCTGATCAGAACCGGCTCCTTCACGTTCCGGGCCAGGCTCTGGTAATAGAGCTGGGTGGCCTTTTCCTGCAGGAAGGCGAAGGTGGTCACCTGCAGAAGATTCTTGTATCCGACCTGATACTCCTTCTGGCTTTCCAGAATCAAGGTCTCCGACAGCCTGTCCCAGTCGGCCTCGATCCCGGAGTGGACCTGATAGAGGGCCAGGGCCTGGGCATGCCGGTCTTCCTCCAGACCCCAGCGCGACACAAAATGAAAAAGTTCCCGATTGTGCATCGCCTCCTGGGAGGAGGGGGCATTCACGGGAAAGATCGACTGGTATTCGGCACAATAGCCGGGGGTGTAATCCTCGACGTGGGTCACGAAGACGACGGCCTGCTTTTGTCCTTCCGTGAGGAGGTCGGGGTTGAGGTCTTTCCAGGAGAGGGACTTGAAGCGGTTCCAGTTGGCATCATCGGCCAACTCGTTATAGGTTGAGACATGGTCACGCAACACAGGGAGAGGAAGACGCACGTTTTTCCTTCACTACGGATTGAAAGCCCGATTGGAGTGGATTGAAAAGGCCAAAGACAGCCCCGAACACAGAAAATTTCGGACCCAATTCTTTAGCACAAACCATGCCACATTCAGAACAATCGTCCGGGTCGCAGGGAATGCGGGAATAAGTCAAGCAATTCCCCTCATTCGGCTTCCCCCTTTCCTCCCCAACACGTTTCACTCATGAAACATGGCATTTCATCGTCGAAACATTTTACGAAACAATCCGAGAAACATTTCCGGCAGCCTCTCCGCCATTCCTCCGCCCCGCAAAAAAATCCTTTGTCTCAGAGCGACTTTCTGGCTGACGCCCAAAGATCTTCTATTCCTCCATCGGCCCAGTCTTTCTGGCCCATTTTTTGCATATAATTTTTTAATACTTCCGAATCTGATCCCGGAAAGAAAGCTTGGGCGACAAAAAGACCCATCGGGCTTTTTCGGGACGACGTCCGCTCCCACACTCAAACATGAAGGACTCCGCCATTCCCTTCTCCCCCTTCCCGCCCTCTCCATGAAAATCCACGAGAGGCTCCCGGTCCGATCATTTTTTTCATCCTCGACCGGCAACCCCGAGGAAGGATTCCGCCCGGGCCTTCTCGTTATCGTGGCCTTCTCCCTGGTTCTGCTGGCCGGAAGCGGAGCCTTTCTCGAGTACGGACGCCTCGCGGAGCACGATTTTCAGCTTCAGCAGGAGATCGCCGGGGCCCTCTCGGATTCGGAATCCATTCTCACAAGCCTCGCCGTCATGGAAGAAAATGGCCACCCGCCCCTGACTCCGGCCCGCATCACCCTCTTTCGGGCCTATCGGATCCAGGCCATGTCCGCCATGGCGGATATCGGCCGGCGCTCCCGCACGCTCACTCCCAAAGTGCGACCTGTCTATGGAACACTTCTCTCCCTTTTTTCCTACGCCGCCTATTCCCAGGGAAAATCCTCCGGCCGGGAGATCATCGCTCCGGCCATCGAAAGCCGGATGATCGGGCTGGCGGTTTTCCTGGGAAGGTCCCTGCGGACCGAGGAGCGGCAGGTTCAGGCACACCGGATCCTCATGCGCCACAACCAGTCGATCGCGATCCTTTCCTCCGGATTCATGATCATCCTGCTCCTTGTCATTGCGACCGCCCTCTGGCGCCACGAGACGGTCCTTCTGCGGGAAAAGGCCCGACAGGAGTTTTTCGCCCGCATGAGCCACGAGCTCCGGACCCCGCTGAACGCCATCATGGGCTATAGCCAGCTGATCCTCTCGGGGAGCGATGCGGACTCCGAGACCCGACGAGATGTGGAGAAGACCCTGACCGCCTCCCGCCACCTCGAGGCTCTCGTCAACGACCTCTTCGACATGGCCAAGATCGGGAACCGCAAGCTTTTGCTCGACCCGGAAGCCTTTCCTCTCGAAGAGCTGATCGAAGAAACCGCCGACATGATCCTTCCCGCCATCGAGTCCTCCGGCAACCGGCTCCTTGTCCGAACGACCCCCCTCGCCGCCCCGGTGGTCGCCGACCGGAGACGGCTGCGCCAAATCCTCATCAATCTCCTTGAAAATGCCAGAAAATTTACCGATCATGGTGACATCATCCTTTCTTCGAAGCCCGATTCCGTCAGTCTGGACCATTTCACGATCGCCGTCTCCGACACCGGCATCGGAATGACCTCCGAACAGAGAGCCCGGATATTCGAACCCTTTGCCCAAGCCGACACAACCATCAAAAACCGCTTCGGAGGGACGGGGCTGGGACTGGCCATCTCCCGCCACCTTGCCCAACTCATGGGGGGAAATCTCACGGTCGAAAGCGAACCGGGAAGAGGCGCGACCTTTACCCTTCGGCTCCCGACCCGGCTGCCCCCCTCGGACAACCAACCATCAGCCTCTTGAGAAAGGACACCGGCAATGAACCTGATCCTGCTTGCGGAAGACCATGAAATGGCCCGGGAAATCATGCGGCGCCGCCTTGAGCGGGAGGGCTACCGCGTGGAGATAGCCCAGACCGGAAAGGAATGTCTGGAAAAAGTCACGGAGCTCTTGCCCTCGCTCGTCCTGATGGACATGAGCATGCCCATGATCGACGGATGGGAGGCGACGAAACGGATCAAGGCCGATGACTCCCTCCGGAGAATCCCCGTTCTCGCCCTGACGGCCAATGCCATCGACGGCGACCGGGAACGCTGCATGGCCGCCGGATGCGACGATTACGAAACGAAGCCGGTGGACTTCGATCGCCTCTTGAAGAAGATTCGCCTCCTCCTGGGGGGACACCGCCCCTCCTGAGAGCCGCGAGAGAGGCCCCCTTCTCCGTCATGACGAAGAAAAGGAGACAGCCTTCTCCGTCTCTCCCGCCCATTGGCCGGTAAAAACTCACCTCGGGAAGTCCTGCGCCCGACTTTCGAACAAAGATTCGCCCACGGAGAGCTCGATATGGGATTGACGACGAAGAAGACACTGGCATCCAAGATTCTCCAGGACCTTGACCACCCCGGCCAGGCAACACGCTCGCTTCTCCGGACCACGATCATCCTGTCGGCGGCAGCCGGGCTCATCATCCTGAGCAACCTCGCCGTCTTCCTCAACACGAACACCACGCTCCGCCATCTTGCCCGCTCAGCCGCCCGCTACCGCGACGTGAAGAACGACCTCCGCTCGGTCTCCTCCTCCCTTTTCGTCATGGTCCAGGCGCGCGCGCCCCTGTCCCCCTCCGAGCGCTCCCTCTTCCGGGGCTACCAGATCCAGGCGGTCTCCTCCCTCTCCGCCATGCAACGGCTCTCAAGAAAGCTCCTTCCCGGAGAGGCCCGCAATGTCCGGGCCCTGAACGCCCTCTTCGTCTATGCCTCCATCCAGAATATCGAATCGATCCTCAATCAGACTGCGACCTCAGGGTCGCCCGTGATTCCCCGGGCCCTCTCCTCAAGGATGAACGGCCTGATCCTCACCCTTGGACGGCAGATCGACACCCAAGAGAGACACCTCCGGGAGAAGGACCTTCTTCTCCGCCACCGCAGGGCCCAGGTCCTGGACGCGTCCTTTCTTCTCTTCCTGGCCCTCCTCGTCTCCTTCATGCTCCTCGAGCGGCGCTCGATCGGTTTTCTCAAGACCCTCGAGTTCGAGGTGGATCTGACCAAGAAGCTCCTCATCACCTCCGACGTCATCCGGGAGTGGAAGGAGTTCACGAAGAACCTGCTTCTCCAGATCAACCACACCTTCCCCGTGCGTTTTCTTTTTTCTCTCTTCGTCAGCCCCGAAGAGATCTTCGAACTCCATGTCTTCTGGAACGGGGCCCCCACCCCCGCCGAGCAGCGGTATTTCGAGGAGTCCATCGACCGGCGGGTCCGGGAGCACCACCTTCTCCCCGAAGGAAAAAGCCTCACCTTCTTCCACGAAGTGGCCCCAAGCGCCACCCCTCCCCCCGCCCACTCCGAAGGCTCCATCGTCCTGGAGACGGAGAGCCTCCTCCTCGAGCGTCCCCAGATCGGGGGCATCGTGGGCGTGGGTCTGGCGGGGACCCGCTCCGACGCCGTCAGAAAGCTCGTCGTCCGGGGCTTTCTCGTCTCGATCTTGAACGTGCTGGGCTCGGTGAAGGCGCTCTCCCTCTACAACAAGGAGATCGAATACTTTGCCGTGCGCGACCCCCTGACCCGCCTCTTCAACCAGCGGGTTTTCTGGGAGCTTCTGGAGTACGAAGTGGGGCGCGCCAAGCGCCACGACACCTCCTTTGCCGTCTGCGTCGTCGACCTCGACGACTTCAAGCGGGTCAACGACACCTTCGGCCATGCCACCGGAGACCGCTACCTCAAGGAGATGGCGGCCATCCTTCTCTCCGAGACCCGGCAGGGAGACATCCTCGCCCGCTACGGGGGCGACGAGTTCGCCTTCGTCCTTCCGGAGGTGGACCTTGTCGGAGCGACCACCATCGTCGACCGCATCCGGGAGAAGATCTCGCTGTTCCGCATGGAGCCGGACGAGCCTCACCAGCCCCTGATCGAGGCCTCGGTCTCCATCGGCCTCGCCCTCTTCCCCGACCACGCCGCAAACGCCCAGGACCTCTTCTCCCTGGCCGACCGGATGATGTACAAGGCCAAGCTCTCGGGAAAGAACACCTTCCGCGCCCCCGATCCGGGGGAGGCGGTCCATTTCCACACCGCCGGACAGCGGGAAGCCCACCTCCTCGACCTGGTCAGAAACGGCCACATCTTCCCCTACTTTCAGCCTCTTCTGGATCTTTCGACGCGCACGGTCACCGGATACGAGGTCCTGGCCCGCCTTAAAGACGACGACGGCAAGATCGTCGCCGCCGGAGAGTTCATCTCCCTGGTGGAGCGGGCGGGGCTGGCGGCGGCCATGGACTTTTCCATTCTGGAAAAAGCGCTGGGGATGGCCACGGAGCGCGGACTGTCCGGGAAGCTCTTCTTCAACATGACCCCCTACGCCATGGCCGCCCCCGACTTCGCCAACCGGATCGTGGACACCGTGGCCAAATACCCCATTCCCACCGACCTGATCGCTTTCGAGATCACCGAACGGCAGGCCATCAAGAACGTGCGCATCGTGGAAAATCTTATCCGCGAACTCAAAAGCCTGGGATTTTCCTTCTCGATCGACGACTTCGGGGCGGGATTCTCGTCCCACCACTATCTGCGGGAGTTTCCGGTGGACTACCTGAAGATCGACGGCCCCTTCATTTTGGGAGCCGGCCGGGGAAGCACCGTGGACCTCGCCATCGTTCACAGCATCGTGAGTCTGGCCCGGTCGCTGGGGATCAAGACGGTGGGAGAGGGCATCGAAGACGAGGCGTCGCTCGAGCTGGCGACCGCCTGCGGGGTCACGCTGGGGCAGGGCTACTTCGTGGGAGGTCCGGGGTCGGCGGAGGCGATGCTTCCCTCCCGGAAACCGTGAGTGAAGTCGGCGGCGTAAAGCCGGCTTCGGGCGGCTCTCCTGAGCTCGGGGTCGAGGACCCGGCCCACGACAAAGAGCGCCTGGCGCATGATCCGGGCCTTTTTCACCTCCGACTCGATGGTCTCAAGGGTCCCCCGGCAGATCCGCTCGTTCTCCCAGCTCGCCCGGGCGACGACCGCCACGGGAGTGGACGGGGGGCGCACCTTGAGAAGGTCCGCCACAAGCTCTCCGATGCGGTCGATCGAGAGAAAGACCACGAGGGTCGAGCCGTGGGAGGCCAGTGAGACAAGATCTTCCCCCTGGGGCATGGGCGTCCGGCCGGCGGTGCGGGTCAAAATCACGGTCTGGCTCACGTCGGGCAGGGTGAGCTCCATCCCCAGGGCGGCCGCGGCGGCAAAGACCGAACTCACCCCGGGCACGACCTCCCAGGAGATTCCCCGGTCATCCAGCGCGGTGGTCATCTCGGCCATGGCCCCGAAGAGGGACGGGTCCCCCGAGGCCAGCCGAACCACGATCTCCCCCTTTTCCGCCGACCGGGCCAGGGCTAGGACAATCTCCTCCCGGGTCATCCCCGCCGAATCGACCCAGGATCCCCCGGGGGAGAGCTCCCGCATCGTCTCTTCCGGCACAAGACTCCCGGCAAAGACCACAAGCTGTGCGGCCGCAAGAAGCCGCGCGGCCCGCACCGTCAGAAGATCGGGGGCGCCGGGACCGGCCCCCACAAAATAGACCACCCCCGGGCGGATCTCCCGCACCGGAACTCCCGTCATTTCCCGCCTCCCGCACCATTCGTCCGGGCGGTCTCCACCACCTTCTTCCAGAAGGCCACCCGGGTGATGAAAAATCCCGCCATGGCAAAGGAGACGACCCCGATCCAGGAGACCCCCCGGTGGAGGACGGCCACGGCCAGGAGAAAGAGAACGATCCCGGCCACGTAGCCGATCACCACCTGGCGGCGCCGGGGGTGGACGATGGCGGCGGGGCGGGAGAGGGCCATGCGGTCGGCCCGGGAGGCCAGCTCCGCATAGTGGCGGGGGAATGTCTCCAGGATGAAGTACTGGTAGCGGGCGTGAAGGAGGGAGAGCAGGGCGGCCAGAAGACCGATCGTCATCTCCCGGGTAAAGGCCGGAACGCTGAGGGTGTGGCGCTGCCACTGGAAGGTCGAGAGAAGAAAGAGTCCGCCCATGCCCACCATGCCTAAAAGTGCCGAACTGGGAAGAAAGTAGCGTTCGACATAGGAGAGGGCCGCATCGCGTTCGCGGTTCGTCGGGTTGATCATCGGACCATCCATCCGTTTTTTCGCACGACGAGGAGGGACATGTAGGGCACCTCCTCCGGAGCCACCCGGTCGAGATGTCGTTCGATCCTCTCTCCGGGCATTCCCACGCTGGAGAGATAGGCCGTGCGGTCCAAAAGCCCCCGACGGGAGAGGATCTCCCGCACCGCCGGGAACACTTTGTTGATCTTCATGAAGACCACCACCTCGAAGAGGTCGAGGGCCTTCTCGATCTCCTCCGGGGCATAGACGGCCGGAAGGACGGCCAGCCGCTCCGACCCTTGAGTCAGAGGCTCCACGAGCTTCGCCACCCCGGCCGCATAGGCGGTGATTCCCGGAACGACCTCCACCCGAAGGGCGGGGGCCAGGGGATGAAGCCCCGACAGGAGATTGCCGAAGGTGGAGTAGAACAAAATGTCCCCCAGGGCCACGAAGGCCGCGTCTCCCCGGGAGAGAGCTCCCAGGAGAGTCTCGGCATTCTTTTTCCGGGCCTCCGACAGAAGGCGCTCGTCCCGGGTCATGGGAAAGAGAAGGCTCACGATGTCCGGAGCCCGGCCCTCCCTCTCACGAGCCTCCCGCAGGGGCCCGAGAACCTCCAGCGCCATCGACCCGGCGTCGGCATAGGAGGTCGGCACCGCCCAGACGGGAGCCTCGTGCAGGATGCGGTGGGCCTTCATCGTCAGAAGCTCCGGGTCCCCCGGCCCCACCCCGACCCCATAAAGGATCCCCGGAAGAGCTCCCGAGCTCGGCCTCCCCGTCACGGCCTCTCCTCGCGATCGCTGGAGGAGTCGGACTCCCCTCCCCCCTCCGTGGAGTGGACCAGGCCGCCGGCCTCCTCGTCCTCCCCTCCCCGGATCCGGTACTCCTCGGAGAGCCATCGGCCAAGGTCAATGGTCCGGCAACGCTCGGAGCAAAAGACGCTTCGGAGGCCGCTCGCAAGGGGCGCCCCGCAAATGGTACACCGACGCTCATCCACCGGCTTGATTCTCCCCGTCCACCGCCCGAAAGCGGTCGACATATTTGCCGACCATGTCGAGCTCGAGATGGACGGTGTCCCCCGGGCGGCGATCCCCCAGGGAGGTGACGGAGAGGGTGTGGGGGATGATGGCCAGGGTCACCAGGCTTCCGCGGCCGTCGGGAAGATCCCGGAACTGGTTGACGGTGAGGCTGATCCCGTCCACGGTGATCGATCCCTTGGGAATCAGGTACCGGTGGTGGGGAGCCGGGACAAAGAGGCCGAAGAAGGCCGTGTTGCCGGAGCTCTCCCGGGAGTCGATCCGACCGAGGCAATCGACGTGCCCCAACACCAGATGTCCCCCCAGACGATCGGAGAGCTTCATGGCCCGCTCCAGGTTCACCCGGTCTCCGGCCTTGAACTCCCCCATCCGGGTCACCCGAAGGGTCTCCCGGGAGACATCGACATAGAAGGCCTCCCCCCGGGTCTCCACAACCGTCATGCAGGCCCCGTCGATGGCCACGGATTCTCCGGCCGCAAGCTCCCCGGCAAAGGGCACCCCGCCGACTCCCAGACGGCCTCCCGACTCGCCGACCGGTGCCAGTACCTGGCCTGTGGCTTCAACAATTCCGGAAAACACCCGATTCCGCTCCTTTCATGTGGGGGGGGCTGGCCCCCGGTGGTCATCTTCCCCGTCAAAGCCCCTCGGTCCCGGGAAGAGAGTCTGGCCCCCAAAGATCCGCCCCGACGAGAAGGTCGTCCCCCAGCCTTCGGAGGACCGAAAAGGCCGGAAGTCTCCGGGCCCGGGACAGGGTCGGAGGCGAGGATCCCCCCAGCCACCCGATGGCATCGGCTCCCCCGATCAGGAGGGGGGCCAGAACCACCCGGATCCGGTCCACCAGCCCCGCCGCGAGGAAGGAGGCGTTGACCCTCGATCCGCCTTCCACCAAAACCGTCAGGAGGCCCTCTCCGGCCAGGACCGAAAGAAGACCCGCGAGGTCGATCTCCCCCGGACGTTCCTCTTCCAGAACGAAGATCCGTGCCCCGCTCTTCTCCAGCCGGCGAAGGGCCGCGTCCGGGGCCCGGGGTCCCGCCGCAAGAAAGACAGGCCCCCCCCCTTCCTCGGAAAAAAGACGGGAATCGGGGGGGAGGCGCCCCGTGGAATCCAGGATCACCCTCACCGGCTGATGGTTGCGGGAGCCGGGCAAGCGGTTGGTCAGCCGGGGATCGTCCTTGGTGGCCGTACTGATCCCCACCAGGATCGCATCGTGGTCGCGGCGAAGACGATGGGCGTATGCCAGGGAGCTCTGCCCCGAGATCCACTGGGAGTCCCCGGTGGCGGTGGCGATCTTTCCGTCGAGGCTCATCGCCCCCTTCAATGTCACATAGGGGCGCCCCTGGCGAATGAGGGAGGAGAAGCCGCGGTTCTGCTCAAAGGCCCGGGCGGAAAAGAGACCTTCCGAGACCTCCACATGCTGCTCTGCCAAGCGTTCGAGCCCCCGGCCAAAGACCCGGGGGTTGGGATCCCTCATGGAAACGACGACCCGGGCCACTCCGGCACGAACGATGGCCTCGGTGCAGGGGGGGGTCCTTTTTTCCACGTGGCAGCAGGGCTCGAGATTCACATAGAGCGTCGCTCCCCGGGCCCGATCGCCGGCGACCCGCAGGGCCAGAACCTCCGCGTGGGCCTGCCCGGCCTCCCGGTGGTACCCTTCGCCCACGACCTCGCCATCCCGCACCACCACCGCACCCACCATGGGGTTGGGGGCCACGGTATCCCGCCCCTTCTCCGCCAGAGCCAGGGCCCGCCGCATCCACCGTCGATCGGCAGAGACACCCGAGGGTCGGCTCACCCGTTGCCCCGCTCCTTCCGGGAAAGCGCAACCAATCGATCGAGTCTCCCCAGAACAGAAAAGCGCCGGGCCAGAAGGGCCAAGAGCGCCTGACGATTGTTCCGGATCTTCGGATCGGGGTCGTTGACCAAAACGGCGGAAAAGAAGGCGTCGACCACCGGCAGGAGGGGACGAAGGCGATCGGCCTCGGCAAAAAAGTCCTCTCGGGTGGGCCGGGTGGAATGGGAGGGAAAGAGGGTCTCACCGGCCGCGGAGAGACTCTCCCAGAGCGCCTTTTCCTCGGCCACGGAGATCAGCCCGGGATCCAGGGGGGGCGGATCTCCGGAGAGAATCCGGTCCACCCGGGTCTTGAGGGTTTCAAAGGCCTCGAATTCCGGGGTCAGGACAAATTCCGAAAGGAACTCCAGGCGGCGCCAGGAGAGAAAGGGCGGCTCATCGGGAAGTCGGGCGGCCCCATACCAGGCCGAGGCGCCGTCCCTTGAAAAGAGGCTCTCCATGCGATCCTCCCAGAAGAGGACCAACGCCTTCGAGACCTCAGGAAGCGGCTTGGGGGGAGAGGGAAGGGACCAGGCCGAAAGGGCCAGATCCGCAAGCTTCGCGAGGGTCAGGGGAAGGCCGCACTCGGCGAGCAGACGCACCAGCCCCAAGCCACCACGCCGAAGGGCGAAGGGATCGAGGGATCCGCTGGGGTTGGCCCCGCCGAGAAAGGCCCCGGCTTGCCCCACCGCCCGATCGCAAAGAGAGAGGAGCATGGACGGGAGATCTTCGGGGACAGGGTCCCGGAAGGTCCGGGGTGCATAATGGGAGGCGATCGCCTGGGCCACCGCCCGGTCGAAGGGGGTCGGCGATCCGTTTTTCTCGGCCTCCCGCAGGGAGTAGTAGCCGCCCACCTCCCCCTCAAGCTCGGGGAACTCCTTGACGAGGCCGGTGAGAAGGTCGGCCTTGTAGAGGGTCGCCGCCCGCTCGCAAATGGCGGCGAGCTCCTCTCGGGAGGAGTGGTGCCGGGCGATCAGGGAGTCCGGAAGAAGGGCCAGAACCTCGAAAAGAAGCCGCCGCGTCGCCCGGACCTTGTCTCCCACCGAGCCCACCCCCGGAAAGAAGACCACGGAATCGAGCCCCGAGACGCGCTCCGAGAGAGGCAGGGCCATGTCTCTGGCGATATAATAGGCGGCGTCCTCGAGCCGGGCTGAGACCACCCGCACATACCCGTCCCGAACGACGGAAAGATCGGCCGCGGGGTTCCCCGAGATCCCCAAAAAGTGGGCCACGGGACGGCCGGACCCCGAGTCGGCCACAAAGAACCGCTGGTGCACCTTGAGCACCGTGCGCACGACGGAGGCGGGAATCCCGGAAAATCGTTCGGGAAGGGTCGCCGGGACGACCCGGTAGCTCTCCACAAGACAGGTCACCTCGTCGAGAAGCTGGGGGTCCAGAGACAGGGTGAGGTCGTCCGGCCACGTCCCCGAGCTTTCCTCCATCCGCATCGTCAGGATCAGGTCATTTTCGATGCGGTCCCGGCGGCGGGGAATCGACAGCTCCACCCCCCACTCCCGAATCTCCGCGTCATAATGGACAACATTGCGAATCAAAATGGGGCTGCCTCCCCGATATCGGGGAGAGGCGGTGAGCCTGCCGGAGACCTGACCGGCGAACTCGAAGCCCACGACCTCATCGCGGTAGAGGGCCAGGAGCCACAGGAGGGGGCGCAGGAAGGGGCCCTTCCCGGTGCCCCATCGCATGCTCTTGGGGAAGGCGAGAGACGAAAGGGCCCCCTGAAAGATTTGCGGGAGGATCTCGAAGACGGGGGAGGCGGGGAGTTTTTTTCTCAGAGCGAGATAGCGCCCCCGGGAAGTCTCCACCACTTCGAGTGTTTCGGGGGAGGCATTCTGCGCCCGGGCAAAGCCAAGGACCGCGGGCGAGGGTTTCGATGGCCACTCTCCTGCGGCAGAGAGGGGCGGACCGGTGACGAGCTCCTCCCGGGACGCCGTCTCCGGAAGGAGCCCATCAATGCGGACCACGAGACGGGAGGGGGTCCCCCCGGAAAAGAGATCGGAAAAGGTGGCACCTTTCTCTTCGAGCCCCGACCGGACAAGTCGGGCCAGCGCCTCCACCGCATCGGGAACGGCGGCGGCCGGCAGCTCTTCGCAGCCGACCTCAAGAAGGGCACTCTGGCGAAGATCGGGGCCTGCCCCCTGATTCGTCGCGCTCATCGCTCCTCCTCCTTGCCGGTGTAGAGGGCGGCGACCTTGCGGGCCAGCCCCCGGACACGGCCAATGAGGCGTTGGCGCTCTTCCGTTCCCACGGCCCCGCGGGCATCGAGGAGGTTGAAGCAATGAGACATCCTGAGGACCCTTTCATAGGCGGGACGATAGAGACCGTCCCCAAGAAGAGAGCGGGACTCCGTCTCCATCTGGTCGAACTCCCGCCGGACCCACTCCCGGTCGGTCTTTTCAAAGTTGGAGACCGACTGCTGGCGCTCGTTTTCCTGGAAGATGTCGCCGTAGGTCACTCGGTCGTTGTAGCGAAGGTCATAGACGTTCGAGACCCCCTGAAGATACATGGCGAGCCGTTCGAGGCCGTAGGTGATCTCCACGCTGACAGGAGAAAGGGGAATCCCTGCAACTTCCTGGAAGTAGGTGAACTGGGTCACCTCCATCCCGTCAAGCCACACCTCCCAGCCGAGACCCCAGGCCCCGAGGGTGGGAGACTCCCAATCGTCGTGGACAAAGCGGATATCGTGGGAGGGAGTGCGGAGGCCAAGGGAGGCGAGGCTGGCCAGATAAAGCTCCTGGGAGCGGTCGGGGGAAGGCTTGAGGAGAACCTGAAACTGGTAGTAGTGCTGAAGACGGTTCGGGTTCTCGCCAAAACGGCCGTCCGTCGGCCGGCGGCACCCCTGAACATAGGCCACACGCGTTTCCTGGGGACCCAGGGCGCCAAAGAATGTCGCCGGATGGAAGGTCCCCGCGCCCATTTCCATGTCGTAGGGCTCAAGGAGAAGGCACCCCTCCCGGGCCCAGAACCCTTTGAGGGTCATTACCATATCCTGAAATGTCATCATGGCAGGGAGATCCTTGCAAGGGGAGTGAGTCGTCTCTGTCGCCTTGATATTAGCCGAGAGGGGGAAAAGACTCAAGAAAAAAGATCGGGAGAGAGGCAGAAGGAAAGGCGCGAAATGAATGGAAAAGGGGTCCCGGAAGTCTCCTCCCGGGACCCCCAATCCCATGAAAAAATCCTTAGGAGGTAAAGTGAACCCGGGTATGGGATCCGTCGCAGAAGGGCTTCTTGGCAGAGGCGCCGCAGCGGCAAAGGTAGTGGGCCTTCTGACCATCCTTGATGACCTGTCCCTTGTCGTCGGTGATGGAGATTTCCCCGGTCACTTCAAGGGGACCGTTCTTCATGCACTTCACATTGACTTCCGACATTTGAACCTCCTGAGGGTTAAAGCGCTGATGGGCGGAAAAAGGGAGAGTCCTTGTCCCGATGACCCCTTCATTTTAGTTTTAACTTAAACTTATTGTCAAGGGGGAAAAACCAGGAATTCCTCCTGACGCAAAGGAAAGCCGGCATTTTGGCCCCCCCCGGACCTCCATGAACGAGAGAGCTCTGGGCAGGAGCGTCCACCTTGATGAGGGGCGCGGGGAGGCTCCCCCGTCCTTGTTGTTGCCGGTCGATCCTTTCGTCCGAAGACGCCAATGGCGGCATTTTTCACGGCACGAAAATCGCCTATTCTTTATGAGCCACTGATCCTTCCGGAACGATGAGCCATTGACGAAACACAAGGGGATCCGTTATCTTTGAATCGGAAGGTGTTCGGGTCGCAGCGCCTGTGTCCCCGCATGGCCTTCCCTCCCGCAAGAGACGATGAAGTCTCCGTCCTTTGAAACATCTCCGATCCCGGCCCGGACCTGGAGGGCTTCCTCCGCACCGTTGCCGTTCGGCTTTCTTCCCCACATCAAAATGACGATGCCGTCTCAAACCAGGTCGCCCCACGCAAATCCTGGGCGGTGCCATCCCCGCCCCATGTCCAACCCTTGTTCAAAATCCCTGAAGACAACGACGTCTTGACCCTCCCGCGCCTTCCGGGAACCGATCAAAAAAACATTCGAAAAGGAGAGACAGAAATGCCACTCGTCACCATCATGCCCTCAGGAAAAACCAGAGATGCCGAAAGCGGAACAAGAATTCTCGATATCCTTATCGAGGCAGGAGAAAATATCGGCCACAAATGCGAGGGCAAAGCCTCCTGCGGAACCTGCCACATTTTTGTCACCGAAGGGAGAAAGACCCTTTCGAAAACGGAGCGGCTCGAAAATGAACGGCTCGATGCGGTGGTCGGGGTCGGATCCAAATCCCGTCTCGCCTGCCAGGCCAAGCTCGGAGCGGAGAATGTGACGGTCGAACTCTTAGGTTTCGCCTCCGGACTCTGATCGACCCCCCCCCCAGAAAATGCCTTCCGAATCGCGACCGTCCGGCCCCGCCAAGAGCTTCCCCACCCGGCGGGGCCTCAAAAGAGGGCATTCTCCACCGACTCTGATGCCGCGATCGGGACCCAAGCCTTCTGATCTCGACCCCTCCAGATTGAACATTCGATACCGTTGGGCTCTGACTCGCGTTAAAAGCTCTCACCTCCGGGCGCCGCCATTGCCGGGATGGAGAGGAGTGTGCGGGGTTGTTTGCCCCGGAGACATCGTCAATCTTGAATCCCGACCGCCACTTCTTTAAACTTGGGGCATGAAGCAGGTTAGCGAACGACTTCGCGAACTCAGAAAAATTCAGAATCTCTCCCTCCGGACCCTGGCCAAAAAGGCCGGAATTTCGGCATCCTCCCTCTCCCTGATCGAGGCGGGCCAGGTCTCCCCCTCCATCGCGACCCTCGAGAAGGTCTGTGCCGCACTGGAGCTTCCCATCACCTCCCTCTTCGACGAGACCCCGGGAGAATCCGATCCTTTGGTGATGCCGGCCCGGAACAGGCGCCGCGTCTACAGCACCACCTCCCACGCCACCGTCGAACCCCTGGCCCGGGGCTTTGCCGCCAAGAAGATGCAGCCCCTCCTCATCACCCTCGATCCGGGCGGGGAGGTGGGGGAGCAACCCTATGCGGGAATCAAGGGAGAGGAGTTCGGGGTCGTCCTCTCCGGCACCACCCTTTTCGAACAGGGGGGAAAGGCCTATAATCTGGGACCTCTCGACGCGGTCTACTTCGATCCCCACCAACCCCACAACTGGAAAAACCCCGGCACCGATCCCGCCACCATCCTGCTGGTCGTTTCGCTCTGACCCTCTTCGCCTTGACCAAGATAGCCTTTCACGCCCCCCAGACTCTTCCATATTGATGCGCTTCGGAGAACACCTTCAAGCTTCCCTCCACCTGTTTTTCGCGAGCCTTTCAAAAAACTCCCCTGGTGGCAAGGGAGGGCTGACGAGATATCCCTGAATCCACTCGACCCCGAGATCGGCAAGGAAGGACCTCTCCTCCTCCCGCTCGACCCCTTCGGCGCAAAGCGTCAGGGAAAGGCGACGGGCCAGAAGGACCAGGGTTCGGACAATCTCCCCCTCTTCCGCCCGCTCGTCCACCCGGCTGACGAAGGAGCGGTCGATCTTGAGACAGCCGACGGGAAGGCGCGTCAGTCGGGCCAGGGAGGAGAGCCCCGTGCCAAAATCGTCGAGGGAGCTCCTCACTCCCCGCTCCCCGAGAGCGGCCAGGATCTTCCCGGCCTGGGACGGATCCTGCATGGCCACGGTTTCTGTCAGCTCGATCGAGAGATCTCCTGAAGAGACTCCGCACCGGTCAATGATCCGGAGAAACCGCGTCAGAAAATCCGGACGGGAGATCTGCACCCCGGAGACGTTCACAGAGACGAATAGGGGCGTCTCGGATTCCTCTTCCCATCGCTTCCTTTCCCGGAGAGCCGTTTCGAGGATCCACTCTCCCAAGGGAACGATCAGCCCGTCTTCCTCCAGGATCGGGACAAAAAAATCGGGAGGGACCCGCTCGCCCGTCTCCCGCTCCCACCGCAAAAGGGCCTCCGCCCCCACGACCCTCCCGCTGGCACAGTCGAGAATCGGCTGGTAAAAAAGCTGAAAGTCCCCGCGGTTCACGGCGCGGTGGAGCTCCTGGATCATGGCATAGCGCTCCGACCTCTTTTGCTTCTCTCCGGGGTCAAAGAAGTGCGATCGCGATCTTCCCGATTCCTTTGCCTGGGTCAGCGCCGTATCGGCGTGCCCCACCATCTCAAGAGAATGGGCCTCCTCGGGGCCGCAGGAGGCGGCTCCGATCGAGGCCGTCAGGAGGTATTCCCGTCCATGGAGAACAAAGGGCCGGGCCACGGCGCCCAGGATGTCGTCGGCCGCCCGCCTCGAGGCCTCGGGATCCCACTCTCCCCGGAGAACGACGCCGAACTCGTCGCCGCCCATGCGCACCACGAGATCTCCCTGTCTCACGGCCCCCTTAAGCCTTTGGGCGGTCTCCCGCAAGACATGATCGCCCCATTCATGGCCGAAGAGATCGTTCACCCGGGCAAAATGATCCAGATCGAGAAGTAAAAACAGGAGCCCTTCTCTCTCCTTCCTCCCCGCCCCCCTTTTCTCGAGACACCCATAGAGGGCCTGCCGGTCGGGAAGAGCCGTGAGTCCGTCCAATGAAACAATCTCAGGGCAGGACGAATCTCCCCCTTTCTCCAGGGCCAGGATCGGAGGGGCATCCGATCGCCTTCGTTTTCGTTTCTCTTCGTACATCCGGCTGTCGGCCAGACGAAGAATGCCGGCCATATCGAGCCCTGGCCCCGGGAAGAGCACCCTCCCCATGCTCGCCGAGATCTTGTAGGGCTTTCCCTCCAGAGAGGTGGGCGAACAGAGGGCGGTCTGAAGCCCCGCGAGAAAGATCTCCACGGGCCCGACGGAGTCCATGGAGGGAAGGATCGCGGCAAACTCGTCGCCGCCGAGCCGGGCCGCCAGGGAGCCGGGGGGGAGGGCCCGTTCAAGGCGCTCGGCAAAGAAGGTGAGAAGTCTATCCCCCTCTTCGTGGCCGAAGCGGTCGTTGACCTCCTTGAAGCCGTTCAAGTCGAGATAGACGACCGCCCCCGACTCCCCCCGAAAGAGGCGAAGCTCCAGCTCCTTCATGAAGGACAATCGGTTGGGGAGACCGGTGAGCGCATCGTGGTGAGCCATGAAGAAGAAGACCTCCTCCCGCCGGGAGGCCACTTTCCTGACGAGGCCTTGCCAGGTCCCGATCCCCAGATAGTCGTCCCCGTCGACGATGAGAAAGCCGTTGTCCCCCCTCTCGTCCGCGGGGGCTTCCCCCAGGATCTTTTCGATGGAGTCGAGGCTGCTTAAGGCCTGAAGGACGAGGGGAGAGGGATCCATGAACTCCGACACCGGCTTATGGCCAAAGAGCTCGTGGGAATACCGGTAAGAGAACCTCTCGACGAGCGCATTTTTGCTGAGAAGCCCCAAAGGGTAACGACCCCGAAGGATGGCCAGTCCCGGGAGGGAGGGGTCTGAGCCGAACATGCGGTAGACCCGCTCGAGGGGGGTGTGCTCCGGAACCCAAGCCGTGGTGACGATCAGCTCACGAACGGATCGGGGGGGGAGCCTCAGGCGAAAGGAGGGGGGAAGGATCGGGGGAGAAGACATCGAGGGGAGAGAACAAAGCGGGGCAGACATGGCCATCCTCCAGGATCGTCACGATAACGCCGGAGATTCCGGCCGTCCCATGATGACCTCCCCTAAGGTCGGACAGATCAAGACAGTGTGACAATCCGGTAACATCCGGGCCGGGCCCGGAGGGGAAGTGTTTGAGGGCCAACCCCACTGTGATAAGCTCTATGCGGGAGAGGAACGCCGCTCCCCTTTCTCCCTGCGGATCCTTTTCACGGCAACGCGTCCCCCCCAGATTGCAGGAGGTCCCATGTCCGACCACCTTCACGAAGTCGATCTTCTCATCGAAAACCTCAGAAAAAGCTACCCGAGCGAGACAAACTCCTTTCTGGCCTTCAAGGCCAAGGCCGAGGCCGGCCCCGCCCTCTCCCGGAGGGAAAAGGAGCTCATCAATGTGGGCCTGTCGGTGGCCGCCCAGTGCAGCTGGTGCATCTCCCTTCACGTGAAGGGAGCCCTGGAGGCCGGGGCCACCCGGGACGAGATCATGGAGGCGGGATTCATGGCCGTCGTCATGCATGGAGGGCCCGCCCTCATGTACCTCATCGAGGTCACCCGGGAGCTCGACTCCTCCCTGCCAGGAACATCCCCGGCCAAGGGACAGCCCTGATGGACCGAACCCTTCTCCGCACCCTCCTGGCGGATATGGTCCTGGCCCGCGCCTTCGAGGAGCGGGCCGCCGCGGAATATGCCCAGGGGAAGATCGGGGGATTCCTTCACCTCTATCCCGGAGAGGAGGCCATCGCCACCGGGGTCATCCGGGCGGCGGAGCCGGGAGACTACCTCGTCACCACCTACCGGGAGCACGTCCATGCCCTGGTCCGGGGGGTCCCCCCCGACCGGATCATGGCAGAGCTTTTCGGCAAGGCCACCGGGAGCAGTCAGGGGATGGGGGGCTCCATGCACATCTTCGACCGGGAGCGCCGATTTATGGGGGGGTACGGGATTGTGGGCGAGACATTCCCGGTGGCCATCGGACTCGCCTACGCCATTGCCTCCCGTCGACTGCCCGAGGCAGTGATCTGCTTTTTCGGAGACGGAGCAGTCAACCAGGGGACCTTCCACGAATCCCTGAACATGGCGGCCCTCTGGAACCTTCCCGTCCTCTTCGTCTGCGAAAACAACCTCTACCAGATCGGAACGGAGATTCGTCGGCATTCTGCGGTCACGGATGTTTACCGTCGAAGCTCCGCCTACCACATTCCCGGCCATCAGGTGGACGGCATGGATGTTCTGGCCGTTCACTCCGCGGCGGAAGAGGCTCTTGCCACAATTCGCTCCGGAGGGGGGCCCATCCTTCTGGAATGCCTCGCTTACCGCTATCGGGGCCACTCCATGGCCGACCCCGGAACCTATCGCCCGGCCCAGGAGATCGCCGCCTGGCGCGCTCGGGACCCCTTGGCCCCCCTCCTTAGACCCTCTTCGGGGGAGGCCGCCACAGATTCCCTGGCTCGCTTCAGTGCCCACTGTCTCGAGTGCGGGGCCGTGGCAGAGGACTCCATCCGGGCCATCCATGACGAGGTCAAGGGGAAGGTCGACGCGGCCGTGGCCTTTGCCGAGGCAAGCCCCGAGCCCACTATGGACCGGCTCCAGGAAATTTCCTCCCTCCTCCCCCCTCCCCTGCCACAAGGCTCCGCCCCCGGAGATGCCTCCCCCCCGCTCATGACCTGGCAGGCCATCAACCGGGCCCTCGACGAAGAAATGGCGGGAGACGACAGTATCTTCGTCATGGGAGAGGACGTGGCCCTCTTCGGGGGAACCTACCGCACCACGGAGGGCCTTCTGGCCAAGTACGGAGAGTGGCGGGTCCGGGACACGCCCATCTCCGAAAACAGCTTTACGGGGCTGGGAGTGGGCGCCGCCATGGCCGGCATGAGGCCGGTGGTGGAGATCATGACCGTGAACTTTGCCTTCATGGCCTTCGATGCCCTGATCAACCTGGCCCCCAAGATCCGTCTGATGTCGGGGGGACAGATCCCGGTGCCGCTGGTGGTCCGGATGCCGGGAGGGGTCGCCCACCAGCTGGGGGCCCAGCACTCCCAGAGAATCGATGCCTTGCTCATGAATGTCCCCGGGCTCCGCATTGTCGCCCCCTCCACCCCCCAGGATGCCTACAGCCAGCTTCGGATGGCCATTCGATCCGACGACCCGGTCATTGTCCTGGAGCACGAACGCCTCTACTTCGAAAGCGGCCCGCTCGATGCCACACGTCTTCCGCCGATGGACAAGGCGTTAGTCCGCCGACCGGGGCGCGACATTACGGTCGTGGCCTGGTCGCGAATGTCGGGACTCGCCCTTGAGGCGGCTGAGACGCTGGCAAAGGATGGGGTTTCGGTGGAGGTGATCGACCTTCGCAGCCTGGCCCCGATCGACTGGGAAACCCTCGTGGTCTCGGTGGAGAAGACCCATCGGGCCCTGGTGGTGGAGGAAAACTGCCTGATTGCCGGGGCCGGTGCGGAAATTGCCGCCACGCTCTCGGAGCGCTGCTTCCCCCTTCTCGACGCCCCCGTGCGCCGCCTGGGAGGGCTCTTTGTCTCGACGCCCTTTAACCGAACACTTGAGGATCAGACCATTCCCGACACGGCGGCCATCGCGGAGCTTCTCCGGAAGATGGCCGCAGGATCCTGATCTTTCAGGGCTGATCCTGCTGTCCCTGCCAACGAGGAGCCGTTTTCAATGAAGACCCCGATCCCCCTTCCCGTCCTCTCCGACACCATGAAAACGGGCCGTCTCACCGGCTGGCTCAAGCAGCCGGGAGACCTCGTCAGGGCAGGAGAGCCGCTGGCAACGATGGAGTCCGACAAGGCGGTCATGGATGTCGAGGCCTTCTCCGACGGATTTCTCGGAGGACCTCTCGCCCTTCCGGGAACGGAGATCCCGGTGGGAGCAACGATCGGCTATCTCTGCTCCTCCCGGGAGGAGTGCGGGGAGGGGCAGGACAATCCCTCCCCCGCCCCCCGCACAGACTCTCCCCCGGTCCGCCCCTCGTCCCCCGTGGCCCCTTCCGCACCCCTCGTCGCTTCCCCGCCCGCCTCAGCGGGCCCAGGAGCCGGGGAGCCGCTTCTCCCCCCTGGCGGTGGCCAAGGGCGGGCCACCCCCTATGCCCGGGGGCTGGCCTCCGATCTCCAGATTCCTCTCGACACCCTGGCACCGGGAGCCGATGGACTGATCCATGCCCGACAGGTCCTCGAAGCCGCCCTGGGCCGACAGGACCCGGACCTCTCGCATGCTCCCCCCTCCCGACTTCGTCCCCCCACCGCCATGGAAAGTGCCGTGGCCCGCAACATGCTGGAGACACGAGGGACTCCGCTCTTCCACCTCACATCCCGATTCTCCCTCGAGCCCCTGACTCTGGCCGCCAAATCCCGGGAGATCTCCCTCACCCTGGCCCTTGTCCGCGCCTCGGCCCTGGCCGTCGCCCAGTTCCCCCGGGTCAACAGCCTCTGGACCCGACAGGGCCTTCTGGAGAGGGAGCGCATCGATGTGGGCGTAGCCGTGGACACGGGGGAGGGGCTGGTGACCCCCATCCTCCGGGATGCGGGGGCTCGCCCCATGGACGAGCTCAGGGAAGACTGGAGAATCCTGAAGCAAAAGGCCGTCCTTGGGAGGCTCACCCCGGAGGACTACTCCGGAGGAACCTTTTATCTCTCCAACCTGGGAACCCATCCGGAGGTTCTCTCCTTCGACGCCATCCTCCCCCCCACCGCCTCCGCGATTCTGGCGGTGGCCGCCCCCGCCGAGGGGGGAACGGTTCACATGACCCTCGCCTGCGACCACCGGACCCTTTACGGGGCCCATGCCGCCCGGTTCATGGGAGCCCTGGGGAAGCTGTTGGAGGCCCCCGAGACATGGATGGGAGAGCGGCCATGATCCCTTGCAACCTCGAGCCTTTTCTGGAACAGGCGAGAAAGCGCCCGCCGCTCACAGTGGCCGTTGTGGACGCCGCGGACGACAGCGTCCTCGAGAGCGTCCGTCTTCTGGTCGAGGAACGGCTGATGGCCCCCATTCTGATCGGCGACGAGAAGAAAATCCGGGCGATGCTGGCGACAAAAGGGATCCGGGGGAAGATTCCCCTCGTCAATGCCGCCTCCGAGGAGGAGGGCGCCAGGGAAGGTGCGCGCCTTGTGGAGGAGGGGAAGGCCCAGATTCTCATGAAGGGCCATATCCACAGCGATGTCTTCCTGCATCCGATCCTCGAGCGCCTTCGAACGGGCCATCGCCTCTCCCACGTCTTCGTGGCCGAGCTCAAGAACTACAAAAAGCTTCTCTTCATCACCGATGCCGCCATCAATATCGCCCCCGACCTCGCCACAAAGGCGGCGATTCTTCAAAACGCCATCGACATGTTCCTCTTTTTGGGGGGAACGGCCCCCCATGCCGCCATTCTGTCGGCGGTGGAGCTCGTCACCCCCGCCATCGTCTCCACCGTGGAGGCCGCCGCCCTCTCCAAGATGGCGGACCGGGGGCAAATACGGGGAGCCACCGTGGACGGCCCCCTGGCCTTCGACAACGCCATTTCGCTGGAAGCCGCCCGATCGAAGGGGATCAGGAGCCCCGTCTCGGGAGAGGCCGACATCCTTCTGGTCCCCGACATGGTCTCAGGGAACATCCTGGCCAAGGATCTGGAGTACCTGGCCGGAGCCACCCTGGCGGGGGTCGTTCTGGGAGCCCGGGTCCCCATCATCCTCACCTCCCGGAGCGATCCCCCCCGCTCCCGCCTCCTCTCTGCGGCCCTGGCCTCCCTTCTTTGGGCCGGAGAACCCGGAAAAAAGACCTCCCCCCGGAGGACTCCCGCCCGCGCCTTTGCGCGGGGGACCAAACGTACATGACAGGCCAGGACAAAAGCGTGAGAATTGTCACCAAAAAATGAAACACTTCAACAAGTCTTGAATTTTTACCCTCCCGGGGTATGATAGAGGCCGAAGGTCAGGGATCGATCGCCCGGCGAAGTTGGAGCGAGGGGGCGACGAGTCGATGCAGGGATCTGGACAGGACGGAGGGCTTTCGGTGAACGACAATTTTTTTCACGCTTTCTCCGAGTCGGAACAGAGCCCCTTCCCCTCCCTTCGTGACCCTTCATCGACCCGGGAGCGCAGATCAAGGCTCTCCGCCACTCTGAGCGTCGGCATCATGGCCGCGATTCTTCTTTGCCCCCCTCTCGTCGTGGCAGCCCCCGGGGGGCCTTCTCCGTCTCCCAACGTCACCCTCTCCCAGGCGGTGACGCAGGCCCTCAATGCCCGGCCGGAGCTCCGCGCCGAACAGGACAAGGTGACAAGCGCCAAAGAGACCATCGGGCAGGCCAAATCCGCCTACTATCCCCAGCTGTCGGCGAGCCTCCAGACCATGTACGCCAACAGCCTTTTTGGTTTTTTCCTCTTTCCGGGATATCAGTTCCAGGACCTGAACCTGTTGACCTTCACCCTCTCCCAGACCCTGCTGGACTTCGGGAAGACCTCCTCCCAGGTCGACCGGAGCCGCTGGGGGTATCGGCTGGCAAAGGCCCACATGGAGACGATCCGGGCCCAGACGGTCCGGGATGCCGAATCGGCCTACCTCACCCTGCTGGCCGACCAGCACCAGGTCCTGGCCGACCGGAAGAATCTCGAAGATGCAAAGCTTCAGCTCGATCAGGCCACGGTACGCCACCAGGAGGGCTCCGCGATCATCCTCGACGTCACCCGGGCCCGGGTGAATGTCTCTGCGGCCCGCCTCGCCCTGGTCAAGGATCAAGATCAGGTCAGGTCCGACTCGGTCACCCTGGCCCAGATCATGGGTCTGTCCAAGTCGGTCGTCCTTGTGGCCGCCGACCTTGATCGGGACCCCAACGCCCTCTCCGACCCCAACCCCGACCGGGATATCTCCAAGGCCCTCTCCCATCGGCCGGAATGGAAGGAGGCAACGGCCACCCTCGAAAGCGCCAAGGCGACTCTCAACAACTCCCGGTCCCAGAACTATCCCTCGATCACCGCCCTGGGCCAGTCATTCACCGCGACTCTTCCCTCCGGAGCCCTTCCCTTCACCTACATTCCCAACAATACCCCCTATTCGACCTTCAGCATCGGAGGAACCCTCACCGTCCCGATCTTTGAAGGGGGGTACATGGTCCATCAGACGGCCCGAGCCCGGGCCGATGTCATGACCGCCCGGGACAACCGGGAGGCGACGCGGCTGGTGATCGCCACCGACCTGAAAAAAGCCGCCCTCTCCATCGCGGATGCCAAAGAGCAGCTCGACTGGGCCGAAACGTCGCTCGACAACGCGCGCAAGAACGAAACGCTTGTCCAGGAAGCCTACCGGATGGGCCAGGTCCAGTCCGTGGATGTCATGGATGCCCAAACAGCGCTTCGCCAGGCCCGGGAGGCCGTCGTCCGGGCCCGCTATCTTTTGATGAACAGCAACGTCCTCTACCGGTATGCCATCGGCACCCTGACCCCGCCGGGGGCGCCGGAGTCGGTGGCCGTTGGCGCAAGGCCGGCGGACCCCGAACAAACCCGGTAACCGGCACCAAGGAGATCCCATGCCTCCCATCGCCAAACGGCTCATCGTTCTCATCGTCCTTCTCGCCGTCGCCGGCGCCGCCTTTTGGTCCGTCCGCCTCAGAAAAGAGGCCGAGACTCCCAAGGACCGGCTGGTCCTCTACGGCAACATCGATCTCCGGGAGGTCCAGGCGGCCTTCCACGACACGGGACGCATCGAAAAGCTTCTCTTCGTGGAAGGGGCCTCCGTCCATGCCGGCGAGCTGATCGCCCTTATGGATCCCGTTCGCTATCAGGATCTGGTGGATGCCGACACCCAGGCCCTTGTCCACGATACCGCCCAGGAGATCGACGCCCAGAAGACCTGGGAACGGGTCAAAAAACTCACCCGCGCCGACTTCAACACCCGCCAGCAGCAGGACGACGCCAGGGCGGCCCTCGACATGGCCAAGGCCGCCATCAAAAAAGACGAGGCCCAGAAGGCCTACGACCTACGACAGCTGAACGACACCCGCCTCTATGCGCCCGTGGACGGGATCGTTCAGACCCGGATCCTCGAGCCCGGCGACATGGCCTTTCCCCAGACCCCCGTCTACACCATTGCCCGCACCCGCCCCCTCTGGGCCCGGGTCTATCTTGAAGAGCCGGAGCTTGGCCATGTCCACGAGGGCATGCCGGCCATCGTCACCTCCGACTCCTATCCGAACGTCTCCTTTTTGGGCTATCTGGGCTACATCTCTCCTGCGGCGGAGTTCACGCCCAAAGAGGTCCAGACGGTCCACCAGCGCACCATCCTGGTCTACCGCGCCCGGGTCTACCTCTCCTGCCCCACCCGGAAGCTTCGTCTGGGCATGCCCGTGACGGTGACCATTCCCCTTCACGGAGGCCCCCCCCTCCCCGCCCGCTGTCCGGACGGCTCCCCCGCCGAGACGATCCATGGCGGAGGATAGGAGCCGGCCCGGTCCTGCCATCCGGATCAGCCACCTCGTCCGAACCTTCCGGACACCCCGAGGGATCATCCGGGCTCTCGACGACGTCTCCTTTGAGGTCTCCCCGGGGACCATTACCGGGATCATCGGTCCCGACGGAGCCGGCAAGACCACGCTGATGCGGATCCTGGCCGGAATCATGGAGGCCGACTCAGGGACATTGGAGATCCTGGGCCGGGACCCACGGAAGGACCGGGAGGCCATCCTCGACAACCTGGGCTACATGCCCCAGAAGTTCGGTCTCTACGAAGATCTGACAGTGGGGGAGAACCTCGACCTCCATGCCGATCTCCACGGCGTTCCCCGGGAGAGGAGGGCCGAGCTTTATGCCCCGATGTTGCGCATGACCGCCCTGGCCCCCTTCAACGATCGCCTCGCGGGCAAGCTCTCCGGAGGGATGAAGCAGAAGCTCGGCGTGGCCTGCTCGCTGGTCCATGCCCCCGCCCTTCTTCTTCTCGACGAACCCACCGTGGGGGTCGATCCGGTCTCCCGCCGGGAGCTCTGGGAGATCCTCCGGACGGAGGTCCAAAAATCCTCCACGACCCTGCTGGTGAGCACGGCCTACATGGACGAGGCGGAAAAGTTCGACCGGGTGGTGATCCTCTACGACGGAAAGATCCTGGGGGAAGGTCCTCCCCAGGACTTTGTCAAAGAGGCCGCCGGCCATGTCTTTCGGATCTCCCTGCCCGACATGGCGCCCCGACGGCTCGAGCCGGAGATCGCCGCCCTCCCCGGTGTGGCCGACTGCTCGGGCTCGGAGCTGGGCGTTCGCACCGTCACCCTCACCCCCTCCCCGCCGACGCTCCCGGCCAACATTTCCGCCAAGATCGAGCCGACCGACCCTTCCTTCGAGGACGCCTTCATGAGGCGGCTGGCCCTCAAGTCAATTGGGAGAGGCGGAGAGAGCGCCGCGCCCTCCCCCCGAAAAGAGCTCTCCTGGAGCGAAGGGGGAAGGTCCGGCTCTGATGGTCAGACAGCCATCGAGATCCGGGAGCTGACCCGCACCTTCGGGAGCTTCGTGGCGGTAAACCGGCTCACCTTTTCGGTGGGGCGGGGAGAGATCTTTGGCCTTCTGGGCGCCAACGGGGCCGGCAAGACGACCATCTTCCGGATGCTGGCAGGGCTCCTGCTTCCCAGCTCGGGGGTTCTGAGAATCGACGGCCAGGATGTCACCGGAGGGAATGTGGCGGCCCTCCGGGGGCGCCTGGGGTACATGTCCCAAAAGTTCTCCCTCTATGCCCAGCTCACCGTGCTCCAGAACCTCACTTTTTTCAGCAGTGCCTACGGAATGGGGGGCAAGCGCCAACGGGACCGGGTGGAGGAGCTTCTCGAGTTCTTCGACCTCGCCCCCTTCAAAAACGAATCCTCGGGGCTCCTCCCGCTGGGGTTCCGGCAGCGGCTGGCCCTGGCGGCCTCCATCATGCACGAGCCCTCGATCCTCCTTCTCGACGAGCCCACCAGCGGGGTGGATCCGGTGGCCCGGCGGGAGTTCTGGCGGGTCATCAGCCAGATTTCGCTCCGGGGGGTCTCGGTCCTGGTGACCACGCACTTCATGGGGGAGGCCACTGCCTGCGACCGGCTGGCCATCATGGCCCAGGGACGTCTGGTGGCTCTGGGCTCCCCCCGGGAGATCACCGACTCCGCCAAAACATCGGCCAACCCGCAGCCGACCCTGGAGGAGGCCTTTATCCGGCAGCTCGAAAAATCCGGAACCCTCGAGGCCGCGAGGGCCCTGGGATGAGCCGTCTCACTGACAGTACCCGGCGCACCCGGGCCATGATCAAAAAGGAGTCCCTCCAGATCCTCCGGGACCCCTCGAGCCTTCTGATCGCCATCGCCCTGCCGATCCTTCTCCTTTTGATCTTCGGCTACGGGGTCTCCCTCGATGCCCGCCACGTTCCCATCGCGGTCGTCGAGGACGCACGAACACCGGCGGCCGAGGGGTTCGTGGCGGGACTTCGCCATTCCCCCTGGTTCATTCCTGTTCCCTATCCCGACATCCACGATGCCGTGGCGGCCCTGCAGCGTCAGGATGTGGACGGGATCCTCTGGCTCCGGGAAAACTTCGGACGATCGATGGAATCCTTCCGGAACCACGGAGTCCATGTGGTGGTCAACGGCGTCGACGACAACACCGCCCGTCTAGTGGAAGGATATCTTCAGAACACCTGGGGAAACTGGCTCGCCCAGCGGAACCTCCGGGGACGAACCCTCTCCATCCTTCCCGTGGGGCTCGATCTGAGGATCCTCTACAACCCCAACGTGCGCAGCCGGGACTTTCTCATCCCCGGTCTCATCGCGGTGATCATGACCCTCATCGGGGCGCTCCTCACCTCCATGGTGGTGGCCCGGGAGTGGGAGCGCGGCACCCTGGAATCCCTCTTCTCCACCCCGGTCACGATCCCGGAGATCCTCCTGGGGAAGTTCCTCCCCTACTTCGCACTGGGGATGGCCGGCATGGGGATCTCGGTGCTCATGGGCCACTTTCTCTTCGGGGTCCCGCTGCGGGGATCCCTGCTGGCACTGATTCTGACCTCCGGACTCTTCCTCACCACCGCCCTGGGGATGGGGCTGGTCATCTCCACCGTCTCGAAGAACCAGTTCGTCGCCGGACAGATCGCCATCGTCTTCACCTTCCTGCCGGCCTTCATCCTCTCGGGGTTCATCTTTGACATCCACTCCATGCCCTTTTTCATCCGCATCCTCACCCACATCATCCCGGCCTCCTATTACGTCACCATCCTCCAGTCCCTCTTTCTGGCCGGGGACATCCCGGGGGTCATCTGGCCCAATGCGGCGGCGTTGTTTTTCTTCGCCCTGGGCCTTTTCGCCATTTTGTTCAAGATCAGCCGAAAGAGGATCCTGTGAAGGCCGCCATCATTCGCATTCTGAGACTTGCCCAGAAGGAGTTTCTGGCGCTTCTTCGGGACAAGAAGAGCCGGATGGTGCTCATCGTCCCCCCCCTGGTCCAGCTCATCGTCTTCAGCTATGCCGCCACCTTCGATTTAAAGCACATTGCCTACGCCGTCTGGAACGAGGATCCCGGTCTCTATTCGCGGCAGGTTCTGGCACGGTTCTCGGGATCGAGGAACTTCAACTTCCGGCAGTCCGTCTCCTCCCCGGAGGAGGTCCGGCGGCTTATCGACAACCGCCAGGTCCTTTTGGTCCTCCACATCCGCTCCACCTTCAGCCGGGATCTCCTCTCGGGCAAGCCCGCCACCGTCGAGGCGATCCTCGACGGACGCCAGAGCAATACGGCCATGGTGCTCGCCGGCTACGTCCAGACCATCGTCTCAGGTTATAACAGCGACATGACCACGGCCCTGGCCCTGGCGCCCCCTGCCGCGCCGCTGACCCTCCGGGCCTGGTACAACCCGAACCTCAAGAGCCGCTGGTTCATTGTGCCGGGGATCGTTGGTCTTTTAACCCTGGTGGTCTCGCTTCTCGTCACGGCCCTCTCGGTGGCCCGGGAACGGGAAGACGGCACCTTCGACCAGCTTCTGGTGACCCCGCTCACCCCCTTCGAGATCATCCTGGGCAAGATCATTCCGGGCTTTGTCATCGGATTTGCCGAGTCTACGGCCATCGTCCTGGTCGCCACCCTCCTCTTTGATGTCCCACTGCGGGGATCGGTCGCGGCCCTCTATCTGGGGATCTTCCTCTTCACCCTTTCGGGGCTGGGCGTGGGGCTCATGATCAGCGCCATCTCCCAAACCCAGCAGCAGGGACTCCTGGGGGCCTTTCTCTTTCTTGTCCCCTCGATCATCCTCTCGGGTTTTGCCACGCCGATTGCCAACATGCCGAAGATCATCCAGGACATGACCCTGATCAACCCGCTTCGTTACTTTCTGGTGATCCTCCGGGAGGTCTTTCTCCAGGGGGCGGGGGTGCGCCTTCTTCTCCCCGAGTATGCCGCTCTCCTGACCATTGGTCTGGCGGCCCTGACCATGGCCGCCATCTTTTTCCGGAAGCGGCTCGGATAACTTCGAATCCCATGAGGTCCCACACCATGGCAACGTCTCCTTCCCGCCCCCTCTCCGCCGCGACACTCTTTCGCCTCCCCCCTCTGGGTCCCTTGCCACAAGGCTTCGTCATAGCCTTCGGAATGGACGGAGAGGCTCTCCGCCTCCAGCCGGCCCGGGGAGAGGAGGCATTTTCTTCCCCCCTCCCCCCCGACCATCCCCTTATGCCCCTTCTCCCGATGATCCTCGAAGGAAAGGCCTCCTGGGTCGCCCCCCTGCCGCCGCAGATCCGTCCCTTCGACAGGGAGGTCCTCGAGGCGGTCCGCCGAATCCCCTTCGGAGCCACCGCAAGCTACGCGGAGGTGTCGAGGGCCCTTGGACGGGCGAAGGCCTTCCGGGCCGTGGGCGGGGCCCTCGCCCGCAATCCCCTTCTTCTTCTCATTCCCTGCCATCGGGTCGTCCGTGGCTCGGGAGAGACGGGCGGCTATGCCGGCGGGGCGGAGCTCAAGGGGCGCATTCTGGGGTGGGAGAAAGAACGAAAAGAGTAGACCTGCGGAGCAACGAACCAGGGAGAAGTGGGGGGGCAAAAGGGGAAGCGACGGCCTGAAATCAAAGGTCAGGGCGTGCCAGCCGGAGGAATCCGGCGGGAGCGGACGCGGATGATCCGGGTTCCGGAGAGGCAGTCGTGAAGGGCCAGCCGCCGGTCGTTGGCCAGCACCGTCAGGAACCCCAGCCCCAGAAAGAGCGTCGAAACGGCCAGGAGAAGGGTCCGCCACAGGGCCCGCATCCCCCCGATGCGACGGAGCTCCCCGCCCTCCCGATCCCGGATGACGGTGAGACCGAAGGCCACAAGGCCCGGTGTCTCCGAATTGACCGCCAGAAAGAGGAAGAAGTAGAGAAAAACCCCCAAGAGCCAGACCAACGGATGGGACGGAGCCAGGGCCCACTCCCGAAGGGGGTTGAAGAGGTCGTCGGGGTCGGTTCCCCGGAGAAAGGCCTGACGAAGGAGCCAGAGGCCGGTCGAGGCGAGAAAGAGCCCGAAGAAGAGGTCGATCCAAAAGGCGAGCAGACGACGGCCGATCATGATCCCTCCCTCCGTTCACCCCCCGCCCCCTCCTGGGAGAGAAGGGAGGCTACCACCACCGGAGCAAGGCGTCCCGGGAGAACCAGGGGCCCCAGGGAGACCCGATGGAGCGCTCCTCCCTTTTTCCCGAACTCCTCCACAAGCGCCCGCTCGCGCCCAGACCACCCGCCCTCGGGGCCGATCGCCGCCACCGAGGATGCGGACCCGAGCTTCCCCAGCGCTTCCCGGAGTCCCACTGTGGGCGCGATCGTATCGCAAAAGAGAAGCGACTCCTTGTCCGGGATCTTTGATAAAAGCTCCGGCAAGGTCACCGGATCCGCAATCTCCATCCGGTCGGCCCGGCCCGAGAGCTGGCTGGCCTCCCGGACCTTCGCCATCAGACGCTCCCGTTTTTTTTCCAGGACGGCGGAGGACCAGCGAAGCTGCGAGCGATCGGCCAGGAGGGGCACAAGGCGGCGGACCCCCAGAATGGCGGCCGGCTCGACGAGGTCCTCCCAGCCCTCCCCCTTGAGAAGGGCCACCGCCAGATCAAAGGTCTGCCGGCGGACCGGGGTTCCCTGGGAGATTTCACTCAAGGTCAGCCTTGGAGGAGTCACTCCCTCCACACGGGCCCAGCGACGCTGGCCGGGTTGATCGGGGTCCACAAAAAGAAAGCGGTCGCCAACCTGGGCCCGCAGGCTCCGAAAGAGATGTCGCGAGAGAGTCTCTCCCGGAAAAAGAACCTCCCCCTCCGATGTCCATTCGATCCGGTCGGAGGGAGTGAGCCAGAAGAGGACCGGCCCGGGGGAGCGCCCCTCGTCTTTATCCCCTTCACGATCCTGGTCAGTCAAAGATGGACTTGACCTTGGAGAAAATGCCTCCGTCGGGGGAGGAGCCCGCCGGATGGGAGTCCCCCGAGATCTCCGCATAGCGTTCGAGGATCTCCCGCTGCTCCCGGGAAAGGCGGGTGGGGATCTCGACCCCAAGGCGCACGACGAGGTCTCCGATGCCCTTGGTGGCCGGGTTGGCGATGCCCTTGCCCCGGATCCGCCGGACCGTTCCCGGCTGGGTTCCCGGATCGACCTTGAGGGGGTAGCCCGCCCCCAAAGTCGGGATCTCAATCGTCGTCCCGAAGATCGCCTGGGTGAGAGTGAGATTTTTTTCCACCACCAGATCGTCCCCTTCCCGGACAAAGACGGGATGCGGACGCACCGAGATGTCGAGGTAGAGATCTCCGGGAGGTCCCCCCTGAAGGCCGGCATGCCCCTCCCCGGAGATGCGCACGCGCATCCCTGTGGTGACCCCGGCAGGAATCGAACGGGTGATGGTCCGGTCCACGGAGATCCGTCCCTTCCCCGAACAGGCCGGACAGATCTCGGAGATGACCCGCCCCTCTCCCCCGCAGGCGTTGCAGGTGCGCTGCACCACAAAGAACCCCTGCTGGACACGGATGAGACCTGTGCCCCGACAGGTCGAGCAGACCGTCACACTCTTCCCGTTCTTCGATCCGTTTCCCGAACAGGGGGCGCAGGCCTCCCATCGGGCAATCTTGATCGAAATCTCTTTGCCGAGAGCGGCCTCTTCAAAGGAGAGGTCCACCTGGCGCAGGATGTGCTCCCCTTGGGAACGCCCCCCCGAGGCCGATCCCCCCCCTCCCCCGAAGAAGCCGTCCATGACCTCGGAGAAGATGTCCCCGAAGCTTCCGGATCCCCGGCCAAAGCCCCCCGGGAACCCGCCGGAGAATCCCCCCGGGAAGCCGCCGCTTTGGTCGAATCCCTCGGAAAATCCTTGAGGTCCCACCGTATCGTAGACCTGCCGCTTCTTCGGATCCCCCAGGACCTCGTAGGCCTCGTTGATCAGCTTGAACTGGGCTTCGGCCGCCTTGTCTCCCGGATTCCTGTCGGGATGGTATTGCATGGCCAGCTTCCGGTAGGCCTTCTTGATCTCGTCGGCCGAGGCCCCTCGGCTGACGCCCAAAACGCTATAGTAGTCCTTGGATGACAACGGATTATCCTTCCCGTGGTTGTCCGATCTTTAGGAAATTGGGGATGCATCGCAAAAACGGCAACGGGAGGAGCCGCGCCCCTCCCGTGCCATAAACACTCTTTCCTGGCGAAACCCACCCCTCAGGAGGGATTTTTCTTGACGTCCTCGTACTCGGCGTCGACCACCGTCTCCCCGGCGGGACCCGTGGCTCCGGCACCGGGGGCTCCGCCCTCCGCTCCCGGCTGTGCCCCCTGCGCCTGGGTGGACTTGTAGACCACATCGGCAAGCTTGTGGCTCTCGGTCGTAAGTGTCGCCAAAGCGGCCTTCAGCTCTTCGGTATCCTCCGAGGTGAGCTTGCCCTTGGCCGTCTCGATGGCCTCCCTAAACTGCCCGCGCTCCACATCGGAGATCTTGTCGGAGACCTCGCCTAAAGACTTCTCCATCGAGTAGATCGTGTTTTCGAGGTTATTGCGGGTCTCGATCCTCTCCCGGCGCTTGTGGTCCTCGGCGGCGTGGGCCTCGGCCTCCCGGATCAGGCGATCGACCTCCTCCTTGGAGAGCCCCCCCTGGGCGGTGATGCGGATGGACTGCTCCTTGCCGGTTCCCTTGTCCTTGGCGCCCACATGGACAATGCCGTTCGAGTCGATGTCGAAGGTCACCTCGATCTGGGGAACGCCCCGGGGGGCGGGGGTGATGCCGGTGAGGTCGAACTCGCCCAGGAGCTTGTTGTCGGCGGCCATTTCGCGCTCGCCCTGGTAGACCTTGATGGTCACCGAAGGCTGGTTGTCGGCGGCGGTGGTGAAGGTCTGGCTCCGCTTGGCCGGGATCGTGGTGTTGCGCTCGATGAGCTTGGTGAAGACCCCGCCCAGGGTTTCGAGGCCGAGGGAGAGGGGGGTCACGTCAAGCAGAAGCACATCCTTGACGTCGCCCGTCAGCACGGCCCCCTGGATGGCGGCCCCGATCGCCACCACCTCGTCGGGGTTCACCCCCTTGTGGGGATCCTTGCCGAAGAACTTCTTCACGGTCTCCTGGACCTTGGGCATGCGGGTCTGCCCTCCGACCAGGACCACCTCGTCGATGCGGGAGGACTCGATACCGGCATCGGAGAGGGCCTTCTTCACCGGTTCGAGGGAGTGGGTCACCAGTCCATCGGTGAGCTGCTCCAGACGGGAGCGGGTGATCTTCATGACAAGGTGCTTGGGGCCCGAGGCATCGGCGGTGATGAAGGGAAGGTTCACCTCGGTCTCCATGGCTGTGGAGAGCTCGATCTTGGCTTTTTCTGCCGCTTCCTTGAGGCGCTGCAGGGCCATCTTGTCCTTCTTGAGATCGATCCCCGCCTCCTGGAGGTAGGACGAGGCGATGAAGTCGATCAGGGCGGAGTCGAAGTCGTCACCGCCGAGATAGGTATCTCCGTTGGTGGACTTCACCTCGAAGACGCCCTCTCCGATCTCGAGGATCGAAATGTCGAAGGTCCCGCCGCCGAGGTCGTAGACCGCGATCTTCTCTTCCTTCTTGCTGTCGAGTCCATAGGCCAGCGAGGCGGCGGTGGGCTCGTTGATGATCCGGAGAACGTTGAGTCCTGCGATGGCTCCGGCATTCTTGGTGTCCTGGCGCTGGGCATCGTTGAAGTAGGCAGGGACGGTGATGACGGCATCGTTCACCTTCTCGCCAAGGTAGTCTTCCGCCGCCTGTTTGAGTTTGATGAGGATCTTGGCGGAGATCTCGGCGGGAGAGTACTGCTTGCCGCGGATCTCGACGTAGGCGTCTCCGTTGGGGCCCGGCACCACCTTGTAGGGAAGGCGCTTCATGGCATGGACCACCTCATCGGAGTTGTACTTGCGGCCGATCAGGCGTTTGACGGAATAGATCGTGTTTTCGGGGTTGGTGATCGCCTGACGCTTGGCGACCTGGCCCACCAGGACCTCCCCCTTGTCGGTGAAGGCCACCACCGACGGTGTGATCCGCGATCCCTCCTGGTTGGGGATGACGACGGGCTCCCCCCCCTCCATGATGCACACGCAGGAGTTCGTGGTTCCAAGATCGATACCGATAATTTTTCCCATGGAGACTGTCCTTTCAGATAAAGGAAAAAAACTCTGGCGCCGGGGATCGTGCGCCATTCTATTGTGCGAAAAGTGAAAAACGCCTAAGTGTTGCCTCCACGGCTGACGGTCACCATGGCGGGACGGACAAGCCGGTTCTGGATTCGGTACCCCTGCTGGTAGACCTCGACCACGGTTCCTTCGGCATGGGCCGTGCTTTCCGCATAGCCGACGGCCTCGTGAACGGAGGGGTCGAAGGGCTGACCCTCGGAGGGAACCCTTGTTACACCGTTCTTTTCAAGTGTTTCAAGAAACTGCTTCGCCGTCAGCCGGAGCCCTTCAAGGAGACCCTGACAGGCGGGTCCGAGCTCAGAGCCATCCTTCGCGTGGGCAAGGGCCCGCTCGAGATTGTCCAGCACGGGGAGAAAGTCCCGCAGGAGGGCTTCATTGGCATAGCGCCGCCCGTCTTCGAGATCCCGGACGGTGCGCTTTCGGTGGTTGTCGAAATCCGCCAGGAGACGAAGGTACTTTTCCTTCCATACCTCTTCCGGACCCTTGTCTCCGGAGCCCTCGTCAGAAGAGCCCCCCTGACGGGTGAGATCCTCCCCCTCCGGGGAGACCTCAGCCTCAACCTCCGAAGGGTCCTGCCTTTCATCAGCTGTCATTCGCCATCCTTTTGAAAAAGACGTTTTGGCTTCAACATTCGGGAGATCATCCCTCGCCGTCGTGGCCTTCCGGCGCCGCCAGCCAGAGGTTCAACCGCTCTGAGAGACGGATCATCAGAGGGATAACCTGGCCATATTCCATGCGAACCGGCCCCACCACACCGATGGTTCCGAACCAGGCCCCGGAGCGGGAGAGAGGGATCGATACCATGGCACAGGAGTCCAGCCCCGGAAGCTCGTTTTCCGAACCGATGGAGACAAAGACCCGCCGCGGGGTGGTCAATGAGGAGATCTTCTGAAAGAATCCCACCAGGGCCACCTGCTGCTCGAAGGCCTCGAAGATCGACTCCAGATCCTGGGCATTCGAAAACTCGGGAACCTTGGCAAATCGCGAGGCTCCAAAGAGACGAATTTCGGCCGATGCCCCCACCCGAGCCAGCTCCGCAAACAGGGATTCAATGGACATCGAGATCCCTTCCGTTTCGCGAAGAAGGGCCTCCATCACTTCGGAAAGGGTCTTGCCCCGGCCGATCCGGTTGATGCGGGCGACGATTCTCCGGAACTCCGGCCAACCGATGCCTTCCGGATAGGAAAATGTCCGTTTGAGAAGATGTCCCGTCTCCAGGATGACCACGAGAAGGGCATGCCGATCGGAGAGGGGACAGGCTTCAAAGGCCACGACCACAAGCTCCGAGGCGTTGCCGGTCTCGACGACGAATCCCGCATACCCCGAACGTTCCCCCACCCGCCGAATCACCTCGCTCACCACCTGTCCGAACTCGGAAAGGGGCGCCCCGGCCAGAAGAGGTTCGATGTCCCGGGAGACGCTCTCCCACGAGGCCGCCTCCCCATCGGGAAAGTCGGCATGGTCGACAAAGTATCGAAAGCCCTTTTCCGTGGGGATACGACCGGCCGAGGTATGGGGATGGGTCAGGTAGCCCAGCGCCTCGAGCTCGTTCATGATGTTCCGGATGGTGGCAGGGGAATAAGGCAGACCGAAGGAGCGGCCCGCCGACTGGGACCCCACGGGAAGGGCCGAGCGGATATAGCCGGAAACGGTGGCCGCAAGGACCTCCCACTTTCTGGCATCGAGCAACTCTCGTCTTTCGTCGTGATCGTTCATCCCTTCCTCCAGATTTAGCACTCACAACTCGGGAGTGCTAAAAATATATCAGGAAGGGAAAAATCTGTCAAGGTTTGGAGGCTCCGGGAGGGGCGGGCGGGGAATCCTTTTTTTCCTCAAGGGGATAGCCCCAGGGGTCCACCTTCTTTTCCGATTCGGGAAAGCGCTTGTTCAGCTGTCGCTCATGGCGAACGATGAAGTAGAAGCTGGCCGAGATGATGAAGACGGTCAGAACGAGACCGGCGATGATGATCGAGTAGTTCACGATCATGTTCGGAAGGCTTGGAACGTCGTCCATGAGGATCCTTTCGGCTGGCGAGACGGTGGTAGGTGGACGTTATGGGCGATAGTCGTCGTTGCCGGGGCGAACGATCGTCTCGGCCTGGGAGAGGGGGAGCCCCAGGGGGCGGAGTCCCAGCTCTCCTGCGGCCATATCGAGGTGAAGCCCCAGGATTTCCTGGATGTCCGGGTTGAGAAGGTCGGGGCCTTCTCGCTGGTCGACCATCTTGAGGTAGGTCCCGCAGCTTTCGCAGGCGAGAAGTCCCTGATGTTCATTGGGATGCTTGTAAAGGAGGTTGAAGAGTTCGGTATCCGTCTCCCCGCACGAGGGACAGCCCGCCAGCGGGCGGGTCTCCCAGTGCCAGGAACAGAAGAAACAATAATAGCGGCGGTGGTCGTTGTCCATGGCCTGCCCGATGACGGGAGGGGCGCCGCAGACCGGACAGTGGGTATATTCCCACGCCAGACCGCGAAGGACGGCAAGCAACGTCTCGTGAAGCCGCTCGAAGGAGGTCCGGAGAGACATTTTGATGAGGAAGACCAGCAGGGGACGGGGAACCTCCATCGTCTGGGAGACGCTCTCGAGATAGCTATCTTCCCGGGAGAGAATGCGGGCGATGACGGGCCCCTCCTCCCCCCCTTCGCTCCGGACGAAGGTGGCGATCCGGGAGGCAAAGACCTCCCGTTCTCCTCCCCCCTGGCGCATGATTGTCAGGAGCTTTCGAAAGGTGCCCCCCGCATGGAGCAGGGGAAGCCGGGCAAATCCCGGACGGTCGATCAGGGGCACCCCCCGGGAGAGTCGGTCCTTCACCGACGCATCCCGAAGGTCCACCAGAGAGAGGAGGTCATCCGGAGGGGCGGCATTCCTCACCTCCTCGATCTTCTCAAGGAACTGGAAGATCTCCTTAAGATGCGGGCGGGCCCGTACGTGTTCTGCCAGAAGTTTTTCGCGTTTTGACGGGTCCATCTCGCTCCGCATTCTCAGACGCCGGCGCCTTCGGCCGGATTGGTCGGTGTCTTGATTCTCTGGACCCGGACAACCCCCTTCACATGCTGAACCCGGGCCATGATCTCCTGCAGGTGGGAGAGGTTCCCGACAGTCACCGTAAAGTCGAGAACCCCCATCAGGTGCTTGGCCTGCTTCACCTCGGCGTGGGTGATGTTGGCCCCCCTCTCGCTGATGGCCGCAGAGACCGCCGCCAGCATTCCCGGCTTGTCCTCCATGGACACCCGGAGGTGGACATCGAAGATCGCATCCCGCGACGACTCCCAGACCGCCGGAACAATTCGGTCCGCCTCGAGGGAGAGGTGGATGAGATTGGGGCAGTCGGCGGTATGGACGATGATCCCCCGGCCCCGGGAGACGTAGCCCACGATGTCTTCCCCGGGGACAGGGTTGCAGCAATGGGCCAAGGCGATGAGCAGGTCCTTTCCGCCTCCCCGAACGATGACGGGCACCGTGGGGTTATGGTACACCGGCGGTGTGCCGGTCACCGGCTCCTCGGCCTGCTCCGGCAAGAGCTTCCGCAGGATGGCGGAGGCCGGAAGACGGCCAAAGCCCACCCGGGAATAGACATCGGTCAGCGTGGGCTCCGGAAGGTCCGAAAAGGAGAGAAGAACCTCGAGATGGGGAGGCTTGGTAAACTCGCTAAACCGGTGGTGGAGCTTCGACGCCTCGGCCTCCAGCGCCCGAAGTCCGATCTCCGCCGCCTGACGGGTCTCCTCTTCCTTGATCCAGTGGCGGATGCGGGCACGGGCCTTGGGGGTCCCCACAAACCTGAGCCAGTCCTTGGAGGGGGTCTGGGAGGGGTTGGTGATGATCTCGACGACATCCCCGCTCTCCAGAACGGTCTTGATGGGAACCCATCGTCCGTTCACCCGCGCCCCCACCGTCCGGTGGCCGACCTCGGTGTGGATGGCATAGGCAAAGTCGATGGCGGTGGCGCCCTTGATCATCTCCCGAACATCTCCCTTGGGGGTGAAGACGTAGACCTCGTCGGGGAAGAGGTTCAGCTTGACGGAGTTCATGAACTCGTGGTTGTCGGAGAGCTCCTTCTGCCACTCCACCAGCTGCCGAAGCCAGGTCACCACCTGAAGGTCGGAGAGGGCGGGGGCCCCGTCGGCATTTTCCTTGTAGTTCCAGTGGGCCGCCACCCCCTCTTCCGCCACGCGATGCATCTCCTCGGTCCGGATCTGGAACTCGATGAGAACGCCTTCGGGTCCGATCACCGTGGTATGGAGAGACTGGTACATGTTGGATTTGGGAACGGCAATGAAGTCCTTGATCCGACCCGTCATCGGCTTGTACATCCCGTGGAGAAGGCCCAAGACTCCATAGCAATGGAGCTTTGAGTCGGTAATCACCCGGATCCCCATCAGATCGTAGATTTCGTCGAAGGGGATCTCCTGCAGGGTCATCTTCCGATAGATGCTGTAGATGTGCTTGTACCGTCCGATCACCCGCCCCGGGACGCCGTTCTCCTGAAGGACCCGGGAGACGCTCCGGACGATCTGGTCGATGTAGTTCTTGCTCTCCTTGCGCTTCTTTGCCACCCGGGCCCGAAGGTCGGCAAAGGTCTCGGGATCCAGGGCCGCAAAGGAGAGATCCTCCAGTTCGAGTTTGATCCATCCGATTCCCAGCCGATTGGCCAGGGGGGCATAGATGTCGAGGGTCTCTTGGGCAATGGAGCGCTGCTTGGCGGGATCGAGCCACTCGATGGTCCGCATGTTGTGAAGACGGTCGGCCAGCTTGACCAGGAGCACCCGGATATCCTCCGCCATGGACAGGAGCATCTTCCGGAAATTCTCCGCCTGCTTTTCGGCTTGGGATTTCTTGAAGTGGAACTTGCCGATCTTGGTCACGCCGTCGATGAGCTGGAGAACCTTCTTGCCAAAGGTCGCCTCGATCTCGTCCGGCGTCAGGGAGGTGTCTTCGAGCGTGTCGTGCAGAAGGGCAGTGACAAGCGACTGGGTGTCGACCTTCATGTCGGCCAGGATCAAGGCCACCGACAGGGGATGGTGGATATAGGACTCCCCCGACTGTCGCCGTTGGCCTTCGTGGGATTTGAGCGCCAGGGAATAGGCCTTGCGCAGGAGGTCCAGGGAGTCGGGATTGGGGTTATAGGAAGAGACGGCCTCGATCAGCCTTTCGATCGTCGCCTCTCCCTCCCTGGGGGGATGGATCGACTCGGGGAAGGAGTCAGGCCGGTCGATAATCGGCGACGACGAAGAGGCGCTCAAGATAGTCTCCCTTGCCCCGGATTTCGGGGGTGACAACAAGATCATAGTCCTGACCGGGGGAGAGAACAGCCTCCCCTTCGCGAAAGTAGGCCCGACCACTTCCGTGGCGCCAGCGGTAGGCACAGGCCTGCATCTTTCCTCCCCCCTCCTCGAGCCGTTCGATCCGGGCCCGCCGGACGCCGAAGAGGGGGCGGGAAAAGCCCTCTCCAAAAGGAAAGAGCTTTCGATATCCCTCCCAGAAGATCGGGTTTCTGAAGTAGGCGGGCAGGAAGGCATCGATCCTCAGCGGGTCCCTCTCCTCCACCTCCTGGCCTTCGCTGGCTCCGCTCATGGCCGGGGCATTGATCAGTCCGGTCAGGCGCCGGGAGACCTCCGGCAGGAGGTCGGCAGGAAACTCGAGCCCTCCGGCCATGGGGTGGCCTCCCCCGGTGATCGGCAGCCCGGCCAGGGCCGCCATGATGTCGGAGAAGCGATCCCCGTTCTTGCAGCGAATCGAGCCCCGGATCGTCAGGGAGGCGGTCATTGTCCCGACGAAGACCGTGCGGTTCCACTCCTCCGAGACCCGATGGGCCACCCGACCCAACACCCCAGGAAACCAGTCCTTGTCAAAAAAGACATACTCCTCGGGACCCTTGCGGCGAATCTCCTCGTAAAGAAGCCACTCCAGCTCCTGACGGCGACGATTCATCTCCAGGAGAATGGCGACAGTCTTTTCGGAGTCCCCCGCCGAGGTGGACATGAGAAGATCAAAGGAGGGGGAGGGATCCCCCATGCGGCCCGGAGCATTCAGAAAGGGAATCACCCCGAAGGAGTAATCGCTCACAATGGGGGAACGGCGCACCCGTCTGCGAAGAAGGAGGCGGATCCCAGGAAAGACCGCCAGCGTCTCCTCAGAAAGGAGCGACAAGGTCAGGTAGCGGTTCTCCCGGATAAGAGGAGCCCGGTCTCCCAGGACGGAGAGACCCGCAAGAAAAGCCATCTGGGGCTCTTCCTCAGGTGAGAGATAGGGGCGAATCAGGGTGTAGGCTGCCCCGGCCGAGGTCAGTGCCGACCGACCGGAGGGGTGGACAAGCGGAACACTGTGGCGAGGCCATTCCTCGGGAACCAGGTGGTGGTCCACCACCAGACAGGACATCCCTTCTCCCAGGAGCATGCGCAGCACACCCGCACTCGACGTTCCCATGTCGCAGACGATGATCCGACGGAAGCCCTTTTCCTGGAAGGGGCGGATGCGCGAGGGAAGGAGGGAGCGGCCGTCTTCACGATTGGCGAGAAGAACGGCATGGGGATGATTTCGGTGGCGAAAGAAGCGGGAGAGGATGGCGGCGGAGGAGAGTCCGTCCGCATCGAGATCGGCATAGACGAGAACCGGATCTTTGGATGAGAGGAGGTCATGAAACCAGGCCCGGGGTTCGTCCATCTTGCCCAGGGAGTCATCACCAGGGGGGCCTGGCGCAGTGATATCCCTCTCAAAGGATTGGGAGTCGATTCCCCTCCCCAGAAGAACGCGCACCCAGACAGGATCGAGCCCCCATGCCCTTGAGAGGGTATAGACGCTGGATTCGTCTGTATCCTGAACATCCCAGTCTCGAATCGCCTGACGGCGAGAAGATGTGTCCATCATGGGAACTCTCCTGCCATGGGGAAGCGGGGGAGGAGGTCACGCGACCGTCCTCCCGGACACCTCTCAGATGACATTCTTCTTCTTGAGATAGAGAATGATAAGAACCGTCACCGGCGGCAACACAAAAAGACCGATGCTTCCAAGCACTTCCGAAATGTCGATACCACCCTGCACCAGACTGTTCCTTTCCCCAAAACCCGTCTATCGGGTCAGACCCCGTTCTTTTCCGGAGCCGGTTTCCGTGGCGAAAACCCAAGCCCTTTCCTGCGGCCCGGCAGGATCAGGAGAAGGGGGCTCGCCACAAAAATGGACGAATAGGTCCCGATCAGAACGCCGATGAAAAGGGCCAGCGAGAAGTCATGAATCACGGGACCTCCTCCGATCAGGAGCGCAAAAAGCACAAGCTCCACAGTTAATGATACCACAACCGTCCGGGAGAGCACCTGATTGATGCCTGAGTTGATCAGGGCCTCCGGGGTCTGACGGACCGATCGGCGCATCTGTTCCCGGATCCGGTCAAAGACCACCACCGTGTCGGTGAGGGAATACCCGGCCAATGTCAAAAGGCTTGTCACGATCAGAAGATTGATCTCGGTATGGAGAAGGTAGAGGATCCCGAGGACCGCAATGACGTTGTGGAAGGTGGAGATGGCTGCAGCGAGGCCAAAACGGAACTCGAAGCGCACGGCGATATAAAGAATGAATCCCAGCAGAGAAAAGAAAATGGCGACCAGGGCCTTCCCGGCGAGCTCGCTCCCAATGGTGGGACCAATCTCAATGGACTGGCGAATGGTGAGAGGATTGCCGGCAAACTGTCCGTGGAGAAGGGCCAGGATCGACTCCGTCACCGAATGGGCCGATTCGCTGCGGGCCTTCACCCGGATGAAAAGATCGGAGGTTCCGTTCACGTTCTGGATCTGGGCCCCGGAAAATCCATGGCCGGAGAGAACGTTGCGCACCTCGGAGATGGGTTCGGGGCGGTCGAAGTGAACCAGAAGGGCGGTCCCCCCCGTAAAGTCGATCCCCAGGTTCGCCTGCCCCCGGGCAATCTGGAGCAGGGCAAAAAGCCCAATCAGCACAAGCAGCGAGGAGAGCCCCAGGGAAATTTTTTTCTTTCCCATGAAATCAATGGAAGGGTTTCGGATCAGTTCGAACATGCGAGGAGTCTCCCGAGGGTGGTGGCCGTCATATCGACAGACGTTCGAGCTTTGACCGGCGCGCCAACAGATCGAAGACGATACGGGTGCCGGCCAGGGAGGTAAAGAGATTGATGGCGATTCCCACCGTCAACGTCACGGCAAAGCCCTTGATGGGCCCCGTTCCGAAAATGAAGAGAATGATGGCGGTAATCAACGTCGTCACATGGGAGTCGACGATGGTCAGAAAGGCCTTGTCATAGCCGGAGTCGATCGAGGAGCGGACCGGTTTTCCCGACCGCAACTCCTCCCGAATGCGCTCGAAGATCAGCACATTGGAGTCGACCCCCATTCCCACCGTCAGGATGACTCCGGCAATCCCGGGGAGGGTCAGGGTGGCATGCAGCGCGGCCATCGCCCCCAGGAGAAAGAGCATGTTCAGCATCAGCGCGAAGTCTGCCACCACGCCGGAGAAGCGGTAGTAGATCGCCATGAAGAGCAGAACCAGAAGCAGGGCAAAGAGAGTGGCATGGAGCCCGGCCCGGATCGAGTCCTTCCCCAGGGACGGTCCCACAGTCACGTTCTGAAGAATACGAACCGGAGCCGGAAGGGCGCCGGAGCGAAGAACAATGGCCAGATCCTTGGCCTCCTTCATGGAGAAGCTCCCGGTAATCTGGGCTTGCCCTCCAGAGATCTCCTCCTGGATGACCGGGGCGGAGTAAACCGTTTTGTCGAGAACAATGGCCAGGCGTTCCTTCACATGGTCCTTGGTAATCCGGTCGAAGAGTTTGGCCCCGTTGCCGTTAAACGTCAGGGAGACGTAGGGCTCGTTGAACTGGCCGAAGGCCACCCGGGCGTCGCTGATTGTATCCCCCTCCATCAGCGGCACCGCCTTGAGAAGATAAGGAATACGGGAGCCTCCCGAGTTGGCCGGGGCATTGCCATAGAGGATTTCATCACCCGGCGGGAGGGGAGTTTTGCCCGAAAGGTAGAGCGCCGGATCGGTGGAGTCGTCGGCAAGCTTGAACTCCAGGCGGGCCGTCCGCCCGATCAGGGCCATGGCCCGCTCGGGATCGGTCACTCCGGGAAGCTGAATGAGAATCCTGTCCCGTCCCTGCTGCTCGATCACGGGCTCGGAGACGCCGAACTGATCGATACGGTTACGGATCACCTCGATGGCCTGGGTCATGGCATGGGTCCGAATGCGGGTCGCTTCGGCATCGGAGAGCGAGAATGTAAGAATCCCCGGGCTTTCCTGGGTCTTTTTCATAAAGGGGGCCCGGGTCGAGAGGTAGTCCAGGATGTCCTTCTTCTTCCCCGGGCTCTCAAAGGGGGCCGTGATCGTGGTTCCATGAACCTTCGCCTGTACGCCCTTTTCGGCAAGTCCCGCAACGATCTCCGACAAGGTCCCGGAAATGGCCTTCTCCTCCATGACCTGCAGAGTCACGGACATCCCCCCACGCAGATCAAGGCCCAGAGAGATGGCCCCGGCGGGAAGAACCTTTTTCACGCTCGGTGGCAAGGAGGTCCACACCGGGAGTGACGGAAGAAGAAAGACCAGAGAGAGGATTGTAAATGTGATCAGGAGCAGGATGCGCCCGCGCACGCTTTTTTTATGCATGACCGACTGTTCTCCAGGGATGGGTAATGCGATGCGACAAGATCATGGATTCGGTCAGGACAGACTCTCCCCTGCCAGTGCCAGCACGGCCTGCTTCATCACGGAAATAACGACACCGGGAGCGATCTCGAGGGAGACCTCCTTTTCGCCGATGGCGGTGATCCTTCCCACAAGTCCTCCGCCGGTGACCACACGGTCCCCGACCTTGAGGGCCAGGAGAAATTCGGCCATCTTCTTCTGTCGTTTCTTCTGGGGCATGATGACCAGGGCATAGAAAAGCACAACGATAAGCAGGATGGGAACAACCTGCATGAGGGTCTGGGCCGATGAGGCGGCCGGGGCTTGGGTGTTCACGAGTCTCCTCCAGTGGCGTGACGTGTGGTAAAGCAAGGCCAATCCAGCTCCGAAAGGCTCCCGGAGCGGATGCGAGCCCGAATTTCACGCATGATTTCCAGATAAAACGATACATTGTGGATCGTTCCCAGGATGGCTCCCGTCATCTCGTCGTTTTTTACAAGATGGTGGAGATAGGCCCGGGAATGGCGCCGGCAGGTGGCGCATCGGCACGAGGGATCGATCGGACGGTCATCCTCCCGATGGCGCGCATTGCGGATCGCAATCGCCCCTTCACGGGTAAAATAGCTCCCGTTTCTGGCGTTTCTTGTGGGCAGAACGCAGTCAAAAAGGTCCACGCCTCGGCGCACAGCTTCGAGAATGTCCCCGGGATACCCCACTCCCATCAAATACCGGGGGCGGTCTTCCGGAAGTATCGGCACGGTGGCGTCGAGGACGGCCAGCCTCTCGTCGACGCTCTCCCCCACTCCCAAACCACCGATTCCGAAGCCGGAAAAGGACTGTCCCCGAGAGCCGGACAAAGAGACAAGCCCCTTGGCGCTCTCCTCACGAAGGTTCCGATCGATTCCTCCCTGGACAATTCCGAAGAGGGGGGCCGTCTTTTCCGGGTCCCACGCCTCAAGGGAGCGAAGGGCCCACCGGTGGGTCCGTTCCATGGCCTGTCGAATGCGCTCGGGCGTCGCGGAGGCGCCGGCAAGGTCATCGAGAACCATCCGGATGTCAACGCCAAGGGCCTCCGAGTGGGCCACCGAGATTTCAGGAGACAGGAACACCTTGGCCCCATCGTAAGGAGACAGGAATGAAACCCCCTCCTCCGTCACGGTCCGTCGGGTCTCAAGGCTATGGACCTGATAGCCGCCGCTGTCGGAGAGGATGGGACAGTCGACGCCCATCATCCGGCCGATCCCCCCCGCATCGCGGACCCTCTCGGTGCCCGGCCGAAGCCACAGGTGAAAGGCATTGACGAGAACGATCTCTGCGCCGCAGTCAGAAAGGGTCTCGGGGGTGAGCCCCTTGACCGTCCCGCGGGTGCCCACCGGCATAAAGGCCGGAGTGGACACGGGCCCATGGAGGGTCTCGAGAACCCCTTCCCGGCCACGGGAGGATTTGTCGGTGGAAAGACTCCTGAAAAATGGAGACCGTGTCACATGGATTCCGGAGCCTGGACCCCCAGAAGGGAGAGTCCTGCCGCCAGGATCCGTCCCACCGCCATCGACAGCCCGATCCTGGCCATCATGAGCGGCCTGTCCGCCTCCTCCGAAGAGAGGATCCTGTGGTGAAAGTAGTAGTGATGGTAGGCCCCGGCGAGCGCCGTCAGATAGTCCGTGAGCGGATGAACCTCAAAGGACTCGGCGGCGCGATGAAGAACGCCGGAAAACTGGGCCATGAGGCGAATCAGGGAGCGGGCGGCCGGCTCTTCAAGAGGTGCGAAGTCTTCGGAAGAAAAGTCGCCGATTGTCACACCCCGGGCCTTGGCCTGGGACAGAAGGCTCCTCACCCGGGCATGCGCGTACTGGACGTAGTAGACAGGATTCTCCATGGAGCGTTCCTTCGCCTTTGACAGGTCGAACTCCAGGGCTGATTCATGGCTCCGCGTCAGATAAGAGAATCGGGTCGCATCAAGGCCGACCTCATCGAGCACCTCGGCCAGCGTCACGAACTCTCCCGCGCGGGTGGACATGCTGACGGCCTTTCCATCACGCAGAAGGGAGACGAGCTGAATGAGACAGATCCTCAGGTCGACAGAGCGCTTGACGCGCTGGGACAGCACCTTGGCCACAGCCTGCATGCGCGCCTGATAGCCATGGTGATCGGCCCCCCACACATCGACCATGGTGTCATATCCCCGGTCCACCTTGTCGGCGTGATAGGCGATATCGGCAGCAAAATAGGTATAGGAACCGTCGGACTTTCTGAGGACGCGATCCTTGTCGTCGTCCATGGCGGTGGTTCGAAACCAGAGGGCCCCATCCGCCGCGTACACCGCACCATCCGATTCCCTTTCAAGAAGACTGAGCCATCGGGCAATCGACGAATGGCCATCGGCGCCTTTTTCGTGGAGCGTCTTCTCCGAAAAGTAGCGGTCGAAGGTGACCCCGAACCGGGAAAGATCCTCGCGAATTCCCTCCATGATCCGCCGCTGGGAGAAGTCGGTAAAAACAGATTGAACCCGGTCGGTAAAGCGTCCAGCCAAGGCCTCTTCCCTCACATCAACCGGAATTGAGTGGGGATTGTCGAGAATCTCCCGGGCGATGTCGGCGATATAATCTCCACGATATCCGTCCGTCTCTCCCAGCAGGCGGACCTTCTCTTCGGTCGATTCATGGCCGCTCAGCTTCCGACATGACAGGTAGACCGACTTTCCCAGCATATTCATCTGATTGCCGGCATCATTGATGTAGTATTCTGTCGAGACATCATGGCCCACCTCTCTCAGAATCCGGGCCAGCGAATCGCCAAAAGCCGCTCCTCGTCCGTGGCCCACATGCAGGGGTCCCGTCGGATTGGCGCTGACAAATTCTACATTGATCTTTCTGGGGACGGGCACCCGGGCGACAAGGCGAGAATCCGTGAGGCATGAGACAAGAAAGTCCGAAAGATAGGCCGGAGACAGAGAGAAGTTGAGATACCCAGGACCAGCAATGTCAATTTTCGAAAACAGTGAAGACGTCTCAGGGATTTCTCGAAGACCATCGAGAATGGCTCCGGCAATGGTGCGAGGGGGCTTTCCCAATTCCTTTGCCAGTGACATGGCCAGAGGGGTGGAAAGGTCGCCAAATTCTTCCTTTTTGGGCCACTCAAGCCGGACTCCCCGGGAAAGACTCCGATCGAGGATATCGACAGGCCACGACTGTCGAGCCCAGGACATCCTTACGGCACGGGCGACTAACTCTGAAACAACTCCTTCGGGCACGCCTTCTCCATCCTAATCCTCATCCCATCGGGGACGGGGACCAATCTCATCGTAGGGAAACGAACTGAACTGTCCGCTCCGAAAAATCTCCAAACCCATCAAAGCTACCATAACTGCATTATCCCCGCAAAGGGGGCGAGGGGCAACGTGAAGGGAGACTCCGGTCTCACCGCACAGGGCTTCCAGTGCCTTACGAAAGGCCCCGTTCGCCGCCACCCCACCTCCCACAAGAAGGGCCGGAGGGTGAAAATGGCGAAGAGCCTTGCCAACCCTGTCGATGATATGGGAAATGATCGCCTCTTGGCACGACGCCGCCAGAAAGGGTTGCCTTTCAGGTTCCTTTCCTTCCCGGGAGACAAGAGAAACAAAGGCCGTCTTCAGTCCGGAAAAGCTCATGTCAAAAGAAGAAGGTGTCTGAATGCTTTTGACGAGACGATCGACGGGGCCCTCATGTCGGGAGGCCAAACGCTCAATTTCCGGCCCCCCAGGGTAAGAAAGTCCCAGAGCCTTGGCCCCTTTGTCAAAAGCCTCGCCCGCCGCATCATCGGTCGTTCGGGCGAGGAGTTCAAGGTCGGGCCAGCGGCTGAGGCGGTAAAGGTGGGTATGGCCTCCCGAAACCACGAGGCCCAAGGCCTCCGGGGGAATCTCGTCGAGGGAGCCGACGGCGACACGCAGATGGGCTCGCACGTGATGGACCGGAATGAGGGGGATCCTGGAAAAGAAACAGAGACCTTTCAGGTAGGCAATTGCCGCCAGAAGACCGCCGGACAACCCCGGACCAATCGTCAGGGCCGCGGCAGAGAGCTCTGAAATTTCCCGGCCACTTTCCCTGAAGGCCTCCTCCACCAACCGGGGAAGATGCAGGGCATGAGTCCGGGAGGCAAGTTCCGGGACGACGCCGCCAAAGGGAGCATGCAGGGAAATTTGCGAAAGGGATCGATGAAAAAGAATGGCCCCGGTCAGATCGACCAGGGCCACTGAGGTATCATCGCAGGATGTTTCAAGGGCCAGAATCATGAAAGGAAGATCATACTATTGACGCCATGGCGTCTTCCTCGATGAAGACGGGCTGCCCCTCCCGAAGGACCACGCGGATCTTCTTGTCGGGGTGAATGGCCCCGCTGATGACTTTTTCGGAGAGACGATCTTCGATATGACGCTGTATGGCTCTCCTCATTGGACGCGCCCCGTAGTTAGCCTGATAGCCTTCCTTCACCAGCCACTGACGAACCTCTGGATCAATCTCAAGGACAATTCCCTTGGAGGCAAGACGCTTGTTGAGCTCGTCGATCCGGATGTCGACAATGGCCGCCAGCTGCTTCTCATCGAGCGGATGGAAGACGACAATCTCATCAATCCGATTAAGGAATTCCGGATTGAAGGTTCTCTTGAGGTCATCTTGAATGGTGGTCTTGATGAAGTCTTCCCGGACCTCTCCGGCTCCCCGGGCAAATCCCAAGGATCCATCTTTCTCAATGGCACGGGCGCCGAGATTCGAGGTCATGATGAGCACCGTGTTCTTGAAGTCGATCTTGCGACCGAGACTGTCGGTGATAAATCCATCATCGAGAACCTGCAGGAGCACGTTGAACATGTCCGGATGAGCTTTCTCTATCTCGTCGAAAAGAATCACCGAGTAGGGGCGCCGACGAACCTTCTCTGTCAGCTGCCCGCCCTCCTCATAGCCCACATAGCCGGGAGGGGCGCCGGTGAGGCGAGAGACGTTGAATCTCTCCATATACTCCGACATGTCCACACGAATGAGGGCCTCTTCATTTCCAAACATGACCTCGGCCAAGGTGCGGGCGAGCTCGGTCTTCCCCACTCCCGTCGGACCGAGAAAGATGAAGGAGCCAATGGGTCGCTTTTCTCCCTTGATCCCAGCACGGGAGCGACGAATTGCCCGGGCTACCGCTGAAATGGCCTCGTCTTGCCCGACCACCCGACGGTGAAGCTCCTCCTCGAGCTTGAGCAGCCGCTCGCTCTCACCCTCTTCGATACGATAAAGCGGGATGCCCGTCATCTTGGAGACAATCACCGAGACCTCTTCCCCGCCGATGACCGGTTTATTCTTTTCCTGGGCTGTCTTCCACTTGACCTTTTCCTCATCAATCTGCTTGCGAAGGAGATCTTCCTGGGTCCGGAAGCGCACGGCTTCTTCAAAGTTTTGTTCCCGAATCGCCTGCTCCTTCCCCTTCATGGATCGCTTGAGAATGGAGTCAAGCTCCTTGATCTCCGGAGGCAAGGAGTAGCTTTTCAACTTTGCCCGGGATCCAGCCTCGTCAATAATATCGATGGCCTTATCGGGGAGGAACCGATCAGTCACATATCGTTCCGAAAGAACGACGGCATCATGCACGGCATCGTCGGTGATGACGACCCCATGGTGCTCTTCATAACGATCCCGAAGCCCCAGAATAATTCTTTCGGCCTCGTCCACAGGAGGCTCGTTGACGTAGATGGGCTGAAAGCGCCTCTTCAGAGCCCCATCCTTTTCGATGTACTTGCGGTACTCGTCGAGGGTGGTGGCCCCGATGCACTGAATCTCCCCACGGGAAAGCGCTGGCTTCAGCATGTTTGATGCGTCGATTGAGCCTTCGGCAGCACCGGCCCCCACAAGAGTGTGCAGTTCATCGATAAAAACGATGATGTTCCCGGCGGTGACAACTTCCTTCATCACGACTTTGAGGCGCTCCTCAAACTGTCCCCGGTATTTTGTTCCCGCCACCAAGGAGCCAAGATCGAGGGCCACGACCCTTTTATTCAGAAGATTGTCGGGGACTTCGCCATTGATGATCTTCTGGGCCAACCCTTCCACAATGGCCGTCTTCCCCACACCGGATTCGCCGATGAGAACGGGGTTGTTCTTGGTCCGGCGGCCGAGAATCTGGAGAACCCGCTCGATCTCGTCATGGCGGCCAATCACCGGATCGAGGTGGCCATCTGTCGCCATTTGCGTCAGGTCGCGGCCGAACTCATCCAACGCCGGGGTTCCACTCTTTCTTTCTTTCTCACGGCCTGCCCCGGAACCGGCCTTCTTAAGCAGACTTGCCGTCAGCTGACGGGCGGCCAGAAGGTTGGCTCCCAGAGCCCGAAGAATTTTTCCTCCGATGCCGTCTTCTTCGCGAAGAACACCCAAAAGAAGATGTTCTGCGCCTATATGGGTGTGGCCAAGGAGGCGGGCTTCATCGACGGCATACTCGATGACTCTCTTCACCCTCGGAGTCAAGGGGAGCTCGCCAAAAGTCAGGGTAGCCGTTCCATTGAGGAGGTTTCGTTCAATCTCCATACGGATTTGGTCGGGAGTGAGCCCCATCCGCTTGAGAACTGCAACGGGAACCCCATCCTGGTCACCGACCAGTGCCAGAACAATATGCTCGGTTCCGAGATAATCATTCTGATGCTTCTCGGCTTCCTCACGGGCCATTATGATGACCTTCCGTCCCTTTTCTGTAAATTTATCCATCATGGCAGGGCTCCTGAATTTGGCTCAAACGATATGGTCCACCGATAATTTCCCCTATAAAAATAGTAATCCTGCCCCGATACCCTGTCAAGAATCAAAAGAAACAGAGCCTCCTTGAGATAGCGCGCTTATTGGAGACTTGCCCAATGAGCTTCCTGGCGGTGCCCGATTGGATTTTTCTCGCATTTCGAGTAAATTTCAGGAAGGTTCTCACAATTTCAATCGTCCTCCGTAAAAATCGAAGATCGCACCAATATCTGCCCTGTGCAGGAAAGGACCACCATGACAAGCGAAAAAGAGACCCTCGACAGAATCGAGGAATGCCGACAATCTGCCCTTGGCGGAGAAGGAGTTTCCCCGGAAGAGGCGCTCTGGCTCTTCTCTCTCCCCGAAGAATTTTCCCCGATTATCAGTGAAGGCGCCGATACAGTCCGGGACCGGTTTCGAGGGAGGCTCATCGACCCCTGTACCGTGATGAATGCGAAATCTGGCGCATGCTCCGAGGATTGCCATTTTTGCGCTCAGTCGACCCACTTCCGGACCATCGCCCCGACCTACGACCTTTTGGCATCGGACAAGATTGTCGATGCCGCCAGGACAGCCCAACAAAATGGAACCCGCAGATTCTGTATCGGAACAAGCGGAAGAAGTCTTGAGAATCCTTCAGAGCTCCGCGTCGTCGAAGACGCCCTCGGGAGGATGCACTCGGAACTGGGACTCTGGGCCTGTGCAACACTTGGCTCAGTTTCGGGAGAGACCGTCTCCATCCTGAAAGAAGCGGGGCTGGACCGTCTTCACCACAACCTCGAAACCTCCCGAAACCACTTTCCAAAAATTGTTTCCACCCATTCCTACGATGAACGCGTCTCCACCGTCAGAATGGCAAAGGACGCCGGAATCTCTGTGTGCTCTGGAGGCATTTTCGGTGTGGGAGAGTCTGACGAGGACCGAGTCTCACTTTTCTCCCTCCTCCGGGAAATTGATGTTGACTCCATCCCGATCAATTTTCTTGTTCCCATAGCGGGAACGCCTCTTTCAGAAAACACATCTGATCTTCGACCTGGAGAAGCCCTCCGAATCATAGCCGTGAGCCGTTTCTTCTTTCCCGACAAGGAAGTCCGAATTTGTGGGGGAAGAATTCACGCCTTGGGGGGTCGCCACTCCGAAATCTTTCATCATGGGGCGGACGGAGTGATGATCGGGAATTACCTCACACGCACTGGCCGATCCCCCGATCTCGACATCCGGATGATCCATGAGCAGGGGTTCAGCCTTGTTCCTCCCCATGAGACAGCTACCCAAACGGCCCACGTTGACTGAGTCCTATTTCAGTATCCGGATGAGAATTCAGCAAGATGGACGCCATATTTCTGGCGGCGAAGATCTTGTGGCGGCGGAAGATCTCAACGGCACCCTGACTCGGCTCGCCTCTCGGCTTCTCCCTTTTTCTGGCGAGACCCCCCCTCCCCAGCAGACCCTCACCATCGACCCGATTCCCCCTTCAACGATAAAACAGGGAGCACTGCTTCCGGTCAGGTCGCTGGAGTCCTCTGGATTAGAAGAGAGTCGCCGGGCATTATTTTTGATTCTTGAAAGCATTCTTGATGGGCCGCTTGCCGAGTTGGTGCTGGAGTCCTTCGAGCGCAACATTCTGGGGTGCCCCTCCCGAAACGGGGCACTCCTCATGAACGAGCGGGGGGAGATCCTCAATGACTCGAGGACTGAGGGAGTTCGGACAACTCACCTCGGATGCCTCCCCTCACTCCGAAAGAGCCTTGAGGATACGGCCTTCCGCAGCCTCATCAAGCCTAGCCACCGCTTTTCCGATGCCATCATTCTTGCCAGTAAGGTCCTCATGGCAGACCCCGTCCTTCTTGAAATTTGTGCCTCAGATGATCCGGCTTACCAGACCGGATACATCGCGTCCCGGACCACAGGATATATTCGAATTCCCCATATAAAATCAGTCGGAATTCCCACAGGAGGGCGCCTCTATCTGGTGAAGCAAGGGACAAACATCAAGGAACTTATAACCTTTTTGCGAGAAACGCCTGTTCTTTTTTCGTCTTGGGCACCCCCCACTCCCCTCACGCTGGCGTTTCCCTTTCTTCACGATGTTGCCGGAGCCTGAAATGGAAACACCGTTTCAGGCCATTATCTCGGAGCGATATGAGCTCCTGAAATCGAAGGGCCGCATCAAGACTATGCCCCCTCACGGCACACGTTCTCTCTCCTCAAATGACTACCTTGGACTTTCTCGGCATCCCAGGGTCATCGAATCCTCCATCAGAGCCGTTCAAACCTTTGGGACAGGCGGCACAGGTTCCCGTTACCTCTCAGGAAACCACCCCCTCCATGGGGAGCTTTCCGAGATGACATTGCAGTTTAAGTCTGCCAGAAAGAGCGCAATCCACATCTTTTCTTCCGGATACCATGCAAATTTGGCTGTCATGTCACTTCTTGCGGAGATCAGCGGACTTGTCTTTTCAGACTCGGAAAATCATGCATCAATCATTGATGGCCTTAGGAATTTCAAAGGAAACAAGATCGTCTACCCCCATAACGATGCTGACTTCATCCGGGACTCTCTCGCAAGGAAACCGGGGAAACACCCTGTCATTGTCACCGAGTCCCTCTTTAGTATGAGAGGAGATATCGCCCCGCTGACGGACCTTCTCAATATTGTCGAAGAACATGATGGACTGCTGGTGATTGACGAAGCCCACGCCACGGGAACCACGGGCATGAACGGAAGAGGAGCGCTTGAAGCTCAGGAGCTTCCTTATCTTCCCAATCGAATGATAATCGTGGGAACCTATTCAAAGGCCTTGGGAAGTCTCGGAGGATTTGTCATCCTCGACCAAAAGATGGCGAGCATTCTTGCATCAACTGCTCGCACACTCATATACACCACTGCCTTGCCCCCGGGGGTCCTTGCGGCCTCCCTTGAATCCCTTCGGATTCTTGATGAAAATCCGGCTCTTGTTCACGACCTTCGCCGCCAAAGCCATCGATGGCAGAGGACGATAAAGAATCGGGATTCGTTCTCCCCTCTAATCCCTTTAGAGGGGGATGTAAAATCACTCCAAAAAATCTCAAGGAACTTGATGGATAAAGGTCTACACCTTCCTGTCATCACCTACCCCACAGTGCCGCGAGGAGAGGCGATTCTTCGCCTGTCAGTCAATCTTGGGTGGGGTCCCGATATCGATGAAGCCCTTGAGAAAATATTTCTTTCAAAAGACCAAGGAGATTCCAAGTGAGTGGCGTTGATCGGAGCGAATTACGCCAAAAAGTCCCCCTGACACTGACACCGAATGACCATCTTTTTAAAAATGGCGATCTGAGTGGCATCTGGGGGAACGCCATGGAAATTGATTCGCACCAAAGAGGCATCCATGGAGCCTACTGGAAGGGAATGAGGCATCTTTCTCTTTTTTTGATTTTCATTGACGGAAAGCCTCCGCTCCCCATCACGCCACTTACCGATGGTGGGAATGGCTCGAGTCCCTTTCTTTTCACGAGTATGCTTCTCGGCCCAACAATCACTTCCGAACTCTCGACTAAAAGGGGTGATTCATTTTTTGTCGATGGCCCCCTTCTCCTCAGTCAACGCAGGTTTTGCCTGACGAACGGGTTCGAAGACGAAGTTCGGCTGGAAAATCATGCCCCTTTTGATATCCGGATTCCCTTCAGCCTCGAAATTGATGCGGATTTTCGTGACATCATGGACATCAGGGGAATCCGCTCCCAATGGCCTCCTCACAATGTCGAAAGGATTTCCCAAAAGGATACGACAGCATTGCTTCTCACCTGCCTCTGCGAAGATAAAATCCGCAGAAACTCCCTTGTCCATGTCTTGAATCATGGAATCGCGAAGACAGACAAAGGGTTTGAGGGGGAGATCCTCATACCCGCCAAAGGATCCGAGGTGATCAGAACATCCTGCCGCTTTTCAGAAAAGTCGATGGAACCCCCTCGGAACGATTCTTCCCCTACGACCATCAGCCGGCTCGCCGCTCTCGATAAAAAGAAAGAGAGGCTCTTCAATGCCAAATGGGCGGGCATTCATGCCTCAACATCACTTCTCGGACGGTGGAAAAGAAATGCCCTACGGGATCTAAGGATTCTCCTGACTCCTCAACCGACCGGGCCCTATCCGTACGCCGGGGTTCCATGGTTTTCGACCCCCTTTGGAAGAGATGCCTTGATCACAGGATTTTTCTCCTTATGGGCAAACCCTGAGCTTTCAAAGTCGATCCTGGCCTTTCTCTCAAAACACCAGGCCAAGCATGTTGACACGTTGAGAGATGCTCAACCTGGCAAAATTCTTCATGAATATCGCTTCGGAGAGGCAGCAAAAGATCCTCGCATCCCATTCTCGAGCTATTACGGCTCAGTCGACTCCACACCGCTTTTCGTGGCACTTGCGGCGGCCTACTTCCAACAGACGAAAAACCAGAGTTTTCTTTCCTTGCTCAGACCTTCGCTTGATCGAGCCATGGAATGGATCGATCGATTTGGACTTGATCCCACCTCAGGATTTCTTGTCTATTCCGGAGATCTTGAAGGAGGGCTTGTCCAAAAGGGATGGAAAGATTCCGGGGACTCCATCTTCCACTCGGATGGGCGGATTGCCTCTCATCCGATCGCCCTTCCCGAGGTGCAGGGATACCTCTACATGGCCTATCTAGGGTATTCCATGCTCCTCTCTGTTTGGGGAGAAGGTCGAAAATCACGGATCTACAAACAAAAAGCATTAAAGCTGAAAGACAACTTTAACGATTGTTTCTGGAGGCCATCGATCCGTATGTTTGCCCTCGCTGTTGATGGAAAAGGTCACCCCTGCGAGGTCCGAAGCTCGAACGCGGGACATGTTCTCTTTACGGGAATCGCGAAGCACTCCCTGGCCAGAATGACGGGGAAGGAAATAATGGCTCCGGACATGTTTTCAGGCTTTGGAATCCGAACAATTGGGATCAATGAAATACGCTACAACCCCGTTTCATATCACAATGGCTCGGTATGGCCCCACGATAATGCGCTCATCATTGAAGGATTGAGAAGATACGGCATGAAAAATAAGGCGAAACGACTGGCTAATGCCTATCTTTCAACTCTCGCATCCTTTCCCGGAGAACGTCCCCCAGAACTCTACTGCGGATTCGCCAAAGAAAGCACGGCAACGACTCCCCTTCCCTACCCCACCTCTTGCCGAATTCAGGCTTGGTCAGTTTCCTCTGTGTTCCTGGTTCTTCACTCGCTACAAGAAATTGTATAAGATATTTTGGAAAAATAATAATTTATATTCCTAAATGACCAACACATTCTTAAGAGACAAGAATCTTTCTCCTGCATTACAGAGGAAAACACCAACGGCCTTTTGAGCTGCAAATTACTTGATTTTACAAATAATTTCCGTATAATCTCCTTACAGAATATGGACCATTTCAGAGTTGGCTCCTCTAAAGACAAAGATCATCGCGCCCGCATATGATCTGGAGCCAAGGGAATCAAAGGACTAAAGGCTCTGGTTAAAATATGTGATTTTTCACCGCGACAGAGGTAGAGGATGCCTGACCCCATTTCAAGGGCGTTACTGAATCGGGTTTTTATTTTGTTTCTTCTTTCGGCGGGTCTCTACCACCTTCCGGAAGCGATCAAATCTCTCCGTCTGCCCTTTGTAGGAACGACGGACATGTTCAGCAAAGATGCCAAAGCCGCATCGGCCGATCTCGCCTCAAAGGAAAACCAGAGACCACCCTCCTCACCCGGCAAAAACGGGATCACCTTCCCTCTTTCCAGTGTTTTCAATGATGACCCCTCCTTTCTCACAAAGGATAGAGTTCCGGTCATCCGCATGGATGGACAAATTCCTGTTTTGATTCAAGGCTTCTTGCCGCATTTCTCAACCATTGAGAACGGACGCTATGTCACACATCTCGATGGAGACTATACGATTGTCTGGACGGTCGACCCACGCCTCCAGCAGAGAATTGGAAAGTATATTCTTGCTCACAGAGTTCCATATGGGGTTTTTGTCGCAGCGAATCCAACCAATGGTCGCCTGATTGCATTCTGGGGGTCTCGTTACAACTCATTTTCTCCCGACATTCTTCTCAGAGCCACCTACCCCGCTGCGTCCCTGTTTAAGATCATCACATCAACCGATGCCCTTTCCCATCACAGGATCACACCCAATACACGTATTCACTTTCACGGATGCCTTTACTGCATTGGTCCAGCTTACTGGAAGAGTAACCGCCGACGAGATCGCCTAGAGTTTACGGTCGCAGAGGCATTGGGAAAATCGATTAACACAGTCTTTGCAAAAATAGCCTTAAAATATCTCACACCGGAAGACCTCCGCCAGACCGCCACTCGCTATGGCTTTAACCGAACCATTAACTCAGACATCCCCATAGACCCAAGCCATGCCAACATCCCTGAAGATCTCAATGGCTTTGCCTTTGCCTCTGCAGGATTTGGAGATGTGGCAATCAGCCCAGTGCATGCAGCCATGATAGCCGCATCCCTGTCAAATGACGGGGTGATGATGGAACCTCATTTAATTGAGAAAATCATCGACAAAAACGGGAAAGAGATTTATCATGATCGACCAACCTACCTTTTTCCGGTAGCATCGCCAAGAATCTCCCATACAATGATTGGAATGATGCGCTCAACCGTTGCAAAGGGAACCGGTCGTCGGGCCTTCTTCCGCTGGAGATCGAATCCAAGGCTCAGAAATGTCCTTGTCGCAGGAAAAACAGGAACATTAACGGGAAAGAATCCTGCGGGACATTATGAGTGGTTCATTGGAACGGCTTCCAATGAAAACCCAACGATCGCCGTCGCTGCACTGACAATTGACCAGGGCATTTGGACTATCAAAGGCCCCGACATTGCCAGCAAGGGAATGTTTACGTTCTTTAATGAAAAACCCTCTCAAAGGGTTCCTGGGTAGTTGAAGATCACCGATAGACTTTTGCCGTTTCCAAACAACTAAAGGGGGAACAAATGGTCTCAGTGAAAAAAATCATGACAAAAAACCCAATTACAGTTGAGATGACCACCACCACCAGAGAAGTGGCTGAAATCATGAGGACAAAGAAAGTCGGGAGCCTTCTGGTCCTTCAAGGAGATAAGACCGTTGGCATTATTACTGAAACAGACCTTGTCCGTCGCGTATTGGGGGAAGACCGCATTCCTTATATCACCCCCTGCTCCCAGGTCATGAGTGCACCGGTCCTGACGATCTCTCCTGATGCATCGGTCTATGAAGCACAAGATATGATGGACAAGCATCACATTCGCCACCTTCTTGTCGTCGACGAAGAGGAGGCTGTCCTTGGCCTGATTTCCATAAGAGATCTCATCCACCCGACCTATGTGGGAAGAGAGGATTCGTGGGATGGGGGAGTTACCGAATAGGTTTGTCTAAAAAACAATAGGACAACTTCAAGGCGAGGAGAAAAACAAACTCCTCGCCTTTTTTATTGTAACCGGGAGGGAAATTACGGCATGCGGAAGAGAAATGTTCCCCCATTTGTCACAACGGTAATAGGGGGCTTGAAAGGAAGGGTAAAACGGTAACGGACATAATGCGGAGCAATGGTCACACTCTGCATCTTGCCCTGGTTTTCATGGACATAATTTTTAATAAGAATAAGACGAATTGTGGGGGGAGCATGAAACTCAAAGATATTTTTCCCTAGGTACCATAATTCAGACCCACGGAGCTGATAGTTATCATCAACTGCAGTCTCATGAATCTGTGCCGGAGAAAGTCCTCGAGTATCGAGAATAAACGCTTGACGGGAGTAGAGAAGATTCTGGTTGGAAAGGGAATGTCGAACGAGAAGAAGGACCCCCAAAACAAGTATGAGGGTCCCGATTGAAAGAGCAAGAGGTGTAGAAATTCGAACTTTACGTTCGTTTTGCGTTGACATGAAAGTCCTTTAAAGCTTTACTTCTTTTCTTCGGCTTTTCCCTTGGGCGCTGAGGAGGCGGATCTCTTGGACGAGAGAGACTCACCTAACTCGACAAGTTCCAAGACGGCCATCTCGGCTCCATCACCAATGCGACGGCGAGTTTTGGTAATGCGAGTATAGCCTCCAGGTCGAGAGGTAAAGCGGGGAGCAATGCTATCGAAGAGATGGAAGGCAACATCCTTGTCACGAATAACCTTCAAAACCTCGCGAAGATGATGAACATTCTTTTCACGAGCCTTTGTAATCAGCTTCTCGACCATAGGGCGAAGCTCTTTGGCCTTCATGGTCGTTGTTTCAATGCGCTCATGCTCAAAGAATGAAGTAATCAAAGAGCGGAACATTGCACTTCTATGGCTGGAATCACGGCCAAACTGACGACCTGCAACACGATGTCTCATTGTTGTTCTCCGGGTACTTTCTGAAAGTCCTGATTAATTCTTCTTTGAAAGATCCATGCCCAAGGAAAGGCCGATATTTTCAAGAGCCTCCTTGATTTCATCAAGAGATTTTTTTCCGAAATTTTTTGTTTGGAGAAGTTCGTCTTCGGTACGAATCACAAGTTCTCCAATTTTCTTGATATCGGAGCTCTTAAGACAATTGGCCGCTCTGACAGACAGCTCAAGCTCATTCACACTTTTGTCCATAATGGTTTCTTCCTTGGCGGAAGAGCTTTCAGGCGAGCGAGGAGTCGATTCCGATGAAAGCATCAGATCTGAGGAGACAAAAAGATCAAGATGAGTGCGAAGAATCTTCGCCGCCTCAGAAAGAGCCTCTCCTGGTGAAATGCTGCCATCGGTCTCAATTTCAAAAATCAAGCGGTCATAATCAGTCATACGACCGACACGAGTGCTCTCGATAAAATAATTAACCTTGTTGATAGGGGTGAAGATGGCATCAATGGGAATAACCCCTACCTCATTATCAGCAGAGCGAGAATGATCTGCGGCAACATACCCACGACCAAACTCGACTTTAAGGTCCATATCGAGATGCCCACCTTCATCAAGGGTGGCAATGACATGGTTCGGATCCATAACCTCAACAGCCCCGCCTGTGTCAATGTCTGAAGCTTTGACAATACGCGGACCCTTCGCCTTAAGATGAAGCCAATGCTCTCCCTGAAGAAGGGGCTTCATCCGAAGGGATTTAAGGTTAAGAATAATATCAGTCACATCTTCAACGACGCCCGGAATATTGGAAAACTCATGAAAAACGTTTTTCGCACGAATAGCAGTGATTGCCACCCCCGGAATTGACGACAGAAGAACCCTTCGGAGGGCACTCCCAATGGTAATGCCAAATCCTCTCTCGAAGGGCTCAACGACCACACGAGAGGAACGGGAAGAGGCATGGGACACAACCAAGCCTTTTGGCATTTGGGAGGATACAAGAACTTCCATATTATTTTTCTCCTCTTTATCCAATAAGAACCTTAACGTGAGTAAAGTTCGACGACAAGATTCTCAGCAATATGGATATTGATCGCATCCCGCTGGGGAATATCCTTGACAAGGGCTTTAAAAGCATTTTTATCGACATCAAGCCAAGGCGAGACAACCCCTCGAATTTCTGCATCACGAAAATTAACAGAGACTTTTTCATTTTGCTGCATGGCAGACGATAGCGAGATGGTGTCATTTACCTTGCAGGAAAAGGAGGGGATATTGACCTTCTTGCCATTGACAAGAACGTGACCGTGAGTGACGAGCATACGGGATTCATTTCGGGAAGCGCCCCACCCAATATGGTAGACAACACTGTCAAGCCGCATCTCAAGGGCACTGAGAAGGGACTGTCCCGTATTTCCTTTTTTACGAGAAGCGACCTTAAAGGTCTTGCGAAATTGGCGTTCAAGAATCCCATAGATTCTTTTCACTTTTTGCTTTTCTCTCAGCTGGAGGCCGTATTCAGAAGCTTTGGCACGGCTCTGACCATGCTCACCTGGTGGGTAGGCACGACGGTCGATCGCACACTTGGCCGAAAGACAGCGGGCTCCCTTCAGAAATAGCTTCACGCCTTCTCTTCTGCAAAAACGACAAACAGGGCCATTATAACGAGCCAACGTGTCTCCTTTATTCTAAGTCTGACTAAGGGTTTCTAACTTAAACTCTACGGCGCTTAGGTGGACGGCAGCCATTATGTGGAATAGGAGTGACATCTTTAATAAGACTAATTTTGATTCCGACAGTCTGAAGGGCGCGAATGGCTGACTCTCGCCCGGAGCCCGGTCCTTTAACATAGACTTCGCAGGCCTTCATACCCATGTCGGCAGCTTTCTTAGAGGCAATTTCTGCCGCTTTCTGTGCGGCAAAAGGAGTACTTTTCCGTGACCCCTTAAAGCTCTGAGCTCCTGAACTCGACCAAGCGATAACATCACCTTTCGAGTCGGAGATAGAAATGATTGTATTATTAAAAGATGCATGGATATGAACAATACCGACAGGAATGTTCTTTTTTTCTCTTCTTTTTGTTCCTTTTTTTACGCTCATGCAATCCTCATTGTTAATCTAGAAGTCGGTTGGCAAAAATCAACCAGTCTTTTTCTTGGCACCAATTCCCTTCTTGGGTCCCTTGCGTGTGCGGGCGTTTGTCTTCGTCCGTTGTCCGCGGACAGGAAGACCTTTGCGATGCCGAAGACCTTGATAGCATCCAATATCCATCTTTCTCTTAATATTCTGAGAAATTTCGCGTCGCAGGTCACCTTCAACCGAACAGGTGGTTTCGACAGCATCACGTAATTTTGCCACCTCGTCGTCCGTTAAAGCATGAACCCTTGTATCAGGGCTCACGCCAGCTTTTTTCAAAATCAGCTGAGAAGTGGGTTTCCCAATACCGAAAATATAGGTCAAAGCTATTTCAATGCGCTTATTTCTGGGAAGATCGATCCCTACAATACGAGCCAAGGAGGCACTCCTTCGATTAAAATTAACCCTGCCGTTGTTTATGCTTTGGGTTTTCGCATTTGATACGAACAATCCCATTACGCCGAATGACTTGGCATTTTGAACAAATTGGTTTTACGGAAGCACGAACCTTCATCTCATCCTCCAGAAAATTACTAGAATTTACTTAAATCGATACGTGATGCGCCCTCTGGTTAAATCGTAAAGGGAAAGTTCTAATGTCACCTTATCCCCGGGAAGGATCTTGATATAGTTCATCCTCATCTTTCCAGATATATGAGCCAATACCTTATGCCCGTTCTCAAGCTCTACCCGGAACATCGCATTGGGAAGCGTCTCTAAGACTGTTCCCTGAACTTCAACTGTATCCTCTTTCCCCACCATTTCCCCGATTCAAATTAATCAAACATCCGGCAAAGTCAAAACCTTTGGACCCGCCTTTGTAATTGCCACTGTGTGTTCAAAATGGGCGGAAAGACTCCCATCCTTGGTTGCGGCTGTCCATCCATCGGATAGGGTCACAGTTTCATATGAACCTTGGTTGATCATCGGTTCAAGCGCGAGAACCATTCCTACTTCAAGTTTGACGCCTTTGCCTTTTTGACCAAAGTTGGGTACAGGGGGATCCTCATGTAGCTTTCTGCCGATTCCATGGCCAACATAATTTCTTACTACAGAGAAGTTTTTTGACTCTGCGTATTCCTGAATTGAAAAGGATATATCCCCTAATCGACCGCCAGGCATGGCTTGGCTTATGCCTAATTCAAGGGATTTTTTTGTTGTTTCCACTAATAACCGTGCTTCCGGAGAAACGTCACCAACACAAACTGTGATTGCGGAGTCGCCAAAATAACCGTCCAACTCAACTCCATAATCGACACCGACAATATCTCCCGATCTTAACACATATGAATCAGGAATTCCATGGACCACAACATGGTTCACAGAAAGGCAGATAGAGGCGGGATAATTATGATAACCCTTAAAAGCTGGACGACCCCCAAATTTTTTGGGATAATCCTCGGCAAATCTATCAATCTCTGCTAGGGAAATCCCTGGCGCTATAAAATTTTTTATTTCTTCTAAGGCATTTGCTACAATACGACCTGCTTTTTCAATCTTGGAAATTTCCTGGGGAGACTTGATGTAAATCATTTCATTTCTTTAAATTAGCTACAAAATTGTCAAGATCTTTAAAGACCAGATCAATGTTTCGACTGGCATCTATTGTTTGTAATAAATTTCGTTGGTCATAAAAATCCAACAAGGGGCGAGTTTGCTCCCAATAAACAGAGGATCGTTGCCTAATCACTGCCTCATCATCATCTGAACGTTGAATAAGATCAACATTGCAGTAGTCACATAAATTGTCAATCTTAGGCTTGGCGAACTTTATATGGTAAGTCCGTTGGCATTTTGGACACATGCGACGACCAGACAAACGGGTAACACGCTCTTCCTCATCCATAGCAAAGTTAACAGCGACAGAGATAGAGGACTTTTTCGAAAGGAGAAGACCGTCGAGCTGCTTAGCCTGTTCAATTGTTCTCGGGAACCCGTCAAAAATAAAGCTATTAATATCTTTAGAAGTCGTCGATACCTTTTCATTCACAAGTTCAATCACTAAGGCATCAGGGACTAATTCTCCTCGCTCCATAAAACTTTTTGCACGTTCACCAAGGGTCGTTTTTTCTCGGATAGCTTCTCTTAAAAGATCTCCTGTGGAGATCTTAAACATAGGATATTTTTCAGCAAGCATGTTCGCTTGGGTCCCTTTTCCTACTCCAGGAGGACCTATAAAGACTATAAACATAGTTTAGGCTATCCTTCCCCGGATACGACTCTTTTTGAGAAAGCCATCATAATTTCTCGACATCATGTAAGCCTCTATTTGTTGAGAGGTGTCAAGAGAAACTCCAATGACAATCAGAAGAGATGTACCGCCAAAATAAAAAGGAACATGGAGTTGGCTAATGAGAATTTCAGGAATGACACAAACAAGTGCAAGGTAGATAGCACCAACTAAGGTAATTCTATTCATGACATTATAGATAAAAGAGGCCGTGCTTTTTCCTGGACGGATTCCAGGAATAAACCCACCATACTTTTGAATGTTTTCAGCAATATCTGCAGGATTCATCACCACTGCAGTATAGAAAAAACTGAAAAACAAAATAAGAAGAACATAAAGAACAGTGTATGAGAAGCTACCTGGAGCCAATGACTTTCCGATAGACTGCACCCATGGAACAGCAATAAAACCTGCGATGGTGGCAGGGAAAGAAATCAAAGATGAGGCAAAAATAGGTGGTATAACCCCCGCTGTATTTATTTTGAAGGGAATATGAGTTGACTGTCCGGCTACAAGTCTATTGGAAACCAATCTCTTTGCATATTCGACTGGAATTTTTCTTCTTGCGGTTTCAATAAACACAATTGCAGCCACAACAAAAATTACCATTACAGCTACTGCCAGCAGGACAAATCCAGAAATTTCCTGCTGCTGGAAAAGCTTAAAAGTTGACAGAACAGCCGAGGGCATTCTTGCCACAATTCCGGAAAAGATGATAAGGCTAATTCCATTGCCAACGCCTCGCTCGGTGATCTGCTCTCCAATCCACATAACAAAAGTTGTGGCGGCTGTGAGTGTTATCACCACCATTAATCGAAAACCCCAACCTGGATGAGAGACAAATTGTCCGTTATTCATCTTTTCAAGACCAAGAGCAATTCCAAATGACTGAATCATTGCAATTAGGACAGTCAAATAGCGGGTATACTTAGTGATGACCTTTCTACCGCGCTCGCCTTCTTTTGACAAAGCCTGTAATGCTGGATGAACGACAGTTAGAAGTTGAAGAATAATGGAGGCCGAAATATAAGGCATGATTCCCAAAGCAAAAATCGTAAAGCGGGACAAGGCTCCCCCGGAAAACATGTCGAAGAAGCCTATCAATGCCCCTCCATTTTGATGGAGAAACTTTGAAAGCTCTGTGCCGTTCACCCCAGGAGTCGGAATATACGCACCGATTCTATAGACGGTCAGCATGCCAAGGGTGAAAAGAACGCGCTGTCTTAACTCTGGGATCTTCCAAATATTTTCGAAGGTGCGAAAAATTCTTTCAAACAATCGCGCCACCGACTTTCAAGATTTTCTCTTCGACAGAGCGACTCATGGCAATACCATCAATCACATAAGGCTTTGTCGGATCACCGTTACCTAAAATCTTTACCGTGAATTTTTTTGATTTTGGAGCTTTAATGACATTAAGTTCCAAAAGGGTCTCGATATTGATCTTGTTTTCAGGAAATGAAAAATCTTCAAGGCGGGAGACATTGATGATGAGAACCTCTAAGTCATCTAAAGGTGTAAACCCTCTTTTGGGTATACGGAGGAATAAAGGAGTCTGACCACCTTCAAATCCCGTAGGCTTTGTTCCACCAGAACGCGCACCTTGACCTTTATGTCCCTTTGTGGATGTTTTTCCGTGTCCTGACCCTATGCCTCGGCCTACTCTTTTCTTACGATGTTTTGCCCCATCGGCAGGCTTTAAATCATGAAATTTCATTTGGCTTCCCCTTAGATTTCGGTCACTTCAATCATATGTTTTGTCTTTGCCACCATTCCCAAGATTGAAGGAGATGCTGGGTGAACGACCACAGAGTTTGGGCGGGAAAGACCTAACGCAAAGACGACCTTCTTAATCTTTAGGGGTACGCCTATCGTGCTCTTGACGAGACGAATTTTAATTTTTCCCTCTGCCATATCGAGTCCTTATTTAACTATGAATGAATTAGATAACTTCCTGACGCCTCTCGTCCATTGCGTCCTTAAAACTTCTGAGTTGTTTTAATCCTTCCAATGTGGCTCTCACGACATTGTACGGATTGCTTGATCCTAGAGATTTACAAAGGACATTTGTTGCCCCAAGAACTTCCATAACAGCACGGACAGCACCACCAGCGATCAGGCCAGTCCCTTCGGCCGCTGGTTTGATCATGACATCTTCCGCGCCAAAGTGGCCAATCACTTCATGGGGAACTGTTGTAGCTTTCAACGGAACTGAAATAAGATTCTTTTTTGCGTTCTCGATAGCCTTCTTAATGGCCTCTGGGACTTCTGTTGATTTTCCCTTCCCCATGCCGACAACACCGGCACCATTTCCGACGACCACGAGTGCGGAAAAAGAAAATCTTTTACCACCCTTCACGACCTTAGAGACTCGATTGACAAAGACTACCTTGTCTTTCAGTGCACTATGGTCAACTTTAACGTGTTCCAAACATACCTCCTAGAAACCATAAAGGTTAAAACTGAAGTCCTCCGGACCTGGCACCATCTGCAAGAGCTTTAATACGACCATGGTAGAGATATCCACCACGATCAAAAACAACAGAGGTTATATTTTTCTTTTTAGCTTCAGAGGCTAAAGCCTCACCGACTTTTTTGGCCACATCAACTGTATCTCCAGATTTTTCTCCTGCCAACGTTAATGAAGAAGCTGAAACGAGAGTAGAACCTGTAGAGTCATCGATAATCTGGGCATAAATATACTTGAGGCTACGATATACAGAGAGGCGGGGTCTCTCTGGGCTACCCTTAATCTTTTTTCTTACACGAATATGTTTCGAAATTCTTTTCTCATTACGGGTTGTAAGTTTCATATTCTTCCCCTCTCAAGGATTACTTCTTACCTGTTTTTCCTTCTTTTCTTCTCACCTTCTCACCTTCAAAGCGTATGCCTTTACCCTTGTAAGGCTCAACAGGTTTGGCCTGTTTGATTTCTGATGAGATTTTACCCAAAAGCTCTTTATCGAAGGATGTCAGGGTAATGACCGTTTGCTTTTCAACTGATCCCTTAACTTGAGGAGGAAGAGTCATTTCCACCGGCTTTGTAAAACCCAAAGTCATGGAAAGGTTTTGCCCTGCAAGCTGGGCTCTGTACCCAACCCCACTAATTTCAAGGACCTTCTTAAAAGGTTGGGCTACCCCAGTCACCATGTTATTGAGCAGTGAGCGGTGAAGGCCATGCAAGGCCTTGTCTTTACCATTATCCGAAGGGCGAGTGACAGTAATTAAGTCATTCTCTTGGGTTACAGTGAAACCGTAAGGAAGAGTGTGGTGCATTTCTCCATGGGGACCTTTAATGTGAAGGTTGAGTTTATCAATCTTCACAGTAACGCCTTTGGGAACCTGAATGGGTTTTTTTCCAATACGAGACATGATTAACTCCGTGTCAGCAGGTTACCAGATTTGACAAAGGACTTCGCCACCAAGATTTAACTGCTTGGCTTTTCGATCAGTCATAACACCCTTAGAAGTGGAGATGATAGTTACCCCGATCCCCCCCATAAGGGATTTATGCTTATTGACTTTTTGGTAAATGCGAAGGCCTGGTTTTGATATTCTTTTAAGACCCCGAATTAACGGAACCCTTTCCTTTGAAACCCGAAGGTGAATTTCAAGAGACTTTTTTCCCTCTAATTCCTTGATTTCATAGGAGGAAATCAACCCCTCCTCCAACATAACCTTCAAGATATTTTCTTTAAGATTAGAATGCTGGCAGGAAACGGTTTGATAAACGCGCATATTAGCATTTCTAATACGCGTCAACATATCAGCAATAGGATCTGTTAAAGACATTATTCCTCCGAATTTACCAGGATGATTTTGTGATTCCTGGAATTTCACCTTTTAGGGAGAGGTTGCGAAAACAGATACGGCACATACCGAAATCTCTCATGTACCCACGAGGACGACCGCAGATACGGCAACGATTATAAGTTCGAACCTTAAATTTCTGAATCTTCTTAGCTTTAAGAACCATTGAGATTTTTGCCATCTTTTTTTTTCCTTATTTTCTGAAAGGCATTCCTAAGTGTGTCAGCAATGCCTTTGCAGTGGCATTGTTTTTCGCAGTCGTAACAATGGAAATATCAAACCCATGGGACATCGTAATCTCATCATACTTGATCTCAGGAAAAATAATCTGTTCCTTGAGGCCAAGCGAATAGTTTCCGTTCCCATCGAATGAGCGGTCATTAACACCCTTAAAATCGCGAATTCGAGGAAGGGCGATGGAAATGAGACGGTCAAGGAATTCCCACATAATATCACCGCGAAGGGTCACCATGACACCTATAGGCATACCTTCCCGAAGCTTAAATCCGGCGATGGATTTTCGCGCCTTTGTCAACACGGGCTTTTGGCCTGTGATCAGAGCTAATTCCTTTGAAGCCATATCCAGCAGCTTAGGGTTTCCAATAGCTTCACCCAAGGCAACATTAAGAGTGACCTTTTGAATCTTTGGCACCTGCATGACATTGGAGAGTTTAAGTTCAGCCATTAGAGACTTTTGAATCTCTGAAAAATATCGTTTCTTTAAGCGAGGCTCTTGGGCTTTTCCGCGTACTGGCTCTGCGGTTGGCAGGGCTGTTTCTTTTGATTTTTCAACTTTTTTGGGCTTAGCCGTTTTTCCCGATTTTGCGGGAGCGGCATTTTTTTTCTCTGCCATCATTGACCTTTCATTTACTTCTTTTGATCGATAACTTCATTGCACTTCTTACAAACCCTTGACTTCTTTCCATCATCAAAAATTTTGTGAGAAATGCGCGTTGGCTTATGGCAATGCGGACACTCCAACATGACATTGGAGGCATCAAGAAAGTTTTCCTTGGTGATAAAACCTCCTTCACGGGAGGTCTGACTGGGCTTGATTGCCTTCTTAATCATGTTGATGTTTTCAACGTAGACATGATGATACAGTCTGTCGACTTTGATAATCTTGCCGGATTTTCCTTTATCTTTTCCAGCAGTAACAATGACGGTATCATCCTTCTTCAGAGCTGGGAATGAAAATGGAGAAGGCATTCTTTTTCTCATGAATCTTCCTTTTTAGTTAAATAACTTCTGGTGCAAGAGAGAGAATCTTCATGAACTTTCGTTTGCGAAGTTCCCTGGCAACAGGTCCAAATATACGCGTTCCAATTGGGTCACCCTGAGCATTGATAAGAACTGCTGCATTTTGATCAAAACGGATATAAGAACCGTCCTCACGTCGAGCTTCTTTTACAGTTCTAACAACAACAGCCTTTGCAACGTCACCTTTTTTTACTGAGGCGTTCGGCGTTGCTTCTTTGATGGAAACAACAATTGTATCGCCAAGGTGAGCATAGCGTCGCCGAGAGCCTCCCATAATATGGAAGCACATAACTTTCTTTGCACCTGAGTTGTCGGCAACCTGCAAAATTGTCCTAAGCTGTATCATCGAGATAGCCTCATCAATAAAATTAAAGTACTCGGACAACCCTATGGTGTTTGTCCTTGCTAATCGGACGGGTTTCGGCAATGAGAACAGTGGCTCCCTGGGGAATTTCCACCTCAGTATGAGCCTTCAGCCGATTTTTCTTAGTGATAACTTTTTTATAGAGAGGATGAACAACTTTTCTGCGAATTTCTACAACCACAGTTTTCATCATCTTGTTTTTCACAACAACGCCTTGAAGCTGCTTAGCAGACTTTGAATTCTCCTGACTTGGAGATTCCTGAATTGCCATTTACTTCTTCCTTTCGGATAGCACGGTATTGAGACGGGCCACAGCTCGCTTTTCTTCCTTAACAAGATGGCCGTGTTCGAGACGCCCGTTCACTCGTTGTATACGAAAAGTCAAAAGACGCCTTTTCTTTTCGACGATAGCCTTCTCTATTTCTTCATCATTCATTTGCCGAATTTCTTCAGCCTTCATTTAGATTCCTCTCTCTTCACAATTTTAGTGGCAAAAGGCATTTTATAAGAGGCCAATCTCAATGCTTCTTCCGCTACCTCGGGAGAGACACCTTCCATCTCGTAAATGATACGACCTGGTTTAATGACTGCCACCCAAAATTCTGGGTTTCCCTTTCCAGATCCCATACGAGTTTCTGCAGGCTTCCGAGTAATCGGTTTGTCAGGAAAAACACGAATCCAGACTTTCCCGCCTCGCTTAACAAACCGGGTAATGGCAATACGACCTGCTTCAATTTGGCGAGAAGTTAACCAATGCGGTTCAAGGGCTTTCAAGCCATAGTCCCCAAAAGAAAGCTCTGACCCTCTATAGGCCTTTCCTTTGAGGTTGCCCTTCATCATTTTTCGATGTTTAACTTTCTTTGGACTTAACATTACGCTTTCACCTTTCTGGTCTTGTCGGACGCAGCCTCAATGGATGCGTCTGAATTCGAAGGAAGATGGTCGCCCATATAAACCCAAACTTTGATACCAATTTTCCCAAAGGTCGTAAACGACTCTGCAAGACCAAAATCTATGTCAGCCCTGATGGTCTGCAGAGGAACGCGGCCTTCTCTATACCATTCAGTGCGGGCAATTTCTGCTCCACCAAGTCGACCTGCGCAGCAAATCTTTACACCAAGAGCTCCAAAGCGAAGAGCGGATGCAACACTCTTTTTCATCGCCCGACGAAATGAAATTCTCTTTTCAAGCTGGGATGCAATGGATTCTGCAACGAGCTGAGCGTCAACTTCAGGTTTTTTGACTTCCTTAATTGAAATTGAAAGCTCTGACTTTATACTCTTAGCTAATTCAAGCTTCAGCTTTTCAATCTCTGAGCCTTTTTTTCCAATAATAAGGCCTGGCTTTGCGGAATGGATCAATACCCTAGTAATGCTGTCCTTCCCTGTCCGCTCTATATCAATACGAGAGATTCCAGCTTGATAAAGCTTCTTCTTAATGTACTTTCTTATCTGAAGATCCTCGTGGAGCCATTCAACATAAGATTTCTTTGCATACCAGCGAGAATTCCACGTTTTGATATACCCCAGACGAAAACCGGTTGGATGAACTTTCTGTCCCATGTGACCTCTATGTGATGGCGGCGCTATTTGCGCGTGAGAACAATTGTAAGGTGCGACATTCTCTTTTTAATTGAATAAGCACGTCCCATTGCGCGAGCCTGAATCCGTTTCATGATTGGGCCCTGGTCGACGAAAATCTTTTCAATTTTGAGATCCTTAGATTCTCCAAGAAACTTTTGTTGCGCATTACTAATTGCTGAATTAAGTGTTTTTAAAACAATTGGAGCTGGACTTCGACGGGTGAACGTTAAATAAGACTGAGCCTTAATAACATCCATTCCCCGAATTGCATCAACAACAAATCGCACTTTTCTAGGGGAAACCTTGATAAACTTATTCTTGGCTACCGCCTCACCTGGAGTTGACATTGTTTACCTTTCGAATCTTTGGTTTCTTAGCGTTTGGAGGATTTCTCGACCTTTGATCCGCCATGAGCCTTGAAAAGGCGCGTGGGAGAAAATTCCCCGAGTTTATGGCCGACCATATTTTCGGTCACGTAAACAGGAATAAATTTTTTTCCGTTGTGAACAGAGAAGGTAAAACCAATCATCTCAGGGATGATCATCGAGCGACGCGACCATGTCTTGATCATTTTCTTCTCACCAAGAGAGATTGATTTTTCAACTTTTTCCAGTAAGGATGCATCAATAAAAGGACCTTTTTTGACTGATCTCGGCATCGGAATTTCCTTTTACTTTCTACGTCGAATGATAAATCGATCTGTCTTGGGGTTATGGCGAGTTTTAAAGCCTTTAGATGGCTGACCCCAAGGTGAACATGGATGGCGACCACCTGAGGACTTTCCTTCTCCTCCTCCGAGAGGGTGATCGACAGGATTCATTGCAACGCCTCGCACATGAGGACGTTTTCCCAACCAACGGGAACGACCAGCCTTCCCGATAGAAATGTTCTCATGCTCGATGTTACCAACCTGGCCAACGGTAGCACGACAGCGACCATGGATTTTACGAGTTTCACCAGACGAAAGTTTAATTATAACCCAATCGCCCTCTCTTCCCAAAATTTGAGCATAAGCTCCGGCTGAACGAGCAATCTTTCCACCGGCACCGATCTTGAACTCTATATTATGAACAAGAGTACCAAGGGGGATCTGCATGATTTCAAGAGTGTTTCCCGGACGAATATCTGAACCGACCCCTGAAGTAACAGTATCGTTAACATTGAGGCCAATGGGGGCAAGAATATAGGAACGGGAACCATCTGCATAGCAAATGAGTGCAATTCTTGCCGATCTGTTCGGATCGTACTCGATCGACTCTACTTTTGCAGGGATACCATCTTTAGTGCGTTTAAAGTCGATGAGTCTATAGGCGCGCTTATGGCCTCCGCCGCGATGACGGGATGTTAAGGTTCCAATGTTATTTCTTCCGCCTGACGACTTTTTTGAGGTCGTAAGCGGTTTGTAAGGTTCTTCTCTCGTGATTTCCTCAAAGGTATATCCTGTTTTATAGCGGCTTGACTGAGGAACTGGATTATAAGTTTTAATTCCCATTATTATGCTCCCTCAAATATATCGAGCTTGAAACCTTCTTTAAGCGTAATATAGGCTCGCTTACGATCTGGCATGCTTCCTTTTACAATTCCAATTCTCTTTGCCTTGCCCTTTCGAATTACAGTCCGGACAGATTCAACCTTAACATTAAAGATTGACTCAACGGCTTTTTGAATTTGAATTTTATTTGCTTTTTTGTAGACATGAAAAAGATAAACAGCATTTTTCTCTCTGACCCGGTCCGATTTTTCAGAAAGGATAGGACGAATGAGAACATCTGAAATGTCCATTATTTAGACCCTTTCAATAACTGTTCAAGCCATTCTTTAGAGTCTTCCGCCACAAGAACTACATCTGCAAGAACCACGTAGAGGGACGTCACTGCAGAAGAGGGAAGAATCGTCATTCCTGGAATATTTCGAGAGGAAAGCCAGGTATTTTCATCTAGCTCCTCAGAAATAATCAAAATATTTTGATAGCCAGGATAGGTGTTATATTTTTTTAAGTTTTCGACAAAATTTTTTGTTTTAGAATTTTCACTTTCAAGATTTGGGATAACAGAGATTTTGCTTTCAGCAGCGCGAACTAAAAGTGATTCCCTCAGGGCCTTCAGAACTTTTTTCGAAGGCTGTTTATAAAAATAGTTACGAGGGCGAGGACCAAAAATGATCGCGCCACCTCGCCATTGTGGAGCACGTGACGAACCCTGACGAGCTCGACCGGTGCCTTTTTGGCGGTATGGTTTTTTTCCTCCCCCAGAAACCTCTCCCCGTGTTTTCGTCGATGAGGTTCCGGCTCTCATGCCAGCAAGCTCCATTGTTGTAATTTCATGAACAATGGCATTATTAAAAGATTCCAAAGTCACATCTGAATCGATAGAGATAGAGGATGTGGATTTTCCTTCGGAGGAAAGAACAGGGATGTTCATCTCTAATCCTTTAAATTAATCTTTTTTAAAAACAAGAATGGTTCCGGGATGGCCTGGCACTGCGCCTTTAAGTAAAACCAAGTTGGCCTCGGCCTTAACTTCCACCACCTCAAGATTCTTGACTGTCACTTTTTTATGCCCCATATGTCCTGGGAGCTTTTTATTTTTAAGCACGCGAGAAGGATATGCTGAAGACCCGATTGACCCAGGTTCTCGGTGAAACATGGATCCATGGGTTGCATCTCCTCCTCGAAAATGGTGGCGCTTCATGACGCCTGCGAACCCTTTGCCTTTCGTCATTCCCGTTGCACTAACCAACTCTCCGGGTTTGAAGAAATCGGCCCCGATAATTGAACCTGATGCGGGAGCATCGCCTGATATGACGACTTCGCGAATAGTTCGGTAAGTATTTTGCGCATATTTCTGAAAGTGACCGCGCATGGGCTTACTTAAGGAAGTAGGCTTTACCATTCCATATCCAAGCTGAACGGCGGAATATTGATCTTTATCCTTTGACTTAACCTGAATAACCTCACAGGGGCCAACCTTGACAACTGTGACAGGGACAGCCTTGCCGTTTGGAAGATAGATCTGGGTCATGCCGACTTTTTCGCCGATAATGGAATTCACAGGATTCTCCTAAAGCTTGATTTCAACATCGACACCTGCCGGAAGCTCGAGCTTCATGAGGGCATCGATAGTCTCTGGGGTCGACTCAATGATATCGATTAACCGTTTGTGTGTACGTCGCTCGAACTGTTCGCGTGACTTTTTGTCAGCATGAGGGGAACGAAGTACCGTAAACTTTTCAATGCGGGTGGGCAGCGGAATGGGACCTTTAATAGTCGCCCCTGTCCTTTTCGCTGTGGATACGATATCAACGAGAGACTGATCCAGAATTCTAAAATCATAACCCTTGAGACGAATACGAATTTTATCCATGATTTCATTTGCTCCAGATTTAAAGGATGACCTTGGAGATAACACCGGCGCCGACAGTCCGTCCGCCTTCGCGAATGGCAAAGCGCAACCCATCTTCCATCGCGATCGGTGTGATCAACTTCACCTTCACCCGAATATTGTCTCCAGGCATCACCATCTCCACACCTTCATTCAACGTCACCACCCCGGTCACATCCGTCGTCCGGAAGTAAAACTGCGGGC
>JAJZHW010000025.1 GCA_021810805.1 Nitrospirota bacterium
CGCCGTCCCGCTCTCACTCCTCCTTGATTCTCCCCCTCTTCTCGCAGATGCGCTTCTCTTGCGTTCTCTTCCTCCTGAGAGGGAGGAGTTGGAGGGGAGAAAGATGAGAAACCCTGACATTCACCCGACTCCCTCTCTCTCTCGGGACTCTCTTCCCGTCAATGCTCTCCTTGCGCCCTGAGAATTCCGTCTGAACTCGTCCCCTTAGACATCAAGTCATCCCCTCAGAAAACAGGGGCACCTCATGAAGAAGCCCTGTGCATGGGGCTTGGGCGTTCACAGAAAAAGAGAAGCTTCTGTTTTCAGCAAATCATGAATTGCTGCCAAGAGACTGGCTTCATTGACGGCGTCAAATCGATGGCATAGAATCAGGGGCTATGAACCTTCCCGATGGTCTTGCCATTTTAAAGAGCCGGCCCTGTTCCCCATACTCCCAGGGAATCCTTCGGCTTGGGCTCCTCGGACTTCTTTCGGCCCTCCTCTTTCTCATCCCAGGAGAGTCTCGAGATCTCTCTTCACTTGCCTTGATTTCCGGTCTTGCGCCTAATGAAACGGTCACATCCCTGGTCTCTCTCTCGGACAAGGCCCTTTCCCGCACTTCTCTGACATCTCCCCCTCGGGAGCTCTCCACGAATCGATCCGTTTCCCTCATCCGGACACCTCTCCGGCCAATGGGGCTCGAGGCCTCCTTGGTTGAAGCTGTCCTTCCCGCGTCCAATTACCCCGACCTCTTCTGCCTCCACGACGACTCCGGCTCCGAACCGGTTCTCGAATGCCACCACGACGACTCCCCGATCTCCTCGCCGGGCACTTCGCCCCCCTTTCTGGCGAACGATTTCCCGATCCAGGAACAAAGGGTCGCCGCCAGGGCCGTTCCGGACTCTCCCGCGCCCGAAAATTCTTCCGCAGACCTCGTCTCCCCCACGCCCCCTCCCCGAAGCCCCTTCGTCTGACTGATCTTCCGGACGGGCGGCTCTCGGCCGTTTTTCCCATCCGGACCGACGAATCTTTTGGGGTCCCGTCTCATGATTGCTCCTGTCTTGCTTCGCGGCGAGCCCTCCCGGGGAAGAGGCCTCCGGCTCTTCCTCCTTCTGTGGGGCCTTTTCACCGCATTTTCTTCCCTTGGGCCACACTCCCTTTCGGGACCTGCCGTGGACCGCCTGCGACTTCCCGAAGGGCCAGCTCCCCTACTCCTGAGCGTGGCCCAGACAGTGGTGCCGTCCACTGAGTCGGACCATCATTGTCGGCACGCCTACACCCCCACCCCGGCCTTCGAGTGCCAGCACGACCATCCGCTCCCCCTGTCCGAAAACATCCCCCTGGCTCTTCGTGCGGCCACGACAAATCTAATTTTCCGAACGGGCACGGCCGGCGAGTTCTCCCCTCCCCCCCGCATCCTCCGGGGAGAGTCCCGAGAGGCTCCCCCCCTTCCCCCTCCGAAGAATCGGCTCCTCACAGGGCGTCATCCGGAAAAACAGTCCCTTAACGGAAAAAAGGAGCGATTTTCATGAAGAAGAGAAAACAGATCCCTGTCTCAGCCCGGCGCCTCGCCTTGGCCTTCGCCTTTGCACTCTCGCTGGCAGGGGTCGGGGGCATCACTCCCCCAAAGGCCGAGGCCTGCGTCTTCTGCCTCGAGCACATGGGGATGGACGCCTCCATGTTCTGGACCAACGACATCATGCTGAGCTGGCGCATGAACTACTCCAACATCTGGATTGCCGGCAGCCAGGTCCAGGCCGGATACGACCACATCGGCGGCTCCCAGGCCCTTCTGACCCAGGAAAACACCCTCCAGGCCCTGGTCACCAAAAAATGGATGGTGCAGGTCACCGAGCCGATCTACTATCGATGGAACTTCAACGGCAACGCCACGGGACCGGGCTCTCCGGGTTACTCCACCGGCCTGGGGAACAACAATGCCGGCTTTGTGGCCGTCCCCGGGGACCTCTGGATCGCCAACCTTCTGGATCTTTATGACCGAAGCACCTTCTCGGGCTCCACGCGAATCGTCGCCGTCCAGGGGGTCCACCTTCCCACCTCCCCCACCATCCAGGCCTTCAACAACCAGAACATCACGAGCTCTTTGACGGGATCGGGGGGCTACGAGCTGACCTTTGGTCTCGAGGGGATGCACACCTTTTCCAACGGCCGCTGGATGGCCATCGGGGACTTCATCTACTCCTTCGAGCTTCCCAACAATCTTGGAACCCAGCCGGGGAATGTCATCAATACGGACTACCAGGTCGAATACCGACTGACGGGGCTTCACAGCTCCCTTCCGGAGTTCTGGCTCAGCTTCGGAAACTATATCCAGTACAACTCGGCCAACATCCAGATCAACCCATACGTCCAGAACGGGGTGACCCAGCCGGCCGGCCCCATCTTGGGCACGGAAAACTTCGAAGACTCGGTGGGAATGGGCTTCCAGATCATGCCCCACTCCTTTTCGAACCTGATGATCTTTGCCAACGCCGACAAGTTCGTCTACTGGAACCAACCGGGAAGCACCCCCCAAAATCCCGCACTCAACCCGGACTTCAAGGTCCTGACTGGCTTCATGTGGATGTTCTGATGACAGCCCCCTTCATCGCCGGCGAACCGGGACCGCGATCCCGATCGACCCTCATGCACGGAAAGGATCACCCAATGGCCCACACCTTCTGCCTGCCCATCCGGCAGGGAGCGATCTCCCTGACCCTCGCCGCCCTCCTTCTGGGTGGGGCTCTGATCCGCCCCCTTCCCACACACGCCGCCATGAACGCCATGACCTCCGCACCCACCGCCCCTGCCGTTTCCTCCCCGGCCCCCCCTCCGACCTCGGCTGGCTATCTTCCCTCGGGCTTTGTTCTGGAGGGGCTGATCGGAGGGGACACCTCCCTCTCCGGCTCCTACGCCACCACCAGTGGGCAGACCGTTCCCTACGACTTCGGCTCCGCACCCATCTGGGGAGTCCGGGCCGGAAAGATGCTCTTCTCCGATCTTCTGGCCTATCTCACCGTCATCCAGAGCGACTTTTCCCAGAATACCCACACGATCGTCGGCCTCGGGGGGAACCTGATGCTCCCCCGCCTTCCCCGGACCTCCCTGGTTCCCTATCTCAACGCCACCTTCGGGGCCTCCTACAACACCTACACCGGGACCGATGCCCAGGCGGGCTACGCCTGGATGGTGGGGGCGGGAGCGCTCTACCCCCTCGCCAACGATCTCGGCCTCTTTCTCGAGGCCGACCTCTCCTACGAGACGGCCCCCACCGGCATCAACACCTCCATCGGATCCCCTCCGGGGATTATCTCCCGGGTCAGCGACACCTGGTCCGTTCCGGTGATGGTGGGGGTGCGCTATGCCTTCTGACAAAAGAGCTCCTGATGCTCCTCCTCCGGGAAGGGCGCGTGATATCATGGAACGATCCATCGTCCGGAGAGCTCTCTGGCTTTTCTTTCTGCCTGGCCTCCTGTGGGGAGCTCTCTCAAGGCCGTCGGCGGCCTTGGATTTCCCGGGGCTTCCGGAGCTTGGCGGGGAGACGCCGGCCGACCGGGCCGCCTTCCTGGAAAAGACGAAGACAGAGACGACCGGCATCACTGTAGGACAGGGACGACGCACACTCTGGGTCTATTTCAACCCCGACTGCTCCTACTGCCACCGCCTCTGGACCGCACTGGCCGGGACTCCTGACCTCACCGTCATCTGGATCCCCGTGACCTTCTCCCCCAAGGCCTCCTCCCTGGCACGCTCTGCGGCCATCCTCGATGCCAGGGATCCTGCCCGGGCACTGGAGAAAAACGAGGAATCCTTCAACGACGACCGGGAGGAGGGCGGATACCCGGTATCGGGGAGAGCCTCGCCCCATACGGAGGAGGCGGTCACCCGCAACACCATGCTTCTGCAGATGTGGACGGGCAAGGTGGCAACGCCGACACTTCTCTGGCGGACCGTCCGGGGAGAAGTGGCCGAATCGGTGGGTCTCCCCGCCGACATTCCCGGGACGGTGGCCTCCATCGCCCCCTCGCCCTGACTCACCCTGGCGCAGTTTTCAGACGTCCGGTCCGGAAGACGGCACAATGGCCACCTCATCGCACCTGCGCTCCGTCAGCGCCCCGGGATTCCCGCCTCCCGATGACGATGGCGAGCCTGACAGCTCTAAAAACTGATGTCCCCGAGGGAGTCCAAGGCAACTCGCTCCCGTCGGACCGGGCTTCAATCCTTAAGGAGGATCTTATGCGTTCACTCTCTCCCCCCCTCTGTCCCCACGGCGGTGTTTTCTCCCCTCCCCACCCGGGGACACTCGCCGGGGGACTTCTTCTGGCGGCGCTTCTTCTGGCCTCAGCTCCGGCGTCCGCCGCGCCGGTCCATGTGGACCTCACAAGCCAGCCCTCTCCCTCGAGCCATAGCCGGCACATCCGGCTGCGCCTCTCCATCGTTCCCCCTCCCACATCCGCCCGGCCGATCCATCTCCACGTCTACCTCGACGGACGGATGATCCTGATGAAAAGCTTCACCGCCTCCCCGGCCACGATCGCCCTCCCCCGTCTCTCGCCGGGCCGCCACGAGGTCACGGTCGTGGAGGCCGACGCCCTGACCCACAAGGAAATAGGGGGGGCGGGCTCCATGGCGGGAATGGACATGGGGAAAATGGAGATGGGCGGGATGGACATGGGCGAGGACGGCGGGAGCTCCGTGAAGACGTCTAAGGGAGCCGACGGAAGGAAGGCGGCAAAGACGGGCTATCTTGGGCGCCTTGTTCTCGATGTGGCCAAGGACTGAAGAAGAGAAAAAAAAAGGGGGACCCACTCCCGGGTCCCCCTGCCGTGCGAGACGCGAAACGAAGCGTTACTTGAGGACGAGATTCGTCCCCTTTCCGGCCTTCGGATCGGCGTCGGGAGTGTTCATGAGGACGGTGATCGCCCCCCGGAGTGCGGCGTTGAGCTGGTGGTCGACGATCGCATTGTTGGTGGGCCGGTCGCGGGGAGAGACGATATCGAGGATGTCCCCCTCGGTCGCCGCCACGCCGTAGGTCTGAAGACCGTAAAGAACGTTTCTGGGGTTGCCGTTGATGTAGACCCGGTCCCAGATGCCGGCGATGGGGTGAAGGGCCACGGGAAGGTTCACGTTGGCATTGACGAAGTAGATCCGGACGCGCTCCCCGGGCTTGGCGACGAGGGCCTGACGGGCATTGGGATCATGAACCGGGTCGTAGTGGAAGACCTTCCCGTTCACCAGGGAGTTGGTCCAGTGCTTGTTCAGAAGCATCGCCTGATAGTCGTCGGGATGGGAGAAGAGCTGGCTCTGGACAAGGACGTATTCCCGGTCGGGCTTGGGAAATTTCCGGCTGTACCCTCCCTTGGGATCGACGATGATGACGCCGAACATCCCCCGGGCGATGTGCTCGATCATCGGCATGGCGCCGCAGTGGTACATGAAGACGCCCGGAACCTTGGCGACGAACTTCCAGTGCTCCCGGGTTCCCGGCTTGATGGGAGCGAACTCCTTGAGGACGTCCACCTGGGCCGCATGAAAGTCCATGGCGTGGGAGTTCTTGTTGGTGGCGGGGTTGATCAGGGTAAAGTCGACGGTGTCCCCCTGACGCACGCGAACGACCGGACCGGGGATCGTCCCGTTGAATGTCCAGGCCGGATACATCGTGCCCTTGTTGTCGATGGGAAGATTGACCTCCTTGGCCGTCATCACCACCTTGACCGTCTTGGCATTCGCCTCTCCGGTCAGGAGGGCGGCCATCGCCGTCGCACACAGGACGGCCGAAGCCGCCGTTTTCATCTTCATGAGAGTCTCCTTCGCTTATTCATCCATGGAAAAAGTCCAGAAAAAAACACGTCATCACTTAAGAAAGAACGGGGCCGACACTCAAGCCTCACCCGGGGCATTCCCCGGACTCCGTCCGACTCATCCGCCCGTCCCCGGCGGAAACAAACCTCCCTCTCCTGTCGAAAGCTACTGGGCGTTGTACTTGCAGTGGCACAGCGTTCGGAGATAGCGCACCATGTCGTGAATCTCGGCGTCACTCAAGGTGTCCCGCCACGGGGGCATGAGGACGGACTTGTTGATCGCCAGCCCCCCCTTTTTGTCGGCGGTAAAAAGATCGTCGTCCGAACGCCGGGACATGGAGTCGGCATCGGTGTGGTTGCGGGGCTGAACCGACATGTCCCGGATGTTCACGCCCTTTCCGTTGCCCTGAAGGCCGTGGCATTGGGCGCAGTAGGTGCGATAGTTGTCGGCCGCAGAGGCGGCGATGGCCGCCGGTGAAGGGGCCACCAGGATGGTGCCCCCGATCAGCCCCCCCAAAAAAAGGGCCAGCAATCTACTCATGAGAGCCTCCTTTCGACAAGGCCTGAAGATAATGAACAAGCTGGACGATCCGCGAATCGGAGACATGCTTGTTCGGCATCCAGATCTTCGGATCCCAGGCCTGGGGAGAACGGATGTAGCTCGCCATGAAGCGGGGGTCGAGCCGCTGGCCTGCCGTATAGAGTTCGGGGCCGGAAAGCCCCCCGTAGTCCGGAGACACCCGATGACAGGCGATGCACCCGAGGAACTTGTCGAAGACGAGGGCCCCCATGCTCTTGGATATGCTCCCGGGAGGGATATTTTCCTTGGCAATGAGATCGTCATGGGCCCGCAGGGTCATCAGGGCCTCGGCCGCCAGGCGGGCATCGGAGGGCGAGAGCGCCATATGCGGGGCAAGCGTCGAGGGATCGACGACATCCCGCTCCGGCCCCGGCTTGAGGTGGTCGGCATAGAACATCCCGGCGGGCCGGATTCGGGTCGGATGTGTCAGCCAGGCAACCAGCCAGTCTTTCCTGTATTTGTTCCCGGCATAGAACATGTCGGGGCCTTTCCGGGCCCACAGGACCGGAAGGGTTGACGGGGCCGGTCCCGTCAGGTTGTGGCAGGAGGCGCACCGATTTTGCAAAAGTTCCATCCCGGAAGAGGCCGCCATCGCCAATGGCGGAGCTCCCGCCACCTGGGCGCCCAGAATGAGGACTGAAAGAACAGAGAGGAATTTTCTCATTGTCGATTTCTCCTTCGGGGACATCGGACTGCGGCGCTAGTTTCCCACCGGAACTCCCTTGAATCGGGGGTTGGTGAAGATCCCGTAGCCCTTTTTCATGGAGTCCTGATAGAAAAAGTCGGGATCATAGGTTTTGTCCTTGTCTTTCCAGACATACCAGCTCTCCTTGGGAATCCCGTCGTATTCGATCACCGTCATGGGGCCCCCCATTTCCTTGCCGCCGTTTGTCATGTGCTTGTCCACATGGTCGTGCATGACGAACCGGCCGGGGTTGTTCATGCGGATGATGGCATCGTAGCGTTCTCCGGGACCGACCAGAATCGTGTCCACAAAGTAGGGATGCGGAAGGGGATACCCGTCCTTCCGGACGATCAGCATGTCGTGGCCGTGAAGATGGATCTCGTGAAAGGCGTCCCCCGCGCCGATGAAGCGGAACCGGACAACCTCCCCCTTCTTCACCCTCACCGGCATGTCCAGCGGAAAGGACTTCCCGTTGACGGACCAGTAGTCCGCCTCGTCCCGGGGCCCCCCGCCCCGCCCGTAGCGATGGGCGTAGGGAGACTCCCAGGAGCTGTACATGAAGATGAAGTCGCGGTCGACCTTCTTCTCAAGCTCCGAAGGGCGCTTCGGGTCGATGATGATGGGGCCCCACATGCCCCGCATCGCCACGTGCTCGTTGACATTGACGTGGCAGTGGTACCAGAGCGTCCCGCTCCGTTCGGCGACCCACCTGTAGGTAAAGGTATCCCCCGGGGCAATGGCCTCCTGAGTCACCATGGGGACACCGTCCATCTTCCAGTTGCCGTGTGTCTGGTTGATGCCATGCCAATGGATGGTATGGGGCAGGGATGTGTTGTTCGTCACATGGACCGTGACATGGTCTCCTTCCCGGACGTGGATCAGCGGGCCCGGAACCTGCCCGTCGAAGGCGAAGGCATTGAAGGTCAGGTCGGGGGCGACCCGGACAGTGACTTCCTCGATGCTCAGGGAAAAATCCCGGTCGGCGGAAAGAGCCACTCGGGGAGCCGCGAGGACGAGGAACAGGGAACAGACCAGAAGGGACAGAAACCCCTTTTTTTCGGTCGACGAATGCATTGTCGGCTCCTTCTTCTCATCGGAGTGAAGTGGGGGGGAAGAAAACGTCGCCCCCGTCAGCGATGAGAGTAAAGGAAAAAATCAAGGACAAGTATGATTTCAATCAGACATATTTTATGATCCAGATCATACGAACGTTGGCCCACTGGGGAGGGGAGAGAGGAGGGCTGGACAAAGGAGAGGCGGAGAGGAATGAGGGAATCGAGCTGCGGGCAGACAAAAACCGATCCGAAAGATCCCGCCCCGACTCGTCGGGAGGATTTTCCGGATCGGACCTGTGCGAGGCAGATTCACGGGCGAGGCCCTCGAAAGTGAAACTGTCCCCTGCCCTCAGGAGGCCAGGTCGAGCGGCACCCGCTTCTTTCTCGCCAAGGCAAGAAAGATCTCCCGGGCGTGGACAAGGACCTCGTCCCGGCACAGGCAGAAGGGCGAATCCCCTTCGTCGGGCTGGGCGCGGACAAGATCGCAGAACCCCTCGTAGATGCGACGGTAGATCCGGGGAGAGAGCTCCTCGGGAACCCGATATTCCCGATAGAGCCGGTCGACAAAGATTTCGAAGGCTTCCACGTTGTTTTCGATCCAGACCGGGATCACGCTGGGCGCCGGGGGACACTCGCAGTTCGAGGGGGAATACCGGCCAATGTGGTAGGCCTCCTTGAGGAGGATCTCTTCGGAGACGGTCTTGGGTCCGAGTTCCTCCACGGCCTTTTTCTTCAAAAAACCCAACATGGTTTCTCCTTTCTCACGGTGAAGATACGGGGCCCCTTGCGGCAAGGACCTCCCGACACAACTCTAGACGAAGATTGGCACGGGTGTTATGACGGATATCATAACACTCCTCCGGAGGAGGGAGAAAATGGAGTATGATGGATGAAGATGAGGCCGAGGGACGACCTCGTCGGTCGCAACGAAATGGCGAAAAGAGGGGCCCGGGGAGGCCATGGCTTCAGACATCAGTCCAAGGAAGGGATCATGACAGGAAAAACGGTTCGACTTGCGGGTGCGACCATTCTTCTCCTCTCTATTGTTCCGGCAGGAGGACCGGTCTATCTGGGCATCATTCGTGACGATGTCCACGCCCATTCCCGTGTGGGCGATCTGGGGCTCCAGGCGATCACCGTCTCGGGGATCGCCCTGATGATCCTCGGAGCGATCCTTCTCCTCAAAGGGAACGGGACCGAGCCTCCGAAGACCCCCTGAGGATCTGCAGCGCTCTTTTGGGGGAGGGGCTTCCCCTTGGGATCCGTGGGACTCTCCCCCCGAGGGTGTCTTATTCTATTTTGCATTCAAGATGTCATTAATATATGCTCTCGTCAAGGAGGTGCCCTATGGCGAGAGCCGCAACCTTTTCCAAAGACGAGATCGTTCGGGCCAACGAGCTTCGGAACCACGCCAAA